>DASQML010000077.1:0-12012 GCA_035645515.1 Microvirga sp.
CGCCGCTCGTCGTACCCTCTGCTGGTCCTGCGATCCTCTCACCGTCATCCCCGCGCAGGCGGGGATCCAGAACCACAGGCGGAGCAGAACGGAGCACCGCCCCTGGTCATGGATTTCCGCCGAGGGCGCACAGTGAAGCGAGCGGCTGCCGCGGCGCCTTGTCTCCGACCGTTCTAGATCTGGATCCCCGCCTGCGCGGGGATGACGGCGGGAATGGGGATGACAGCGCTCAGCAAGTACGACAGGCAGAGCAGGGATGACAGAAGGCACAGACGGCAGGGATGACGGCGTTGAGGTTCGACACCTGCCTCGTCATTCCAGGCCTTGGGCCAGGCACCCACGTCTTTGATCCGCTGCCGTTTCGAAGACGAGGATGGCCGGATCAAGCCCGGCCAGGACGGAAGGAGAAGGAGCAAAGGACAGGGCTGAATGAGCAGGGCGGTGAGAGGGCCGGGCAGAAGCCGAATTGACACTGCATCGTCTCTCCCTCATGGCAAAAGCATGCCGTTGACTGCTACCTTCCGATCCTCCGGCGATGTCCTGGCTGACCGCCGCTACGAATATGCCAGCGCCGCCTTCGACGAGCGGGACTTCGAGGCTGCTGCCGATCTGGCGCGGCAGGTGCTGGAGCTTGCACCGGATTTCGCTCCGGCCCATGCGCTCCTTGGCCGGTCGGCGGCGGAACTGGGCTTGAAGGATGAAGCCGTCAGGGCCCTGCATCGGGCGCTGGAACTGGAGCCCGATGACGTTCTGGGCGTGCGCGTCGATCTCGCCCATCTCGGCGTTCTGCCCCAGGACGAAGCGATCACCGAGACTTATGTGCGTGCCTTGTTCGACGATTACGCGCCCAAGTTCGACCGGCATCTCACGAGAAGCCTCGCCTATCGTGGGCCGGAACTGATCGCCGATGCGCTGCGCCGTGCATGCTCCAAGACGATCCGCGACTACCGGTTCGGCCTTGCCCTCGATCTCGGCTGCGGCACGGGACTGATGGGGCAGGCGCTCGACGGCGTATGCGCATCGCTCGTCGGCGTCGATCTCTCCCCGCGCATGCTGGAGAAGGCGGCAAGGACGAAGCTCTATGACGAGCTTCATGAAAGCGAACTGGTTTCGTTTCTGAAAGGGCGCGACGACGCGCAAGCTGATCTCGTGGTCGCAGCGGACGTGTTCGTCTACATGGCGTCGCTCGACGAAACGTTCCGTGAAACGCGCCGCGTGCTGAAGCGCGAGGGGCTCTTCGCGTTCACGGTGCAGGCGCATGACGGCGAAGGCTATGTTCTGGGCGCCGATGCGCGCTATGCCCACGGCGAGAGCTATCTTCGCAAGATCGCCGAGGAGAACGGTTTTGCGATCGCGCTCCTCGAACGCGTGTCGACCCGGGAGGATCGCGGCGTGCCGGTTCCCGGATTTCTTGCCGTGCTGCAGCGCTGACGAGGATCTGAGCTTCTCCTGTCCTCATCCTGAGAAGGCTGCTTCAGCGGCCGTCTCGAAGGATGATTTCAATACGCTCTGGATCTCCTGCGAGACGCAGCCTCACGGCTGCCCCTCAGGATGAGGGTGTTGTTTGCGGGACGCGTTACTCTGCAGGCGTCGATGGATGCGGCGCGCTCTCGTAGCAGCCGACCACCGACTGATCGAAATCGATGACGGAGCCCGTCATCATGCCCGACTCGGTGCTGGCGAGGAAGGCGACCGCGCGGGCGACCTCCGTCGGCTCGAGCAGGCGGCCGAAGGGCTGCGCCTTCGCGGCCTTCTCCAGCCAGCCGTCCTGAGCGCCGTGGTAGATTTTCATGGTGCGGTCCTCGCCCGGCGTGTTCATCCAGCCGATGTTGAGGGCGTTCACGCGAATGCGCCAAGGCATGAGGCTGAAAGCGGCGTTCTTGGTGAGGGTCGCAAGGGCGCCTTTCGAGCCGCAATAGGCGGAGATGAAGGGCTGGCCGCCATGGGCCGACATGGACAGGATGTTGACCATGGTGCCTTCGATCTTCTCGCGCCGCATGATCTTGGCGGCGTCCTGCATGAGGAAGAACGGCGCGCGCACGTTCACCGCGAACATGCGATCGAAGAGTTCCGGGCTCGTATCGAAGATCGTGCCGCGATCCGTGATGCCCGCGGCGTTGACCAGCACGTCGACCCGTCCGAACGCGCTGTCGGCCCGGGCGACGACCTCGCGGGTATCGTCCATGTTCGACAGGTCGGCTTTCACGAATTCCGTCCGGCAGCCTTGCGCGGTGATCTCGCGCGCCACGGCTTCGCCCCGCTCCACGTTACGGCCGCAGATGACGAGGCCCGCGGCCCCGCGCTCCGCCAACGTGCGGGCGATGGCTTCCCCTAGGCCCTGAGTGCCGCCGGTGACCACGGCGATGGCGTTCTTGAACTGGTCTGATTGGTCCATGGCGTTTCCCTCTTATGGATTGTTGGTGGTCTCACGTGAAGCCATCTCGATGAGGATGGCAAGCCGGCAAAGAACCGGGCTCACATCCGGAATTTGCCTGCCGTGGCGAAACTCTTATCTGCCTCCTATCTTAGGATAGCATGTCCAAAGCGTCCGCATCCCTTCTTCCCAAGACCTTCCGGGACTGGTTCAAGAGCCGAGGCTGGGCGCCGCGCGAGCACCAGCTGCAGCTTCTCGCCAAGGCGAAGGCGGGCCGTTCCGTGCTTCTCGTGGCACCGACGGGAGCGGGCAAGACGCTGGCGGGCTTTCTGCCCACCCTCGTAGAGCTGGCCGAGCGGGAGCCCCGGCGGGGCACGGCCAAGGACAAGCGCGGCCTTCACACCCTCTACATCTCGCCCCTGAAGGCGCTGGCGACCGACATCGCCCGCAACCTCGAAACGCCGGTGCAGGAAATGGGCCTCCCCATCCGGATCGAGACGCGCACGGGCGACACGCCGTCCCACAAGCGCGCGCGGCAGATCGAGCGCCCGCCGGACATCCTGCTGACGACGCCCGAGCAGCTGGCGCTGCTCCTGGCCCACCGCGAGGCGCAGGATTTCTTCAAGGATCTGCGACGGGTCGTGCTGGACGAGCTGCACTCGCTCGTCACTTCCAAGCGAGGCGACCTCTTGTCCCTCGGGCTGGCGCGCCTCATGAATCTGGCTCCGCAGGCCACGACGGTGGGACTTTCCGCGACCGTGCGCGAACCGGATGATCTACGCCGCTATCTGGTGCCTCAGCGCTTACCCTCCTCTGGAGCGGGAGGGCCGACCGACAGGTCGGGGTGGGGTGGCAGCGCCGACGTCGACGAGGTTGAAGATCCCACCCCCTCCCGCGCCCTTGGCGCGACCTCCCCCCTCAAGGGGGAGATGAAGCGCGGTGATCTCGCCGACCTCGTGGTCGTGAAAGGCGGCGCGCAGCCCGACATCCGCATGCTCGAACTCGACGAGCGCCTGCCCCTGGCGGGCCATACGGCGTCCCTCGCGATGCCGACGATTTACGAGCTCATCAAAGGGCACAAGACGACGCTCGTCTTCGTCAACACACGCCTGCAGGCCGAGTATACGTTCCAGGAGCTTTGGAAGCTCAACGACGATGGGCTGGCGATCGCGCTTCATCATGGTTCGCTGGATGTGACGCAACGCCGCCGCGTCGAAGAGGCGATGGCGGCGGGAAAGCTGAAAGCGGTGGTGTGCACGGCCACCCTTGATCTCGGCATCGACTGGGGCGATGTGGACCTCGTGGTGAATGTGGGCGCGCCCAAAGGCGCATCGCGCATCATGCAGCGCATCGGCCGCTCCAATCACCGCATGGACGAGCCGTCGCAGGCCTATCTGGTGCCGGCCAACCGCTTCGAGATCCTCGAATGCCGCGCAGCCTTGGACGCGGTGCATGAGGCCGCGCAGGACACGCCGGATGCGCGCACCGGCGCGCTCGACGTGCTCTGCCAGCATATCCTCGGCATGGCCTGCGCCGATGCGTTCAGGCTCGAAGAGCTGTATGAGGAGGTGCGCTCGGCGGCTCCCTATGCAGCCCTCACCTGGGAGGATTTCGAGGCCTGCGTCGCCTTCGTCGCGACGGGAGGTTACGCGCTTCGCGCCTACGAACGCTTCGCCAAGATCGTGAAGGGCAATGACGGCCTGTGGCGGGTGCGGGACGGCAAGGTGGCGCAGCAGTACCGCCTGAATGTCGGAACCATCGTCGAAGCCACCATGATCAAGGTGCGTCTGGGCAGGACATCGCGCTCACGGCCCGGAACGGTTCTGCCGCGCGGGCGCATTCTCGGCGAGATCGAGGAACATTTCGCGGAAACGCTCACGCCCGGCGACACCTTTCTCTTCGCGGGCGAGGTGCTGCGGTTCGAAGGAATCGCCGAAGACGAAGTGCTGGCGACGCGCGCGGCTTCCGGAACGGATCCGATGATCCCGTCCTATGACGGCGGCAAGTTTCCGCTCTCCACATTTCTTGCCGCCCGCGTGCGGGAAATCCTGGCCGATCCCTTCGAGTGGGACCGTCTCCCGCCTCAGATGTCCGAATGGCTGCTGCAGCAGCGCCGCCGCTCCATCGTGCCGGGGCCGCGCGATCTGCTCGTCGAGACATTCCCGCGCGGCAACCGGTTCTACATGACGTGCTTTCCGTTCGAGGGAAGACTCGCCCACCAGACCCTCGGCATGCTGCTCACCCGCCGCCTGGAACGGGCGAATCTGAAACCCCTCGGTTTCGTCGCCAACGATTACGGCATCGCCGTCTATGCCTCGGGCGATATCGCCGCACGGGCAGCGCGGGAGCCCGGCTTCATGGACGAGCTTTTCTCCGAGGACATGCTCGGTGACGACCTGGAGGACTGGCTCGCCGAATCCGCCCTCATGAAGCGGACCTTCCGCCAATGCGCCGTGATCGCGGGCCTCATCGAGCGCAGGTTCCCCGGCGAGCAAAAGACCGGGCGGCAGGTCACCATTTCGACCGATCTCATCTATGACGTGCTGCGAAAGCACGAACCGGACCATGTGCTGCTGCGCGCCGCCCGGGCGGATGCGGCAACGGGACTCCTGGACGTGAGGCGCCTCGGCATGATGCTTGCCCGTATCCGGGGGCGAATCATCCACAAGCCGCTCGACCGGGTTTCTCCTTTGAGCGTGTCCGTCATGCTGGAGATCGGCCGCGAGCGCGTCTATAGCGACAACGCGGACGAGATTCTGGCCGAGGCGGAAGCAGCGCTTCTCGATGAGGCTTTGGCGTGACGGCTTTGCGAAAGAACAAACAGACAACTCACGAAATCGAGCTGGCGGGGCAGTCGGCGGTCCTGGATCTGTCCGGGGGCCTATACCTGCCTGCGCACGATGCGCTGCTCGTGGCCGATCTGCATTTCGAGAAGGGCTCGTCGTTTGCACGCCGCGGCATGATGCTGCCGCCCTACGATACGCGCGAGACGTTGAACGCCCTCGTCGAGGTCGTGTCGCGCTTCGACCCCCGTGTCGTGATTGCGCTGGGCGACAGCTTCCATGACATCGGCGGGCCCGATCGTCTCGGCGACGAGGAACGCTCCACCCTGAAAGGCGTGCAGACCGGCCGCGACTGGATCTGGGTGACCGGCAATCACGACCGTATCCTGCCGGAGAGCATCGGGGGGCAGGTGCTGGACGAGATGACACTCGGCGCGCTTACTCTGCGCCATGAGCCGGTAGCCGGAGAGCAGCCGGAAGTCGCGGGGCACCTGCATCCGGTCGGCAAGGTGGTGATGCGCGGGCGCGCCACGCGCCGCCGCTGCTTCCTGACGGACGGCACGCGCTGCATCATGCCGGCGCTCGGCGCCTATGCGGGAGGGTTGAATGCGTGCGATGCCGCGTTCAAGCCGCTCTTCCCGAACGGCTTTACCGCGCACCTCATCGGAACGGAGCGCATCTTCGCCATCGCAAAAGCGATGCTCTGCCGCGATTAATCCCGCCGGAAGATCACGCTCGCCAGCCAGCCGAAGAAGATCGCGATGCCTGCCGTGGCAAAGCCGTAGAACAGCGACCAGTCGCGGGCAATGGAGCCGACCTGTTCCTCGAACCCGGTCTTGACCAGCTCGAAATGCGTCGTCGTGCGCGCCAGGATCACCGTATCGGCAAAGAGCGTAACCTCAACCTCGTAATTGCCTGGCGGGGCCGTTGCGGGGAGCGGGATGCTGGCCCTGAAGAGGTCGGGCGTCAGGAAGGTCACGCCGCGCTCGTCCTCCAGATAGAGACCCTCCTGCGCCTTGATGCGGTAGAGCGCCTCGCGGAATTCCCTGTCCGCTCCAGCGCCGCGCTCGTTCGTGAAATCCGGCGCGTTGATGACGGCCTTGAGGCCGATCTTCTGGCGCTGGCGCAGCTGAACGCTCGTGATCTCTTCGATGGGACGGGACGTCAGAACGCTCAGGTATGCGGGCGCCAGGGGAAATTTCTGCTGCTCCTGATTGATCCAGATGGGCCCCAGCCGCTCCTTCTCGCGCACCACCAGGAACTGGCGTGGACCGCGAATCGTGACGGCCACGTCATAGGCTGTCGCACGAGCCACGGTCTGCGCATCGCGCTCGATCGCGCCGAAGACGGCGATGGACGTGCCCGTATAGTTGGAGTTGATCAGGACGCGGTGGTTGGAGAGCGACGTGATCAGGGTCTCCGCCGAAGCGGCGGTCATCGAGGCCAGCAGGATCAGGAGGACTTGGACGATCCTCACTGGCGCACCTCCTGCACGGTGATCGAGAAAGGCTCCTCCGGCTGGAGCACGAGTTCGAGCGCAAAGCGCAGGCCCACGGCCAGCAGCAGGATCGCCAGGAGGAAGCGGAACAGTTCGGCTCGCAGGTTGCGGCCCATGCGCGCGCCGAACTGCGCGCCGAACACGCCGCCGACGATCAGCAGGATGGCGAGCACCATGTCCACGGCCTGGTTCGTCAGGGCATGGAGGACCAGAGCGACGAGGGTTGTGCAGACGATCTGGAACTGGGAGGTGCCCACGACCACGGTGGTGGGCACGCGGAAGATGTAGAGGAGAGCCGGCACCACGATGAACCCGCCGCCGATGCCGAGCAGGGCGCCTGCGAAACCGACGAAGAGCGACAGGCCGAGAATGGGAATCACGCTGACATAGAGCTTCGAGCGATAAAAGCGCATCCGGAGCGGCCAGCCGAGATAGGAGGGGTGCTCGCCCGCCTGGCGGCGCAGGCGCACCGTGCCGCCCTTCCGCTTCGTCCAGAACTCCCGGATGCTCTCCTTGAGCATGAGGCTGCCGACCACGGTGAAGAGCGTCACGTAGGAAATGACGATCACGAGATCGAGTTGTCCCGCGCGCCGGGCGGCTGCGAAGAACCACACGCCGAGAGCCGAGCCGACGAAGCCTCCGGCGACAAGGATCGCGCCGAGCTTGTGATCGAGCGCATTGCGCCGTAGCGCCCCGAGCACGCTCGTGGTGGAGGAGGCGACGATCTGCGCCGACTGGGTGGCCACGGCAACGGCCGGGGGAATTCCGAGAAAGATCAGCAGCGGCGTCATGAGAAACCCGCCGCCGATACCGAAGAGGCCCGAGATGAAGCCGACCGCCGCACCCATCCCGAGGATGAGAAGAACGCTCACGGGCATTTCAGCGATCGGCAGATAGATTTGCAATCCGGGTTTCCTCGCCGGGTGTCCTCCGGCCGATTGCCGGCATGGAGTCGCTACATTGCTGCGTGGGGTGCTTTAAAGGACAAGCGATGAACGTAAGCTGACCGCTTTCGGTTCACCCATCAACTCCTGCTGCCCGCGCTCTGCTCAGCCCCCACCGTCTGTCCGCCGCGGGAAGCCGGTGCTTCGTTGGCGATCGGATCGACCGGGCGAGGGTGCCATTGTTCCACGGAAGCCTTGGCAGCCGACAGATCGGCCGCGCTCAGGCGTCCAGCGAGTTCGTCGCGCTTCCTGGCTGCGTCCGTGTCGCCCTGGGCGGCAGCAAGGGCAAACCATTTGAAGGCCTTCGGCAAATCCTGCTTGGTGCCGATGCCGCGGGCCAGAAGAACGCCCATGTTGAACTGGCTGTCCTTGAGACCTGCTTCGGCAGCCTCGCTGTACCAGCGCAGGGCCGCCGGATAATCCGGCTTACCGTTCCAGCCCGAGGCGAGGAGCGTGGCAAGGTTGTGCATGGCGCGGATATTGCCGCCCTGCGCCGCACGCTCGTACCAGATCGCGGCCTGCTTCGGATCGCGCCCAATGCCGATGCCCTTCTCCATGAGCATGGCGAGGCGTTCCTGCGCCGGGGGCAGTCCGGCCTGCGCGGCACGCTCATAAAGATGAACGGCCAGGATCATGTCCTGAGGCATCCCGCGTCCATCCGCCGCGCGGGATGCGATCTCGAAGATCGCCGCCGCGTCGCCTGCGAGCGCAGCCTGCCGGAGCGGTGCCGGAACCAGAGCCGGAATCTCGCCCACGGTTGCGGGATCGACCAGGAACTTCGGCGCGGCCGGTCCGGGAGCAGAGACTGATGAAGGCGCGGCGGACGTTCCCAGGCTCGATGGCTGGAAGAGATCCACCTTGTTCGGAACGGGAGCGATGCTTCCCGTCTGTGCGGTGTCCTCGTGGGGCTGAGCCTTGACGAGCGGCATGGGCGCCTGCTGGGCGGGCTTGAAGGTTTCGATCAGTGCGAGCGGGGAGGGAGCAAGTCCGTTGGAGATCACCTGCGCCGTTCCCGTGGCGAGGATGACGAGGCCTAGGCCGAGGAGCAGGGAGCGGCGATGGGCATCGAGACTCTGGCGGATGCGGGCGATGAGGGAGGCCGGGAGGACGGAGACCTCCTCGTTCGCCTCGATGCTTTTGCTCTCCAGGGCAGCGGCATCGTCGCCCTCGAACCGCGCGGTCATCGTCGGCTCGCTGCTGTCCGCCTGAGCGGCGCGGCGTGCGGCGGCGATGAAGCTCGCCCGCAACGTCCCGAGATCCGGGCCATCCACGGACGGCGCGCTCACGACGGTCTCGGATCGTGCCGTCGGATCGTCGTTGCCGTCGGAACGGGACGTCGAGACTTCCTCGATCTGGGACAAGGTGACCGCGTGCAGGCGGCGCACGGCGGCTTCCAGCCGCTCCGCCGCAGGCAGCGGCTCGGGCGATGCGGCGAGGATCGCCTGGGAGATCGGACCGGTCGCCTGGGCGGCTGCGCCATGCTCCGGGAAACGGGCCATGAGCGTTTCCAGGGCGCCGTGAACGGCCTGCAGGGTTTCCTGCGTCCTCTTGTCGGCGCGGCTCTGCAGAGCCTTCAGCTCCACGAGGCCCTGCTTCAGGGCATCGAGGTCGCCGGCATCGGGCAGGTTGGGCTGAAGCTCCTGCAGCGCTGCTTTCGCCGCGCGCTCTGCGATGTCGGCGGCATCGTTCTGGAGATTGCGGAAATGGCTCGCCGCCTCGTCGAGAATCTTCTGAAGCGGTTCGTCCGATTTCTGCGCCAGGCGCTCCGCGATCAATGCGATCTGCCGCTCCAGGACGTCGAGACTCGGAGCGCGGTCGAGCTTCTCGTCGATGGTGCGCAGAATTGCTTCCATCGAGGAGGTCTCCGCCTGACTGCCGACGTGGCGCAGTTCTGCTTCGATCTCGTCGAAGCGCTTCATCAGGGGCTCCTGCGAGGGAGCTTCCTTCTCAGCCACGCGCTGAACCTGCGCGGACAGTCGCGCGATCATGTCGTTCAGGGCATCGTTCTGCTGCAGACGGTTCTCGGACAGGCTCGCCATGCGCTCGGTCAGAAGCGCGAGTTGATCGGTGATGGGGTCGAGATCGACGGGCGCAGGTTCGGGCCGGCTCGCGAGCTCCGCGAGGCTGCGGCTCATGTCCTCGATCCGGTGGGGCACGTCGCTTTCTTCCTGCGCTTCGACGGTGCGGGCGAGAGCGGCACAGACTTGTTCAAGCGATGTCTTGAGGGCAGAGAAGTCGTTGCGCCCCATCTGGTGAATGCGCAGATCGGCGATCTGACGGCTCAGGGCGGCGACGTCGTCCGACAGGCGTTCGATCTGGCGGGGCTCGGCACGCTGGGAGAGATCGTGGCGCATGTCCACGATCTGGCTGCTCAGGAAGTCGATCACGCTCCGGTCGACGCCGGTTTGGGCGATCATGTCGATCTTGGCTTTCAGCTGGTCGAGCTCGCTGCCGAGGCGTCCGTAGATACCGTCGTTCACATCCTCGGAGAGAGCCTGGATCTGCCGGTAGAGGGCTGCCGTTGATTGCGCGAGGATCAGCAGATCCTTGCTGGCTGCGCCCTGGCTCATGTCCCTGGCAATGTCTTTGAGCGCATGGTCGAGGGTTACGATCTCCTCGCGCGTTGCAAGAGCATGCATGCTGGCGCGAAGCTGCTCCATCTCGCTGCTGATCGCGTTGATGGCCGTCACCCAGGACGGATCGGAACGCTCGGCCACGGCCTGCCGTTCGACCGTGTCGAGGCGGTCCTTCAGGGTCGAGAGCGCCTGCGACAGCGCGGTGGCCATGCGGTCGTGGTGCTGGGCCGAGGTGCGGTCCGTCTCGTTCAGGCGCTCCTCGGTCTGCTCGATCCAGCTGGCCATGGATTCCAACGCAATGGCTGTGCGGGAGGCATGATCCTGGGCCTGGCGCTCGCCTTCGGTCCTGATGGCCGCCATCAGGGTTTCCAGGGTCCGCTCGAGGTCTGGGCGGACGGACTTGGCGGGTCGCGGAGCGGCGCTGTCGCGCACGGAATCCGTTGTCCTGGACTCCTCTACCGGCGGCGGACGTCTGTCGTCCTTGGCGGTAAGGATCGCGGCGGCCCATTCCTCGAGGCTCAATCCTGCCCGGCGGGCGGCGGCTTTTGCCAGCTCGCGGGCGCCAAGGTCCAGCTCGTCGGGGTTCGATAGGACGGGTCGTCTCATGGCCGCGCTCGAGGGGGATACTAGGAACTCATCCAGCCGGCTGAAGCCCCCTGCAGTCAGCCCGCCGCAACGGCTGCAAACCTAGAATTGAGGCGAATCACTTGGCCTCCGGGTGTTCGAGCCGATGGCGCAGCTTTCGACGAACGTAGTAAAAAACCCGTTAAGCCGAGGGTCTTAGCTCTCGGGAGCCCCTCTGAACGGGTAGATTTCCCTTAGGGTGATCGCAAGAAGAACGCAGTCCAGATGCTGGGGAAGGGGGCGAGCTCCGAAACACTTGCAACCAAGATGTTGTATGTTCTATCATAACATTACACACGAAGATGCTGGGGTGCCCTAGCAAGAACAAACAACACACGGGGTTAATTCAATGAATCAGACTGGAACAGCTTCCACTTCCCATGAAGGAGGCGAAGGAGCGAAGTCTTATACGATCGGCGATCTCGCGCGAGAGTTCGGCGTGACGCTGCGCACCCTGCGTTTTTACGAGGACCGCGGTCTTCTTTCGCCCCGCCGTGACGGCACCGCCCGCATCTACGATGCCCGCGACCGGGAGCGCCTGTCCGTGATCCTGAAGGGCAAGCAGCTCGGCTTCACCCTCACCGAGATCCGCGCCATGCTGGCCGAGGAGCGCTCGGCCAACGGCCCGGCCATGAATCTCAAGCTCTCCCTCGATCAGGTCGAGGACCAGATCCGCCATCTCGAACAGCAGAAGGCGGAGATCGAGGAGGCGCTCCAGGAACTCAAGGCCCGCCGCGCAAACCTCGCCGCCGCGGCTTGAGGACTAGCCTTCCCTGCCTGTCTTTATGATGCGCCTGAGGGGCGGGATAGTTTTGTCCCACCCTTCGGGCGCTTCGCGTTGGAAGGCGTTCCCTCGGGTCGGCCATTCCGGCCTGCGATGGTCCGCGAGAAGATTCTCTCGCCCCGTGAATCCAATGCATTTTCGTGCCCTGGACCTGGAGGAAGGCGCCTCGCCGGGGCCAAGGGGATCGTCACCCCTCTGCCGAAGACTGTGTGAGCGAGCCCCGGCCTCACCGGACAGGCCCGGCCAAGGGAAGGGAGACCATTCCTCCCGCCCAGCGAAGGGGCAGAATCCGCCGTGACATGGGCGGACTGGTGGAGGCCTATACGGAGGTCGCCCGCCGCCTTGGCATCCTGGCCGAGAACGAGAGCATCGTCACCGGCGGCCCCCGCCTCGTGCAGTAGGAACCGCCGCATCTCTTGCAAAAGCCCA
>DASQML010000078.1:0-195712 GCA_035645515.1 Microvirga sp.
AAGCCTGCGCCGTAGGTGGAGCAGACGCGGACGTATTCAACGGCAGCGGCCTTCTTTGCGGGAAGATCAGCAGCCTGAGCACCGGCAACGGCGGCGAGACCCGCAACCGAACCGAGAAGAAGGCTCTTAACGAGCTTCATGAGGGTTTTCTCCAAAATTCTGAACGCCTGAGTCCGGGACCCATGTGCAATCGTGACAATACTCGTACGATCGATTCAGGCAACCACGCCACGCTTGCAGCCTGCTCACGAAGCATCCATTTTGCCCAAAAAATAGGCAGAGTCAGACCTCCTGGCGGCCTTTCTCTACCGGTGTGGCAAATTTTCAACACTGTTCTGGATATGTTATGAGATCACGAAACTAGGCAGCCTCCTTCCTGCGACGGCAGAAGCTGTTGGCCTCTCAGCCCAGGGATAATCAATCGTCGAAGAAATCCACATTGTCCCGACAACGGTAACCGATGGGACATTGGGGCGTATCGCGGGTTGGAACGAGAGCGAGTTCGATCGATTCATTGAACTCGCAGAAACTGCGGTTCCGTACGAAGCGGTCATATGTATATGCGCCCGTGCTCAGAACCGCCGCACCTCTCGACAGGATGACCTGCTGCGCCTGACCGCAGGTCAGACTTTGCGTCGAAAGACGCTGCTGAGCCTCGGCTCCCGAGCCGCAGGCAACAAAGGCCAGAGCGAGAGCAAACCTTTTCATGACATTCGATCCATTATCGCTGCGCCGCTTCCGGCAAGCGGCCCGTCGGAGACGACAACGCCGAAGCGACGGCTTTGTTACGGCGTATGGGAGACCGGTCCTAGTGCGCAGGCGGTCAAAGCATGGCCTGCAGGCGCCGCGCCATTTCTACTGTGGCGGGATAATCCGTCTTGCCCGAGCCGAGCACGGGGATGCTGGACACGAGAATGGCCCTGGGCACCCACAACTCGGGAAGGCCCTGTTGCTGTGCATGGGCGAGAAGCACGTCCCGATCCGCATCGGGCTTGTCGGTCACCAGAACGATCTGCTCGCCTTTCCGCGGATCCGGCAAGGCAACGACCACGTGATTGGAGTCGGGCCAGAGATGCTGAATGGTGGCCTCGATGGCAGCCAGAGACACCATCTCCCCGCCGATCTTCGCGAACCGCTTGGCACGCCCGCGGATGGTCACGATCCGATCCGCCACCGTCACGATGTCTCCCGTGTCGTGCCAGCCATCGACAGGCGGCTTGATGCCTCCCGGTGCGGCAGCATCGAGATAACCCTTCATCACATTGGGGCCTCGCACATGCAGGCGCCCACCCTCGTGAATGCCTTCGACAGGCTCCAGCCGCCATTCGATGCCGGGCAGAACGAAGCCGACCGTGCCCGGATGGTTGCGGTGCGGAAGATTGCAGGCGATCACCGGCGAGCACTCGGTGGCTCCATACCCTTCGACGATCTCGGCGCCGTGCTTGGCCCAGAGCCTGCGGGTTTCCGGCTTCACATGCTCGGCTCCGGCGATCACGAGCTTCACGCTCGCCAGATCGTTCTCGCCAGCAGCCCGGGCGTAGCCCTGCAGGAAAGTGTCGGTAGCGAGCAGAACCGTGGCGCGGGTGCCGGCAATCAGCTTGGGGATCTGCCGGTAGTGCAGCGGGCTCGGATAGAGCACCGATTTCATGCCGTTGAGGATGGCGGTCAGCAGCCCGGCCGTCAGGCCGAACGAATGGAAGATCGGCAGCGGATCGAAGAACACGTCATCGGGAGTCAGGACGTCGCCTGCGAGCGCCTTCACCTGATAGGCATTGGCGACAAGATTGGCGTTGGAGAGAACCACGCCCTTCGGCACACCTTCCGAGCCCGACGTGAACAGCACCACGGCCGCATCGTCCGGGCCTGTCTTCGCCTTTGCGTGGATCCGGCGAGCCATCCAGGAATCCAAAAGGCCCCGGAGCTTGTCGATGCTGGTGAGCGCTGCACGCACATCCTCGAGCCAGAGAACCTGCCTGCCCTCGCCCAAGGCCTCCACGATGTCGTCGAGCTTGCCTTGTTCCACGAAGCGGCGGGAAGTGACGATGGTTCTGATCCCAGCGATCTCACAGGCGGCTTTGAGGTTCTTGATGCCCGCCGTAAAATTCAGGAAGGCGGGGACACGCCCGAAGGCATTCAGACCGAACAGCGTCACCGCGATGGCCTGCACGTTCGGCAGCAGCACGCCGATCGTTTCGCGCTCCTGCGTCAGGGTCGCGAGCTTGCGCCCCAGCACGAACGAGCCGAGGACGAGCCGCCCGAACGTGATGGGCTGGCGCTCCAGATCCTCCAGGGCGACCTTGTTCTTCCCGAACGTGTCGCGGGCGTCGAGGAGCGCGCCGAACAGGGTTTTGCGCGTGCACGCAAGATCGAACTCCGACACGGGCGCTCCTTATGATGCTCTATCCAGCCGAGCCTTCGCGGATCGGGGCCTGGTACGCCAAGCCCATATCCCAGGGGAAGTAGATCCAGGTATCCTGGCTCACTTCCGTGACGAAGGTATCGATGAGCGGTCGCCCTGCGGGCTTCGCATAGACGGCGGCGAAGTGGGCGTTGGGAAGCATGTCGCGCACGATCTTCGCGGTCTTGCCGGTATCGGTCAGGTCGTCGATCACCAGGACACCCTTGCCCTGACCGTCGCCGGTGGCCTTGATCGAGGGCGCGACGTCCTTCAGCACCTTCAGATCGCCCTGATTCTTGTAGTCATGATAGCTCGCGATGCAGACGCTCTCGATGAGGCGCAGATCGAGCTCGCGAGCCACGATGGCCGCGGGCACCAGGCCGCCGCGGGTGATGCAGATGATCGCCTCGAAGGGACCGGCGGAGGCCAGGCGCCAAGCGAGCGCGCGGCAGTCGCGGTGGAACTGATCCCAGGAGACGGGGAAGGCTTTCGGTGAGGTGGGAGACATCGGCTTGCTCGTTTATCTGACGTGACAGGTCGGAATTTAAAGAGGCGCTCGGTCGCCCTTCAGGCGGCCGAGCATGGAGCGGATATCGGAAGCGGCTTTCGCAACCTCGGCGGGGTCCCTGCCCCGCGCGACGATCTGGTTGCGGAAACCCGCCGTCGAGAAGGACGGATAAGAGCCGATGGACACGCCCGGATAGGCGGCTGCGATCTCGCTCAAGCCCGCAGCGTAGATGCCTTCGGCGAGTCCTTCGGCCTCGATGGTCTCGATGGTCATGCGCGTGCCGGTCTGGAGCGTCGGCGCGATATTGTCGAGCATGGCCTGCATGATCGAGGGCACGCCCGCCATGACAAAGACATTGCCGATCCTGAAGCCGGGAGCCTTGGAGACCGGATTCTCGACGAGATCCGCCCCGTCGGGAATCCGCGCCATGCGCATCCGGGCTTCGTTCAGCTCCTCCGGCGTATAGCGCTCCCGGAGCATGGCCACGGCGCGCGGGTCGTGGCCGATGCCCACGCCGAAAGCTTTCGCGATGCAGTCCGCCGTGATGTCGTCATGGGTCGGGCCGATACCGCCGGTGGTGAAGAGATAGGTGTAGCGTGAGCGCAAGGCATTGACCGCGGAGACGATCTCCTCCTCCACGTCGGGTACGACGCGCACCTCGCGCAGATCGATGCCGATGCCGGTGAGATACTCGGCAATGTAGCCGATGTTCTTGTCCTTGGTGCGGCCCGTGAGGATCTCATCGCCGATGATGAGAAGGGCGGCTGTGACGGAGACGGCCATGCGCATCGATCCCTTTTGAGGGCCTTTAGCTCCAGAAACGGCAATTCTCAAGCAAAAGCGCGATCATCGAGCTTGTCATCCCCGGCCGGAGCTCAACGCAGGGGAAGGGAATCCGTCGCTCAAGCGCCCGATCCCTTCCCTCGCCTTAGGCACCGGGGACGACATTGTGCATGTTGAACCTGGAGCTTCTCCCCTGCTACGGGAAGATCCTCGTCTCAAGTGATGGATTGAATGCGTTTTCAGGAAACCCTGCTCACGGGCAGACTTATCGAGCGCTACAAGCGCTTTCTCGCCGATGTGGAGCTCGACTCCGGCGAGATCGTGACGGCCCATTGTGCCAATCCCGGCGCGATGATGGGCCTCAAGGACCCCGGCAGCCGGGTCTATCTCTCCCGCGCCTCGAACCCCGCCCGCAAGCTCAAGTACAACTGGGAATTCGTGGAGGTGCCGGCCGGCGGCGGGCCGCTCCAGCTCATCGGCATCAACACCTCCCGTCCCAACCTCCTGGTGGCCGAGGCCCTGCGTGAAGGGCGGCTTGCCCCGTTCGCCCGGTACGAGCGCGTCCGTCCGGAAGTGAAATACGGCAGGAACAGCCGGGTGGATTTTCTGCTCGAGAAGGACGGCGAGCCGCCCTGCTATCTCGAGGTCAAGAACTGCCACCTGATGCGGGAGGCAGGCTTCGCCGAGTTCCCGGATTGCGTGGCTGCCCGCAGCGCCAAGCATCTCTACGAGCTGGCCGACATGGCGGCTGCGGGCGCGCGGGCGGCCCTCGTCTACGTGATCCAGATGGATGCGAACCGCTTCGATGTCGCCCGCGATATCGACCCGGCCTATGACAAGGCCTTCCGCCATGCCCTCGCCTCGGGGGTGGAATCCTACGCCTATGTCTGCCGGATCACCCCCGAAGAGGTCACCATCGACCATCCGGTGGAGATCGTCACGCCCCGGTAGGTCTGATCTGTCACTCCGGGGCCGCGCCGCGGAGCCCCGACTCGAAGAACCACGCCAGGGACATAGAATGCCAATGGCGCAGGATGAAGCTATCGAGCCGAACTGCTGTCTTGTCGCTGTCGTGTCTATGATCCCCGGCTGCGCGGGGATGACGCAGAGGAATTCGGAGCGTCAAGGACGTTCGAAAACCAGGTTCATGCGGGTCTGGAGCATCTGGCGATAGCCCCTGTCCCCGAGGAGCTTGCGCACGTCCACCTGCCAGCGTTCGGGAACGTTGGGGATGATGAAGAGCGACGGATAAAGCGCAGCGGGGGCATCCCGGAAGAACGGATCGAGGATCAGGTCCTCGGCACCCTCCACATCGAGCTTGACCGCATCGACATGGGCAAAGCCTTCCTGCCTCATGAGGTCCAGCAGGGTCATTGCGGGCACGCGAATCGTTTCCGTCTGGCTCGAATTCACGATCTTGAGGCTCGCTTCGCCCTTGTTCAGCGGGTCGAGGAACAGGGTGAGCTCGCCCGTCTTGTCGGCGACCGCGCAATCCACGGCCTTGATCGTGCCGAAGGGGTTGAGGCGAATGTTGTGGATCAGCCGTTCGAAGATCTCGGGCTGGGGCTCCACGGCCAGGATCCGGGAGGAGGCATTGACCTTCCGAGCGACCAGGAGCGAATACCAGCCCACATTCGAGCCCACGTCGATGAAGGTGAAATCGTCCCGGTTGCGGGCTGCGATCAGCTTGATCTCGTCCAGATCGAAATATTGCGGCGTGAACAGGATGCGCCGTTCGCAGACGTTCTTGTAGGGAACGATCCGCATCCGCACGCCGAAGGTCTCGAGGTCGATCGGCTGATCCTTCAAGGACCGCGTGACCACCCGGCGCAGCATCATGGCGATGCGGCGGCCGACCCAGCTTCCCGGCAGCCCGCGCGTGCGATCGATCACCCAGCGGGTGAGACCTGTAGGCGCAAAGGTCCCAAAGGGACGGGGGTCATTCATTACGGATGTATCCAAAGCCACCAAACCGGATGAACAGGGTTGCTCATGACACCCCTGAGGCTTATTCGCAACCCGTCGCAGAGGGGGTCCTTGCTTGCGCCGGGCAAGATGATCCTTACATTCGGACTTGAACGCAAGGATCGAGAATGACCGAGACCGTCGTCGTCGAGCGCAAGCGCTCAGGGGATATCCCGCTCCATGGCCCCGCGGATTTCGAAGGGATGCGGCGGGCTGGTCGCATGGTGGCCGAGTGCCTGGACATGCTCGGCGAGCATGTGAAGCCCGGCGTAACGACGGAATATCTCGACAAGCTGGCCTTCGATTTCATCCGTGACAACGGCGCCTATCCGGCCTGCCTGCATTACCGTGGCTATACCAAGACGATCTGCACCTCGATCAACCATGTGGTCTGCCACGGCATTCCGAACGACAAGCCCCTGCGGGACGGGGATATCATGAATGTCGACGTCACCCTGATTCTCGACGGCTGGCACGGCGATTCGAGCCGCATGTACTATGTGGGCGACGTCCCTCGCCGGGCGCAGCGCCTGTGCGAGATCACCTACGAATGCCTGCTGCGTGGAATTGCCGCCGTAAAGCCGGGGGCCACCACCAATGACATCGGCCGCGCCATCCAGACCTATGCCGAAGCCGAGCGCTGCTCCGTAGTCAGGGATTTCTGCGGCCACGGCATCGGCAAGACCTTCCACGCCTCGCCCACGATCCTCCACTATGTGGAACCGGCCTACAACGTGGTGCTGGAGCCCGGCATGTTCTTCACCATCGAGCCCATGATCAACCTGGGCCGTCCGCAGGTGAAGGTGCTCTCCGACGGCTGGACTGCCGTGACCCGAGACCGCTCCCTGTCGGCTCAGTTCGAGCACATGGTCGGCGTAACGGAGACCGGCGTCGAGGTTTTCACCTACTCGCCGAAGGGCTTGGACAAGCCGCCTTACAACCAGAGTCTTTCATAAAAGCAACCTTGTATCATTTTGCTGCTCGTCTAAAGCTTCTCCCATTTAACGGTTGAGAGCGGCGATTCCCTGCAGCATGAGCGGCGACGAGACTCCTCATTACCACGGCCACCGCGACCGGCTTCGCGCCCGCTTCATGGAGGTGGGCGGCGAGGCCCTGCCGGATTACGAACTGTTGGAACTCCTTCTCTTTCGGTCCATTCCCCGCCGGGATGTGAAGCCGATGGCCAAGGAGTTGATCAAGCGCTTCAGCACCTTCGCCGAGGTGCTGGCGGCTCCGCCTGCCCGCCTGATGGAGGTGGACGGCGTCAGTGAGCGGGTCGTGACCGACCTCAAGATCGTGGAGGCCTCGGCCCGCCGCCTCGCCCGGGGCGAGGTGGCGAAACGGCCGGTTCTCTCCTCCTGGGCCTCGGTGATCGATTACTGCCGCACCGCCATGGCCTTCATGGACAGGGAGCAGTTCCGCCTCCTCTTCCTCGACAAGCGCAATGCCCTCATCGCGGACGAGGTGCAGCAATCCGGAACCGTGGATCACACGCCGGTCTATCCGCGGGAAGTGGTCAAGCGGGCACTCGAGCTTTCGGCCTCCGCCCTGATTTTGGTCCACAATCATCCGTCGGGCGACCCCACCCCCTCCTCCGCAGACATCAAGATGACCCGCGAGATCATCGATGTGGCGAAGCCCTTGGGAATCACCGTCCACGACCACATCATCGTTGGCCGGGAGGGGCATGCGAGCCTCAAGGGCCTGCGCCTGATCTGAGCTTGGCGCCAGAACCAAGCCACCGCCGTCGCGTTACACCCTCGCTGAAACGCGATCGGAGGAGAATAAGATGAAGATGCTGCTGATGGCCGGGCTGCTCGGCTCTACTCTGCTGGGGACGAGCGCCATGGCCCAATCCGAGCAAACCCATGCCGAACATTCCTCACAGGCTGCGAACCCGTCGCAATTCATGACCCAGCTGCCGGCCGGCGCCATGCTGCTGTCCGACCTGATGGACGAGGATGTGGTCGGCCCGGACGACAAGGATATCGGCGATGTCGAGGACCTGGTGCTCGATCGGACCGGCCGGGTAGCGGCGGTCGTAATCGAAGTCGAGGAAGGTCTCGGCGACCGCATGGTGGCGTTGCCCCTCAATGCGTTCCAGATGATGCCCGATGCCGAGACGACGGGCTCGGTCCAAGGCTCCAACCCGAATGCAGGTTCGTCCAACGCCGCCCTGTCCGGCGAGATGCGGCTGATGCTGACCATGTCCGTCGATCAGCTGAAGTCAGCTCCTGAATTCGACGACGACATCGACTGAATTCTCAACAAATGAAATCCATGTCGTGCCCGGCCCAGCGCCGGGCGCTCGCTTTTCGCGTCACAGGACCGTGTCGAGGCCTGTGAAGATGGCGTAGACGAAGCCGAGGCTGAGCACCATGCCGACGGAGCCGATGATCAAGCCGCCCATGATGACGAGGCCGTCGCGCTCCACGAGGCCAAGCCCCACGAGGCAGACGGCGAGGCCCAGCGGGATCTGTCCGACGAAGGGCGGCGCGAAGAGAAGGCCGAGCGCCATTACCAGGACGATGGCGCCCATGATCCGCATGGAGACAGGCGTATCCAGGAAGGTCATGCGGGGGCGCGAGAAGCGCTCCAGCCTCCTGAAGGCGGGCATGGCCCGTCCCACGGCACGCTCCACATCGGTGCGGGCAAGCGAACGGTTCAGGAGTTGGCCGGGCAGCCAGGGAGCCTCACGGCCGAAAATGATCTGGATGGCGACCAGGGCCAGGAGCAGGCCGCAGACCAGCGGGATCGGCGGCGGCATAGGCAGGCAGTTCGGCAGGCCGAGCAGAACGATGAGCAGCGCAAAGGCCCTGTCCTGCAGAACGGCCATGATGTCGCGCACAGTCAGGCGCTCGCCTGGCTGAGAGGCAAGCGTAAGAAGGATTTGAGATGTTCGAGCGTTGGAAAACAAGGAGCCCTTGCCGGTTCGAGGCGACGTGCATCTCTAAACGAGTTGAAGCCTCGGGCCAAGGCTCGTTCCCTTTTTCTGAAGGCTCGTCGCGTTTTTCTCAATGAATGTTGATTTCTCCCGACACGGCCCGGAACTCGGCAGGGCGGATCAGCTGCGCATGGGTGATCGTGACCGAGTGAAGAGGTCCTGCCAGCTCCCGCTTCCAGAACTCCAGGAAGTCGATGAGCACGGGAAAACGGGGAGCAAGATCATAGTCCTGCCAGATATAGGTCTGCAGGAACGTGGGATGGTCCGGCATCCGATAGAGTATCTGTGCTGTCGTCAGCCCGTAGCCTTCCAGCTGGCGGATGAAATCCTTGGATGCCATGCGAACTCCTTCTCCAACCTTGAGAGGCAGGCATCCACCCGACGATCAAGGGCGATGTCCTGCCCTACGCTCAAGGCTAAATCTTGAGCACGTTCTCCGGTTCCCGCAAGATGGCAGAAGTCTCGCGCCACAAGGTTCAAGCAGGCGTGATCTGCTTGTGGAAATAGGTCGTTGGGCAAAGGCCGCCCTGCGGCCACAGGGCATAGTTCGGAATGATTCCGACGCGCTCCCAGCCGAGCCGCGTGTAGAGGCGCTCCGCATCGCTTCCGGTCACCGTATCGAGAACGAGGACGGTCTTTCCCGCCCTGCGCGCAGCCTCCTCGGCGGCACGCATGAGAGCTGCACCGACACCGCGCCTGCGCGCCTTGCGATGCACGAGCATCTTGGAGACATCGCCGCGATGGGGCTGATTCTCCGGCTGCTTGAGCACCACCTGCACGGTGCCGATGATTTCCCCGCCGTCCTCCGCGACCAGGAGAATGCGCTCCCCCGCCGCGACGCTATTGGCGACGCCTCGCCAGAACGTCTCCGCCTTGTCCCGGGTCATAGGCAGCATGAAGCCAACGGACGCGCCGCCCTCCACGCAGTCGATCAGGACCGTCGACAGCGGGCCGATCTGCTCGGCGGATTGCCCCAGCGACAAGGCGCGGATCGTGACGGTCTCGCTCATGAGAACTCCCTCAGCGATGATGAAACTTGGCATCGGTGGTCAGCGCCACCAGGTAGCGGGCCGGCTGGCCTGACAGGTTCCGGAAGATTGTCGGCTGCTCGATGTCCATGCACAGGCAGTCGCCCGCGAGGAGCCGGTAGGTCTCATCGCCAAGCCCCAGTTCGATCTCGCCCTCGACGATCCAGATCTGCTGGCTCACGCCGACGGACCGACGGCCCGTGTCGTAGGCGACGCGCGCACCTGCCGGCATCACGACCTCCACGAGCTCGATGGGAGAGGGAAAACCGGGCGGCGACAGGTTGCGGCGCATATAGCCGCTGTCCGGATCGCGCCAGACACGCTGCTCCGAGCGCCGCGAAAGAGGCGAGGCACCGGTGCACTCTTGCTCCGCGAACAGGGAGGCGAGCGTAACGCCCAGACCCGCGGCGAGCTTGTCGAGAACCACCGCCGTCGGGCTGCTCTCCCCCCGTTCGACGAGGGAGATCATGGAGCGGCTGACGCCCGTACGCTCGGCCAGCGCCTCGAGAGTCAGGCCGCGCTCCGTGCGCAGTCCGCGCAGGCGCCGGGCAATATGGGCGTTAATATCGGCCGTCTCTTCCATTAAGATAGAATGACTATCCAATATAATGGAGTCAACATCCAGGAATGCATGACCTCCTCCAATGGGTACTTCGAGAACACGGCTTGCCTGAAAGCGCCTCGTGCCTTCTTGTGTGACGGACCGGCAAAGAGGAGATGACCGGGAGATGCGTTTCGCCTTTGCCGGAATTGATTTTCTTGGGGATGTGTTCGAAACCTTCGTCGCCAGAGGCTGGCAGCCGGTGAAGCTGTTCAGCCGCCCCTGCGACGGCATCTACGATTTCAACGAGGCTACAATCGCCCGCGCCCGTGGCCTGAAGATTCCGGTCCAGACCGCGCGGATCGCGCCGTCCGATCTGGCAGGGCTGAAAGCCTCGGGCTGCGATGTGCTGGTGGTCGCAGGCTATCCCTGGCTCGTCAGGGGCTGGGAGCAGCACCTTCCCTATGCCTTCAACTTCCATCCCTCCCCGCTGCCGCAGGGGCGCGGTCCCTATCCTCTCTTCAGGGCGATTCTCGACGGCGTTCCGGAATGGGGCGTCACGGCCCATGCCCTGGAGCCCTCGTTCGACACCGGCCCCATCCTCGCCCAGAAGCGCTTTGCGTTGAGCCCGGGAGAAACCCACGACACCCTGCTGGCGCGATGCCAGATGGCGGCCAAGGAGATCGCCGAACGGTTGGCGAAGGACCTGCCGACGCTCTGGGCTGGGGCCCGGCCGCAGGGTCCCGGCACCTATTGGCCGCGGATCACTCAAGCGGAGCGAACGGTCAATTGGGCGGGAAATGTGGAGGATGCCCTGCGGACGATCCGCGCCTTCGGCTCCATCGAGGCCTTCGCGCAGGTCGATTCCCGTTATGTGTATGTGTGGGAGGCCACCGGCTGGCAGGAGAGGCACGGCTACCAGCCGGGCGCCCTCGTCCACAGGCACCGCAAGCACATGGTGGTCGCGGCCAGGGACGGCTTCGTGCAGATCACCGGCTGGAGCCCCTATGCGCCGGGACCAGCACGAGGAGCGTGACTGTCAGCGCCGCCGCCTCAGCAGCTTCCAAGCCTGTCGCAAAAGAACGATATTCCTGATGAGCTTGAACATGAGAGAACCTCCAAAAGCATTTGCCTTTCAAAGGCAGGATCGACATGGAAGGTTCCCGGGCCTCACGCGCCCTTGAAGCCTCAGAGCTCCCGATAAAGCCGCCCCTGATAAACCAGCGCGGGCCTCGGTTCGCCGAGGCGGACGTTCATGATCTCGCCCACGATCACGTGATGGGTGGCGACGACCCTGGCGTCGCTCAGACGGCAGTCGAAGGAGACGAGGCTCGTGGCGAGCGCAGGCGCGCCGGTCGTGAGCCTGATCCACTCGCCTTTCGAGAATCGATCCGGCCCCTGCAGGGAGGTGCGCCCGGCGAAGATATCCGCCAGGGGCTGATCCTCTGCGGCCAAGGCATTCACGCAGAAGATCCCGTTCGTGAGCAGCGCCTGCGCCGAGCGGGCGGCCGTATTGATGCAGACCAGGAGCGAGGCGGGGTCGTCGGTGACTGGGGTGACGGCTGTGGCCGTGAAGCCGGCGATGCCGGACGGTCCGTCCGTGGTCACCACATGGACGGCTGCGGCAACACGGCTCATGCCCTCGCGAAAGAGAACCGCGTCAAAGCCGGGGGCGCCGGTAGAGGCCGAGAATGGAGGAGCGGGAGTCTTCAACATGTTTGTCCAGGGAGCCTCTCCCACTCTTTCGAGCAGAGCACAAGGCCGGTGGCGTGCATATGGGCCTTGAGTGCCGCCTTTGGAAGCGGCGGTACGATCCTTGCCCCGTATTGAACCAAAGTTTGCCGATTATTCCGTCAAAGAGCCAATAGGAATCTTAACAGTACGTTGTCGAACGAAAATCCGTTTGCTAGAGACCCGCTCAGGTGACGTTCGGCTTGGCCTTGCACCCACATCGTGCTTTGTTGAGCCTTTCCCAAGCAAGACCCGCTTCCAGAGGGCTAAGGGTAGGACATGGAAATCTTTGTGCAGCAGCTCATCAACGGGCTGACGCTGGGGTCGATCTACGGCCTCATCGCCATCGGTTACACGATGGTCTTCGGCATCATCGGCATGGTGAACTTCGCCCACGGCGACGTCTTCATGCTTTCCGCATTCATTTCGCTGATCTTCTTCCTGATCCTGACCACATGGCTCGGGATCTCGTCGATCGCGCTGGCGCTGTTCATCGTGCTCATCGTCGCGATGGTGCTCACCTCCCTGTGGGGCTGGGCCATCGAGCGCATCGCTTATCGGCCCCTGCGCGGTTCGTTCCGCCTGGCGCCGCTGATCTCCGCCATCGGCGTCTCGATCTTCCTGGCCAACTTCGTGCAGGTCGCTCAGGGAGCCCGCAACAAGCCGACCCCGCCCATGGTGCGGGACGTGGTGGTGCTGTTCCAGGGAGAAAGCGGCTACAATGTTGCGATTTCCTACAAGCAGATCATCATCATGGTCGTCACCGCCGTGCTGCTGACGATCTTCTGGTATCTCGTCCAGAAGACATCGCTCGGCCGCGCCCAGCGCGCCTGCGAGCAGGACCGCAAGATGGCTGCCCTGCTCGGCATCAACGTGGACCGCACGATTTCGCTCACCTTCGTGATCGGCGCCGCGCTCGCCTCGGTCGCAGGCACCATGTACCTGCTCTATTATGGCGTCGTGAGCTTCGCGGACGGCTTCGTGCCGGGCGTGAAGGCCTTCACGGCCGCGGTTCTGGGCGGCATCGGCTCGCTTCCGGGCGCGGTTCTCGGCGGCCTGATCATCGGTCTCATCGAGACCTTCTGGTCCGCCTATTTCTCGATCGAGTACAAGGACGTCGCCGCGTTCTCGATCCTCGCCATCGTTCTGATCTTCATGCCCTCCGGCATTCTCGGACGGCCTGAGGTCGAGAAGGTCTAAGGAGCTTAAGAGCTATGAACGCTCCTTCCATCACCACCACGGCGCAAACGGCGAATGCGGCCACCCGCCGCTTCGATCTTGCCGCCGCTCTCAAGGACTCCGCCAAGGCAGCCTTGATCACCCTGGGCCTCGCCATTCCGATCCTGTCCTACAAGACGGAGCAGAACGGCGCGGACCTCTTCCTCGGCCAGCGCTGGGGCTTGGTCGCCATCATCTGCGCCCTGGTGTTCGGCCTGCGGCTCTTCCTTCACGCCTTCACGGCGACGAGGGCCTACCGCCAAGCGACCCCGAGCGCGCACCAGGCCACCGAAGCGGTCCACGCGGAGCCGAGCGCGTTCCAGCACGTGTCCAAGTACGCGCTGCCGTTCTTTCTCGGCATCGCCGTCGCCTTTCCGTTCCTGATCGTCCTCATCCAGGGCGGTCTCGGCGAATCCCGGTACTGGATCGACCTCGGCGTGCTCATCCTCACCTATGTGATGCTGGGATGGGGCCTCAATATCGTGGTGGGGCTCGCGGGCCTGCTGGATCTCGGTTACGTCGCGTTCTACGCGGTCGGAGCCTATTCCTACGCCCTGCTTTCGACCACGTTCGGCCTGTCGTTCTGGATCTGCCTGCCGCTCGCCGGCATCCTGGCGGCCACATGGGGCGTCATCCTAGGCTTCCCGGTGCTGCGCCTGCGCGGCGACTATCTCGCCATCGTGACCCTCGCCTTCGGCGAGATCATCCGCCTCGTCCTCATCAACTGGGTGGACGTGACGGGCGGCGGCGCCGGCATCTCCTCGATCCCGCGCGCGACCTTCTTCGGCATTCCGTTCACGAATGACGAAGGCGGCTTCGCGAACCTTTTCGGGCTCGAATTCCATACCATGCACCGGGGCATCTTCCTCTACTACCTCATCCTGGCCCTGGCGCTGCTCACCAACTTCGTCACCATGCGGCTTCGCAAGCTGCCGGTGGGGCGCGCCTGGGAAGCCTTGCGCGAGGACGAGATCGCCTGCCGGTCGCTCGGCATCAACACCACCAACACCAAGCTCACGGCCTTTGCCCTCGGCGCCATGTTCGGCGGCTTCGCCGGCTCGTTCTTCGCCGTCCGTCAGGGCTTCGTCTCTCCGGAAAGCTTCAACTTCCTGGAATCGGCGATCATCCTGGCCATCGTGGTGCTCGGCGGCATGGGCTCGCAGATCGGCGTGGCGATTGCCGCCATCGTGCTCGTCGGCGGCCCCGAGATCCTGCGCAACCTGACGTTCCTCCAATCCGTGTTCGGGGCGGGCTTCGACCCCAACGAATACCGCCTGCTGATCTTCGGCATCGGCATGGTGGCCATGATGGTCTGGCGTCCGCGCGGCCTGATCTCGGAACGTGAACCCTCGGTGATCTTGAAAGAGCGCAAGGCCATTTCCGGCTCGCTCGTGAAGGAAGGACACGGCTAATGCGTTGGCTGCAGGATCCCATCCTCGACGTACAACATCTTACGATGCGCTTCGGCGGCCTCGTCGCCGTCAACGATCTCTCCTTCAAGGCTGGGCGCGGCGACATCACCGCGCTCATCGGACCGAACGGTGCGGGCAAGACCACGGTCTTCAACTGCATCACGGGCTTCTATAAGCCGACCGAAGGCATGGTGGCCTTGCGCAAGCCCGACGGCTCGCATCTCCTGCTGGAAAGGCTGCCTGGCTTCGAGATCAACTGGAAGGCCAAGGTTGCCCGCACCTTCCAGAACATCCGCCTGTTCTCCGGCATGACCGTGCTGGAGAACCTGCTGGTGGCCCAGCACAACCCGCTGATGATCGCCTCGGGCTTCACCTTCCTGGGCGTGCTCGGCATCGGCGGCTACCGCAAGGCCGAGAAGGAGGCCATCGAGAAGGCCAAGTTCTGGCTGGAGAAGACCCGCCTCATCGACCGCGCCGACGACCCGGCCGGCGACCTGCCCTACGGCGATCAGCGCCGCCTGGAGATTGCCCGCGCCATGTGCACGGACCCGCTCCTGCTCTGCCTCGACGAGCCGGCGGCGGGCCTCAACCCGCGTGAATCCCTGGAGCTGAACGAACTCCTGCTCTCGATCCGCAAGGATCACGGCACCTCGATCCTCCTGATCGAACACGACATGTCGGTGGTCATGCAGATCTCGGATCACGTGGTGGTGCTCGATTACGGCACCAAGATCTCGGACGGGGAGCCCTCCGAGGTGCGCAACGATCCCAAGGTCATCGCGGCTTATCTCGGCGTGGCCGATGAAGAAGAAGTCCAGCAAGTCGTAGCAGAGGTGGGCGCATGACCGCCGGAGCCAGCATTCAAACCGCAGCCACTGCGTCCCGCCAGCCGCTTCTGAGCGTGCGCGGCGTGAAGACCTTTTACGGCAACATCATCGCTCTCAAGGGCGTGGACATGGATGTCCATGAAGGCGAGATCGTCACGCTGATCGGCGCCAACGGCGCCGGCAAGTCGACGCTGATGATGACGATCTTCGGCAACCCGCGGGCCCGCGAGGGCACCATCACCTATGCGGGCCGGGACATCACCAGGATGCCGACCCACGAGATTGCGCATCTGTCCATCGCGCAGTCGCCGGAAGGCCGCCGCATCTTCCCGCGCATGACCGTGTTCGAGAACCTGCAGATGGGGGCCGCCATCAACGGCATGGCTCATTTCAACCAGGATCTGGAGCGGGTCTGCACCCTCTTTCCGCGTTTGAAGGAGCGCCTTCAGCAGCGCGGCGGCACGCTCTCGGGCGGCGAGCAGCAGATGCTGGCGATTGCCCGCGCGCTCATGAGCCGCCCGCGCCTGCTGCTTCTCGACGAGCCGTCCCTCGGCCTCGCCCCGCTGATCGTGAAGCAGATCTTCGACATCATCAAGGAGCTGAACGAGAAGGACGGCATGACGGTCTTCCTCGTGGAGCAGAACGCCTACCATGCGCTCAAGCTCGCCCATCGCGGCTACGTGATGGTGACCGGCACGATCACGATGAGCGGCACCGGCAAGGATCTCCTGAACGATCCGCAGGTGCGCGCGGCCTATCTCGAAGGAGGACACTGATGTCCGGCATTCTCTACGAAGAGCCCTCGATCTGGCTCTTCCTGCTCGTCACCGTGATCATGGGCGGCTGGGCCGCCTGGATGACCGGCCGGGCCATCGCCCTCACCTGGCGGCCCTACTGGACCCTGATCCTGTACCTGTTCGTCCTGGGCGCAGCCGTGCGCTTCATCCACTTTGCCCTGTTCGGGGGCACCCTGCTTTCGGTCCACTACTACGCCGTGGACACCATCGTCCTGCTGATCCTCGGCTCCCTCGGCTTCCAGTACATCCGAGCCCGCCAGATGACCACACAATACAAGTGGCTCTACGAGCGCAGCGGCCCGTTCTCCTGGCGGGAAAAGGCTTCTGCTACCAAGGGCTAAGCCCTGAAAATTCCTAGGTGACATCGGCTCAAAAACCAGCATGATGTCACCTGGATGGCGGGTTCCCCGTCAAACCGGCCCCACGAGGAAGAGGGGCCTATAAAACCACCCAGAGGAGTGACCTCATGAAAAAAATGCTGTTGACCGGCGTGGCGCTTGGTCTTGGCCTCGCCTTCTCCAGCGCTGCCAGCGCCCAGATCAAGATCGGCGTTGCTGGCCCCATCACCGGCCCGAACGCGGCCTTCGGCGCTCAGCTGAAGAACGGCGTCGAGCAGGCTGTCGAGGACATCAATGCCGCTGGCGGCATCAATGGTCAGAAGCTGCAGGTCGTGATCGGCGACGACGTCTCCGACCCGAAGCAGGGCGTGTCCGTTGCCAACAAGTTCGCTGCTGAAGGCGTGAAGATGGTCGTCGGCCACTTCAACTCCGGCGTCTCCATCCCGGCCTCGGAAGTCTACCAGGAAGCCGGCATCGTCCAGATCACTCCCGCCTCCACGAACCCGAAGTTCACTGAGCGCGGCATGTGGAACACCTTCCGTACCTGCGGTCGCGACGACCAGCAGGGCCTCGTTGCCGGCGGCTATCTCGCCGCCAACTTCAAGGGCAAGAAGGTCGCCGTCGTTCACGACAAGACCCCCTACGGCAAGGGCCTTGCGGACGAGACCCAGAAGGCCATGAACGCAAAGGGCCTCAAGGAAGTCGTCTACGAAGGCATCAACCCGGGCGAGAAGGACTACTCCGCTCTCGTGTCGAAGCTGAAGCAGTCGGGCGTTGACGTGGTGTACTACGGCGGCCTCCACACCGAAGCCGGCCTCATCATCCGCCAGATGCGTGACCAGGGCCTGAACGCTCCGCTGATGTCCGGTGACGGCATCGTGTCGGCCGAGTTCACCTCCATCGCCGGCCCCGGCGCCGAAGGCACCCTGATGACCTTCGCTCCCGATCCGCGCAAGAACCCGAACGCCAAGGAAGTGGTGGCCAAGTTCAAGGCCAAGAACTACGAGCCCGAGGCTTACACCCTGTACTCCTACGCTGCGGCTCAGATCCTGGTCGAAGCTGCGAAGCAGGCTGGCAGCGCGGACGGCAAGAAGATGGCCGACGTCATGAAGTCGGGCAAGCCCTTCAAGACCGTCATCGGCGACATCTCCTTCGACAAGAAGGGCGACATCACCCGTCCGGACTACGTCATGTACGTCTGGAAGAAGGGCGCCGACGGCAAGATCGACTACACCGGCAACGAGCTGAACATGTAATCGATTGGCCCAGAGCCGATTAAAACAGACCCGCCCTGTCACCAGGGCGGGTTTTTTCATGAAAAAGCACGAGCCCCAGGACCGACCATGCCAGCCCTGACCCTTCAGCTGATCGAGGACGCCTATGCTGTCTGCCGCCTGCCCGCTGGCGCCGAGGCACCTGCGCCTGTCCGGGGACGCTTCTCGATGTCGATCCGAGCTGTGGAAGAGACGACCATCGTCTGCCCTCTCGATCTGGCTCCGCACGACGCCGAAGTCGACCCCGGCTGGCGCTGCTTCCGCATTCTCCAGGTCTTCGACTTCAGCGTTCCGGGCATCCTGGCCTCGGTCCTGTCCCCGCTCGCCCAGGCCGGCATCGGCATCTTCGCCTCCTCCACCTTCAGCACCGATTACGTGCTGGTGAAGGCGAGCGATCTGCGCCGAGCGACGGACGCCCTCACTGCCGCAGGCCACCAGGTGACAACCTGATCTAAACCCGCTCGATGCGGGCGGCGAAGCAGCCGCGTCGGGCAAAATGGGCATCCACATGAGCGACCTGGTGGTCAGCCAGAAAGCGCTCGATCACCTCGACTGCGGCATCGCCCTCGGCCACCTCGGCATCGACGATCAGCGCCGCCGCGTCATAGGCCCGGAGCGACAGAAGCCGATCTTTCAACATGGGAGCGAGTTCTCCTCGAAAATGGCCCCTCGTGGCCGAACGGCTCACGAAGATCGGCCCGCTGGCGCGGTAGGGCGACGAGATTGTGGGCTGGTGGACATGACTGAGAAGCAGCAGTTCCTCTCCGACGGGAACGCGCGTCAGCGAGATGCGACAGGGATAGGCATCGACCTCGTCCGCATAGAGCCGCCGGGCCCCTATGGCGGCGAGATCCTTGTCGCTGAGCTGGAAGAGAGATGCGAAAGTTTCAGGCTCAAGGCCCCGCATCTGGAAGGTCATGGATGGTCTCCTCGTTTGAGACCGTCACGATTGCAATCCCGCAGGCAGGCGCGCGACCCGTTTCCTGTGCTGGTCAGCCAAGCTTTCCCAACGCCGGGAACGTCTCCAATAGCCAGAAGGACATGTTGGTGATCCAGCCGGTGAGGAATGCGATTCCGGTGAGGATCAGCAGGATGCCCATGACCTTCTCTACGACGGCGAAGCGGGAGCGCATGCCCTTGAGAAGGGCAACGAAGGGCTTCATCGCGAAAGCCGCTAGCAGGAAGGGAATGCCGAGGCCCGCCGAATAGGCGGCAAGCAGCATGGCACCGTAGGAGACGCTATCCTCCGATCCCGCCACCGCCAGGATGGCCGCGAGCACCGGCCCGATGCACGGTGTCCAGCCGAAGGCGAAGGCGAGGCCCATCACATAGGCGCCCCAGAGGCCCACCGGCTTTTCCACGGAGAAGCGGGCTTCCCGGTAGAACAGGCCGATCCTGAAAATCCCGAGGAAATGCAGGCCCATCACGATGATGGCCATGCCTGCGATGGTGCTCAGCACATCGAGATATTGCCGAATGACCTGCCCCAGCGCCGAGGCGGTCGCGCCCAGCAGCACGAACACCGTCGCAAAGCCGGCCACGAAGAGGAGCGCGGCCAGGATCGCTCTGCGGCGCACGGCCCGGTCGTCTCCCGCATGCAGCTGATCGAAGGTCGTGCCCGCCAGGAACGACAGGTAAGGTGGGACCAGCGGCAGAACGCAGGGGCTCAAGAAGCTGATGAGGCCGCCAAGGGCCGCGGCTGGAAGGGACACGCTGAGCATGAGGCCTTCTAACCTGTTCCGAACTCTTGAGAAAGCTGGTGGATGCAGGGCTCGCCTGCTTGTGAAGCAGACGCTTTTGCGATTGCCTTAAGGCATGACAGCTTTACGCAATCTCATCACCGATGTGGCAGGCCTGCGGGTCGGCAACAGCCATGATCCCAAGCTCGCCTCGGGCGTCACGGCCGTCCTGTTCGAGGAGCCCGCCGTAGCCTCCTATGCCGTGAACGGCGGCGCGCCGGGAACCCGGGACACGGACCTGCTGGAGCCCGATAAGGTGGTGCCGGGCGTCAACGCCATCGTCCTCTCAGGCGGCTCCGCCTTCGGGCTTGATGCGGCAGGCGGCGTGCAGGCCTACCTACGGGAGAAGGGTATCGGCTTTGCCGTGGGCTCCGCCCTCGTGCCTCTCGTCCCGCAGGCGATCACCTTCGACCTGCTCAACGGCGGCGACAAGGAATGGGGGCGTTACCCGCCCTATCGCGAGCTGGGCTACGAAGCCGCCAAGGCGGCTGGCCTCGACTTCGCCCTCGGTACCGCGGGTGGAGGCTATGGAGCAACCACGGTCGATCTCAAGGGCGGCCTCGGTTCGGCGAGTGCGGTGACCAGCGCTGGCCATATGGTCGGAGCCCTGGTCATCGTCAACGCTCTTGCCTCGGCCCTGATCGGGGACGGGCCGCATTTCTGGGCCGCTCCCTATGAAGAAGGCACGGAGTTCGGCGGCCTGGGACTTCCGTCCCGGATCACGCCCGAGATGCGGAAGCTCAACTGGAAAGGCCGCATGCGGGAGACTGCGCCGCCCAACTCCACCACGATTGCGCTGATTGCGACGGATGCCGTGCTGACCAAGGCCCAGGCCAAGCGGCTGGCGGTCATCTCCCACGACGGCCATGCGAAGGGCCTGCGCTTCGCCCACGCGCTCTACGACGGCGATACGATCTTCGCCGCCGCAACGGGCAAGAAGCCCCTGAGGGACGAGGCGGGTGACTTCATCGAGATCGGCGCGCTCGCTGCCGATTGCCTGGCGCGCGCCATCGCCCGCGGCGTCTACGAAGCCACTGCCCTGCCTTTCGTTGGGGCGCAGCCGGCTTGGAAAGATCGCTGGGGCAAACCGTGACGACTCAGTGGCCGGACTCGATCACGCTCGACGGAGAGCGCTGGCCCTTGGGCCTGCGCGGCACGCCGGCTCCCCTGCCTCGGCCCTATCCGCGCGGGCTCGTGATCGAGTTCGACTTTCCGCATACGGGCCTCTACCGTGGCTATCTGGCCCATTGGGCCGTGCAGGGAAACCGGCTCTACCTGGAAAGCCTCGAAGCCTATGGGTACATCGGAGAGAGCGATCCACCCGAAACGCTGCACGAATTGTATCCCGGCGGCCCCATGATCCGGCATGTTCACCCAACGATACGGGATTTCACGCTTGAGGACGTGTTCGGCAGTCCCGAGCCGGTTTGGGCATCCTGGGTCACCACCGAGCTTCGCGTCGCCTACAGCAGAACCACCTATCACCATACGTCCTACAAGACATACTGCTCGCGCTGGCGGGTTCTGAACGTGGAGAACGGCCTCATCGTCGGCGACCGGATCGAGCCGGGCGAAACCCGGTGAGGCCGCTCGCCTCCTAGAACCGCTCGACCCGATAGGGCTTCGGATCGACGATTGTCGGCTCGCCGGTGATCATTTCAGCCAGAAGGCGGCCTGTGACCGGGCCGAGCGTCAGGCCATGGTGGGCGTGGCCGAAGCCGAACCAGATATTCTTATGGCGGGGCGCCTTGCCGATGATCGGCATCATGTCCGGCGTGCAGGGACGGGTGCCCATCCAGGGCTCGGGATCGACCCGCTGGCCGAGGGGGAAGAACTCCTTGGCGATGGGCTCGGCCCGCTGCAGCTGAACGGGGCTTTTGGGAGCATCACGGTCCGCGAATTCCGCGCCCGTGGTCAGGCGAATGCCCTTGGCCATCGGAGCCAGGAAGTAGCCCCTGTCGAAATCGAGGGTCGGCTTGTTGAGCACCGCATTGCCTTCCGGCTTGTAGTGCATGTGGTAGCCGCGCTTGACTGCGAGCGGCAGGCTGTAGCCCAGGCGCTTCGTGACGACGTCCGCCCAGGGACCGAGCGCCACGACGACCTCACGGGCCTCGACGGGGCCCTTTTCCGTCTGCACGCGCCAGCCGGTGGAGGTTTCCTCCAGGGTCTTGGCATCGCCTGCGGCAAGCTCGCCGCCCAGGCGCTCGAAAAGGCCCACATAGCCCATGGTGAGCATGTGCGGATCGGAGACGGAGGCCGGATCCGTCCAGTGGATGCCGCCCTTCGTCTCGACCTTCAGGTGAGGCTCGCTCTCCGCCACACCACTGGTATCGAGAGCGGTGAAGTTCACGCCGAAATCGCGCTTCACGGCCTCCGCGTCACGGAACTGCGCATCGCGGGTCTTCTCGTCGCGGAACACCTTCAGCCAGCCGGTCGGGCGGATCAGGTGCGTGGAGCCGGATTCCTCGGCGAGTGCCATGTGCTCGGTGACGGAGTGCTCGATCAGCGGCGCATACATGCGCGCGATGGCCTTGTGCTGGGCGGGACGGGAATGCATCCAGTACTGCCACAGGAACGGCGCGAGCTTCGGAATCGCGGCCCAATGGTAGTGGGCATCGATGGTGTTGTTCAGGGCATAGCGCAGGAGAGCGCCGAAATCGTGCGGGAAGCCGTAAGGGTAGACGCCCTCGCGCTGGATCAGGCCCGCATTGCCGAACGAGGTTTCCTCCCCCGGCTTGCGCTTGTCGACCAGGAGAACGGAACGGCCGCGTTTCTGCAAATGCACGGCAATCGACACGCCGACGATGCCAGCGCCGAGAACAACCACATCCTTACGCATGAAGTCCTGCCCTGTTTTCTCGCTCCCCAGGGAGAGCGGAGGCTGCATGCCTCTTTGTCAAGCGGAGTATTACTCTCCTTCATACGGATGCGTCCACGGCTTTCACACCCGGAAAGCGCCTCTCCCCAGCCAAGTGGCCTCAGGTTTACGGCGCGGCGCGAAGGACCGTTGCCGCCACGGCAAGCCCGTGCTACCGGCGCGTTCATGACACGCCCGCTCCTCATCGCCCCCTCCATTCTCGCCTCGGACTTCTCCAAGCTCGGCGAGGAGATCCGCGCCGTCGACGCCGCCGGCGCCGACTGGATCCACATCGACGTGATGGACGGCCATTTCGTGCCGAACATCACCATCGGTCCAGACGTGGTCAAAGCCCTGCGCCCCCACACCCGGAAGGTGTTCGACGTGCATCTGATGATCGCCCCGGTCGATCCCTACCTCGAGGCCTTCGCCAAGGCAGGCGCAGACATCATCAGCATCCATGCGGAAGCAGGCCCTCACCTGCATCGGTCTCTCCAGACCATCCGAGCACTGGGCAAGAAGGCCGGCGTGGTTCTCAACCCGGGCACCCATGAATCCGCCATCGAGCCTGTGCTCGACATGGTGGATCTGGTGCTCCTGATGACGGTGAACCCCGGTTTCGGCGGCCAGGCCTTCATCCCCTCCGTCTGCGACAAGGTTCGGCGCGTGAAGGCGATGATCGGCGACCGCGACATCGATATCGAGATCGACGGCGGCGTGACGGCGGAGACCGCTCCCCTCGTGGCCGCCGCCGGTGCGAACGCCCTCGTTGCGGGCTCCGCCACCTTCAAGGGCGGCCCTGAGGCCTATCCCGCCAACATGTCGGCCATCCGGGAAGCGGCTGAAAAGGCGCGTTGAGATCACAAAGGGATCGTGCTACCCGCGCGGGCATATCCCCCGCGTGGAAGTTGAGAGCCATGATCCCCCGTTACAGCCGTCCCGAGATGGTGGCCATCTGGTCGCCCGAAACCAAATTCCGCATCTGGTTCGAGATCGAGGCTCACGCCACCACGGCGCTTGCCAATCTCGGCGTCGTGCCGAAGGAAGCCGCGGAGAAGGTTTGGGAGAAGGGCTCGAAGGCCACGTTCGACGTGGAGCGTATCGACGCCATCGAGCGCGAGGTGAAGCACGACGTCATCGCCTTCCTCACGCACCTGGCCGAAATCGTCGGGCCCGAGGCACGCTTCGTCCACCAAGGCATGACCTCCTCGGACGTGCTCGACACCACATTCAACGTGCAGCTCGCCCGCGCGACCGACATCCTGCTGCGGGACCTGGACGAACTCCTCGCCGCCATCAAGCGCCGTGCCTTCGAACACAAGATGACGCCGACCATCGGCCGCTCGCATGGCATCCACGCCGAGCCCACCACCTTCGGCCTCAAGCTCGCCCAGGCCTATGCGGAGTTCGAGCGCTGCAAGCTGCGTCTCATCGAGGCGCAGCGGGAAATCTCGACCTGCGCCATCTCTGGCGCCGTCGGCACCTTCGCCAATATCGATCCGAGCGTGGAAGAATACGTGGCCGAGCAAATGGGCCTCCAGGTCGAGCCGGTCTCGACGCAGGTCATCCCCCGCGACCGCCACGCCATGTATTTCGCGACACTCGGCGTGATCGCCTCCTCCATCGAGCGCCTGGCGACGGAAGTACGCCACCTGCAGCGCAGCGAGGTTCTGGAAGCGGAAGAGTATTTCTCCGCCGGCCAGAAGGGCTCGTCCGCCATGCCGCACAAGCGCAACCCGGTGCTCACCGAGAACCTCACGGGCCTCGCCCGCATGGTGCGTGCCTACGCCCTGCCCGCCATGGAGAACGTGGCGCTCTGGCATGAGCGCGATATTTCGCACTCCTCCGTCGAACGCATGATCGGCCCCGACGCCACCGTGACCCTCGACTTCGCGCTTGCGCGGCTCACCGGCGTCATCGACAAGCTCGTGGTCTATCCGGAGAACATGCAGAAGAACCTGGACCGCCTCGGCGGACTCGTTCACTCCCAGCGCGTTCTGCTGGCGCTCACCCAGAAGGGTGCTTCCCGTGAGGACGCCTACCGTCTCGTCCAGCGCAACGCCATGCCGGTCTGGCGCGGCGAAGGCGAGTTCCTGACGCTTCTCAAGAACGATGCCGATGTGACCGGGTACCTGTCGCCGGAGGAGATCGAGGCCTGCTTCGACCTCGGCTACCACTTCAAACATGTGGATACGATCTTCACGCGGGTCTTCGGTTCCGCAGGGGCATAGCTCGAAGCCTGGACATTTTTACCTAAAGCGCGACAATTCCCGTGCAGGAATTCAACGGCACGGGGATTGTTGCCATGCTGTCAGAGAAGATCCTTGCCTCGGCCTTCGCGCGTGCCGTGAAGCGGGGCACTCTGATGATGACCACTGCCAGAGGCCAGACCCTGACCTTCGGCGATGGCGGCCTTCCCGAGGTTGCAATCCGGTTCACGGACACGGCGGCGCAGACGGCCCTCTGCCTCCACCCGGAGCTGAAGCTCGGCGAGCTGTTCATGGACGGCAGGCTCGTCATCGAGCAGGGCAACATCCTGGACCTGTTCCAGCTCCTCCTTCAGGATACGCATGGCCAGCTCGATGAGCTGCCGCTCCATCGCCTGCGCAAGATCCGCGCCTGGCTGACGCGGCGCAGCGAGAACGATGCCCACCGCTCCAAGCGGAACGTGGCCCATCACTACGATCTCGACGGGCGGCTCTATTCCCTCTTCCTCGACAGCGACAAGCAGTATTCCTGCGCCTATTTCGACCGCCCGGACGCCAGTCTGGAAGAGGCTCAGGCCGCCAAGAAGCGGCACATCGTGGCGAAGCTCCTGGTGGAGCGTGGTCACAGCGTGCTCGATATCGGCTCCGGCTGGGGAGGCATGGGGCTTTATCTGGCGCAAGTGGCAGGCGTGGGCTCCGTCAAAGGCGTGACTCTTTCCGAGGAGCAGCTCGAGGTCTCACGCAGGCGCGCCGCCACTGCAGGCGTGAGCGACCGTGTGAAGTTCGAACTTGAGGATTACCGGGCCACGGCCGGTACCTTCGACCGCATCGTGTCGGTCGGCATGTTCGAGCATGTGGGCCTGGCGTCCTATGACGAATACTTCCAGACCTGCCGGAAGCTGCTGAAGGACGATGGCGTGATGCTCCTTCACACCATTGGCCGGTCCGGCACGCCCTACCCCGTCAATCCCTGGATCGCCCGCTACATCTTCCCCGGCGGCCACCTGCCTGTGCTCTCTGAGATGATGCCCGCCATCGAGCGTGCAGGACTGGTGGTGACCGACATCGAGATCCTGCGCCTCCACTACGCCTACACGCTCCAGGCTTGGCGCGAGCGTTTCCTGGCGCACCGGGAGGATGTGCTGAAGCTCTACGACGAGCGCTTCTGCCGGATGTGGGAATGCTATCTCGCAATGGCGGAATCCGCCTTCCGCTGGCAGGATGCAGTGGTGTTCCAGCTTCAGTTGGCCAAGCGCAATGACGTGGTGCCTCTGACCCGCGACTACGTCTCCGAACGGGAGGCCGCATTGAGGCAGGCCGAGATGATGGAGTTCAAGCGCAGCGCTTGAACAGGCGCGGACACGCCTTTATCTCGGGACCATGAAAACCTCCGATTGCGACATCCTCATCGTCCCAGGCTATGAAAATTCCGGCGTCGACCATTGGCAGAGCCGATGGGAGCGCCAGCTCTCGACCGCCCGCAGGGTCGAGCAGGAAAACTGGGATGCCCCCAACAAGGATCGGTGGGCTGCGCGCATTGCCGAAGACGTGGAACAGGCCGAAAAACCCGTCGTTCTGGTCGGGCACAGCCTCGGCGTCCTGGCCATCGTCCATGCTGCTCCGCTTCTTTCCCCGAACAAAGTGCAGGGAGCCTTCCTGGTCAGCATGCCCGACGTGGAGAGGCCCGGCTTCATTCCCGCCATTGACAGCGCCTTCGCGCCGATTCCGCGCAATCCCCTGCCCTTCCCCTCGGTGCTGGTCGCAAGCCGCACGGACCCGCATTGCGATTACGAGAAGGCCGAGGACATCGCCTATGCCTGGGGCTCCGCCATCGTCGATGCAGGCGATGCGGGGCATCTGAACACGGAGAGCGGTCATGGCCCGTGGCCCGAGGGTCTGATGCGCTTCGCAGGGTTCCTGAAGCGACTGGGCTGAAATTGCCCTGCCGGGCTTGTTCCGGCGATCCACGTCTTGGGAGCTGTTGCGCGTAGTTGGCCGCACCTGGTGCGGCCATGACGTGGCCGATCCTCCCCATTTCAACATGACGAAAAGTTCATGTGGGAGTCATCCCGGCGAGAGCAGGATGGGAGCAATCTTTCCCTATCGGTGTTCAAGGAGGATACCCGCATGAAGACAATCGCCACCCTCGCGACCGCTGCAGCCCTGTTCGCGGGCGTCGGCACCTACGCCTTCGCTCAGGCGCAGGCTCCCGCCACGCCGCCGGCCGCGCAGGCTCAGCAGGACCAGACCCAGGGCGGGCCGCGCCTGTCGCAGGACGATTACAACCGCCTCGTCGATGCCCGCGTGGCCGCGATCAAGGCCGGCCTGAAGCTCACGGGCGACCAGGAAAGGCTCTGGGGCCCGGTGGAAACCGCCATCCGCAACGCCGCCAGCCAGCGCTACGCGCGGATGACGCAGTTCCGGGAGAACCGGGAGCAGCGCCGCTCGGCGGACTTCATGCAGCGCCTCGAGCAGCGCAGCACGATGCAGACCGAACGCGCCCAGACATCCGCCGCCATTGCAACGGCTCTGCGCCCGCTCTGGGATACCCTCAGTGAGGACCAGAAGCGCATCGCTCCCCGCCTGGTGCGACAGGCCCTGAACGACGGCCCGCGCTGGCGTGAACGGGGCGGGCGCGGCGGTCGCGATGGTCATCATGGCCGCCGCGCCGAGATGCGGGGTCACATGGGCCCAGACGGAATGGGTCATGGCCCGCGGGGCCCTGCTCCTCAGCAGCAGTAACCAAACAAAAAGGCCGCCCATCGGGCGGCCTTTTCAGTTTCAAGTCTGGTTCGCAGCTTAACGCGAATAGAACTCGATCACGAGGTTCGGTTCCATCTGCACCGGGTACGGCACCTCGGAGAGGGTCGGGACGCGGGTGAAACGAGCCGTCATCTTGGAGTGATCGACTTCGATGTAGTCCGGAACGTCACGCTCGGCGAGCTGCGAGGCAACGACCACGACTTCGAGCTGCTTGGACTTGTCCTTCACCTCGATCACGTCGCCAGGCTTCACGAGATAGCTCGGAATGTTCACGCGGCGGCCGTTGACCTTCACGTGACCGTGGTTGACGAACTGACGAGCGGCGAAGGGGGTCGAAACGAACTTCGCGCGATAGACGATCGCGTCGAGACGGCGCTCGAGCAGACCGACCAGGTTCTCACCGGAGTCGCCCTTCTGGCGGATGGCTTCCGCGTAGTAGCGGCGGAACTGCTTCTCGGTGATGTTGGCGTAGTAGCCCTTCAGCTTCTGCTTGGCGCGGAGCTGAGTGCCGAAGTCCGACATCTTGCCTTTGCGGCGCTGGCCGTGCTGGCCGGGGCCGTATTCGCGGCGGTTCACGGGGCTCTTCGGGCGGCCCCAGATGTTCTGACCCATGCGGCGGTCAAGCTTGTGCTTGGCCTGAATGCGCTTCGACATCGCTGTTCCTCTTTGTTGTCGAATTGGCGAGGAACGCGCCCTCCTCTTCCCCTAGGGGACGACAGGCCGGCTAAAAGCCGGGCCACGGGAGCGTAAAAAGTTACGCGGCCCGTGAGGACCGCGCGAACGGGTGGGATGTATGGGAAAACGCGAAAGAAGTCAATCGACCTGCCCATCGCCGTCATCCCGGACGGAGCGCAGCGCAGATCCGGGATCACGTGACGAGAATCGCGCCCTTCCTGAGGACGATCCCGGATCGGCTACGCCGTCCGGGACGACGCTCGGCCTACCCCTGCAAAAGCGGCATGTCCTCGATGACCACAGCCGGCAACCCCTTCCCGCGCAAGGCTTCTCGGAATGCCGGGGTAATCCCCGCCCCACTGGTAAAAACCGCCAGTGCCTCGTTCTCGTCGGCTTCGTGCCCCGGAACGGGCGGGCCGATGAGCTGTGTCACCCGGCGGGCGATGGCCGGTGCGGGATCGATCCAGGTGACCGGCCACGGAGCGAGCTTCTGGAAGCGCGGCAGAAGCAGCGGGTAGTGGGTGCAGCTCAAGGCCACCACATCGGTGCGTCCGCCTTCGCCCTCGACGAAGCATGGCAGGAGTTCGTCGAGCAGCTCGCCATCCGAGACTGGATTTCCCGCCAGCTCCGCCTCGGCGAAGCCCGCCAAGCGGCGGGAGCCTACGAGATTGACCTTGCAGCCTCCCGCATAGGTCTCGATCAGGTCGCGGGTATAGTCCCGTGCCACGGTGCCTGGGGTGGCGAGAACGGTCACGTAACCCGTTCGGGTTGCCAATGCCGCCGGCTTGATGGCGGGAACGGTGCCCACGAAAGGAACCGAGAACCGCTCGCGCAGGGGCGGCAGTACGGCAGTTGAGGCAGTGTTGCAGGCAATCACCACGAGTTGCGGATGGTAGAGGCCGATCAGGCGCTCCATGACGGCGAGGACCCGGGCCGTCAGCGCCTCCTGGCTCAAGCGCCCATACGGAAAGCCTGCATCGTCCCCGGCATAGACGAAACGCGCATCCGGGCGTGCTTTCAGAACTTCGGAAAAGACCGTGAGGCCGCCGAGGCCGGAATCGAAGACGAGGATCGTGGGAACGGGAGACGGCATGACAGCCGGGTTATAGGACGTCCCGGCGAGAAGATCGATACGCATCGGCAAGCCTTTACGAACGCAGCTGCTTGATGAAGTCGTTCAATCCCCCTTCCCTGTTCTCGGTGGGGACGAGGTTGATCTTGCGCCGGGGGCCTTGTTCGTCCTGCTTCTCCTGGCCTTCCAGCTTCGGCATCTGTGCCGAGAGGCGGCGCACCGGCCATCCGTCGCTCCAGTTGCCCATGTCGACAAATCTCGGATCGCGGGCGAGAGCGGTGGCGTCCTTGCCCGAAAAAGCTGCCTCGGCTGCCATTTCAAAGGTCTTCCAGAAGGCGAGGTAATCCAGGGTATCGGTGCCGTTGTTCCCGAGCTGCTGGGTCAGGATGGTCTGAGGACCCGAAAGCGCCATGTCGGCGCTCCATTTCCAAGTGTTCTTCTGCTTGGGATCGCGGGGCGGATCGGGCTGGAGCTTGATGGCGGAGGCATCGTAGCCGGACTTCGGCGATCCGGGCGCGGCCAGGGTCGCGGTCAACGCCGGATAGCCATGGTCGTCCGAGCTCGCGCGCATGAACAGCTTGCGGGTGACCGGCACTCCGCTCGCCGCCTCGAAGATGCGGCGGGAGGCGCGGTCGCTCGGCAGATGCTCGCGGTCGCCGCTCATGGCGATGAGGAGGGTCGAGGGATCGACGGTCGAGAGATCGCGCAGCATGATGCCGCGCTCCTTCTCGTTCGAGGCGATGCCGCCCGGCATGAGACCGAAGATCAGCTTGGGAGCTGGAAGTTTGTTCTGCCCGGCATTCGCAGCCACGTTGAGCGCGAGCGGCACACCGGCGGAATGGCCGATATAGGCCACGCGGGCCGGATCGGGCCGTGCCTTCTGATCATTGGCCAATTGCGTCAACGTGTCATTGATCAAGGTTTCCGCCATGAGGGAGGCATCCGCAGGGCGGGAGCGGTTCACCTCCTGGAAGCGGGGGAAGATGACGAGATAGCCCTTGCGGGCCAGATGATCGATGAAGCCGCCGTAAAGCGCTGGGTTCACGGCTCCCCAGGAGTGGAAGAAGACCACCACCGGCCGGGGGGCCGCAGGCGTATCGTTGCCGTAGAAAACGTAGCTGCCGGAGCTGACGGTGCCGGTCCCGGTCTTGACGACTTCTGTGACCTTGTAGTCCGCGCCGCCTGGCCCCTTCTCCGGCTGCTGCGGCGGCGAGGCTGCAAGAGCCACAGGGGCGGCCAGGCACGAACCCAGGAGAACGAAGGCAATCAACGAACGGCGCATGGCGATCTCAGATCAAGATGTGCGGTGCCAGAACGGCTCCAGGCAACACTAGAGCAGAAGATCTTTAAGGTTTTCTCAACCGGCGCCCTTCAGCCAGTGCGCGAATCGCCCCACGGAGGGTGCGCACGTCCTGCTCCGTCATCTCGAGCCGGTGAAAGATGTCCCGCATGTTGCGGGTCATGGTCGGCTTCTTGTCCTCGGGGTAGAAGTTCACCGCGTCGAGTTCGGCTTCGAGGTAGTCGAAGAACGACATCACCATGTCCCGCGGAGCCGGCGGTGAAAGCCTTTCTCCTGTAAAGGGCAGCGCCCCGCCGGTGGCGAGCTTGTACCATTCGTAGGAAACGAGCAGCACGGCCTGGGCCAGATTCAGGGACGAGAACTTGGGATCGACCGGGAAGGTGATGATGGCATCCGCGAGCGACACCTCGTCGTTCTCCAGGCCCGTCCGCTCGCGCCCGAACATGATGCCGATGCGTTGATCCTGTGCGCCGCGCCTATGGGTCTCGATCATCGCCTCGTCCGGCCCGAAGACCCGCTTCATCTGCCCCCGCTCCCGGGCCGTCGTGGCGAAGACGAAGTTCAGATCGGCAATGGCGTCGCGCGCCGTGTCGTAGAGCGTCGCAGCTTCCAGCACATGGACCGCGCCAGAAGCCGCCGAATGCGCCCCCTTTCTCGGCCACCCGTCGCGGGGGGCCACGATGCGCAGTTCGGAAAGGCCGAAATTGGCCATGGCACGCGCCGCCATGCCGATGTTCTCGGCAAGCTGCGGTTCCACCAGAATGATAACGGGACGGATCATGACGAGACTTCGAATGGAGGCCTGGCGAGAGGCGGAGAGGCCCTTCCATACCGCCAAACCGAGCACCGCGCCTAGGGCTGTGCGCAACCCGGCTGACACTGCAGGGGGTGAGGGATGTGACGGTGCATGCAGCTCCTGAAAGCGCTGAAGCCTCTCCGGGAACCCCGGAGAGGCCTATCATTCGACCCTGCTCGACGATGTCCCGCTACCAGCAGCCCCAGCCGCAATGATAGTAATAGGGACGGGCGGCCGCCGCACCGATCACCGCGCCGCCGACGACGCCGACGGCGGCACCGGCAGCAGCCTGGTTGGCTGCCGCATTCGATTGGGCCACGTTGTTGCGATAGCTGGCGTTGACGCAGCGCGTGTAAGTCTTGGTCCCCGGCTTCAGGCCCGTCTCCTGGCAGACAGCCTCCGCATTCGACATGGATTGCTCCGTCGTTTGGCAGCCAGCGAGCACAAGGGCCGTCGCCCCGAGAATAATGGCAAGACGCATTTCGTTTCCTCTTTGACATCAAAGTAAAAGCTCCGATCTTTCAAGATGAGCGACGTTTCACAGCCCCAGACACGTCGAACCAGCCCTGTGAAAATCTGATCGGAACAAGAGGATCCCACTACAGCCGTGCTTAGGTTTCCGTGCGTAAGCACACATGGCAGGCCGTTATTCTCACGATTGGAACCAAAACCCAGACAAATCTTTTCTTCGGTTCACTACGTCATGTGCCCCTGGCCTCGGAGGCAGAACTCTCCTGACCCATGCCCACGCTCTTTCACGGCAATTGGTGCGGCTTTGGAGACATCGACCGAGGCCCTGCCGTCGAGCCCTCGATGCGGCCTGACGGACGCACGATCTCTGCCACGAGCGCATGGGCCGCGGCGCCTGCAGCTGCGACCGGGCCTTCCTGAGGGCAACGGCAGCCCTGACCCAGCGCCGCCGCATTGGCGAGGCCATGCAAGCCAAGGCAGCCATGGCCAGTACGCTTTTCGCCCTCTCCCCTTGCGTCAAGGTCAGCAAAAACCCTTATCGGCCGACAAAGCGCTGAATTCCCGGCCTCCCCCCACCTTCCCCCAGGGCCCCAACCGCGCTATAGCCCCCGCAACCGCCTGCCTCCCGGCAGGCCTGTTCCAGCCCTTCAAGCGCAAGGTGAGATCATGGCGAAGATCAAGGTTGCCAATCCGGTCGTCGAACTCGACGGCGACGAGATGACCCGCATCATTTGGCAGTACATCAAAGACAAGCTGATCCACCCTTATCTCGACATCGACCTGAAGTACTACGATCTCGGAATCGAGCACCGCGACGCCACCAACGACAAGGTCACCGTCGAGGCTGCCGAGGCCATCAAGAAGTACGGCGTCGGCGTGAAGTGCGCCACCATCACGCCGGACGAGGCCCGCGTGAAGGAGTTCAACCTCAAGGAGATGTGGAAGTCCCCCAACGGCACGATCCGCAACATCCTCGGCGGCGTGATCTTCCGCGAGCCCATCATCTGCAAGAACGTTCCGCGCCTCGTGCCCGGCTGGACCCAGCCGATCATCGTCGGCCGTCACGCCTTCGGCGACCAGTACAAGGCCACCGACTTCAAGGTGCCCGGCAAGGGCCGCATGACGATCAAGTTCGAGGGCGAGGACGGGACCGTCATCGAAAAGGAAATATTCAAGTTCCCGGGCGCCGGCGTCGCCATGGGCATGTACAACCTGGACGAGTCGATCCGCGAGTTCGCCCGCGCCTCTTTCAACTACGGCCTGAACCGCAAGTATCCGGTCTATCTCTCCACGAAGAACACCATCCTCAAGGCCTATGACGGCCGCTTCAAGGACATCTTCCAGGAGATCTACGACAACGAGTTCAAGGCGAAGTTCGACGCCGCCGGCATTCATTACGAGCACCGCCTCATCGACGACATGGTGGCCTCGGCCCTCAAGTGGTCGGGCGGCTATGTGTGGGCGTGCAAGAACTACGACGGCGACGTGCAGTCCGACACCGTGGCCCAGGGCTTCGGCTCGCTGGGCCTCATGACCTCCGTGCTGATGACGCCGGATGGCCAGACGGTGGAAGCGGAAGCCGCCCACGGCACCGTGACCCGCCACTACCGCGAGCACCAGAAGGGCAAGGAGACCTCCACGAACTCCATCGCCTCGATCTTCGCCTGGACCCGCGGCCTCGCGCACCGCGCCAAGCTCGACAACAACGCCGAGCTGGCCCGCTTCGCCTCGACCCTTGAGAAGGTCTGCGTGGACACGGTGGAAGCCGGCTACATGACGAAGGACCTCGCGCTCCTCGTGGGCGCCGAGCAGAAGTGGCTCTCCACCACCGGCTTCCTCGACAAGATCGACGAGAACCTCAAGAAGGCCATGGCGGCTTGATCCGGCTTGCCTTGCGAGAATTGAAAATGGCCGGGTTAACCCCGGCCATTTTTGTTATAGGGTCACTTATCCGATGGAGACCCGCCCATGCATCGCTTACCCCTGATCGCCGTGAAGAATGCAAGTCGTCTCGTCTTAAGAGCGGCTGTTCTCTCGATCTCCGCGATGGGAGCGTGCGGGATCGCTCAAGCGCAGGAGCCCCTTCAGGCCGTTCGCCTGAAGGGGATCAAGGATCTCGACAAGCTCGATCCCAACTGGATCATGGGCATGTGCAATCTCCCCGGCCTTGAGTGCAACAAGGTGGAGGAGCCGAAGCTCTACGAACGCAAGACAGCCGCCGGCGCCGAGTACTATGCCGTGATGGTGAACAAGACGATTTCCCGTCTCGCCATGAAAGCTCCCGGACAGTGGCAGGTTCTGAACGTCTGGAATTTCGAGAAATATCCCACGCCTTCCAAGCCGGAGGGAGCAGGCGATCCGAGAATGCTCGACATCCACCCGGCGCTCTATCCGGCTGCCCCCGACCTCTGGGCCATTGCGCTCCTCTCCACCACGACGGAATCCTATTCTGGCGGCGGGGCCAGCTTCACCAAGGCGGACTTCGTTCTCCTCGATCCGAAAGCCTCTGACGTGACGGAGAAGCAGAGATTGCACGCAGCCATTCCGTTCAGCTGCAGCAAACAGGTGCGCGCCTGCTTTTCGGAAAAGGACTACAAGAAAAACATGCCTCGCTGCCATGACGAGAGCAGCGGGTTTCTCACACTGACATATGCCGCACAGCCGGTCGGCAAGCTCTACGAGTGGACGGCCACGTGGCATGAGACGGCATGGCGGGCCGGCACTCCAAAAAGCGCGCAGACCAAAACGCGGACGGTAGCCGCTCTCGTGCCCGGCCAGGATCCCGCTGCGCGCGATGCATTCCCGTTCTGCGATGGCGGACCAGCAGAATAGGGCCGGGCATCACGCAGGAAGTGAATTCAAGTCGGCGACCTTCCCATCGCGATAAAAGGAGTCTCCTCACCTGCCTCCTCAAGGCAGCGTGGGAGAACTCCTGCTTCGAACAGCGGTTCGTGGGTCAATGGGGCAATGCCTACTGCTTCTCGCCCTGCCCGCTCGCACTGCCGCGCGACGAACGCTTCCTCTCACGCCTGATGCGTTTCATGAGAGCAATCGACGCCAGCATTGTTCGCTCGAGTTGATTCAACACGGGAAGCGTGTCGGACGAGGACGATGAACGCTTGGCTTCTCGCATGCTCTGACCTCTTCGCCTTTCTTTCTGGATTGACACGAACGGTTCGCATGAAAGACTTCGCTTTGCAGTAGGGCCAGAATATGGCTCCGCTCAGATACGCCCTCCTCCGGCAAGCATGACGAAGCCTGCTGTGGAGAAACTACATCGGAGATCGGGAATGGCTGGGTCAGAATACAAGCCCGTGATGACCGGCGGCTGCCAGTGCGGCGCCGTGCGTTATGCCCTGATGTCCGAACCGACGCACACGAGCATCTGCCATTGCCGCATGTGCCAGAAGGCGTTCGGCAATTACTTTTCCGCTTTGACGGGCGTCCCCGTCAGGGACTTGGTCTGGACGAAGGGTGAGCCCGGCATCTTCAAGAGTTCGGACATCGTGGAGCGCGGCTTTTGCCGCGATTGCGGCACGCCGCTGACCTATCGCCAGATCGAGACGGACCGGATCTGCATCTCGGTGGGCAGCCTGGATCATCCCGAGCGCGTGACGCCGGAAATCCAGTATGGCATCGAAAGCAAGCAGCCGGCCTTCGACCGCCTGCACATGCTGCCCTCCATCACGACGGAGGACGACACGCCGCCCGAGGTGCTGACGAAGATGAAATCGCGTCAGCACCCGGATCACGATTAGGATCGATGAGAGCCTGAAGAAAGGCCTTCCACCGTCATTCGAAGGTCGCGTAGCAGAGCCCGACCCGAAGGGCCGCGCCGCAGGCGTGGAAATCCATAATCACGACAGAGACGAGAAAGGCCCAGTGATCACCGGAGCGCGTTTCTGAGTCATCGCGGCGATTATGGATCCCACCTTCGCGGGATGACAACGTGGTATCTCCCGCATTCCCTCTGAATGCGTTGTCCCGGACAGGCTTTCACCGGTCGGGACGCTGCCTGTCTCAAGCGGCCGCCATCGCGGCTTCGATGGCCGAGAGCGCCGCTTCCGCCTGGGCTCCGTCGGGGCCGCCGGCCTGCGCCATGTCCCGGCGTCCGCCACCGCCCTTGCCGCCGAGTTTCTCCGAGCCGACGCGCACGAGGGAGACCGCATCGTACTTCGCCGTCAGATCCTCCGTGACCGCGACGACGATACCGGCCTTGCCGTCCTCCGCGACGCCCACGATGGCGACAACGCCGGAGCCGAGGCGCTTCTTGCCCTCGTCCGCGAGGCTCTTGAGATCCTTCATCTCGACCCCGGTCACGGCACGGGCCATCAGCTTGGTGCCGGCCACGTCCTTGATCGGGTCGCCGCCCGCGCCGCCGCCCATGGCGAGCTTGCGGCGGGCTTCCGCCAGGTCGCGCTCCAGCTTGCGGCGCTCTTCGAGAAGCGCCGTGAGGCGCGAAGGCACCTCGTCCACCGGAGCCTTCAGGAGGCTCGCGACTTCGTGCAGCTTGCGGCTTTCATCGGCGAGATATCGGCGGGCAGCGTCACCCGTCATCGCCTCGATGCGGCGCACGCCCGCGGCAACAGCGCCCTCGGACACGATGGTCACGAGACCGATATCGCCCGTGCGGTTCACATGGGTGCCACCGCAGAGCTCGATCGAGAAGGCCTTATTGCCCTCAGCCCTGCCCATGGACACGACGCGCACTTCGTCGCCGTACTTCTCGCCGAAGAGAGCGCGCGCGCCGGATTCGATGGCCTCGTCCACGGCCATGAGCTTGGTGATCACCGGTTCGTTCTGGAGCAGCACCCTGTTGGCGATTTCCTCGACCTGCTTCAGTTCGTGATCCTCAATGGGCTTGGGATGGCTGAAATCGAAGCGCAGACGGTCGGGTGCCACCATGGAGCCCTTCTGGGCCACGTGATCGCCAAGCACCTGGCGCAGCGCTTCGTGCAGGAGGTGAGTGGCCGAGTGGTTGGACCGCACGGCGGAGCGGCGCTCGTGATCGACATTCAGCTCCAGCGACTGGTTGAGCTTCAGCGCACCGTTCTCCACAGTGACGTGATGCACGAAGAGATCCCCGAGCTTCTTCTCGGTGTTAGTCACGCGAACGCGCACGCCCTCGCCCTGCATGGCGCCGGTATCGCCCACCTGGCCGCCGGACTCGCCGTAGAACGGCGTCTGGTTGAGGACGACGAGGCCGGTCTCGCCAGCCTTGAGCTCCTGCACTTCCCCGCCGTCCTTCAGGAGCGCCACGACGACACCCTCGGCATTCTCGGTCTCGTAGCCGAGGAACTCGGTGGCGCCGGTGCGTTCCTTCACGGCAAACCACACGGTTTCCGTCGCCGCCTCGCCGGAGCCGGACCAGGCCGCGCGGGCCTTCTCGCGCTGGCGCTCCATGGCCGCGTTGAAGGCCTCCATATCGACGCCGATGCCCCGCGGCTTCAGGGCGTCCTGCGTGAGGTCGAGGGGGAAGCCGTAGGTGTCGTAGAGCGTGAAGGCCGTCTCGCCCGAGAGGTTCTGGCCCTTCGTGAGGGTGCGGCTTTCCTCGTCGAGGATCGACAGGCCGCGCTCCAAGGTCTTGCGGAAACGGGTTTCCTCGAGCTTCAGAGTCTCGGTGATCAGCGCCTCGGCGCGGATCAGCTCGGGATAGGCCTGACCCATCTCGCGCACGAGGGCGGGCACGAGGCGGTACATGAGCGGATCGCGCGCACCCAAAAGCTGCGCATGGCGCATGGCGCGGCGCATGATGCGGCGCAGAACGTAGCCGCGGCCCTCGTTCGACGGCAGCACGCCGTCGGCCACGAGGAAGCAGGAGGTGCGCAGGTGATCCGCGATCACCCGGTGCGAGGCCTTGCGGTCCCCTTCCGGTGCCACGCCGGTGGCATGGGCCACGGCCTCGATGAGGGTGCGGAAGAGATCCGTATCGTAGTTCGAGTAAACGCCCTGCAGGATCGCCGAGATGCGCTCCAGGCCCATGCCGGTGTCGATGGAGGGCTTGGGCAGGCCGATGCGGTTGCCGGGCTCGATCTGCTCGTATTGCATGAACACGAGGTTCCAGAACTCGAGGAAGCGGTCGCCGTCCTCCTCCGGGCTGCCGGGAGGGCCGCCCCAGAGCTTGTCGCCCTGGTCGATGAAGATTTCCGAGCACGGGCCGCAGGGGCCGGTATCGCCCATCTGCCAGAAGTTGTCCGAGGTCGGGATGCGGATGATTTTGGAATCCGAGAAACCGGCGATCTTCTTCCAGAGGTCCGCCGCCTCGTCGTCGTCGTGATAGACGGTGACCAGCAGCCGATCCTTCGGCAGGTTGAATTCCTTGGTGATCAGACCCCAGGCGAGCTCGATGGCGCGCTCCTTGAAGTAGTCGCCGAACGAGAAGTTGCCGAGCATCTCGAAGAAGGTGTGGTGGCGCGCCGTGTAGCCCACATTGTCGAGGTCGTTGTGCTTGCCGCCCGCGCGAACGCATTTCTGGGCCGTGGCCGCCGTGCTGTAGGGACGCTTCTCGGCACCGGTAAAGACGTTCTTGAACTGCACCATGCCGGCATTGGTGAACATCAGAGTCGGGTCGTTGCGCGGCACGAGGGGGCTCGAGGCCACGACCTCATGGCCGTTCTTGGCAAAGTAATCGAGGAAGGCCGACCGGATTTCGTTGACGCCGCTCATGGGTTCTCAAACTTAAGGTAAGGGGCCCAAGGCCCAAAAGACATGATGGAGGGCGGTTTTAGCCGTCCCCGGCCCCTCTGTCGAGGCGGCGTGAAGTCAAATTGAGGCCGGTATTTCCCCTCTCCTGGACCGGAGAAGGGTCGGGGGCGCGGGACGCACCCTCTCAAAGGCCGAAATCCCAGTCTCGATCCGCCTGACGGAAAGCCCCCGTTTCCCGTTTTCGGGGCCGGTCTTCATCCCACTTCTCTTGCAGGAGATGAGACAAATAAAAAGACCGCCGCGATCTCTCGCGACGGCCCTTTCTTTGCCCTTGAAGGAGAGCAAACTCGCTATTTTGATCCTTGCCTTTAATCGGCGGAACCTTCGTCCAGGTCGTCGGCGGTCGGGGTGGCCTGCTCCAGGATGCGGTCGGCGAGCAAGCCGGCATTCTGGCGGATGAGGCCTTCGATCTTGTTGGCGACCTCGGGATTGTCGCGCAGGAACTGCTTGGCGTTCTCGCGGCCCTGGCCGAGGCGCTGGCTGTCGTAGGAGAACCAGGCGCCGGACTTCTCGACGATGCCGGCCTTCACGCCGAGGTCGATGAGCTCGCCCACCTTGGATACGCCCTCGCCGAACATGATGTCGAACTCGACCTGCTTGAAGGGCGGAGCGACCTTGTTCTTGACGACCTTCACACGCACCGAGTTGCCGATCGGATCGTCGCGATCCTTCAGCGTGGAAACGCGGCGGATGTCGAGACGGACCGAAGCATAGAACTTCAGCGCGTTGCCGCCCGTGGTGGTCTCGGGGCTGCCGTACATGACGCCGATCTTCATGCGGATCTGGTTGATGAAGATCACCATCGTGTTCGAGCGGGAGATCGAACCGGTGAGCTTGCGTAGGGCCTGGCTCATGAGACGGGCCTGGAGGCCCGGCTGCACGTCGCCCATCTCGCCGTCCAGCTCGGCCTTGGGCGTGAGCGCCGCCACCGAGTCGATGACGAGCACGTCGATGGCGCCGGAACGCACCAGGGTATCGGCGATTTCGAGAGCCTGCTCGCCGGTATCGGGCTGGGAGATCAGGAGATCGTCCAGGTTGACGCCGAGCTTGCGGGCATAAACGGGATCGAGCGCGTGTTCCGCGTCCACGAAGGCGCAGACGCCGCCCTTCTTCTGAGCTTCGGCGATGGTGTGCAGTGCCAGCGTGGTCTTACCGGACGATTCCGGCCCGTAGATCTCGATGATGCGGCCGCGGGGCAGACCGCCCACGCCGAGCGCGATATCGAGGCCGAGCGAACCCGTCGAGACGGTTTCGATTTCCACCGGCTGCTGGCCCTTGCCGAGCCGCATGATCGAGCCCTTGCCGAAGGCGCGCTCGATCTGAGAGAGCGCCGCGTCGAGAGCTTTCGACTTGTCTTTATCCATTGATGAGCTTTCCACCAGTCTCAAAGAAGACTGCGACATGACCAGACATCCTTATGGCAGGAGGAGGAGTGAATCTCAACGCGGTGTTGAGGGAATATATGTACTCACTTTGTTCTCTCTTACAAGTTCTTTTTTCGTTCTCTTTTGAGAATTCACAGCCCTTTCGCAGGCCAGATTGCCGCAGTTAATTTTTAGTTAAATTTCAATTACTTACTGCCCGATCACCTGCTTCACCGTCTCGACCAGCTGGCGCAGGCTGAACGGCTTGGGCAGGAAGTTGAACTCCTCCCCTTCCGGCAGGTTCTTGCGGAAGGCTTCCTCGGCGTAGCCGGAGACGAAGATCACCTTCAGGTCGGGATAGAGCTTGCGCAATTCGCCCAGCAGGGTGGGACCGTCCATCTCCGGCATCACCACGTCGGAGACCACAAGGTCCACCGGTGCGCCGCGCTCCTGGATGATCTCCATGGCTTCGATACCGGAGGCCGCCTCCAGCACCGTGTAGCCGCGGGCGGTGAGGGCTCTCGCGTTCACGGCGCGGACCGGGTCCTCGTCCTCCACCAGGAGAATGGTGCCCTGCCCAGTCATGTCGGCGGCGGGCTTCTTCGGCGTGTCGACCTTGGCCTCCTCGGGAGCCTCCTGCATTTCGGGGATGTGGCGAGGCAGGAAGATGCTGAAGGTCGTGCCCTGGCCAGGCGTCGAATTCACGTCGATATAGCCGCCGGACTGTTTCACGATGCCGAACACGGTGGAGAGGCCGAGCCCCGTGCCCTTGCCCACCTCCTTCGTGGTGAAGAAGGGCTCGAAGATCTTCTCCAGCACGTCTGCGGTCATGCCGATGCCGGTATCGGAGACCTCCACCAGCACGTAATCGGCGGGGGGCATGCCGCTCACGTTGAGACGGGCGGCCTCCTGAGACGGCACATTAGCCGTGCGGATCGCGAGCTTGCCTCCGGTGGGCATGGCGTCCCGCGCATTGACGGCGAGGTTCACCACCACCTGCTCGAACTGGTTCACGTCCGCCTTCACGAACCACAGGTCGCGGCCATGGCTAAGGTCCAGCTCCACCCGCTCGCCGAGGAGGCGCTTGAGCAGCATGGAAAGATCGTAGAGGCGGTCGTTGAGGTTGAGGACCTCCGGACGCAGGGTCTGCCGACGGGAGAAGGCGAGCAGCTGTCGCACCAGGCTGGCGGCCCGGTTGGCGTTCTGCTTGATCTGCATGATGTCCTGGAAGGACGGATCGGTAGGCCGGTGGTTGGCGAGCAGCAGATCGCTGTAACCGATGATGGCCTGGAGCACGTTGTTGAAGTCGTGCGCCACGCCGCCGGCGAGCTGGCCGACCGCATTCATCTTCTGCGACTGGGCGAGTTGCTCTTCCACCTTGCGGAAATCCGTGGTGTCGAGGGCATAGAGGATCGCCGTCTCCCCGTCTGCGCCCGTGTCGCCCGACGGCGTGACCCAGACGCGTACGGAACTGCCGCTCTCGCCCGCCGTCTGCAGTTCGAGCGGCGCGATATCGCCCCGGTTCTCGGCCACGGCCTTGAGGGCCGCCTCGAGCGGGCCGCTCTCACGGAAGCTCTCGAAGATCGAGGGGCCCTCTCCCGCGCTGTCGCTCGTGCGGGGCAGGATGCCGAAGAGCTTGGAGAACGGCGCATTCGCATGAACGATCCGGCCGGCCCGGTTCACGGTGGCGATGGCAATCGGCGTGTTGTTGAAGAAGCGGACGAAGCGCACCTCGGCGGCGCGCTGCCCTTCATCCCCCTCGACACCGGCCGAGCGGTTGATGACCAGCGTGCGCGAAGCCCCCATCCGCCCGTCCTGGCCGAAGGCGATGCGGTGATAGATGCGCGCCGGCAGGAACTGGCCGTTGCGGCGGCGCAGGTCCAGGTCGAAGGTTTCCGTGCGCACGGTGCCCGGATCGCCCGTGAACGAAGTCATCATCGCCACCACGTTGCGCGGCACGATGTCGGCCAGGTTCAGGCCGCCGGAGCCGACCTGGGCGAGGTCGTAATCGAGCCAGGTGGCGAGGGTGGCGTTGAGATAGATGATGGAGCCGCCCGGATCGATGGAGAGGAAGCCCGCCGGTGCGTGGTCGAGATAGTCGATGGCGTGCTGGAGCTCCTGGAAGACGTTCTCCTGGCGCTCGCGCTCATGGGTGATGTCGGCGATGCTCCAGAGAGCCGCCGACCGGCTGCCCGGACGCGGCATCGGCCGCACGCGCACCCGATACCATCCGAATTCCTGCGCCCCGTCGAGAGAGGGCGAGAGGCGGATTTCCTCGGTGCCGGTGCGATGCTCGCGGGCAGCCTGCGACAGGCGGTAGATCGCCTCGGAGACCTCCGGCGCGCCCATGAACAGGCGCTCGACCGGACGCGCTTCGCCGCTGTCGGAGCGAGCGAAGGCCAGATAGGCCTCGTTGGCGTAAAGGATGCGCCCATCGTCGTCGATCACGGCGAGTCCCTCGCCTGCCGTGTCGGCCATGAGCTTGGTGATGTCGTTGCGGACGGTCTGGCCCGCGAACTGGATGACGCCGATCGCCCAGGCGAAGAGGAAGAACACACCCGCCATGGCGAAGAAGGCCAGAAGCCCGAGGATCAGGAGCTGCGACTGATCGCTGCCGAGGAAACGAAGGCTCAGGACCGCACCTGCCAGAAGAGCTGCGAGCAGCAGAACCCATCCGAAATGACCAGAACGGTCGGATCGGTCGATGGTCGAGCCATTCGGCATGTCGCCCCGGTGAGCCATGAACTTCATTACCTTTTAGGAAGGCGGATCTGCCCTCAGCGCTGGAGATGCCCAGCATGCCCCAGCTGCGGAATCTTAGAAGCCGTCCTACACGGAATTTCTTGATTGTCCTCTAAGGCGGCTTCAAAAGCTTCTGCAAGGGCCATAGTGGCTTTGCTTTCCAAGGGAATATTCTCAGCCTGCCCCGCGCAAGCCACATTTCGCGTGCTTGAGGACCCTTCATCCCCCTCTTTGCGGTTTGCATGCACTCGCCTGAGCCCCATATGCCGCAAGGCAGATTTGCGCCGTTAACCATCTGTTAACCTTGCGGCTGGCTTTGACCGTCAATGTGGTACAACCAGCACAGAACTGGCCTGTTACAGGCCCCCACAAGGCTTGAGAGTTCATCGTGTCATCTCTTTTTGGTATCGAAGCGTCGCGAGCAGTCCTCTTCGTGATCGCATTCGCGATCATATTGGCTCTGGTCGCCCTGTTCGGCCTGGTCCTGCGCAAGCTGACCGGCGCCCGCCTCATGATGCCGGGCAGCAACGACCGCACCCGCAGCCGCCAGCCGCGGCTCGGCATCGTCGATGTTTACGACCTCGACCGTCAGCGGCAGCTCCTCCTGCTACGCCGCGACAACGTGGAGCACCTCCTTCTCATCGGTGGCCCCAACGACGTGGTCATCGAAACCAACATCGTGCGGGTGGCCGGCACCCGTCTTCCCCCTGCCGCCAGCGAAGTGGCCCCGGAGCGGTTCGAGCCCCAGGGAGATCAGGCTCCGCGACCGGCGCAGGTCGAGTCCAATGGACGCCCATCCATCGAGGCGCAGCTTGCAGCTCAGCTCGGCGCCTTCGTCCGGCGCTCATCAGACGGCTCCGACGTGGATCAGGAGCTTTCGCCGGTGGCCACCATCAGCGCGCCGATCCCGGCCCATGCCGAACCCGTGCTGAAGCCCGACAGCGTGTCGCTGGCTGCGCCACCTGCCGTGCAGGGGCTGCGGACAGAGGCGCGGACAGCGCCGTTCCCGGGCGCTCCCGTGCCTCCGGCTCCGGCAGCGCCCACCCCGGTGGAGCGCCCCGAGCCGCGCCCCTCCTTCACGCCCCCGCCGGCCTTCCAGTCACGCCCGACGCCGACGGCTCCGGCGGCACCGCCTCCGCCGCCTGAGCCCGTGCGCCCGTCCCAGGCGGCATCCGTCGAGAAAGCGGCGGCTCCCGCCGTCAAACCGGGACCCGACGCGGCCGTTCTCTCGAACATGGCCAAGCAGCTCGAAGAGGCTCTCAAGCGCCCGGCTGCCGTGGTCGCGCCCGCATCGGCTCCTGCCTTTGCCGCTGGCGGTGAGATTGCCGACGACGATGATCTGCTCGAAGTCGATCGTGCCCATGAGGCTCCAGAGGATTACCGCGACGAGCCGCTTGAGGAACCCGCGTCCGCTCCACAGCCCGAGCCACCGCGCCCGGCTGCCGAGCCGACCCGTCCCGCTCCGTCGCCGCTGCCTCCGCAGCAGCCTGAACCCGCCCCGGCTGCCCAGAAGGCGTCCGATCCCTTCTCCGTGGAGGAGATCGAGGCGGAATTCGCCCGCCTTCTCGGACGCCCGCTGGATACCGGAAAGAAGGGCTGAGCGGCTCCTCCCCGACCCGAAAGAAAAGGGCTCCGGTAGCGGAGCCCTTTTTGCTGTTGTGGAATGAAGGCCAGGATCAGCCCTTGATGCGCTGATCGATCCGAAGCATCGGATTGATGCCGAAAGTGCATCCGGCTTTTGGGCTGATGCTAATCGTCCCGATAGACCCGCTCGTTGCGTTCGTGCCGCTCCTGGGCCTCCAGCGAGAGGGTCGCGATGGGGCGAGCCTCAAGGCGCTTGAGGGAAATCGGATCGCCGGTTTCCTCGCAATAGCCATAGGAGCCGTCTTCGATCCGGGCGAGCGCCGCATCGATCTTGGCGATCAGCTTGCGCTGGCGGTCGCGGGCGCGAAGCTCGATGGCCCGATCCGTTTCAGAAGAGGCGCGGTCCGCCAGGTCAGGATGGTTCTCGTTCTCGCTCTGCAAGGTAGCGAGGGTCTCCTGAGCCTCTTTGAGGATATCGTTCTTCCAGCGGATGAGCTTGCGCCGGAAATACTCCCTCTGCCGTTCATTCATGAAGGGCTCGTCTTCTGTCGGTCGATAACCCTCATCAATAACGATGTCTGTCATGTTCGGCCGTTGTTCCCCGATGAACTGTGGCGCTCCTATATAGGGAAGCCGATCCTGCGACAACGTTCTTCAGCGTCATCGATTTGTCTAAATATTTGCGCCCTGCCTCTTGAAATCCCTGAAATCCAGGCAAAAGGCCCGAGCTGAACGATTTGCCGCACCCTCAGGAATGAGGCGGAAATTGCCGGATTGCCGCAATAATATCCGCTTCCATCGCCCGGGCGATCGGCTGCCGATAGTGAACCCGGTCCAAAAACAGAGCGGGGTTGCGGATTTCAGCGCGGTCGACTCGCCAATCGACCAGCAAAGTCCGCGGATGAGCGGCGCTCGCCGAAGCCACGATCGCATCCCGGCAGGCCTGCAGGTGGAAAGCCCGCTCCGTGCCGACCGGCGGGAGGAAATTCTTGTAGAGGGGCGGCGTCACCAGGACGAGAATGGCGCTTTCGGGCAGCGCGGCGGCAACGGCTCCGATTCGAGCGGCGGCCGGAAAGGAATGCCGCCCCTCCTGCGGATCGCGGTCATAGAGCCTCGCATTGGCATAGGGTGCCTGCTGCAACTCCCTGCGCCCTGCCTGGGCCAGCTTGTCGCCATGAGCGGCATTATCGGCATCGTAATCCCAATAGCCATCGGGTCGGGCCCGTTCCGGCCTGAGCCCCAGGAGATAGACGAGACGCGGCGGCACCTCCTCCAGCACGTCGAAACGCAGCAAGCCCCTGGCATATTCGACAGGGTTGTCGCTGTAGAGCCAGAAGGGGAAAGGCCGTTCGCTCGTCAGTTCGGGATCGGCCGTGCACCACGTCTCGTCGATGCTCACTACCAGCGCCTTCGGCGGCGTTTTCCGGTGTCGGAGAAACCAATCGATCAGGGCAAGATGTTCCTTCGGCCCGGAGCCTGGAACGGAAAGCTGGACAAAGGAGAGACCCGTCGCCTTGTTCAATCGCTCCGGAGAGATGAGCTGAATCCGGGAATTGCCGACGATCATGGAATCGAAAGCGGGATTCCGCCCGCGGCTGGCGTTCGCGTTTGCAGGCCCGAGCGGGCGCAGCCCTGCCCGGTCGAATAGCGGAGAGCGGCCGGTGTCGTAGGGATCGATGAGGGCAATGAAGCCGATCAACGCCGCAAGCAGCAGCATCGCGCCCGAGAGAAGCGTAACCGTGAAATGTCGCCAGGGTACAGGGTCAGAACTGGAAATAGATGAACTCATAATTCGCATCATCTCCAATCTTGAACAGAACGATCACGAGGGCGAGCGCAAGGGCGGCCGCGATCCAGCGATGGGGAGGAAGGCGATGGACGAGATCCCAGGCTGTCGGTCCCAAAGTGGCGATCAACGCCGCAACGAGGATGGTTCGCCACTTGATTCCTAGGCCCGGCGCGCCGAACCCGAGGAGCGCCTCATAGATCCGCAGTGCCGCGTCGAAGCTCGTGGCGCGAAACAGCACCCATGTGAGCATAACGAAGACGAAGGTCATGATCCAACCGACCGGACGGGGCAAGGGCACCCCTGCCCTGCGCCATAGGACACCTGCCCCCAAAGCCAGGCCGTGAGCCGCCCCCCATGCCACGAAGGTAAGACCCGCACCATGCCAGAGGCCGCCGAGGGTCATGGTCGCGAAGAGGGCTGCAAGCTGAATGGCAAGGCCTTTGCGGCTACCGCCCATGGCGATGTAAAGATAATCGCGCAGGAAGCGCGATAGGGTCATATGCCAGCGCCGCCAGAAATCCTGGAGCGAGACGGCACGGTACGGCACATCGAAGTTCGGGGGCAGCAGGATGCCGAACAGAAGTGCGATTCCGAGCGCCATATCGGTGTAGCCCGAGAAGTCAAAATAGATCTGGAAGGTGAAGCCGAGCGCCGCCTGCCAAGCCTCGCCCGTGGTCACTGCCTTTCCGAGCTCGGCCGCCTGAAAGATCGGATTGACGTATTCGGCTAGGGGGTCGCCGAGGAAGCTCTTCTTGGCGAGGCCGCAAGTCAGCAGCATCAGCCCCCGGGCGAATCGCTCGGTACCGTCGCGACGAAGGTAGGGCCTCTCGTCGAACTGATGCATGATCTCGCTCCAGCGTACCAGCGGACCGGCGAGAACCTGCGGAAAGAAGGCGATGTAGAGGCCGTAACGGACCAGATCGTAACGGGGCGCATTCCCTTTTTTCAGATCCGTCAGATACATGATGTGATGAAACGTAAAAAAGGAGATGCCAAGCGGCAGGGCAATATCGAAGGGAGCTGCAGGCACCCCAAGGCCGGGCAAAAGCGCGATGAGACCGGCGAAAAAGTTGAAGTACTTGAAGACTGCCAGCACGAGCAGGTTGGCTGTGATGCCGAGCGGGATCAGAATATCGCGACCCGAGCGGATGAACGCGTGAGCGATAAGCCAATTGAGAGAGACGGATGCCACCAGCAGAGGAGTAAAGCGCCAATCCCAATAGCCATAGAAGAATAGCGATAGGATCAGGAGCAGCGGCAGACGCCATTCCGGCTTCGCACGCTCGACCGCCCAGTGGCTCAGAAGAGCCACTGGCAGGAAGCCGAAGAGAAAGACGAAGGTGTTGAAAAGCATCGCAGCCCGACAGGATAAAGGCGCGGTCTTGTGGGTTATCGCGCCCGGGCCGTCAACCGGTGATGTGCCCCCGCCGATTTAGGAGGCTGCGGCCTCCGCCCGGCCGATCAGCTCCCCGGCAACGTCCCCGATCTTCGGCGGCTCCTCGCGGATGAAGGGCAGCGGGCGGCAGACGGAGAGCGCGGCAAGGCCGAATCGGGCGGTCATGAGCCCGTTCAGAACCCCTTCTCCGAGCTTCGCGGAGATCCGGGCCGCCAGCCCCAAGCCTAGAACCTGCTGCATGAGGCTGTCGCCCACCGCCACGCCGCCGGTGATCGCAAGGTGGTTCAGTGCCGCCTTGGCGAGCCTCAGGAAACCGAACAGGCCCGGCCTGCCGCCGTAAATGCGCGCCAGGGTCCGCAGCAGCCGTATGGCAGCAAAGATCACGAAGGCTACGTCCACGATGGCGCGCGGACTCACCGCCGTCACGAGCGAAACCTGCTTCGCCGCGGCGGCGATCGCGCGCTTGGCCTGCGCATCGAGGGGGGCCAGCAGCTCCCGCTCGGCGATGGCGAGCCGATCATCCGCGTCGATAATCTCGTCCGTGAGCGCCTTGAGGCGGGCGCTGCCCTGGGCGGCACTGGTTCTGCCGCCGTAAAGGCCGAGCAGATCGGCGACGATGCCTTTAGCCGCCTTGTGGTCCTTCACCGCCAAGGCATCGACAGCGGATTCACGAAGCCTCTCGATCTTCTGCTCGCGCCAGATCCCCAAAGCTTCCCGCCCGATGATGGCGAGAAAGGCGAGCGCAGCGATGGCGGCGAGCGCGAGCGCCACCCAGCCGAGCCAGGGGGCGACCGCATGAAGATCGACGATCAGGTTCTCAAGGGCGAGTCCCAACCCTAAGAACAGAAGCCCCGAGAGCGCCGAGAGCAGGATGCCGAACCAGGGCGCACGCCGCCTTGCGCCCATGGGCACCACGACGCCGTCCGCCGCCTCGATGGCGTCGAAAGGCTCCTCCGTCACCTGAATGGAGCCGGCGGTCACGTTGGGATCGTCGAGGCGGAAGGCACGCGGTTGACGGCTCATGCGAAACGGTCCCCCAGCAGGAATTCAAGGGCGCGGTCGAGACGGATGTGAGGCATCTTCGCCTGGCGGCCCGCCGCATCGATCGGGAGCCGGGGCGGCCTGAAGCGCGGGAAGCGGAAGGAGCCGGGCTCGATTGCGCCATGGAAGATGGCTTCCGCGGATTCCGGCAATTCGCCTGGAAAGATCGCGGCCTCGGTTTCGCCGTCGAAGATCTCACCCCCCACCCGCTCGCCGGCCTCCGGAACGCCAGCAACGGCGCGCAAGGTGTCGCGTCCTTCCCGGATGGTTGTTTCACGGGTAGCGCGCATGGAGGCGAGCGCCACCGTGCCGACCCGGGCGCCAGCCGCCTCCGTGCGGCGCGAGGCGCGGTTCACGAGATGGCGCAGGACCGCATCGAGCCGGTCGTGATCCGTATGGTGAACGTGATCGGCCTTGGTCGCCGCGAACAGCACCCGGTCGGCACGCGGCGAGAACAGGCGGGAGAACAGGGTGTTGCGCCCGATCCGGAAGGCCATGAGCACCTGATCGAGAGCCTCTTCCAACTCGGCCAAGGCAGCAGGTCCCGCATCGATGGCGGCAAGCACGTCCACCAGCACGATCTGCCGGTCGATGCGCTGGAAGTGATCGCGGAAGAAAGGCTTCACCACATGGGTCTTGTAGGCCTCGAACCGGCGCTCCATCAGTGCGGCGAAGCTGCCCGGGGCAATGGGTTCGCCGTTCGGGAGATCGAGCGGTGCAAAGGTCAGCGCCGGCGAGCCCGCGAGGTCGCCCGGCATCAGGAACCGTCCGGGGGGCGTCGTCGCCACCGCCTCCGCGCCGGAGCGGAGAGCCGTGAGGTAATCCTTGAACGCATCGCTTGCTTGTGCGGCAAGCACCTCGTCCGCGGGACCAGACGGATCGAGGGTCTTCAGAATTTCGTGCCAGCGCTCCGCGACAGCCGTCCGGTCGCGCCTGCGGCTGGCCTGAACCGTCTGCCGGGACCATTCGGCATAACCCGAATCGAGGAGCGCCAGATCGAGCAGCCACTCACCGGGATAATCCACGATGTCGAGGGCCAGGGAAGCCGGACCCGGACGCCACCCCGCTTTGCGTTCGAATTCAATATCCACCCGCAACTCGCTGATTCGGCTCGTGGATTGCGGCCAGCGGCGGTCCTGCGTGAGGGCCGCCATGTGCTCCTCGAACGGAAAGCGCGGCACCGCATCGTCGGGCTGGTGCGCCAGGCGCGCGCGCCGGATCCGTCCCTCGGAGGAGGCGCGGAAGGCCGGCAGGCTCGTGCCGCGTGTCAGGTGATGCACGAGAGCGGTCGTGAACACGGTCTTGCCGGACCGGGCGAGGCCCGTGACGCCGAGACGGAGAGAAGGCTGGATGAGCTGGCCGGAGGCCTCCCAGAGCGATTGCGCAGCAGACCCGGCGCGGGAGGCAAGATCGGTAATGACGGACACGCAGTTGAACCTATTCTCTCAAGCCAAGCTTAAAACGTGGGGCTTGAAGCTCTATCGCGCAAGGCGGCCCTCCTGTTCCTGAGCCCTGTCCGTCCTGACACTCGCCTCGATCCTGGCGTTCGCACGCTCGATGGCGGCCTCGACCAGATCGGGGCTCGCCCGCAGCGCCCCCAGTTCGAAGGCGGACATGGCCAGCATGACATGGGCGAGATTCGGCAGAGGCCTGCCCTCCGAATCGAAGAGCTTGAGGTCGTCGTCGGGTCCAAGCCCCAAGCTCTCCACCATGCGGCCGGCATAGTTGCGCAGGCGCTGCTCGTCCGGAGCGCAGGCCGAGGCCATCTGCGCCTTGGGAGCAGCGGACGCCGTTGTTGCAGGCTCACGTTTCGGCTTCACCCGCTGGACGACGAGAGGCTGGGGCGTCCTTGATGGTTTCGGCTTCTCGCCCATGCCTGCCGCGATACCGGGCACACGGTATTGCGGCGTCTTCGGTGTGAGGGGGATGACCAGAGACACCCGTCCCGGCTTGCCGCCGGGGCCGCTCCTCGCGGTGTAGCGCACCACGTTTCCCTTGCGGCGCGAGGCGAGATACTGCGCTCGCACCGTGCCGCCGATGCCTCGCACCGCGAGCACGGCCATGCCCCCGATGCCGGTGGCGATTCCGCACTCGGGAGGGGCCCAGCGGCGCACGATGGCGAGAGCGGATTTGCGGTTGTAGTCCAGGTAGTAGCGCTTGAGCAGAAGAGCTGCGGCATCGGCCCCGTGATCGGCGGAGGCGAAGCCCACATGCCCCTCGCTGTCGGTGGCCACCTCTCCTGCCCAACGCGCACTCTTGATGCACCAGTAATTGTTGAGCTTCACGCAGCGCGTCACGAAGGGGCGTTCGGCCTTGAAGAGAGCAGCCAGCGTCACAACCGTTTTCGGCTCCAGGGCATCGATAGCCTCGGACCGCCAGTTGGTGATCTCACGGCTCTGCGGCTCGTAGCGCACCTGCTGCGCCTGCATCTCGAAGGTGAGATCGGAAACGTCAGGAACCAAGGCAGGCGCGGCCAAGCCAAGCGCAAAAAGCGTCTGAAGCAGCATGATGAAGAAAGGTCCCGCTAGTGCGTGAAATTCTTGGCGTGATTTCAGGAGAAACGATGGCGAGGATCATAGGTTCACGGGGCTCGATGCAGCCGCCACAATCTTGACCGTCCTTGCCCCGCGCGCCACGAATGGTTTCATGACAGATCCTGTTCTGATCCGCCCTTTGGAACCAGCGGATGCCCAGGCCTACCGCGGCCTGAGGCTGGAGGCGCTTGCCGCCAGCCCGGAAGCCTTCGGCTCCAGCTACGAAGAGGAAGAGCCGCTGTCCCTCGAGACGATCCGCAGGCGCATCGCCGCCTCGGGCCCGAACGTGATCTTCGGAGCCTTTGCGGGCAACAGGCTCGTGGGCATGGCTGGCTTTGCGGTCTACGACCGGAAGAAGGCCGCCCACAAGGGCGTGATGTGGGGGGTCTATGTTCAGGCCGAGTGGCGGGGCCAAAGCCTTGGAAAGCGGCTCGTCCAGCGTGTCATCGACCATGCCGCGCAGCACGTGATCATGCTCGAAGCGGCCGTCGGCATTTCCAACGAGAGCGCCCGGCGCACCTATCACGCCCTCGGCTTCAAGCCCTATGGCATCGAGCGCAAGGCCATTCGCGTCGGAGATGTCTTCTACGATGAGGAATTGCTGTGCATCGAGTTCGAAGAGCCTAGCGAAACCAGATCTCGGGGCACCGCCTAAATCCGCTCTTTCCCTCACCTGAGAGCCCGGCATTTTGAAGGTGCGACCTGTTCTCTCCCCCTTGCGGGGAGGGATGGAGGGTGGGAGTTCGCAAAGTCAGAACGCTGCGCATCGTTGAGAATGCACTACAGCCAAACCACGTCATGGCCGGACTTGATCCGGCCATCCCCGTCTTGAGAGCCGCAGCGCCGGAAGACGTGGATCCCCGGGACAAGCCCGGGGATGACGAGCAAACAAGATTCGTCGCTCACTCAGTCGTTCGACCCCCACCCCTCCTCGCAAGGGGGGAGGGAAATACGCGTCATACCCTTATGAGCGAAACTCTCAGGATGAGGGTGGTTCTTTAATCCCTCAATCGTCCTCGCCGGAGCCAAGGGATTTCGGCGTCACGAAGCGCTCCAGCCGCCCGGACTTGCGCTTCACCTCAGACCAGCTCTCGACGGAGAAGTCGATGACCGCGAGACCGGCGGTCGGGTATTTGCGCCCCAGACGCAGGATGCCGTCCATATCCCCCTCGCCGATGAGAAGGCTCGCCAGATCCTCGAAGCCGGGATTGTGACCGATCATCAGCACCGTGCGCGCCTGAGGCTCCACTTCCTGCAGCACGGCCAGAAGCCGCGCGACCGGAGCCTCGTAGATGCGTCCGTCATTGCGGCTCTCGGAATCGCCTATGATGGGGCGGATGATCTCCCAGGTCTCCTGCGTGCGGCGTGCGGAGGAGACGAGGGCGAGGTCCGGCGCGAGGCATTCACTTCGCATGTAGTTGCCCATCAGGACGGACGCCTCCTGGCCGCGCTTGGCAAGCGGCCGGTCCACATCGAGAACACCGGCGGGCCAGGCGGCCTTGGCATGGCGGAGAAGAAGGAGGCGGAGCATCAGCGCCCTTCCCTCATGGCGAGAAACGCCAGCTTCTCGAACAGGCTCACATCCTGCTCGTTCTTGAGGAGCGCGCCGTGCAGCGGTGGAATGAGCTTGCGGGTATCGCGCTCACGCAGCTGCTCCGGGCCGATATCCTCGGAGAGCAGGAGCTTCAGCCAGTCGAGCAGCTCCGAGGTCGAAGGCTTCTTGCGCAAACCCGGAACTTCTCGCACGTCGAAGAAGATCCTGAGCGCCTCTTCCACGAGCCGGTGCTTGATGCCGGGGTAATGCACCTCGACGATGCGAGCCATCGTCTGCGCATCCGGGAACTTGATGTAATGGAAGAAGCAGCGACGCAGGAAGGCGTCCGGGAGCTCCTTCTCGTTGTTCGAGGTAATGATGACGATGGGACGCTGCCTGGCTTTGATCGTCTCGCCCGTCTCGTAGACGAAGAACTCCATGCGATCGAGCTCGAGCAGGAGATCGTTCGGGAACTCGATATCGGCCTTGTCGATCTCGTCGATCAGCAGGACGGGCCTGACGTCGGAGGCGAACGCCTCCCAAAGCTTGCCGCGCTTGATGTAGTTGCGGATGTCCGAGACGCGGGGGTCGCCGAGCTGGCTGTCGCGCAGGCGCGACACCGCATCGTATTCGTAAAGCCCCTGCTGGGCCCTGGTGGTGGACTTGATGTGCCAGGTCAGGAGCGGGGCGTTCAGGCTCCTGGCGATCTCCTCGGCCAGGACGGATTTGCCGGTACCGGGCTCGCCTTTGACCAGCAGCGGACGTTCCAGGGTGATCGCCGCATTGACGGCCACCGTCAGGTCCTCGGTCGCCACATAGCTTTCGGTTCCGGTAAAGCGCGCCATCCCCACCATTCCTTTCACTCCAGAGACCCTATGTCGTGACCACGGCTTTCGGCAACCGCTCTCATCATGTAAGCCCTTAACAAACGAGAGAGGACAAGAGCCCATGGCTTACAACCGTTATCACAAGGACCGCATCGGCAATCACAAGCTCAAGCCCGAGACCCTCATGCTGGGCTACGGCTACGACCCGACCCTGTCGGAAGGCGCGGTGAAGCCGCCGGTCTTCCTGACCTCGACCTTCGTGTTCAACAGCGCCGAACACGGCAAGGAATTCTTCGATTACGTGGCCGGCCGCAAGGAGCCGCCTCAAGGGGAAGCCGCGGGCCTCGTCTATTCCCGCTTCAACCACCCCAATTCCGAGATCGTCGAGGATCGCTTGGCCATCTTCGAGGAGGCGGAGGCGGGTCTCCTCTTCTCCTCGGGCATGTCGGCCATCGCCACCACAATCCTGGCCTTCGCCCGTCCCGGCGACGTGATTCTCCACTCGCAGCCCCTCTATGGCGGTACCGAGACCCTGATCGCCAAGACGCTCGCCAACATGAACATCCAGGCGGTGGGCTTCGGCGACGGCGTGGATGGCGATGGGATCCGCCAGGCCGCAAAGGCGGCTCAGGCCAAAGGGCGCGTGTCGATCATCAAGATCGAGACCCCCTCCAACCCCCTCAACACCCTGGTGGACATCGCCCTCATCCGGCAGGTGGCCGATGAGATCGGCGCAGCCCAGGGCCATCGTCCGATCATCGTCTGCGACAACACCCTCCTCGGCCCGCTCTTCCAGAAGCCTCTGAAGCACGGCGCGGACATCTCGGTCTATTCGCTGACGAAATACGTGGGCGGGCATTCGGACCTGATCGCCGGCGCGGCGCTCGGCTCCAAGGAACTGATGAAGACCGTACGCCTTCTGCGCTCGGCCATCGGCACCCAGCTGGACCCGCATTCCTGCTGGATGCTCGGCCGTTCCCTCGAAACCCTGGCCTTGCGCATGTCGGCGGCGAACCGCAATGCGGAGATCGTGGCCAAGTTCCTGAGCGAGCATCCCAGCGTCGTGAAGGTGCATCACCTCGACTACCTGCCGGAAGGCTCGCGCGCTGCCCAAGTCTACAAGGCGCAGAGCGACGCCCCCGGCTCCACCTTCTCGTTCGACGTCAAGGGCGGCGAACCGGAGGCCTTCAAGGTTCTCAATGCCCTGCAGGTGTTCAAGCTGGCGGTGAGCCTGGGCGGCACGGAGTCCCTCATTTCACACCCGGCCTCCACCACCCATTCCGGCGTTCCGAAGGAGACCCGCGACCGTCTCGGCGTCACCGACGCCACCATCCGCGTCTCCATCGGCATCGAGCACCCGGACGATCTGGTGGCCGACCTGTCGCAGGCGCTGGCGACGTTGGGATAGTCCGAAATCCTGCTCGGCAATTCTGCCAAGAGAGTTGCCGAGCAGAGCCCTTTGACTGCGTTCACGAAAAGATCGTGATGCCCTCGTCGGCCATGGCCTTCTGGACAGCGGGCCGTGCCAGCGCACGTTCGGCGATCCGCGTCCAGGCAGGATAAGCAGCCTTCATATCAAAGCCGATCCGGTTTCCCCATCGATAGAACACGAGAAGGAATGCATCGGCGATGGTAAAGCCAGCCCCCGCGACGGCCCAGTCGCGGCCATCGCCCATGAGCGCTTCGACATAGGAGTATTGCTCGGTCACGTTCTCGCGCCCCTTGGTAGAGACGGCGGGAAAGAGGCTCTCGTCCGTCACGAAGCGCTGGGGGCGCCAGATCTGACCGAAGGACATTCCGTGCATGGCGCTGGAAAGCCAGTTCAGCCACTCGAAGCTGCGGGCCTGGAGGCCGGGATCCCGAGGCAGGAGTTCCAGTTCCGGCCTGAGCTGTGCCAGATAGAAGAGGATGGCGGGAGCTTCCGTGAGAACTCCCGTGGACGTTCCATTTCGTCCGAACGGCCCCTCCAAGGCAGGAACACGAGCCTTCGGATTGATGGCGAGATAATCGGGCTTCAGATGCGCGCCCTCCATGAGCGGTATCCGGACCAGCTCGTAGGGTTGACCGATCTCCTCCAGGATGATGTGAGGTGCGAGGGAGCAAGCTCCGGGAGAATAATAAAGCCTCAGCATGGGTCCACCTGCCGTCTCGAATTGGTGAGGTTCAACCAGCACAACCGGCCCCGGAAAAGCGAACGAATATTCTTGACTTGTTATGTGAGCCAAATTCACATCTTTCATGGCCTCACGTCTCCCTCCCCTCCAATCTCTCCTCGCCTTCGAAGCGGCAGCCCGCCATCAAAGCTACAGCAGGGCGGCAGAAGACCTGAACCTCACCCACGGGGCGATCAGCCACGCCATCAGAGGCCTTGAAGCCCGTCTCGGGATGCAGCTCTTCCGGCGTGAGGGGCGCCGCATGCTGCTCACGTCCGAGGGGCAGTCCCTGGCCACGAAAGTACGATACGGCCTGCGCCTACTCGAAAGCGCTTTTGATCCTGTGCCGGCGCGCCAAGTGAAGCGCCACCTCAAGGTGAGCGTCCTGCCTGCCTTCGCGGGCCGCTGGCTCGTTCCCAGGCTCCCCCGATTCGCGTCCGTTCATCCAGACATCATTCTGGACTTGGACCCCTCCATAGAACTGGCGCGCCTCGATGAGCAGGACGGCATGGACGTTGCGATCCGCTACGGCTCCGGCGGATGGCCCCACCTGAGGCAGGACAAGCTCATGGACGAACATGTCTTCCCCGTCTGCAGCCCGACCTACAGGATGGGGGAACTGCCCAGGCATCCGTCCGATCTGCGCGAGTGTACGCTCCTGCGTTATTCGCGCGAGCCTTGGTCGCCGTGGTTTGCGGCAGCAGGGCTTGATTGGCCCGAGCCGAAAGACGGCCCGAACTACAGGGACGCGACGCTGTTGCTCGATGCCGCGGTCGCAGGCCAGGGCATCGCGCTGGCGCGCAGAGCCCTCGTGAGCGAAGACCTTCGCACCAGCCGTCTGTGCCGTCTCTTCGATCTGGAGGTTCCCGGCGAATACGCCTACTGGTTCGTCTCACGCACGAGAGATGCTGCTGAGCCTTCTATCGTTGCCTTCCGGGAATGGATGCTCGCCGAGACAGCCCTCTTCTCTCAGGAAAAGGATTTTCCCTTGCACACCCGTTCCCCGTAGAAACACAATGCGTGCGAACGGAAGGACCAGATGACCGCCTCGATTGACCTGCACGCCTATCAGGAACCGATCCTTTTTCTGGCAACGGCAGGCGTCGTCGTCCCGCTCGTTCATAGGCTGAAGGTCAGCCCGGTCCTCGGCTTTCTGGCCATCGGTGCCTTGCTTGGCCCGTATGGCCTCGGGCGGCTGATCCCGGACTATCCTTGGATCGACTGGCTCACCTTCACGAACCCGGAGGGCACATCGCGCCTCGCCGAGTTCGGCGTGGTGTTCCTGCTCTTCACCATCGGCATCGAGCTGTCCTGGCAGCGCCTGCGTGTCCTGCGCCGTCAGGTGTTCGGGTTCGGCACATTGCAAGTGCTCCTCTGCGCCTTGGCTCTCGGCCTCTTCGCCTTCAAGGCGGTAAATTCCATCACGGCGGCGGCCCTCGTCGGCATCGCGCTCGCGCTCTCGTCCACGGCCATCGTGCTACCGGTACTGGCGGAGCAGAAGCGCCTCAATTCCACGGCTGGACGCGCGAGCTTTTCCGCCCTGCTCTTCCAGGATCTCGCGGTGGCGCCGATCCTGTTCACCATTGCGGCTCTCGATACGCGTCAGCCCGACGTGAGCATGCTCTCGTTCGGCACGGCTCTGTTCCAGGCGGCTCTTGCGCTGGCGATCATCGTCGGGCTGGGCCGTATCGTGCTCAGGCCTTTCTTTCAGATGGTGTCCGCCACCAAGAGCCCTGAAATCTTCATGGCGGCCTGCCTGCTGGTGGTGATGGTGACCAGCCTGATCGCGGCCGTCAGCGGGCTCTCCATGGCGCTCGGCGCCTTCATTGCGGGCATTCTCCTGTCGGAGACGGAATATCGCCGAGCCGTCGACACCACGATCCAGCCGTTCAAGGGGCTGCTGCTCGGGGTGTTCTTCGTGTCGGTGGGCATGAGCCTCGACGTGGTGCGGTTTCTCGAAGCGCCGGTGACGATCCTGGCGGTGGCGACTTTCCTCATTGCCCTCAAGAGCGTCATCATCTTCTGGCTGAGCCGCCCCTTCGGCCTCAGCGCGTCCGAAGCGGCGGAAACCGGCATGCTGCTCGGTCCGGGCGGCGAGTTCGCCCTGGTCATCATCGGCAGCGCCATGACGGCGGGGTTGGTGCCATACGAGATCGGAAAGAACCTGCTTCTCGTCACCACGCTCACCATGGTGGCGATCCCCTTCCTCGCCCGCCTCGCCCGCCGCCTGAGCCGCCAGCTCGAAAGGCAGCGGCCCCTGAGCCCGGAGCTCTCGGAGCCACCTCCGCCCGAAGAGATCGGCCGCATCATCGTCGCGGGATACGGCCGCGTGGGCCAGCTCGTGTCGGACATGCTCCAGCGCCACAACGTGCCCTACCTCGCCGTCGATATGGATCCGGCCCGGGTCGCCGATCAGCGTAAAAGCGGCAAGCCGGTTTACTTCGGAGACGGTTCGAACCCCGCCTTCCTGCGCGCCTGCGGCATCGAGCAGGCCCGCGCCCTCGTCATCACCCTCGACACGCCGAGCGCCATCGAGGCGGTTGTGGCGGCAGCGCGTCAGGAGCGGCCCGACATCACCATCGTGTCCCGCGCCCGGGATGCGAAACATGCGGCACGGCTCTACGAGCTCGGCGTCGACGATGCGGTGCCGGAAACCATCGAGGCCTCGTTGCAATTGAGCGAGGCGGTACTTGCCGACATCGGCGTGCCGATGGGTCTCGTGATCGCCTCGATCCACGAGCGGCGCGACGAGTTCCGCGCGATCCTTCGCAAGAACAACAAGAAGCCGGAGCATACCGAATTCCGGGCCCGGCGCACCGTGGGAAAGTGACGCCATGTTCCTCACCTTCTTCACGGAGCTGCGTGCGGCCAAGGTCCCGGTCTCGCTCAGGGAATATCTCTCTCTGCTGGAGGCGCTCGACCAGGATCTCGCCAGCAAGAGCGTCGAGGAATTCTACTACCTCTCGCGCACGTGCCTGGTGAAGGACGAGCGCCACTTCGACAAGTTCGACCAGGTTTTCGCGCAGGCCTTCAAAGGCCTTGAAACTTTAAGTCACGCTCTCGGCCAGGAGGAGATCCCGGAGGAATGGCTGCGCAAGCTCGCCGAGCGCTATCTGACCGAAGAGGAGAAGAAGCAGATCGAAGCCATGGGCTGGGACAAGCTCTGGGAGAATCTGAAGAAGCGCCTCGAAGAGCAGAAGGGCCGTCACCAGGGCGGCAACAAATGGATCGGCACCGCCGGCACCTCGCCGTATGGCGCCTACGGCTACAACCCGGAAGGCATCCGCATCGGTCAGGATAAGAACCGCAATTTCCGGGCAGTGAAAGTGTGGGACAAGCGCGAGTTCAAGGATTTCGACGACAGTGTCGAACTCGGCGTGCGCAACATGCGCATTGCCCTGCGCCGCCTGCGCCGCTTTGCGCGCACCGGCGCGCCGGAGGAGCTCGACCTTGACGAGACGATTCATGAAACCGCCCACAAGGGCTATCTCGATGTGCGCCTGCGCCCGGAGCGCCGCAATGCGGTGAAGGTGCTGCTCTTCCTCGATGTGGGCGGCTCCATGGACTGGCACATCCAGGCAGCAGAAGAGCTGTTCTCGGCAGCCAGACTCGAATTCAAGCATTTCGAGCATTTCTATTTTCACAACTGCGTCTACGAGCACCTGTGGAAGGAAAACCGCCGCCGCTTCGACGAGAAGGTCCCGACCCTCGACGTGATCCGCACCTACCCGTCCGATTACCGCGTGGTGTTCGTAGGCGATGCTTCCATGAGCCCCTATGAGATCACCCATCCCGGTGGTTCGGTGGAGCATTGGAACGAGGAAGCAGGCGCTGTCTGGGTCCGCCGCATCCTCGATCATTTTCCGAAGGCCGTCTGGCTGAACCCGGTTCCGGAGAACCACTGGAAATATACCCAGTCCATCACCCTCATGCGCCAGCTTTTTTCCGACCGCATGCACCCGCTGACGCTGGAGGGCATAGACCACGCCATGCGCGAACTGGTACGCTAGCCTCATGACCCAGACCTATACCCATAGCCCCCGCCCGGTGGGCGGGCCGATCAGCTTTGCGCTCGAGGGTGACCGGCTGATCGTGGATTCCGGCCGCAAGGTCCATGAGGTGCGACTCGGTGCGGTCGAGACCGTGCGCATGACCTATGAGCCAGGCCGCATCGGCCAGAAGTCGTTCCGGACCAAGGTCACGATGAAGGACGGCAAGACCTTCGCCTTCAGTTCCCTCAGCTGGAGAAGCCTCATCGAGGCGGAGGAACTGACCAGGGAATACCGGACTTTCGCTCAGGCCCTGTGCGAGGCCATCGTGCAAGCCAACCCGCAGGCGCGCTTCATCGCCGGCAAGCCGTGGTGGCTGTGGTTTTCGACGACGGTGGTCGCGATCCTGTCCCTGCTCCTGATGGCCTACCTGATCTGGCAGGCCCTGCGCATGGGCTCGACGGGCGTGGCCCTGATCGGTGCTTTGCTTGCAATTGTTGGGGTCTGGCAGATCGAGCCGATGGTGCGCCTCAACAAGCCCCGTATCTTTCGTTCGGACGCCCTGCCCGTTGAGTTGATGCCGAAGGCGGGTTGAGTCGCTCTGGCGGCATGGCCGGACCCGATCCAGCCATGCCGTCTCCGGACCGTCGCCTCAGTTCGGGTTAGAGCCCATTACCCTCCGAAAAGGATTCCCTGCGTCTGATCTGACTGGGTCTTCCCAGTTCTCCCCACGGATCGCGGCGACAAGCATTTGCGCGGCTGCCGTTGCGCCGTCAGTGCGGATTGTGTGAGCGACGGCGGTTGCCCGTTCACGGATCTCAGGGGCGAGCGCCGTCCTGAGCGCAGTCGACAGCGACATGACAGTCGGAACCGAACCATCATGCGCCACGCCGATGCCCAGATCGGCCACGCGGCGCGCCCAATAGGGCTGGTCGGCAACCTGAGGCACCACTACCTGGGGCACGCCAGCGCGTGCGGCGGCCGTCGTCGTGCCTGCGCCGCCGTGGTGCACGACGGCGACAACCCGGCGGAAGAGCGCCTGCTGGTTCACCTCGCCGGCGACGAAACAATCGCCCCGATCGTCGATCGGGGCGAGTTTCGCCCAGCCCTGGGCGAGAAGCGTGCGGCGGTCCAGGGCGCGAACCGCTTCGATTGCGGTCTGAGCAGCGTCAGGCGCAGCCCGCATGGCCATGCTGCCGAAGCCCACATAGACCGGAGGCTCGCCAGCGTCGAGGAAGGCCACCAAGTCGCTCGGGAGCGGGCGCGTGTCAGGCATGATCCACGCACCGGTCTGTACGGTGTGGACAAGGTCGGTCGGCTGCCATGGGCTGAGAACCGGATCCGCCGCCAGCCAAGGACGCCGGGTGAAGACATGATCACGGACATGGGTGAGCGTCGGCAGGCCAATTGAGACCCGATGGGTGTTGACCGCCTCGCCGAACAGCGCATCCATCGCCTGGATGTTGAATTCCCATAGCGCCAAGTTGTCGGCCAGTTCCGGCGGGTGTCGCCAACCAGGATATTCGAGGGGTGGATGGTGCGGCGACGGCAGGATGAGCGGGCAGAAGGTCGTATAGATGAAGGGGATGCCCAACCTCTCGGCTACCGACTGGGCAGCGGCCACGGACGGAAACAGGCCGGTCGCAACGATTGCATCGCAGCCTACAGCCGCCGCAGCGATCGCATCGAATTGGGCTGGCACCATCCTGGCTGCAAGCTGTGGCAGGCTCATTCCAGACTGTTTCGCCATCTCAATCCACTGACGCACCGGCATGAATGCTGGCGCCAGCGGCAGGTCGGCGCGATGCAGCAGCTCCGCAAATTCCGCATCGGCCGGGGCCGACACGAGTGCCTCGACACCGAGCGCCTGCAACGCGAGGCCGAGCCCCACCAGCGGCTGGACATCTCCGCGCGATCCATAAGTCGACAACAGCACACGCATTTTGCTCATCCCTCTCATTCATGGTTCGAATCGAGGGCAGCATTCATGGCGCATGACCGGGGGCTTGCCGCAAGTCCCTGGGTCGGTTACACGATAATAGCGGGAAGTGACGATCGCTTTCCCTGCCCCCCGCCAGAACCTGGGGTTGTCGACAAGAGCAGCGCTCTCGTCCGCCACGTCGACTCCGTTAAGTCATACCGGCTCCACGCGACGATCCAGAGAAGAAGCCGCCTGAGCCCGAGCCGATGGTCAGCTTCAACAAGCCATACTTTTTTCGTTCGGACGCCCTGTCAGATGAATGTGTCGAAGGCGGGTTGAAGCGCTCTGACGTCATCCCCGGAGTTGTTCCGGGGATCCATGTCTTCATGGCTCAGCGTTGCTTCGTCGTGGCCGGGTCGAGCCCGGGCACGACGACGAAGCAATTCAAGCCCGCACCACCAAGACCGAGCATTTCGCATGGCGCACGACGGTCGAGGCATTGGAGCCCAGAAGATAGGTCGCCATGCTCGGACGGTGCGAACCGATGACGACGAGGTCTGCGCCGATCTTCTCGGCCTCGTCCAGCACCTCGTTATAGACGGAGCCCAGGCGCACCACCGCGGAAACGCGCTCTGCGGGGAGATTCACCTGCGCGGCGAGTTGGGCAAGCTTCTTCTCGGCCTCGTCCTGCTGCTCCTGGTCGAAGGCCGGGGGCATGAATTCCATATAGGTTACGGGCACGATAGCGCGCACATAGATGAGGCGGATACTGCCTTCCGAGGCGGCGGCAAGCTCGACGGCCTTGGCGAGTGCGGGCTGCGCGGCGCCGATTTCACCGAGATCGACAGGAACGAGAATGGTCTTGAACATGGATCTTACTGCTCAGCCCTGGCGGATGGGGGTGCGAACGACGAGCCCGTCCAGTTCGGGACGGACCCTGATCTGGCACGACAGGCGTGAGTTGGGACGGACGTCGAAGGCAAAGTCCAGCATGTCCTCTTCCATGGGCTGCGGCTGGCCGGTTACGGCTTCCCATTCCTCATCGACATAGACGTGGCAGGTCGCGCAGGAGCAGGCCCCGCCGCACTCGGCCTCGATACCGGGAACGCCGTTGCGTACAGCCGTTTCCATGACGGTCGAGCCCTCCTCGGCATCCACTGTCCGGGCCGTGCCCTCGGCATCGATGAACGTAATCTTGATCATTGCGGACCTTTCTGTGACGGCGCATATTTAAGATATGGCGCGCCGGATGACGAGAGACTGGCACGAGGCTTGCCGTCTTTTCGCCGCATTTTCCCCGGTAGTGCAGGTTACTGAGCCGTTAACGACGTTCGCAAGTGGCAGGGGACATCGGGTTTCCTTGAACATGACCGGCCGCTAAACTCGCTTGGTAAATAGCAGATTACCGTACGGAAGAACTGTCACCGGCTCTTCCGCACAGGTGAGGCGGCGCATTCCCCTGACGGACCAGGGAACAGGCCGGCCTCAACCACCTTTCAGTTGCGTCACGAGGGCGGATCATGGCGACCGAGAAGAAGAAGATGAAAGACCCCGCGGAAGCAGCCCTTTCGGCTGTCGAGCAGGCGCTCAACCTTGACGAAACGTTCGAGATTCCCTCTCCGGATCAGACGGGGAGCAGGTCTTCTTCCGAGGAGCCGCGGCTTCCGGACATCGACGACCATGATTTCACGAAGGGCCCCTTCGCTCTGACTCCCGAGCTTCCCGATCGCCACGACAACCGTCTGGACGAGCGCGACATGGACCGCAATCTCAAGCTGGACGATGCGCCCCGTTCCGGCTTCGTCGCCCCCGATCGCAATGCCGTCGCCAACGATGACCGTCAGAACGTCGGCGTGATGCTGCAGGCTCTCCAGGTTCGCCCCTCCCGCCGCGCCTATGTGTTCGCTACCCTGGTCTCCCTGCTCTGGCTCGGGGCTATCGGCTACTTCCTCTATTCTCAAGGCATCGTGACGCCCCAGCAGCTGCTGGCCGCCTTCCCGACCTCGCAGCTTGCCCTTGGCGCTGTGGTCCTCGTAGCCCCCCTCTTCCTGTTCTTCATCGCCGCGATGCTCACGGTCCGCTCGCAGGAAATGAAGATGGTGGCGCGTGCCGTCGGCGAAGTGGCCGTGCGCCTCGCCCAGCCTGAAAACTTCTCCACCGACGCCGTTCTCTCCGTCTCTCAGGCCGTGCGCCGCGAGGTGGCTGCCGTGGGGGATGGCGTGGAACGTGCCCTCGCCCGCGCCGGCGAGCTGGAGACCCTGGTGCGCAGCGAGATCTCCACCCTCGAACGCGCCTACTCGGACAACGAGATCCGCATCCGCTCCCTTATCGACGAACTCGTTGCCCAGCGCGAGGCCATCGTCTCCAATGCGGAGCGCGTGCGCGGCGCCATCACCGGCGCGCACCAGAACCTGATCCAGGATCTCGATGTGGCCAGCGAGCGAGTGGTCACCGCCGTCGGCGGCGCAGGCGACAAGGTCACCGGCTCCCTTGAAAGCCAGGGAGAGCAGATCACCCAGGCCCTCGGCCGCGCCGGCGAGCGTGTGGTCGAGGAGATGGCAAGCCGCGGCGTCGAACTCGTGGAGCGACTCTCGGGTGCCAGCGAGGAGATCAGGAACGGCATCGCCGAGGTCGGCACCACCATCACCACCGCCCTCGAGAGCAAGGCGCAGGACATCACCGGAGCCTTCGAGCGCACCGGCGACGTTCTGACCCGCCACCTGCAGGAAGGCGCAAGCCAGGTGACCCGCACCCTGGCCGAAACCGGCCGTGGCGTGATCGACGCCCTCGCCCAGCAGGGCAGCGACGTGCGCGAGGCATTCGAGCAGACCGCAAGAAGCCTTGAAGAGAGCTTCGCCAAGCGCGGCAGCGAGATTACCGAGAAGCTGGCCGCCACCGGCGGCGTCATTGCCGACGATATTTCCGCCCGCACCGCCGAGATGCGCGACCAGATCGCGGCAGCGGGCCTTTCCGTGAGCGAAGAGCTCATGACGCGCGGCACGGCCCTGCGCGAGCAGCTCGCCACCACCGGGTCGGATGTGGTCAACGACATCATCGCCCGCGGCAACGAGTTCCGCGAGCACCTGGCCACGACAGCTTCCGAGGTTACCAGCCAGATCTCCTTGCGCGGCAACGAGGTTCGCGAGCATCTTGAAGGCGCCGTACGCATGGCCGACGAGGCCATCGGCAGCCGCGTCGAGGATCTCGCCGTTCGTCTCGAAACCGCCAGCCAGCGCGTCAGCGAATCCGTCACTGTCCAGGGCCAGGCTCTCGAGAACAACCTTGCCCAGGTGGGTGAGCGCCTCTCCTACCTCATGGGCTCCAAGGTCGAGGAGTTCCAGGCGGCCTTCGAGACCCGCGGCCAGGAATTCTCGGAAACCCTCTCCCGCCATGCGGACGAGGTGCAGACGCGCCTCGCCGGCACGGGCAAGGACATCGTCCTTGCCATCGCCACGCAGGGCGCACGGGTCAACGAGGTGCTCAACCGGACGGCCGACAACCTCACCACCACCGTGGACACCCGCACCCGCGAGATGGAGGAGACCCTGGGCTCCCGCTTCGCGGCCTTCGAGAGCGTCATGGGCCGTGGCGGCGAACTCGCCGACCGTATCTCCACCGAGGTTGGCAGCCTGACGGAAACCATCAGCGGCCGCTTCGAGGAAATGGACCGCCTCATCACCGTGCAGGGCCGGACCATGGCGGAGGCGTTCGCCGAGCGGGCCCGCGAGGCCACCACCGCCATCGAGACCCAGCTCACCGCGCTCGAGGAGCACGCCTCCCGTCGCAGCACCGAGATCACCACGAATTTCGACACCATCGTCGAGCGTGTGGACGGCGTTCTCAGCGCCCGTGCGACGGCGCTCAACGAGGCTCTCGTCGTGCGCACCGGTGAGATGGCCCGCGTCATGGCCGAAGGCGGTCGCGACGTGGCGAGCGCCCTCCAGGCCCGCGTGGACGAGATCAACCAGGCGATCACCGCCAAGACCAGCGCTATCGCCGATACCCTCTCCTCCAAGGCAGAGCAGATCAGCGAGGTGCTGGATGCCCGCGCCACCAGCATCAACGAGATCCTCGGCACCCGCGCCGGCGAGATCACGCAGACGCTTGAAAACCGCATCGCCACGATCAATCAGATCCTCGGCGACCGTGTGGACGAGATTGCCGAGACCCTCGGCACCCGTGCCTTCGAAATCAACCAGACCCTCAGCGGCCGTGCCGACGAGATCAGCCAGACCCTGAGCGCGCGCGCCTTCGAGATCAATCAGACCCTCGGCGGCCGTGTTGAGGAAATCGCATCGACCCTCGGCAACCGCACCGAAGAGCTGGCGGCAACGCTGGATCAGCGCGTCAGCCAGTTCGAGGATCGCGTGGTCAACCGCCTCGGCGGCGTCGTGGAAGCCATCGACGAGCGAGGCTCGGCGGTCGTCTCCTCGCTCAACAGCCGCATCGGCGAGATCCGCTCGATCTTCGACACGCAGGGCAACTCGCTCCTCGAGTCGCTCGGCAGCCGCAGCGAGGTGATCGGCCGCGAAGTGGAGACGATCACCGAGAGCACCCTGCGCGCCCTCGAAGAACGCAGCCAGACCATGCTGTCGTCACTCCAGGACCGCACGATGGAGCTCACCTCCTCCTACATGCAATCGACGGAGGCCATGCGCGTCGCCATCGACGCCGGTACGGAGCGCACGGTCGAGACCCTGCTCGGCGCCAACGACCGCCTGCGCGGCGAGCTCACCGACGTGCTCGGCCGCCTGCAGGATGCCAACCGCACCCTGCAGCAGGTGGCGGCCTCCGCCAGCAGCAACCTGGGCGCCGTCGAGGACGGCCTGGGCGGCCGCGTGCAGCAGATCGAAGCGCTCCTGTCGGAAATCGCCTCGCAGGCGAACCGCGCGTCCGAACAGGTGGCCGATCAGGTCGATGCCCTGCGTAGCGTCTCTTCCGGCGCGATCCAGCAGGCCATGGACCTCGCCCGCGCCCTCGAAGACCGTGCTCGCGGACTCACCGAGACCACCTACGAGCAGATCAACACTCTCACCCAGGCGGCCTCTGCCCTGGAGCGTGTCGAGAGCCGCATGACCGAGGCCCTCGCCAGCCGCCAGAGCGCCCTGGACGAGCTCCTCGGCCGCATCGAGGAGCGCTCGCAGGATCTCGAATCCGTCACCCGCGCCTTCACCACCCTCGTGGAAGGTTCGCTCCAGAATGCCGAGACCAAGGCCCGCCAGATCGGCTCCGTCTTGGCCGGCGCCGCCGAGACGACCACCCAGGCCATCGGCGAGCAGTTCGAGCGCATCCGCTCCACCACCAGCGTGGAGAGCGAGCGGACGGCGGCCACCCTGCGCAGCACCTATGAGCAGGCCGCGAACGAAATGGCGGAGGCGCTCAGCAACGCCACCGCGAAGTTCCGCGACACGATGGGCGAGCTGCGCGGCATGACAGGCCAGATTCAGCGCGAGCTGGAAGCCACCCGCGCCGAGCTGCGCCGCGGTGTCGTCGAGCTGCCGCAGGAGACCCAGGAAACCACGGCCAATATGCGCCGTGTAGTCGCCGACCAGATCAAGGCTCTCAACGAGCTTTCGGCCCTGGTCTCACGCTCCAGCCGCCTAGTGGATGCGGCTCCCGCCGCCCAGCCCCGCCGTGCAGCGGTGAACGAGGCTCCGGTCGCTGCGACCATGGCCGCCGTTGCCGCCGCCGTCGAGCAGCGCATCGCCGCACCTGTCCAAGCCCCCGCTCCGGCCCCGGCTCCCGTTCCCACCCCTGCCCCAGCGCCGGTGGTCGCCCGTCAGCCCGAACCGCGTCCGGCTCCTGCTCCAGCGCCTGCCCCGGCTCCCGCGCCGGTCCGTCAGGCTCCGGTGGAGCGCCCGGCTCCGCGCCGCGAAGAGGCTGCCCCCGCCCGCGGCGGCTGGCTCTCGGATCTTCTGAACCGTGCCTCGCGCGACGAAGAAGAAGAGCCGGTTCGCGCCCCCGCCCGCGGCAGCCGCTCCAACACCCTTGACTCGCTCGACTCGATCTCGGTCGACATCGCCCGCATGATCGATCACGACGCGGCCGTTGAGCTGTGGGACCGCTACCGCCGCGGTGAGAGCAACGTCTTCAGCCGCCGCCTCTATACGGCACAGGGCCAGCAAACCTTCGAAGAGATCCGCCGCAAGTACCGCCGCGACGAGGAGTTCCGCCAGACGGTCGACCGCTACGTGGACGAGTTCGAGCGCCTGCTTGCTGAAGTCTCCCGCGACGATCGGGACTCAACCTTGACGAAGACCTACCTCACCTCGGAAACCGGCAAGGTCTACACCATGCTGGCGCATGCGAGCGGCCGGTTCGAGTAAAACCGGTTCACGATAGACCAACATGAGAACGCGGCCTTGAAGGCCGCGTTTTTGTTTGCCGCCGGAAGTCCATTTTCGTCATGCCTGCACTTGTTGCGGACATCCACGCCTTCTTCAGAAGTGACGTCAAAGAGGTGGATGGCGGGGACAAGCCCGGCCATGACGGGAGATGGTCGAGCGGCGAGCAGCAAAAAGGCCCCGAACGCTCGGAGCCTTGAATGATCGTCCCGACAAAAGCCGAAGCGCTTTAAGTCGGAGCCTTTTCCGTCGCCGGAGCCTGGCTGCTGACCTCACCCGGCTCCTCGCGCCGGGGCAGCGGGCTGGCGCTGACCCAGCGGACGATTTCGAGCATGACGATGGAGAGCGTCTCGTCGAGGGCACGAGCAGCGTTCGCCGCATCAACGGAAGCCACGGGCGTGCGGGCCCGGAAAATGCGGCCGCTTGCGATGCGACCGGTCTGATCGCTCACGATCTTCACGGAAATCTCGACCACCGCCTCGTTGGAGGGGGTTTCCACCTCGAAGCGGCGCAGCTCGGAGACGAGCTGGACATCGGCCACCGCGCCGCTGCTGGGGCGAGAGACCCCGCGCAGCTGGGAGGCGTTCTCGAAAGTGTTGATCAGTCGGGTCTGGATCAGGCGCGGCAGGTTGTCCGCCCACTGCCCGCCTCCGACGAAGGAGACCGAGCCGCTCGCATCCTTCACCAGGATCTGCTGGGTGGCGAGCGTCTGAATGGCGGCGGGCTCGTTCACGAGCACCTGGACGCCGGCAGCGCCCCGAATCCGGGACGTGGGCGCGGAAAGGTCATACGTGGTCGGCGCCGGACCCGACGAGCAGGCCCCAGCAAGGGACGCCAGAAGCACGGCAGGCAGCAAGTGCCGAAGCGGCCGGGAGGGAGCGGTCGGGGGAAATGACACGGATGATCCACGCATACAGGTTACTTAGCGGCGTCCATTGTATTGGGGGAGATTGGGTTGGCTACCGAAAAGAAACTGCTGTGGATTACGCTCGATGCTGCGCACTGCGCGGCTGATGTCCCCCAGCGTCTTCCGTCCCTCGACGGCGAGCGCCTCATACTCCCGCAAGCCCGATTCCGTGAAGCGCCCGACCCCGGACAAAACCCCCTCGATGCCGCTGGTGCGCTTGTTGAGGTCGTCGGCCAGCTCGCGCACGGACACGGCGGCGGCCTTGATCTCGTCGAACGCTCCCCTGCCCGATTCACCTGAAGCCGAACCCAGGAACTTCTCGGCTCCCGCCAGGACGCTGTCGATCCGGTCGGCGGACTTGTTGAGCTTCTCGGTGATCGAGCGGGCTTCCTGGATCGCCTTGTCGATATCGGGGCTGCGGCGGTTCAGGGTGTCGGTAAAATTCTGAACGTTGTCGACCGTGCTTCTCACCTTGTTCGGGTCGACGGCCTTGGTGAGGTTCGAGACCTCGGTGATGGCGGAATCGAGCTTCGGCGCCGTCTCGTTGAGGCGGTCGATGAGGCTTGCGGCATCCTTCAGGGCCTCGCTCACCACCTGGCGGTTTTCGCCGAGAGCCTGAGTGAAACTATCCACATTCTCGACGATGCGGGTCACGCGCTGCGGCTCGACGGCGCGCACGACCTCGTCGAGGTTGGTGGCGAGCGTGTCGAGCTTCTCGGCCAGAGGGCCGATCTTCTCCGCGGCCTGCCCCACCTGCGCCAGGAAACGGTCGATGCCTTCTGCGTTCTCCCCTAGAGCTTGGGAGAACCGCTCCACGTTCTGGACGGTGCGGTTGATGGAACCCTCGTTGTCCGCCACGACCCTGCCCACGCGCTCCAGCACGTCATCGGCCCGGCGGGCGATGTTGCGGGCGGTCTCGATGAGATCCTGGAAGTCGGAGCGGTCAGCGAAGATGGTCGGCATGGGCTGGCCGGGGCCGGCCACCAGCGGAGGAGCCCCCGGCTCGCCGCCGGTCAGGCCAATATTCGCAACGCCCGTGAGGCCCTGATATTCGAGGCGCGCGCGGGTGTCGGCCCGGATCGGGATGTCGCGGCCGACCTGGATGATGGCCACGACGCGGCGCGGATCCTCGGGCAAAAGGCTGATGTCGGTCACCTCGCCCACCCGCAAGCCGTTGAAGGACACGCTCGAGCCTTGCGACATGCCGGACACGGAACCGGAGAACACCACCCGGACGGACTGGCGTTCCTGGCCCCGGTTGCCGCCGGAGAACCAATAGATGAAGCCGAACGCCGCTGTGATCACCGCGAGGGTGAAGAGGCCGATCAAAGCGTAATTCGCACGCGTTTCCATCGTAGACCCTTACGCGCCGCCGGCCATGGCCGCACGTGCCCGTTTTCCATGAAAGTAGGAGCGGAGCCAGGGGTGATCCGAAGCCAGCATAGCCTCAATCGGCCCTTCCGCCAGAATTTTGCCCTCACCCAGCGCCGCGATCCGGTCGCACACCGTATAAAGGCTGTCCAGGTCATGGGTTACCATGAATACGGTTAACCCCAAAGTCCGCTGTAACGTCGCAATCAGCTCGTCGAATTCCCCCGCGCCGATGGGGTCGAGACCCGAGGTCGGCTCGTCCAGAAAGACGATATCCGGGTCGAGGGCGAGAGCCCGGGCCAGCGCCGCGCGCTTGATCATGCCGCCGGAGAGCTCCGAAGGAAGCTTGTCCGCCGCATCGGGCTTCAGGCCCACCATCTCGATCTTGAGCATGGCGAGTTCGTCGAGAAGCCTCTCGGAGAGGTCGAGGTGCTCGCGCATGGGGACCTGAACGTTCTGCTTCACGGTCAGAGCCGAGAAGAGCGCCCCCTGCTGGAACAGCACGCCCCAATGCCGCTCCATCATGCGCCGCTCGGAAGACGACAGCTCGTCGAGGTTCCGGCCAAGGACCTCGATGGTCCCCGCACGTTTAGGAACGAGGCCGAGGATGGCACGGGTGAGCACCGATTTGCCTTGGCCGGACGCACCGACGAAACCCAGGATTTCTCCACGATAGACATCGAGATCCAGGCCTTTGAGGATGGTCTTCTCACCGAAGCCGACCTCCACGTCGCGCACACGGATGATCACTTCGCGATCCTGAGCAGAGGTGGAATGGCGGCGTTCGAGCATGCTGTCAGTACCTGATGGCCGCGAAGAACATGGCGAAGAGGCCGTCGAGGACAATGACCATGAAGATGGCCTTCACGACCGAGGAAGTCACATGCCGGCCCAGAGATTCGGCCGAACCCGCCACCGCCAAGCCTTCCAGGGTGGCGATGATGCCGATGACCATGGCCATGAACGGTGCTTTGATGAGACCGACCATGAAGGTGTTGAACCCGATGGCGGCCCGCAGGCGCGTCAGGAACACGTCGGGGCTGATGTCGCCGTAGATCCAGGCTGTGATCCCGCCACCGAGCAGGGCAGCGATCGAGGCGAGGAACGTCAGCAGAGGCAGGCCGATGATGAGGGCGAGGATCCGGGGCAGGATCAGCACCTCGATGGGATCGAGCCCCATGACGCGAAGGGCATCGATCTCCTCCCGCATCTTCATGGAACCGATCTCGGCGGTGAAGGCCGAGCCCGAGCGGCCCGCCACCATGATCGAGGTGAGCAGTACCCCCAGTTCGCGCATGACCAGGATGCCGATAAGGTCGACCACGAAGGGGGTGGCACCGAAGCGGACGAGCTGGAAAATGCCCTGCTGGGCCACGATGGCGCCGACCAGGAACGAGATGAGCACGATGATGGGCACGCCGCGATAGGCGATCTGCTCCAGCTGGTTCACCAGGGCCGTTCCCCGGAACCGCCGGGGATGGACGACGACCCTGATAAAGGCCGAGACCAGCTCGCCCAGGAATGCGACGCCGCGAACGAGGTCGTTGCCGGCCCCGGCGACTGTCTGCCCGACATCGGCCAGGAAATCGACGAGCCGTGAGGGTTTGGACTTCTGCTGATCCTGGAAGCCGCGATAGGCGACCTCATTGAGCAGGATATGCTGCTCCTGGGTGGCGTTCACGAAATCGGACGCCAAGCCCTTTTCCCCAAGCTCATGGCGCGTGCGGTCGAGAACCCAGGCCCCAAGGGTATCGAGGCGCTGGACCCCGGCGAGATCGATGATGAGGTGGTGCCGGTCGGCCTGACCGGCAATTTCGGCCGTCAAGGATTCGACCGCGCGCGCGTGCTCGGCGGTCCAGGGACCAGCCAGAAGGGCTGTGACCTTGTTACCGGCGCGCTCGATTCTCATCTGCGGCTCTTGAGCCAGGGTGCCCTGCGCCACGACGGTCCTTTCGGGATTGATTCCGTTTGGTGATAGCGTGTAGCTGCGCCACAAGTCGAGATGAAGTTCTAACAAGAAGCCAAGAGAATGCGTCAGCTCACCGTTTCCATCGACCGGTTCCCCATCGCAGGCAAGTTCACCATCGCCCGCGGGTCGCGCACGGAGGCCGTGGTGGTCACGGCCGCCATTGCCGAGAACGGGGTCGTCGGACACGGTGAATGCGTTCCCTATCCCCGCTATGGAGAAACCGTCGAGGGTGTTGCCGCGGCCATCGAGGCCATCCGCCCGCAGATCGAAGCGGGGCTGACCCGGGAAGCGCTTCAGTCGCTCATGCCGGCGGGAGCCGCGCGCAACGCCGTGGATTGCGCCCTCTGGGACCTCGACGCCAAGCGCTCCGGCATTCGCGCCCACGTCACGGCCGGCCTGACCCGCTGGCCGCCTGTGACGACCGCCTACACGATCAGCCTCGATACGCCTCAAGGCATGGCAGAGGCCGCTGCCAAGGCGGCGGCGCGGCCGATCCTGAAGGTGAAATTCGGCGGCCCCGAGGGCGATCTCGAGCGCATTCACGCGGTCCGCAGGGCCGCGCCGGACGCAACGCTCATCGCCGATGCCAACGAGGGCTGGACGGACGCGAACATCGAAGCGCATCTCGCCGCCTGCGCCGAGGCGGGCTACGCCCTCGTGGAGCAACCCCTCCCCGCCAAGGCGGACGGCGTCCTCGCCAAGATCGCGCGTCCCGTCCCCATCATGGCCGACGAGAGCGTCCATGACAGGCAAAGCCTTCAGCGTCTGGTGGGGCTTTATGACGTGGTCAATATCAAGCTCGACAAGACGGGCGGCCTCACCGAGGCGCTCGCCCTCGCGGAAGCTGCGGAAGCCCTCGGCTTCCCGCTCATGATCGGCTGCATGGTGGGAACGTCGCTTGCCATGGCGCCTGCCATGGTGATCGCGCCTCGCTGCCGCTTCGTGGATCTCGACGGCCCGCTCCTTCTCGCCAGGGACCGGGAGCCGGGGCTTAAATATGAAGGAAGCCTCGTCTATCCGCCGGAGCCCGCGCTCTGGGGCTGAGCCTTCAGCTTCCCGATCACGATCAGCATGAGAACGAAGCCAATGGCACCCAACGGCGCCATTGCCGCGAAGACGAGCGGGCCGACCTTCTCGTAGATCATGCCGCTGCCGATGGTGGAAACCGCCGTCGTCAGGGCCGCGAGCGAGCCGTAGATGCCTTGCGCACGCCCCCTCGCCTGCATCGGCGCCAGGGCAGTCAGGGCCGCCATCGTCCCGATGTGGGTCGCGGCAAAGGACAGGCTGTGCATGGTCTGGAGCACGAAGGTCACCCCGATGCCCGGATCGAGGGACATGACGGTGAAACGGATTGCCGCCGCTGCCGAGCCGAGAAGGATCAGCCCGACTCCGGAGCCGCGTCCCACCGCACGGCCGAGAAAGATGAACACCATGATCTCGGTGACCACACCCGCCGCCCAGAAATAGCCGATGGCGGAATCCGAGAAACCGAGGGAGCGCCAGTGAATGCTGGCGAAGGCGTTCAGCGCGCCATGGCTTCCCTGTGTGACGGCGCCGGCGATCAGCAGAAGCCACAGGACCTTCGGCAGGGCCGGAGACACGGGCTTTTCCTTGCCTTGCACCTTCGACAGATGATCCGGCACCTCGTCCGGGACGACGGTCAGGGTCGCCGATATCCCGAGGATCGGAATGAGCGTAAGCGCCACGACCACCACGCCCGGGCCGAAGGCGCCGACGAGATAGCCGGCGAGAATGTTGGTGATGAAGAACGCGACCGATCCGCTGCCGCGAATGCGCCCGTAATTCAGGCCTGGATGGCGCTGCACCGCATTGGTCGATACGAGATCATTGGCCGGAATGATGGCGGCCTGAGCAAAGGCAACGAGAGCCACGAGCGCGATGATCGTGACGCTGTGGTCCGTCAGCATGAGAAGAGGAAAGCCCAGCATCTGCCCCAGATGGCTCGCCAGGAGCAGCCTCTTCGCGCCGAAGGAACGGTCGGCGAGGCTCAAAAGCGGCGCCGTGGCGATGATCCGCACGATGATGGGGATTGCGACCACGAACCCGATAACGGTGGACGACAATCCCTTGCTCTGCAGCCAGAGCGGAAAGAACGGCAGATAAACACCATGGCTCACGAAGCTCGCCGCCTGCAAGGCTCCCAGCCGGATTTCGAGGGCTCTGGTGGAGGAAATCAAGGACAGCGCCTTCGGGAATCAGCGTGAGCAACAAGGCGTCCATTAAAGACATGGAGCCGCCGCCGCCAAGACCCGATCTGCATGGGTATGTTGACGAGGAAACAGGGGTCTCTCAGGTGCTCGCGTGCACGGCCTGGATGTTGGAGAAGAACTGCCGCGCGCTCTCCTGCCAGGTGAAGGTCTCGCCATAAGCCCTGCACCGATCCCGCGGAATCTCCAGCGCCGCGAGAGCCGCCTTGCGCAGATCGTCATCGACGACGCCGCAACCGGACGAGCCGAGCACGTCGATAGGCCCAGTGACCGGGAATGCCGCAACCGGCAGCCCCGAGGCCAGAGCTTCGAGGAGCACGATCCCGAACGTATCTGTTAGGCTCGGAAAGACGAACACATCGGCAGAGGCATAGACCCGCGCGAGCTCTTCTCCGGTGAGGGCTCCGAGGAACCGCACCCGGCTGTATCGCTTCTCAAGTTCCTGACGCGCAGGCCCGTCGCCCACAACCACCTTCGTGCCCGGCAGGTCCAGGGAGAGAAAGGCCGGGAGGTTCTTCTCCACGGCGACGCGGCCGACATAGAGAAAGATCGGCCCGGCGCAATCGAGCACCCGCTCGTGGCGCGGGCGAAAAAGCATGGTGTCCACGCCCCTCGTCCAGCGCACGATGTTCCTGAAGCCGCGGATCCTGAGCTCTTGCTCCAGCGAGGGCGTCGAGACCATCACGGCCTTCGCCTGGCGGTGGAACCAGCGCAGAACGCCGTAGGACAGCCTTTTCGGGACCGGCAGACGGGACGAGAGATATTCCGGGAAACGGGTATGATAGCTCGTGGTGAAGCCACGCCCCTGCCGTAGGCACGCAAGGCGCGCCGAGAAGCCGAGGGGCCCTTCCGTGGCAATGTGCACATGGTCCGGCTGCGCTTCGGCGATCATACGCCCGACGATCTCGGGCCGGGTCAGGGACAGCCGGATTTCCGGATAGGTCGGCATGGGAAACGAGCGGAAGCGCTCCGGCGTGAGGAACACGACCTCTGCCCCGAAGGAAGGAGCTTGCGCGGCCATGTATTCGAGCGAACGGACGACGCCGTTGACCTGCGGCCTCCAGGCGTCTGTTACGACCATCACGCGCATCATGCGGCTCTCCCATCCAGAGCGGCCGGGCTTTCCGCAGAAATCGCGATCTCGAGGCTTGGACCAGGCAGGCTTTGGCGGTCGATTTCGGTCCAGCGGATGAGTTCGAGCCGACCGTCCCAATGCTCTACGACCACCGTGCAGGACTCCACCCAATCTCCCGTATTCACGTAAGCGACGCCGAAATTCTCGTGCATCGCGGCGTGGTGAATATGTCCGCAGATCACACCGTCCACGTCCTGTCTCCGGGCTTCCGAGGCCAGCAGTTCCTCGAAGCGGCTGATGAAATTCACCGCGTTCTTCACCTTCAGCTTCGCCCAGGCGGACAGGGACCAGTAGGTGAGCCCGAGCTTGCGGCGTATGATGTTGAGGTAAGTGTTGATGAAGAGAGCGGCCGTGTAGGCGCCATCTCCCAGAAGCGCGAGCCAACGGGCGTGCCGCACTACCAGATCGAACTGGTCGCCATGGATCACGAGATAACGCTTTCCGTCCGCCGTCTCGTGGATCGCATGCTCGGCGAGTTCGATGCCGCCGAGACTGATGCCCACGTAATCGCGCAGGAATTCGTCGTGATTGCCGGGCACGTAGATGAGTGACGATCCTTTTCGGACCTTGCGCAGGAGCTTCTGCACCACGTCGTTATGGCTCTGCGGCCAGTACCAGCCGGACTTCAGCCGCCAGCCGTCGACGATATCGCCGACGAGATAGATCGTCTCGGCATCGTAGAGCTTGAGAAAATCCAGGAGCGCCCCCGCCTGGCACCCCTTGGTGCCCAGATGAAGGTCCGACAGGAACATCGTGCGCACGCGGATCGTGTCCAGGTCCCTCGGCATGCGGCGTCCTCTTGTTGCAGGTTCCTGGGCAAGCCAAACCGGATTCGCATCTCGTTCGCGTGACACTCCGCCTGCATTTTTATGACAGCATGCGGTGGTTCCATGCGTGCCGTGCAGGGTGCCAAAGGCGATAAACACTTCACGAAGCCTCTTTGCCGTGTTTTTGTGCAGCTCTCTCGTGCAAGTGACTCGTTGTCGTGAAACCGCTCCTGGGGATCTCCCTCAAAATCCTGTCGGCCCTCGTCTTCACGATGATGTCGGCTGTCCTCAAGACCCTGATGGATCGCTACCCGACCGGGGAAGTGGTGTTCTTCCGCTCATCCTTCGCCATCCTGCCCCTATGGCTGTGGCTGGCCTGGAAGGGAGACCTGATCAACGGCCTGCGGACCAGGAACATGCTCGGCCATTTCAAGCGCGGGTTCCTCGGGACGGGAGGCATGGCCTTGGGATTTGCCGCCCTGTCCTACCTGCCGCTTCATGACGCGATCGCCATCGGCTACGCCTCGCCGCTCATCGTCGTGGTTCTGGCTGCGATTATCCTGAAGGAAAAGATCCGCGCCTACCGCTGGACGGCCGTGGCAGTGGGCTTCATCGGCGTCATGATCATGCTTTCGCCCTTCCTGACACCGGCGGCCTTTGCAGGCGGCATCACCGCAGGACCGGCGCTCGGCGCAGCCTGCGCCTTCCTCGGCGCCTTCTGCTCGGCGGGTGCGATGATCCAGGTGCGGCGCCTGACGGGAACGGAAAAAACCGGCGCCATCGTCTTCTATTTCTTCGTCCTGGCCTCCGGCCTCTCGTTCTGCACCATCGCCTTCGGCTGGCACATGCCCGATGCAAGGGATCTCGGCCTCTTCGTCCTGGGCGGCATCCTGGGCGGCGTCGGCCAGATCCTCCTGACCGAATGCTACCGTTATGCGGACACATCGGTGATCGCGCCCTTCGAGTACACGACCATGATCTGGGCGCTCCTGTTCGGCTGGACGTTGTTCGGAGACCTACCCACGCCCACCATCCTGGTCGGAGCCACCATCGTCGCCGCCACGGGCCTGTTCATCGTCTGGCGCGAGCACCGCTTAGGCCTGGAGCGGTCGCGGGAGCTGAAGGTCGCCGCTCCCAAGCCGGGCGCCTGACGGGGAAAAGATCCTCCGCGACCTCTCCGGCCTTGACCCGCCTCGCCTCTTATCCCACAACCGTTTAAAGGAACGGGCGTTCGGTCTTTCAGAACAGAGGCATGACGATGGGCGTTGAAGGCAAAGAGCGGCAGCGGGACCTGGAGACGGGTGCGCAGGTTCTGTCCGGCAACATGGGCAAGACGATCCAGCGCCTGCGCAAGGCCTACAACCTGTCCCTGTCGGAGCTCGCCGAGCAGTCCGGCGTGGCCAAGTCCATCATCAGCCAGATCGAGCGGAACGAGACCAATCCGACGCTCGCCACCATCTGGCGCCTGAGCCAGGCCCTGGACGTTTCCATCGAGCGGGTCCTGGCCTCGGCGGACGAGGAGCCCTTCATCGAGAAATCCTCGAAGGCCGATACCCCGATTCTCGTCTCCGACGACGGCAAGATGAGGCTCGCCATCATCGGCTGGATCAAGACCATCGAATGGCTTCAATGGTACGACGTGCAGTCCGAGCCCGGCGGGGTGCTCGATTCCGACAGTCATCAGCGCGGTTCGGTGGAGTGCCTCTCGGTCCTCGAGGGCGAGTTCGAGGTCGAGGTCGGCGGGGTGACCCAGCAGGCCAAGGCGGGCGAATCCCTGCGCTATCGCTGCGACCGCCCCCATTCCGTACGCTGCATCGGCAACACTCCCGGCCGCGCCACCATGGTCTGCATCCTCAAGGCCGCCGTGATGGATTAAGGCCCGCGCCTCGCTCCTCCGACAATCTCAGGACTTCGGCGGTTTGTAGCCTTCCTTGGGCGACAGTGAGAGAAGGTACTCGGCCACAGCCTGGCGGTCTGCCTCCGGCAACTGCGCCGTATTGTGCACCACCGAGCCCATAGGTCCGCCCACCGTATCGAAATTCGGCGTCTCGCCCGTTGTGAGCAGGGTCACGAGATCTCCTTGAGTCCAGCCGCCGATGCCGGTCGGGCTCGGCGTAATGTTCGGCACGGTACCCCGACCCTCCGGATCCGGACCGCCCCCGAACCGTCTGTCCTCTATGATTGCACCCGTGAAATTGCGCTCGCTGTGACACTCCGCGCAATGGCCGGGCCCGTTCACGAGATAAGCGCCCCGGTTCCAGCTGTCCGATTTCGACCGATCCGGCGCGAAGGGCTTCCCATCGAGGAAGGCCACTTTCCAAAGACCGACACCACGCCGGATGTTGAAGGGAAACGGCAACTCGTGAGGAGGCGTCTTTCCCTCGACGGCAGGGAGGGTCAGCATGAAGGCGAAGAGATCGGCCAAATCCTCGCGGCTCATGCGCTGATAGGACGTATAGGGAAAGGCCGGATAGAGGTTCTTGCCATCGGGCGATGTGCCCTCCCGCATGGCGCGGATGAAATCCTCGGTGCTCCAGGATCCGATACCATCCTGCTTATGCGGAGAGATGTTCGGAACGTGGAATGTACCGAAAGGCGATTTCAGGGCGTAGCCTCCCCCCAGACGCAGCTTGTCGTCCTGGTTGGGCGTGGCGTGGCAGGAGGTGCAGCCTCCCGCGAAGAACAGGACGCGGCCGTTGTCCGGATTGGGCTTGTAGCCGTCCAGTGAGGTCGCCGCTTGTGCCCTCAGCATGCGATAAGTCGAGGGGGATGTGAGCGCGAAGAACCCCAGCGCACCAAGCACTGCCAGAACACCTAAGGCCACAACCGCTTTGCGCATTGCTCTTCCCAAACTGAATCGGGCGACCCCTTGAGGCCGCCCGCTCGATGGCTCAGCCGATCTTAGCTCTTCTTGCGGAAGTCGTTGTGGCACGCACCGCAATTCTGGAGAACCTTTGGCATCTCCGCCTTGAAGGAAGCCTCGTCCTTGATAGAGGCGAGCGCGGTCGTCGAGTCCTGATTGAGCTTCGTCATGATCGAGTCGAACTTCGCCTTGTTCTGCCAGATCGACGGAAGAGCCTCGGTCTTTGGCGCATCCTTCGAACTTTCAGGGAAAAGCGGTGCCGCCTTCGCGGAGTTGTCGGCAAAGACCTTCAAGCCGGCCTGCACCTTGGCGAGATCAAACGGCTCTTGGCCACGAAGCATGCCGCCGAGCGGCCGGGTCTGTGCACCCATCTGCTTCATCAGGTTCTGACGCTGCTCGACCACATCGCTCTGCGCGACGGCGGCAGTAACTCCCAGCGCCAGAAGGCTGGCGACGAAAACGGTACGCTTCATAAAAATCCTTCCCTTTGGTTTTTGGACAGCTGTCATCCCCGAAACAGCCCGACAAAGCTCAGTAGTGCATTATTTGTCGCAGCGGAGTAGTCCCTACTTTGTACAAATCTGTGTGAGGCCTATTCCACGTACAAATCTGTGTGAGGCCTATTCCACCGGCTCGCCCGCCGAAGCCCAATCCTTGAACCCGCCCTTGTAATGCTCATGAATGTCACGCCCGGCCGCTTGGGCGAACTCGAGGGCGCGTACGGAGCGAACGCCGGCCTGGCAGGAAAACACGATACGCTTGCCTTCCGGCAAGGACGAGGGGTCGAAGGTGGAAAGCGGATGAGACACGGCACCGGGGATATGTCCGGCCTCGTATTCGTGAGGCTCGCGGACATCGACCAGAAGGATCGAGCCCTCCTGAAGCCCTTTCTTGATGTCCTCCCGGTCGAGGTCGACCACCTTTGGCACAGATGCATTCATGGCAGCAATTCTCCCTGCAGAGCCTCATTCATATCGGCTTTGCAGGGAGAATGACAATCGAGGCGTATCAAGCAAGCGGCGGGATCCGCAACACCCAGCCGGGCTGGATCATGTCGGGATCCTTCACCGGCGGAGAATTGGCCTTCACGATCTCGGTGTACTTTGCGCCCTTGCCCTTGCCGTAATGTTTCTCGGCAATCTCCCACAGTGTGTCGCCCTTCTGCACCGTATACATGGTCGAAGGCGTCGAAGGCTGCTGGATCTGAAGGCCGCTCGTATCGACTTCGGCAACGCCATAAGTGTTGCCGAGGGAGAGAATGATCTTCTCAGCCTCCTCCTGGGTCATCGCCTCACCGGAGAGTTTCACCTGATCGCCGTTGACTTGGATTCCGAGCTTGCTCGCATCGAATCCATGCCCGTGGACCTCCTGCTGCAATTTCTCCGGGGTTGCAGCGGCGGCGCTGCCGCCAAAGATCTTGGCGCCGGCCTCCTTGATGAATTTGAACAAGCCCATATGCGTCTCCTATATTTGCTGCGAAGCAGCCAAGCTGAGACGAATACGCGTAATTGAGGCGAAGAGTTCCCGCCTCAGGCCAGGTTCGAGAACACATCCGCCAGGGAAGGCAGTCGATCCTTCAGGCGCAGGAGCGCGATCAGTTCGATCTGCACCACGGCTGTGTCGAACTCGGTTTCCACATCATGTTCCAGCCTCTCCTCGAATGCGGCCATGATCTCATCCTTCCTGCGCCCCTTCACCGCCATGATGAACGGAAAGCCGAATTTCTGCTTGTAGGCGTCGTTCAGCGAAATGAAGCGATCACGCTCTTCCTCGGTGAGGCTGTCGAGCCCGGCGGAGGATTGCTCGTTGCGTGAATCCGACGTGAGATCGGCGAGCTTCAGGCGGCCTGCAAGATCAGGATGCGCGCGGATGAGCGCGAGCTTCTGCTCGCGTGTGGCCTCCGAGAGCACATGCACCATGGCGGCATGCAGCCCTTCCGCCGTATCCTGCGCCGATGTGAATCCGGCGTCGAAGGCGCGTTCCGCGATCCAGGGCGAATGCTCGAAGACATCGCCGAACAGCTCCACGAACACCGCCTTGCTCATCGTGCTCGGCTTCAACCCTGCCGGACGATGATAGCGGATCCAGAGCCGTGCGATGTCGATGCGCCGGGCAATCCACACGTCGTCATGGGACGCTACATAATCGAGGAAGCGCGCGAGCGCCGCGGCGCGTCCCGGACGTCCAACGAGACGGCAGTGAAGACCGATGGACAGCATCTTCGGCGCCGACTCGCCCTCCGCATAGAGCGTGTCGAACGAATCCTTCAGATAGGCGAAGAACTGATCGCCCGAATTGAATCCCTGCGGCGTCGCAAAGCGCATGTCGTTCGCATCGAGCGTATAAGGCACGATGAGCTGAAGATGCCTGCCGTGCTGCTCCCAATACGGCAGCTCGTCCGCGTAGGAATCGGCGGTGTAAAGGAAGCCGCCCTCCTCCGCCACAAGGCGGTTCGTGTGCTCCGACGTACGTCCCGTATACCAGCCGAGCGGGCGCTCGCCCGTAACCTCGGTGTGGATGCGGATCGCCTCCCTCATATGCGCCCGCTCCTCTTCGGCTGAGAAGTCGCGGTAATCGATCCATTTGAGGCCATGGCTCGCGATTTCCCAATCGGCCTCCTTCATGGCTGCCACCGCCTCGGGATTGCGCATGAGAGCCGTGGCAACGCCGTAAACCGTCACTGGCATCTTGCGCTCGGTAAACATGCGCCACAGACGCCAGAAGCCCACCCGGGAGCCGTATTCGTAAATCGACTCCATGCTCATGTGCCGCTGGCCGAGCCAGGGCTGCGCGCCCACGATTTCCGAGAGGAACGCCTCCGATGCACGATCGCCGTGCAGGATGCTGTTCTCGCCGCCCTCCTCGTAATTGATCACGAACTGCACGCAGATCCGCGCATTGTTGGGCCAGCGCGGATGAGGGGGATTGCGCCCGTAACCGACGAGGTCGCGGGGGTAAGTGGTCTCAGGCATGTGTCAGCTTCCTCGATAGGTGGAATAGCTCCAGGGCGAGACGAGGAGCGGCACGTGATAATGACCGTCGGGCTCTGCGATGGCGAACCGGATGGGGACGGCGTCCAGGAACGGCGGATCGGCTGTCGTCGTGCCCAGCGCCTTGAAATAGGCCCCGACCTCGAACACGAGTTCATAAGTACCTGTGCGAAAGGCCTCCCCGGCCATCAGGGGAACATCGGTCCGTCCGTCCGCATTCGTGACGGTGCGCACCACGGAGCGGCGGCCCTCGCCCTCAATGGCGAAAAGCTCGATGGCGACGCCCCTGGCGGGCTTGCCGTTGACAGTATCCAGAACGTGGGTGGAGAGCCGGCCCATGAAACCTCGCGAGCGTGAAAACAGGCCGGGAATCTTTTGGGCGCAATGCCCGGACGTCAAGCGTCCCCGGTCATATAAGCTTGAAAGAGCAGGAGTCAGGAGGACCTGTTCCTGTTGAAAAAGGCTTCCGGCAGGCCTTTCGCATTCCCGCGCCCCGCCCTAGGCTTAAGTGCTCTTTCACCTCGACAGTGGCTGCATGATCGACCCGCAAATCTCCGAATGGATCAGCCAGATCCTGCGTTGGACCCACGTGATCACGGCAATCGCCTGGATCGGCTCCTCCTTCTATTTCATCCATCTGGACCTGAGCCTGAAGAAGCGGGAGGGCCTGCCCGAGGGCGTCGGAGGGGAAGCCTGGCAGGTTCATGGCGGCGGCTTCTACAACATGCGCAAATACCTCGTCGCGCCACCGGAACTGCCGAAGGAGCTCACCTGGTTCAAATGGGAGAGCTATTCCACCTGGATCAGCGGCTTTTTCCTGATCGTCTGGGTCTATTATCTCCATGCAGACCTCTACACGATCGATCCTGCCGTGCGGGCACTGGCTCCCTGGCAGGCACCCGTCATTGGAATCGGCGCCCTTGTGGTGAGCTGGTTCGTCTACGAGGGTCTCTGCCGCTCGCCATTGGGTAGAAACGGCCTCGTGCTCGGCATTGCCCTCTTCGCCTATATCCTTCTCGCAGCCTTTGGCTTCACGCAGGTGTTCAACGGGCGCGCCGCCTTCCTGCACACGGGAGCGATGATTGCTACCTGGATGTCGGCGAGCGTGTTCTTCATCATCATCCCGAACCAGAAGAAGGTGGTGGCGACCCTGCTCGCGGGCGGCTCGCCCGATCCGAAGCTCGGGAAAGAGGCGAAGCTGCGCTCGACGCACAACAACTACCTGACGCTTCCTGTCATCTTCCTGATGCTCTCAAACCATTATCCGCTGGCCTGGTCCTCCCGCTATGCCGTGGCCATCATCGGGCTCATCCTGATCGCGGGCGCGGTGATCCGGCACTTCTTCAATTCCCAGCATGCCGGCAAGGGCTCGCCCTGGTGGACCTGGGGCGTGGCGGCCGCTGCCATTGCCCTGGCGATCTGGCTCTCGATCATCGGCAAACCCGGCAATGCCAACATGGCGGATGCCTCGGCAACTTCCCCGGCCGGAGCCTTCGAGGAGGCCACCCTCGCCATCCAGTCCCGCTGCTCCATGTGCCACGCGGCGGAGCCCGCCTGGGAGGGCATCACCATCGCTCCCAAGGGCGTGCGCCTCGACACGCCCGAGGAGATCGCCCGCCATGCGGAGGTCATCCGCATTCAGGCGGTCCTGACCCATGCCATGCCGCCCAACAACATCACCGAGATGACGCTCGACGAGCGCAAGGCCGTAGCCGCCTGGCTCGCGTCGCGGTAAACCGCGCCCCTTCGATCCGTGCATTCCTGCACCAAGAACAAGCCAAAGGAGGATCACTCATGTCCGAACTCACCCTGAAGACTGCCCAGACCATCGCGGAAGCGACCCTGAAGACCGCCCGGGACAAGGCGTTCAAGCCGCTCGCGGTGGTTGTCTATGATGCGCGCGGCGCGCTGAAGGCCCTGCTCGCGGAGGACGGCACGAGCCTCAAGCGTGCCGAGATCGCCATGGGCAAGGCCTATGGCGCCCTGGCTCTCGGTGTGGGGTCCCGGGCGCTCCACAAGATGGCGACGGATCGCCCCTATTTCGTGGCTGCAGCCACCCACGCCGTGGGCGGACAGCTCGTTCCGGTACCCGGAGGCGTTCTGATCAAGGACTCCACAGGCCAGATTCTGGGTTCCGTGGGCGTTTCCGGCGACACTTCGGACAATGACGAAATCGCCGCCGCAGGGGGAATCGAGGCTGCCGGACTCGTTTTCGACGCGGGAGCCTGACATTTCTCCACATCCCCTGCCCTTGCCAACCTTAGGTTTTGGCGTTTACGGGGGATAGTACTGGACATGAACAGTTGATTATTCAACAAATAGGACAAGGTTACTGCCTTATCGGCACTGACCGAGACATTCAAAGACCCTAAGAAAATCAGAAAGGGAACGCGTCCGATGTCATCCTGGATCAAACGCACGGCGCTGGCGGCCGTCGCTACGACAGCCCTCCTGGGCGCCTTCAATCCGGCCTTCGCGGAGGTCGTCTACAACCGTGCCAATTCCGGCGAGCCCGAGACCCTCGACACCCACAAGACCTCGACGGTTCAGGAAGCCCATATCCTGCGCGACATGCTCGAAGGTCTTGTGACCTACAACGCCAAGGGTGAGGCCGTGCCCGGCCAGGCCGCCAAGTGGGAAGTGTCCGACGACGGCAGGACCTATCGCTTCACGCTCCGCGACGGCCTCAAGTGGTCGAACGGCGATCCGGTGACGGCCGAGGACTTCGTTTATTCCTACCGCCGCATCATGGATCCGGCCACGGGCGCGAAGTACGCGAACATTCTGTATCCGATCAAAAACGCCGAGAAGATCAACAAGGGTCAGGTGAAGCCTGAAGAGCTTGGCGTAAAGGCCGCCGATCCCAAGACGGTCGAGATCACCCTGGAAGCTCCGACCCCCTACTTCATCGAGCTTTTGACCCACCAAACCAGCCTGCCGGTCCACAAGGCTTCCGTCGAGAAGTTCGGCAAGGACTTCGTGAAGCCGGGCAACATGGTCACGAACGGCGCCTACAAGCTCGCCGAGTTCGTGCCGAACTCGCACATCAAGCTCGTCAAGAACGAGCATTACTACGACGCGAAGAACGTCCAGATCGATACGGTCAACTACTTCCCGACCCCGGACTTCGCCGCGATGGTCCGTCGCTACGAGGCCGGCGAACTCGACACCACGGACGACGTGCCGGCCGACCAGATGAAGTCCCTCAAGGAGCGCTTCAAGGATCAGGTGAAGCTTGGTCCGTATCTCGGCACCTGGTTCCTGGTGGTGAACTCCTCCAAGGCTCCGTTCAACGACGTGCGCGTGCGTCAGGCCCTCTCCATGCTGGTCGACCGCGAGTTCATCGCGGAGCAGATCTGGGGTCAGACCATGCAGCCGGCCTACTCGTTCATGCCCCCGGGCGTGGGCAATTACGGCGAACCGGCCTACATGAGCTACAAGGACCAGTCCCCGATCGACCGTGAAGAGGCTGCCAAGAAGCTCCTGACGGAAGCGGGCTTCGGCCCCGGCAAGCCCCTCAAGGTTCAGATCCGCTATAACACCACCGACAATAACCGGAACTCGGTGATCGCCGTCTCCGAACAGTGGAAGCAGGCGGGCATTGAGACCTCCTTCATCAACACGGACGGCAAGACCCACTTCGCTTACCTGCGCGACGGCGGCGACTTCGACATCGCCCGCTACGGCTGGATTGCCGATTATTCGGATCCTAACAACTTCCTGTTCCTGCTCAGGAGCGACAACAAGGGCTTCAACTACGGCAAGTACAACAACCCGCAGTTCGACAAGCTGCTGGACGACGCGGCCAAGGAACTGGACCTCAAGAAGCGTGCCGACCTCATGAAGCAGGCCGAGGCCATCCTCATGAAGGACATGCCCTGGATCCCGATCATGTACTACGGCAAGAGCAACCTGATCTCGCCGAAGATCAAGGGCTTCGTGCAGAACACGCGCGGCGTCTACCCGACGCGCTTCCTTTCGAAGACGCAGTAAAATAAATTAAACTGCGGGGGCGGCCTGATCTTCAGGCCGCCCTATCTTTTGGCGTTATCGTATATCATCAGGAGGAGCTCTCCGTGCTCTCCTTCATTTTCCGCCGTTTCCTTTCGGCGATCCCGACGCTGTTCGTCATCGTCACGATCTCGTTCTTCCTGATCCGCCTCGCCCCCGGCGGCCCCTTCGACCTCGAGCGCCCCCTCGAAGCGAAGGTGATGGAGAACCTCAATCGCATCTATCAGCTCGATAAGCCTCTCATTGAGCAGTACTGGCTCTACCTCCAGGCCGTGCTGCGCGGCGACTTCGGGCCGTCCTTCATCCTGCGCGACTTCTCGGTCGCCGAATTGTTCGCCCGCGGCCTGCCGGTTTCCATGACCCTCGGCGCCCTTGCCCTCTCGCTGGCGGTTCTCGTCGGCGGCACGCTGGGCACCATCGCGGCTCTGCGCCAGAACAGCACCATCGACTATCTCGTCACCGGCATGGGCGCCCTGGGCCTCACCATCCCGAATTTCGTGGTGGCGCCCATCTTCCAGCTGGTCTTCGGCCTCGCCCTCGCCCTTCTGCCGGTCGCAGGCTGGGCCGACGGCAATCCGCGCAACCTCATCATGCCCGTCATCGTGCTGGCGCTGCCGCAGATCGCAGTCGTCGCGCGCATGACCCGCGCCGCCATGATCGAGAACCTGCGGTCGAACCATATCCGTACGCTCCGCTCCCTCGGCCTGCCGACCCGCACCATCGTCGCCCACGCTCTGCGGGGCGCTGCGCTGCCGGTTGTGTCCTATCTCGGCCCTGCCGCGGCGGCTCTGCTCACCGGCTCGGTGGTCGTCGAGACGATCTTCGGCCTGCCCGGCATCGGCCGCTACTTCGTCGAAGGTGCGCTCAACCGCGACTACACGCTCGTCATGGGCACTGTCGTGGTGGTGGCCATCTTCGTTCTGCTCTTCAACCTCGTGGTCGATATTCTCTATGCCCTTATCGATCCGCGCATTCGTTACGATTGAGTGTCATCATGGCTGAAGGCGCTGCTCTTCCTGTCGAGACCATGACCGGCCCGGTGGTGACCGGCCGCTCCCTCTGGGCCGAGGCCCGTGGGCGTCTCATCCGCAACCGGGCTGCTCTCACCAGCATCATCGTGCTGAGCCTGATTGCGCTCGCCTGCATCTTCGGCCCGTTCTTCACGGGCCACCCGTTCGACCGGGTTTACCCGGATTACGTGAAGGTGCCCGCGAGCCTTGAGGCCTATCCCAAGGCCGACCAGATCGCGCCCAACATCGAGCGCATCGGCGCCCGTGTTCGCGCCAAGCCCGAAAACATGTCCATCGACAAGGGCGTCGTGCACCTCACGCTCGTAAGCTCCAGCGCCCGCCCCATCGATGAGCGTCTGCTGGCCTACTTCGAACGCTCCGATCTCTTCGGCACCGCCAAAGTGGTCGAGCGCCAGGATGAAGGCCGCAGGCTCCTGGTCGACGTGCCGGTGAAGCAGCAATACTTCCTGTTCGGCACGGATACGAACGGGCGCGACCTTCTCACCAGAACCATGAAGGCGGGCCAGATATCGCTCTCCATCGGCCTGCTCGCCACGTTCGTTGCGATCCTCATCGGCGTGATCTACGGCGCAACGTCCGGTTATCTCGGCGGGCGTGTCGATCTCGTGATGATGCGCATCGTCGACATTCTTTACTCGCTGCCGTTCATCTTCTTCGTGATCATGCTGGTCGTGTTCTTCGGCCGCAACTTCATCCTGATGTTCATTGCGGTGGGTGCGGTGGAGTGGCTCGACATGGCCCGGATCGTGCGCGGCCAGACGCTCTCCATCAAGCGCCAGGAATACGTGCAGGCGGCCGAAGCTCTCGGCGTCGAAACGAAAGGCATCATCCGCCGCCACGTGATCCCGAACACACTCGGTCCCGTGGTGGTCTACATGACGCTGCTCGTGCCGAAGGTGATCCTGCTGGAAAGCTTCCTCTCCTTCCTCGGCCTCGGCGTTCAGGAGCCCAACACCAGCCTCGGCGTTCTGATTTCCGAGGGCGCCAAGAACATCCAGGGCGCCACCTGGATGCTGCTCTATCCGTCCATCACGCTTGTCGCGATCCTGTTCTGCCTCAACTTCATCGGCGACGGCTTGCGCGATGCTCTCGACCCGAAGGATCGCTGAGATGAGCGATAAAATGGCAGAACCCGTTCTTTCCGTTCGTAACCTGCACGTTCGCTTCCGTACTGGAGACGGCATCCTCCATGCGGTGAAGGGCATCGATCTCGACATTCCAGCCGGTGAGACCGTCGCCATCGTGGGCGAGTCGGGATCGGGCAAAAGTCAGACCATGATGTCGGTCATGGGCCTTCTCGCCTCCAACGGCTGGGCCGAAGGCTCGGTGAAATATCGCGGGCAGGAACTGATCGGCCTCGCGCCGGAAAAGCTCAACACCTATCGCGGCTCGAAGCTCACCATGATCTTCCAGGAGCCCATGACCTCCCTCGACCCCCTCTACAGGATCGGCGACCAGCTCGCGCTTCCGCTGACGACCCATGGCGGCCTGAGCAAGGCCGCCGCCCGCAAGCGTGCCATCGAGCTGCTCGAGCTGGTTCGTATTCCGGATCCTGCCCGGCGCATCGACGCTTATCCGCATGAAATGTCGGGCGGGCAGCGCCAGCGCGTAATGATCGCCATGGCGCTCGCCAACAACCCGGACGTGCTCATCGCGGACGAGCCGACCACCGCGCTCGACGTGACGGTGCAGGCGCAGATTCTCGAGCTGCTGCGCGACCTGCAGAAGCGCCTCGGCATGTCCATCGTGTTCATCACCCACGATCTCGGCATCGTCCGCCGCTTTGCCGACCACACTTATGTGATGAAGCGCGGTGAAGTGGTGGAAAGCGGACGTACCGGGGACATCTTCGCAGCGCCCAAGCATCCCTACACGCAGATGCTGATCGACGCAGAGCCGCGCGGTCGCAAGGAGCCGGCTCCTGCTAACGCGCCCGTCGTCCTGGATGCCAAGAACATCCAGGTGACCTTCGCGCTCGAGAAGAACTTCTTCGGCAAGACCGTTCATGTTCTGCGCGCCGTTGACGATGTGAGCCTGAGCGTGCGCGCTGGCGAAACGGTGGGTATCGTCGGCGAGTCGGGCTCCGGCAAATCGACGCTGGGCCGTGCAATCCTGAAGCTGCAGCCGGCCTCCGGCATGGTGCGCTTCGAGGACCGCAATCTCATGCCCCTCGACCGGGCGGGCATGCGCCCGTTGCGCCGCCACCTCCAGCTCGTGTTCCAGGATCCCTTCGGCTCCCTTTCTCCGCGCATGACGGCGGGCGAGATCGTCACCGAGGGCCTCCTCGTGCATGAGCCGAGCATCTCCCGCAAGGAGCGGGACCGCCGCGCCGCACAAGCCTTCGAGGAAGTGCAGCTCGATCCCGCGTGGCGCAACCGCTTCCCGCACGAGTTCTCGGGCGGCCAGCGTCAACGCATTGCCATCGCCCGTGCCATGATCCTGCATCCGAAACTTGTGGTGCTCGATGAGCCGACCTCGGCCCTCGACCGCTCCGTGCAGAAGGAGATCGTGGAACTCCTGCGCAGCCTGCAGAAGGCACACGGTCTGGCCTATGTGTTCATCAGCCACGACCTCGCGGTCGTGCGGGCGCTCTCCGACGAGATCATGGTCATGAAGACCGGCAAGGTGGTGGAGCGCGGCACGGCCGAAGAGATCTTCGAGCGTCCGCGCGAGACTTATACCCGCGACCTGATCGCCGCCGCTTTCCTGTCCGAACGCGAGAAAGCCGAGCCCACGAGCCAGCCCCTGGCCTCCTAATCGGGAACCCAAGCCCATGGCGCGGCTTTGACTCCGCGCCATGGCAAAGCTCGCATCCTATCGCGCCAAGCGCGACTTTACGAAAACCTCCGAGCCGGCGGGCAAGTCACCCCGGCGCAAAGGCTCCTCCTTCGTCGTCCAGAAGCATGACGCCTCTCGCCTGCACTACGACTTCCGCCTGGAACTCGACGGGGTGCTGAAAAGCTGGGCCGTGGCAAAGGGCCCAAGCCTGGTGAAGGGCGACAAGCGCCTCGCGGTCCATGTGGAGGATCATCCCCTTGATTATGCGGATTTCGAAGGGACCATCCCCGAGGGCCAGTACGGGGGCGGAACAGTCCTGGTCTGGGACAGGGGCACCTGGATACCCGAAGGCGACCCCCATGAAGGCTATGACAATGGCCGTCTCACCTTCCGCCTCGACGGCGAGAAGCTGCAGGGAACATGGCATCTGGTCCGGATGGCAAGGCGCCCCCGCGAACGCCAGGAATCCTGGCTGCTGATCAAGGCAGACGATGCCTATGCCCGGAGCGAGGAGGATCCCGACGTTCTGGAGGAATCGCCGCTCTCCGTGAAATCGGGCCGTTCTCTCGATGAAATTGCTCCGAGGCGCGCCAAGGGTGCGGCGAAGCAAAAGGGGGCCTCGAAGAAAACAGCCCCCTCTTCAGCAAAGAAATCCGAGCCCCGTCCCAAAGGCGGGGTGACTGCCTCAGCCGCGAAGACGAGCGATGTCGAGATTGCCGGCATCTCCCTTACTCATCCCGAACGGGTGCTCTGGGAGGATCAGGGCCTCACCAAGCAGGGCTTGGCCGAATTTTATGCCGGGATTGCCGACTGGCTGCTTCCGCATCTCGTCAACCGCCCCCTCACTCTGACACGCTGCCCGTCGGGCGCACAGAAGAAATGCTTCGTGCAGCGCCATTCCTGGGCGGGGATGAATCCGGCCATTCACAGCACCCTTGTGCCGGACACGTCAGGCAAACTGGAGGTCCTCAGCGTCAGTGACCTTCCGGGCGTCATCGCCCTCGTGCAATCGGGCGTTCTGGAGCTGCATGTGTGGGGTTCGACCCTGGCCGATCTGGAGCGACCCGACAGACTGATCTTCGATTTCGATCCGGGCGAAGGCGTGGAATGGCCGCGCGTGATCGACGGAGCTCTCGCTCTTCGCGAGCGCCTGAAGGCGATGAATCTCGAGAGTTTCGTGAAGACGACGGGCGGCAAGGGCTTGCACGTGCTGGTGCCCCTGAAACCCCATGCGCCCTGGAAGGAAGCCCTCGCCTTCACGCGCTCCCTAGCGGAGGCGATGGCCCAGGACGAGCCTGATCGCTACACCACCACGTCGATCAAGGACGAGCGGCAGGGCAGGATTTTCATCGACTATCTGCGCAACAATCGCGAGGCCTCTGCCGTCGCCCCCTATTCCACCCGCTCGCGCCCCGGAGCACCTGTGGCCACGCCGATTGCATGGGAGGAGCTGACGCCGGCTCTCAAGCCCAACGGCTTCACCGTCGACAACTTCAAGCAGCGTCTTGCCTCCCTAACGCAGGATCCATGGGCGGAGATCGCCAAAGTCGATCAGGTCCTGCCTGAGATGAAGCGCTCAAAACGCACATCCCGGAAGGCTTGAGGCCTCAGAAGAGAGGCGTCTTCAGTCCTTCCGCTTCAAAAGCAGCTTGGACAGCAGGGCGCGCGATCACCCGCTCCGCCAATGCATTCAGATTGGAAAGCATACGTGGCGGTCGAGGCATGCCTCTCCCCCAGCGGATCAGCATGAACAGGAAGAGATCCACCGCGGAGAAACATTCTCCCAGCAGCCAGGTCTTGTTGCCGAGCTGCTCGGAAACGACATCGAACATCCGGTTGAGGCGCTCGCCAGCCGCTTCTTTCACGGCCGGTGCCGCCGCTTTGTCGCTCACATGCTCGTGCGGCTCGAACCAGGCGTGGAACTCCGCTTGTGGTGTGTTCGTCAAGTGGATCATCCACTTGTAGAACTCCGCGCGCTCCCTGGTGCCGGGTGCCGGAGCAAGGCCCGCCTGCGGGAACTTGTCGGCAAGATGCAGCGCAATCGCCGCGGTCTCGAAGAGCACGAGATCGCCATCCACCAGCACCGGGATGCGGCCGTTGGGATTGAGCTTCAGGTACTCAGCGCTTTTGTGCGCGTTGTTGCTCCGGTCCACGAGACGCATCTCGAAAGGCTCGCCGATTTCCCGCAGCATCATGTGCGGAAGCAAGCTGGCATTGCCGGGATAGTAGTAGAGGGTCAACATCGGGAGACCTTTCGTGCCTTAGAGTCCTTTCCTAAAAGGCCTGTGCCGATGGGTAAAGATGGGCGCGGCAGCCATCCAGACCTTCCTTTCAAGAGCAAACGCCCTATCGTCCTGAAAGGAAGGTCTGGGAGGACCGGGAATGACGGAACAGGAGCGCCGCGTCATTGCGGCATTGCGGGTGAAACCTGGCGAGCGCATCAAGCTGAAAGATCGCGATCCCCGCGATTCGAGCCTCTTCGGCAACGAGCAGGAGACCAAGGCCGCAACGGCCGACCTCGCGCGAGAGATCGATGTGCTGCAGGACCGGCTTTATGCGGAAGGCTCCCGCGCCCTTCTGGTCGTGCTGCAGGGCACGGACACATCGGGCAAGGACGGCACCATCCGCAGCGTATTCAACGCAACCGGGCCGCTGGGTGTCTCCGTCACGGCCTTCGGCGTTCCCTCGAAGCTGGAGCTGGAGCACGACTACCTCTGGCGGGTCCATGCCGCCTGTCCCCGCCGAGGCACCATCGGCATCTTCAACCGCTCGCATTACGAGGATGTGCTGATCGCAAAGGTCCGGAAATTCGCTGCCAAGGAGGCCATCGAGCGGCGCTACGACCAGATCAATGACTTCGAGCGGATGCTGACCGAGAATGGCACGACGATTTTGAAATTCATGCTCCACATCTCCAAGGACGAGCAGAAGGAGAGATTGCAGGAGCGCCTCGACGATCCGAAGAAGCATTGGAAGTTCAACCCGGGCGACCTCGAGGACAGGCAGTACTGGGACGAGTACCAGGACGCCTATGAGACCATGCTGCATCGCTGCTCCACGGATCACGCTCCCTGGTATGTCATTCCCGCCGACCGGAAATGGGTGCGCAATGCGGCCATCGCATCCATCGTCAAGGCCACTCTCGAGACGATGAACCCGCAATATCCGAAGGTGGACTGGAAGCCCAGCGACTTTACGATCTCATAACGGAAATGCCACCTTCGTCGAAGGCCCTTGCCGAGAAGAGGTTTCAGCGCGACAATAATCTTATGAAAAGCATCCTCGTCCCGATTGAAGATCATGGCCTGATCGAGAGCCAGCTCGAAGTGGCACTCCTGTTGGGTCGAACCTTTGACAGCTATATCGAGGGTCTTGCTATTACCCCCGATTACCCTGTGGTTCTGCCGGTGGATATTGCCATTGGCGTGCCGTCGCCGCTGACCCCCGAAAATCGCGTCGAGATGGCGCGCACCTGCCGCGAAAGGTTTGAGGCGCAGATGGCCGCCAAGCAGATCTCGCGCTCCTCGGCCGGTCTGTCAGGCCTGAGCTTCGGCTGGCGTCAGGACAGCCTGACGGAAGATGCCTTCCTGGGCGCCTATGGCCGCGTCTTCGACGTGATCGTCGTCGGCAGGCCCGACGGATCGAACGGGCAAACCCGCCTTTCGACGGTTGAATCCGCCCTCTTCGAGACTGGCCGACCGGTCCTGATCGCGCCGCCGTCGGTGCCGCGCACCTTCGGCGAGGTGGCCGTGATCGCCTGGAACCGCAGCACCGAAACCGCGCGTGCGGTGCTCGGAGCCATGCCGTTGCTGAAGAAAGCTCGGCGTGTGGTGGTTCTGGAGCTCGAGGATTGGGGCGTGCCCGGTCCCTCCGGTTCGGAACTGGCCCGCTCGCTGCGGATGCACGATGTGGCCGCCGAAGCCATGACCGTTCCGGATCCGCAGGACAAACCCGGAGAAACCATCCTGACGGAAGCCGCCTCCCTCGGATGCGACCTTCTCGTGAAAGGGGCCTATACCCAGAGCCGCCTCCGGCAGATGTTCTTCGGCGGTGCGACAAGCCATATCCTGAGCAACACGACCATTCCCGTCCTGATGGCTCACTGAAAAGGGCATGCGATGTTCCGGGATGTTGCCGTCATTCTCGATGAGCGTTTCCGCCGCCTCTTCATCGGATCCGCGCGCCTCGAAAAGCTCGCGGAAGGATGCCGATGGGCGGAAGGTCCGGCCTATTTCCCGGCGGGCCGCTATCTTGTCTGGAGCGACATCCCCAACGACCGGATGATGCGCTACGACGAGACATCCAGCAGCATCAGCGTCTTCCGCAATCCATCCGGCTATTCGAACGGCAACACCGTGGATCGGCAAGGGCGTCTCGTGACCTGCGAACACGGCAACCGTCGCGTGACACGCACGGAGCATGATGGCTCGATCACCGTGATTGCGAGCCATTATGACGGCAAGCGCTTCAACAGTCCCAACGACGTGGTGGTGAAATCGGACGGGTCGATCTGGTTCACGGACCCGGCCTACGGCATCGACTCCGATTACGAAGGCCACAAGGCGGAAAGCGAAATCGGCGCGTGCCATGTGTATCGTGTCGACCCGCAGGACGGCTCCGTCAGTATCGTTGCAGACGATTTCGTGCGCCCGAACGGCCTGGCCTTCTCACCGGACGAGAAGAAGCTCTACGTCGCCGATACGGGCGCGACCCATGTTCCTGATGGTCCCCGCCACATCAGGGTCTTCGATGTCGGCGAGAACGGCAGGCTTACGGGGGGCAGCGTTTTCGCCACCTGTACCAGCGGCCTTTTCGACGGCTTCCGCCTGGACGAAGACGGACGGATCTGGACCAGTGCGGGCGACGGCGTTCATTGCTACGAGAGCGACGGCACCCTGATCGGCAAGATCCTGGTGCCGGAAGCAGTGGCGAACGTGGTCTTCGGCGGCGTGAAGCGCAATCGTCTCTATATCTGCGCCACCACGTCGCTTTACGCCATCATGCTGCCAGTGAACGGGGCAAAAACGTTCTAATCGTCCACCCCGGCCCGACCCTCGATGGTCATCAGTGTGGCCGTCAGGACGGCAACGAGCTTCTCCTGGCTCTGGCGTTCGGCAAACACGTCTGTCTGCGCGAGCGTGAGCGTGCGTCCGGCCTTGATGACCTTTCCCTTGGCTACGATGCGATCGCCGACCGCCGGCGCAAGAAGATTGATCTTGAACTCCGCCGTGAGCACGCCAGCCCCAGGTGGCATCAGGGTCAGAGCCGCATAACCGGCAGCCGAGTCCGCGATGCTCGCCACGGCCCCTGCATGCACGAAACCGTGCTGCTGCGACACTGCCTTTGATGGAAGAAGCATGATGCTCACCTGACCAGGGGCTACATGGTCCACGGATGCCCCCAGGGTTTCCATGAGCCCTTGTCTGGCGAAGCTCGCCCGCACCCGCTCCTCGAAATGGGGGTCCTTTGGTGCGGGGCCGCTCATAACGTCATCTCCATCTCCAGCGCATTAAGGCAGGTTTCAGGCCTCTTGTGAATTGCATCAGCTTCACGCATGTATGCGGACCATGAGTCATTCCGTTTCCCCATCCGCTAAGAAGGTGCACTCGGGTGCCCTTATCGGCATCGGCCTGATGCTGCTCGGCACCTTCATGTTCTCCGTCAACGACGTGATGGGCAAATGGCTCGTCGCCACCTATTCCGTGGGCCAAGTTCTGCTCCTGCGCAGCGTCGCGGCGCTGGCAATTCTCCTGCCGATCATGCGTCGGCAGAAAATCCCGCTGAGAATCCCGCCGCAGCCCTGGCTCCATGCCTGTCGCATTCTGCTCTCGACGCTCGAGGTCGCCTGCTTCTATTGGGCCGTCACCTATCTGCCCCTGGCCGACGTGATGACCTATTATCTCGCCGGGCCGATCTATGTGGCGGCTTTCGCAGTGTTCTGGCTGGGTGAGAAGATCGACACGCCGCGCATCGTCGCCATCGGCGTAGGCTTCGTCGGCGTCTTGATTGCGCTTCGCCCCTCGCCTGCGACGATTTCCTTGCCTGCCATGATCGCACTCGCCGGAAGCATGTTCTATTCGCTTCTGATGATCACGACCCGCAAGCTCCGGGAAACCGATGACGCCACGCTCGTACTCGGTCAGATCTTTGGTAGCCTGATCTTCGGCGTCGCCGCCGTGCCCTTTGGCTGGGTCAACCCCGGCTGGCTTGATCTGGCGGGTCTTTTCCTGCTGGGTATTGTTTCCATGGCGGCCCACGCCTGTGTCAACCGTTCGCTGAAAATCGCGCCAGCGTCCGTTGTCGCGCCCTATCAGTATACTCTGATCATCTGGGCCATCGTACTGGGTTACTTGGCATTTGGAGACATCGTCGAATTCTGGACCCTGGTCGGGGCCGCTGTCATCTGCACGGCGGGCGTGGCGCTGCTGCTTCTCGAGCGTGAAGCTGCAAGACGCGGCCGAGACGCGAAGGATATCGAGGACCCCGTGCTCCCCGAGGCTTAACCCAAAGGCCTATCCGCCCTCCACAATCTGCACAACAATCGTGCTTGACACTTTCGGGCGCGCGACCGTCAATGTGGTAACAAAAACACACACGGGGAGTGCGATGCGCCTCACGCTCAAGATCGCTGCCGCAACGGCAGGAATTGTCTTCTCTTCCGCCGCTTTCGCGCAGGATATCAAGATCGCTCTGATCGCCGGCAAGACTGGTGCGCTCGAGGCGTACGCCAAACAGACCGAAGCCGGCTTCATGATGGGCCTCGAGTACCTCACCAAGGGCACCATGACGGTGAGCGGCCGTAAGATCTCCGTGATCGTGAAGGACGACCAGCTCAAGGCCGACCTGTCCAAGACGCTCCTGGAGCAGGCGTACAACGACGACAAGGTGGACCTTGCGGTCGGCACCACATCCTCCGCTGCCGCGCTTGCCATGCTTCCGGTCGCTGAGGAAAACGGCAAAGTGCTGATCGTTGAACCCGCCGTAGCCGATGCGATCACCGGGGAGAAGTGGAACCGCTTTATTTTCCGCACCGCCCGCAACTCCACGCAGGACGCTTACGGCGCGGCGGCGGCTATCCCGACGACCGGCGACGTATCCATCGCGACGCTTGCGCAGGACTACGCCTTCGGCAAGGACGGCGTTGCTGCTCTCAAGAACGCGCTTGCCCAGATCCGTCCCAATGCGAAGGTCGTGTTCGAGGAATACACTCCTCAGAACGCTACGGATTTCACCGCCTCCGCCCAGCGCATCTTCGATGCTCTGAAGGACAAGCCGGGCAAGAAGATCATCAACATCATCTGGGCCGGCCAGCATCCGCTGCCGAAGATCGCGGATCTGAAGCCCGAGCGCTTCGGCATCGAGATCGCGCCCGGCGGCAACATCCTGCCTGCCATGCAGATCTACAAGAACTATCCCGGCATGGAAGGCGCGGTATATTACTACTATGCTTTCCCGAAGAACGCGATGAACGACTGGCTCGTGGCCGAGCATCAGAAGCGCTTCAATGCTCCTCCGGACTTCTTCACAGCAGGCGGTTTCGCTGCAGCATCGGCTGTCGTCACCGCTATTCAGAAGGCTGGCGGCACCGACACCGAGAAGCTGATCGCAGCAATGGAAGGCATGAGCTTTGAGACACCGAAGGGGACTATGACCTTCCGCAAGGAGGATCATCAGGCTCTCCAGGCGATGTACCACTTCAAGGTCAAGGCCAACGGCAAGGATGCGAACGACCTGCTGGAGCTCGTGGACACGATCCCGGCCGACAAGATGCCCATTCCGGTCCGTAACAAGCGCTAATTTGAAGTGCCATCATCAGCGACGATCATGCCCGCGCTCGAAACGCGCGGGCTCACCATTCGCTTCGGCGGCCATGTCGCCGTCAACAATGTGTCGTGCCAGTTCACCCCGGGCACGCTCACTGCGATCGTGGGCCCGAACGGCGCGGGCAAGACCACCTACTTCAATCTGATTTCCGGCCAGCTGCGGGCCACATCGGGACAAGTGTTGGTCGAAGGTGAGGAGATCACATCGCTTGCCCCCTCGGCCCGCGCAAAGCGAGGCTTGGGCCGCGCCTTTCAGCTGACCAATCTCTTTCCCGACCTGACCGCGCTGGAGAACGTGCGCCTCGCCGTTCAGAGCCGCGCGGAGGCGGGATGGTCGCTACTCAAGGTATGGAACGGCCGGCGCGATCTTATCGAGAAGGCAGAGGGAATTCTCGAGCGTGTACGCCTGAGCGACAAGCGCCACGTCGCGCCGAAAGCTCTCTCCCATGGCGACCAACGCAAGCTCGAAGTCGCTCTTCTGATCGCGATGGAACCCAAGGTCTTCATGTTCGACGAGCCGACGGCCGGAATGAGCGTGGATGAGGTGCCGACCGTTCTCGAACTCATTCAGGACATCAAGCAGCGCGGCGACGCGACCGTGCTGCTCGTGGAGCACAAGATGGACGTGGTTCGCTCGCTCGCGGATCGCATCATCGTGCTGCACAACGGCACGCTTGTCGCCGACGGCGATCCGGCCGAAGTCATCGCCTCGCCCGTGGTGCAGGAAGCCTATCTCGGCCTGGAGGCGGCTCATGCTTAAGCCGCTTCTCCACCTCTCCGGCGTTCACACCCATATCGGGCCCTATCACATTCTGCACGGCGTGGATCTTGCCGTTCCCGCAGGCCAGCTCACCGTGCTGCTCGGCCGCAACGGAGCGGGCAAGACCACCACGCTTCGCACGATCATGGGCTTATGGCAGGCCTCGTCGGGCACGATCCGCTTCGACGGCCAAGACATCACGAAGAACAGCACTCCCGACATTGCTCGCGCTGGAATCGGTTACGTGCCGGAGTCCATGGCCATCTTCACCGACCTCACCGTTCGCGAAAACATCGTGCTCGCGGCCCGCAGCGGCCCCGTGGATTCCGCACGGCTCGACTGGATGCTCGGCCTCTTCCCCGCTCTCAAGCGCTTCTGGAATCTGCCGGCCGGCAATCTCTCGGGCGGACAGAAACAAATGCTCGCCATTGCCAGGGCCATTGCCGAGCCGCGCCGTCTCCTCCTCATCGACGAGCCCACCAAGGGCCTCGCGCCCGTGATGGTGCGCAGCATGATCGAGGCGTTCAGGGCCCTGAAGGCTGCCGGCGAGACGATCCTGCTCGTGGAACAGAATTTCCATGCAGCCTCTGCGCTCGGCGACAACGTGGTGGTTATGGACGACGGAAGCATTGTGCATTCCGGCGCCATGAGCGAGATGGTCGCGGACAGGAACCTGCAACAGCGCCTGCTCGGCCTTTCCCTGGATGCTCACCAATGACCGATATGGCTGTTGAACCGACCGCATCGTCCGAGCCGCTGCCGCGCACCAAGACCGATTGGCTGCCGCTCCTCCTCCTTCCAGCTCTCGCATTGCTCGCCCTGCCCTTCGTTGGCAGCGGCTCAACCTGGGTGACGCTCACCGTGGCGGGCCTTGCGATGGGAATGATGATCTTCCTCATGGCGTCGGGCCTCACGCTCGTCTTCGGCCTTATGGACATCATCAATTTCGGACACGGCGTGTTCATCTCGCTCGGCGCCTATGCGACCCTGATCGTCCTCGGACCTCTCGGAGGCTGGGGCCAGGCGGATTCGGTCTGGCTGAACTTAGGTCTTCTGCTCCTGTGCATCCTGGCTGCAATGGCCGTGACGGGTGTCGTGGGCGCCGCGTTCGAACGGGTCATCGTGCGCCCCGTCTATGGCAGCCACCTCAAGCAGATCCTGGTGACCATGGGCGGCCTGATCGTCGCCGAGCAAGCCATCCACGCCATCTGGGGCGCATCGCCCATTCCTCTGCCGCTGCCGCAGACCCTGCGCGGCTCCTTCGTCGTCGGCGACATCGTAATGGAACGCTATCGCGTGGTGGCAGTGGGCGTCGGCCTCGTGGTGTTCATGGGCATGCAGCTGGTTCTCAACCGCACCCGGATCGGCCTCTTGATCCGCGCAGGCGTCGAGAACCCTGAGATGGTGGAAGCGCTCGGCTATCGCATCCGCCGTCTCTTTGTCAGCGTGTTCGTGGCAGGCTCCGCGCTCGCGGGCCTCGGCGGCGTCATGTGGGCCTTCTACCGTCAGACGCTCACCGCCGGCATGGGCATGGAGGTGATGGTGCTGGTGTTCATCGTCATCATCATCGGCGGTCTCGGATCCATAGGCGGCTCCTTCGTCGGCTCCATTCTCGTGGCGCTCGTGGCCAATTATGTCGGCTTCATCGAGCCAAAACTGGCGCTGATCTCCAACATCCTTGTCATGGCCCTCGTGCTGATCTGGCGTCCTCAGGGCCTCTTTCCGGTAGCGCGTCGATGAGCACGTCTCCTGCCCTGCCCCTCGCCTTCGATGAGACCCGCAAGAGCAGCGGCTTGTTGAGCGGTCTCCTGTCCTCTGATATGCCGCGCTCGAAGGCGCTGACCTTCATCCTGCTTGCCATTCTCGTGGTTCTGGCGGCAACGCCGTTCCTGTTCTCAGGCAGCCAGCCCCTGAGCACGGCCGCCAAGATCTGCGTCTTCATCGTGCTGGTCGCAAGCTATGACCTGCTGCTCGGCTATACCGGCATCGTCTCATTCGCTCACACCATGTTCTTCGGCATCGGAGGCTACGGCATCGCCATTGCCTTAGAGCGCCTGGGCGCTACCTGGACGTCCGTCGCCATCGGCCTCGTTGGAGCCTTGGCGCTCTCGGCGGTGCTCGCGGTTGGCATCGGTCTGCTGTCGCTGCGTGTGCGGGCGATCTTCTTCTCGATGATCACGCTGGCCGTCGCCTCCGCCATGGCTGTCCTGGCGTCGCAGCTCTCAGGAATCACCGGTGGCGAGGATGGCCTCTCCTTCCAGTTGCCCGCCGAGCTGCGCCCAGCCTTCAGACTTCTGTCGGAGCCGCTCTTCGGCGTATCGATCAATGGGCGCCTCATTGCCTATTACATGGTGTTCTTCGTCGCCCTCGCGATGTTTCTGCTTTTGCTTCGCATCGTGAATTCCCCATTCGGGCGCGTGCTGCAGGCGATCCGCGAAAACGAGTTCCGCGCCGAGGCCCTGGGCTATCGCGTCGTGGCGTATCGCACCGCGGCCTCGATCATAGCCGCGCTGGTCGCGACGGTGGCCGGAGCGCTCATGGCCCTCTGGCTGCGTTACAACGGCCCGGACACGACTCTCTCCTTCTCCATCATGATCGACATCCTGCTCATGGTCGTCATCGGCGGAATGGGAACGATGTACGGTTCCATTATCGGCGCAGCCCTCTTCGTCCTTGCGCAAAGCTACCTGCAGGTGCTGATGGACGCAGGGAGCAAGGCCCTTGCCGGAGTGCCGCTGCTGCCGGACCTGATCCACCCGGACCGGTGGCTGCTCTGGCTCGGGGCGCTGTTCGTGATCAGCGTCTACGCCTTCCCGGGTGGCATCGTGGGACGCTTGCGGCGGGCCAGGCAATAAAGAAGCACACGGAAACTTAGCCGGTTTGAAGCGTTTTCTTCGAAAGTGCGGAGGAAGCGTCCATGAGTCGTGCCTTTGTTCGCGAGTCTGAGGGCGGTGGGGCCTTTGAGGACCTCCCGGAACGGACCTTGAGCCCGCATCATCTCGTCACCCCATCGGGACTGGCTCAGATGGAGGCCGAGATCGAGCGCCTCGAGCGACGGCTGGAGGAAGCAAAAGTCTCCAATGACAAAGTCGAGATGACGCGGCTTTGGCGCGATCTTCGCTATTGGTCGGCAAGACGCGTGACAGCGGAGATCGTACCTCCACCCACGGACACAACTCATGTGCGATTCGGCGCCCGCGTGACCATCGAGCGGGAGGATGGTCGGCAGCAGACCTATCGGATCGTCGGCGAGGACGAAGCCGATCCTGCCAAAGGGAGTATTTCCTACGTCTCTCCCCTTGCTCAGGCGCTCATGGGCAAGGAAGTCGGCGACGTCATTCCCCTGGGCGCATCGCAGGCGGAGATCATCGCCATCGCTGCTTGATGTACCGACTCAGGTGCCACCTTTTTCCCTTAGCGCGGCATAGTAGGCGCGCTTTGCTTCGTACATCATCAAGTCGGCCCGCCTGACGACCGATTCCAGCCGCTCGCCAGGCTCGCTCGTGGCCATCCCCATGGAGAAGCTGAGAGGCAGGCCCGTATAGAACTGGTTGTTGACCTCAAGCAAATTCTCGATGCTCTCGAGCACCTGCTTTGCATCCCGTTCATCGGTTCCCGGAAGCAGCAAAGCAAATTCGTCGCCCCCGATGCGCGCTGCGCAACGCGGCTTGTCGACTGCCTTGCTCAGCACTTCGCCGGCGCGGCGCAGCAGCGCGTCCCCCGCAGCATGGCCCATCTGATCGTTGGCTATCTTCAAGCCGTTGAGATCGATGATAATGATGGTGACGGGAAGCGGCCCCTTGCGTTCCAAACGGTTGAGCTCATCGACATAGAAGGAGCGGTTGTAGAGCTTGGTCAGAACGTCGTGCTTGCCGAGATATTCGAGATAGGCCTCTGCTCGCTTGCGGGCAGTAATGTCGGTCAACGCCACCTGCACGAGCGACCAATCGTGCTCATAGCCGGGCAGCACGGAGAACTGCAGGTGCAGATGCAGCTCGTCGCCAGTCAGCGAATAATTCACCACCTCGCGCTGCTGAAAGATCTTGCCATACCAGAGATCGATCAGCTGCTCGCAGAAATGCTCGCGCATCTCTTCGCGAAACACGTGGCCCAGGTTACTGAGCAAGGTCTTCTTGTCGGGAGCGACAAAGAGCTCCAGCGTGTGACGATTCACGTCGATGACGCGAATCTCGCTCATGCAGCGTGAGACGAATTCCGGGTGAACGTCGGTGAAGGTTCGGAAATCCCTGATGCCCTGTCGCCGCACCTCCTCCAGCAGTTGCTTGACTGCACTGAAGTCCTCAACCCACAAAGAGACGGGAGAGTGCTCGAAAAGACCGCGGGCATAAGCCTCGCTCATAGCGAGTTCGCGCCGCGCCGTTTCCCTCTCGGTTACATCCTCGATTGCAACGAGAACACGCGCCCAACGCTCCTCGTGCCCAGGCAGGATCGTTCCCTTGAGCTGAATGTCCAGGCGTTTCCCCGAGAGACTGTAGTTGACAGTGTTGCTGCCGAAATCGGGTTTACCTTCCCAAAGCTGAACCAGCTCTTCGATATGAGCCTTCAGCATGTCCGCGCGAAAGATCTTGTCGAGATTTCCGACCAGATGCGCCAGATCGTCAGCCTCGAAGAGACTTAGAGTCTTGCGATTGACCTTGATCACGCGAATCCGGCTTGAACAGGCTTTCACACGGTTCACATCCGCCTCGAGATACTCTCTCAGCGAGCTTACGCCGGCGGACCGCCACTCGTCGAAGAGCTGCTTCAGGCCGCTGTAATCCTCCAGCCAAAGGGAGACTGGGGCCAGATCGAACATACGGGCATCGTCATGTTGATCGTCCGGAACAGAGGTTTCCAAGGAGTTGGTCTTCGAATGGAGCATGGATGGCCTACAGGTCGTCGTCTCGGCAATTCACCTCGTCAAGGCCATGTAATACTAGATCAACACCCTAATTTTTCGGTTACTGCTTCAAGCATCGTGAACGGAACATGCTCAAGGGCACTCTTGAGTGGGATCGGGACGCTTGCCTCTTGGCCTTTACCCGCGGCGCTCCCGCGCGCTGGCCTGGACGACAGGCGACCGACGCGCGACCGGCAAGTCGGCCATGGGCTCGGCACTTCTCTCGCCAGTTGCGGAGAGCCATCCCTTTCCGGACTGCCGGGCATAATACACATGCCCCGTCCGTGAGGGCGGCAGGATGGACGATGTGAGATTGTCGAGCACCCATTGTCCCTGAGCAGTCGTGACCATGAGAACGGCATGCGCTACGCCCTGCCCAGTGGCTCCCACCGTGACAGAGAGAGTCGAAGCGGGCCATCCGCGCTCGATCAGCATCTTGCGCTTGAGCAGCGCGAAATCCTCGCAGTCGCCCTTGCCGCTCGTGGGAAGCGCCCAGACGTCCTCGCGTCCATATTGTTCGAGGTCCGTCACCTCCACGATCGTGCTGTTCACGTATTGGTTTACCTGACGAAGCTCGGCCATTCGTTCAGGTGTGAGCGATACCGGCTGCACAGGCTTGGCCGCAGCTTCATGGCCCAGAACAATGCCACCCATGAGCACGCATGCGGCAGCAACGCCGCGCAAAGATGGATTCATCGAATTGCCCCCTGATACTTATGCTGCCTAGGCCTTGTTATGGCCCGGCTTTATTGCGTTGTATGAAAGAATTAGCGGATATATTGGGCCTAAAATGAGGCAGCTTGTCTGTGAGCTTTAAGCGGTAACGTTTCCGGAATCTTCAGCGTGAGAGAGGAAGGCTCCATGAAATGCAGGCTTCGTAAGATCATCTTTGCATTGTTTGCGATGCTCATGATGGTCCCGCACACTGCAGCGGCATCCGACCTAGCTTGGAAAGCTCTCCGTGCCGGAGCCGCGATTGCTGTCCTCCGCCACGCCCGCGCACCGGGAACAGGCGATCCTCCGAATTTTCGGCTGGAGGACTGCGCAACACAGCGCAATCTTTCGGAAGAAGGGCGCGTTCAAGCTCGCACCATTGGTTTGCGCTTCAAGGAGGAGCGGGTTCCTGTCGAACGCATCCTCTCAAGCCGCTGGTGCCGCTCCCTTGAGACAGCGCGCCTTGCATTCGGTGACAGGGTGGAACCTTTCTCACCCCTGGATTCGGTCTTTGCCGGGAGAGGACAGGAAGAGCTCCAAACGCAGGCCGTCCGCCAGACCATCGCAACATGGCGTTCTTCCGGTGTCCTGGTGCTCGTCACGCATCAGGTCAACATCACAGCCCTGACCGGCCTCTTCCCGGCAGAAGGCGAGATTCTCGTCTTGAAGCCGAAAGCGTTTGAAGGCTTTGAGCTTGTGGGGAGAATCAAGCTCTAGAGGAGAGAAGACGTCTCTCAGGCGTCCGCCTGCATCTGCGCTGCTACGCTCTGGCTCATATACGGGTGCCCCGCCTCGTTCAGCGCCCGATCCAAGGCCTCGATCGCTCCAAGAACTTTCGAGAGTTCCTCCGCCATCTCAACGGACGGCAACGGCGCTTCCGCAATCTGCCGGGCCATTTCGCGCCGGCGTTTTACAAGGCTTTCACGCGCCGCATTCAGCTCCTTGATTTCTTCGGACGTCATGGTCTCCTCATCGAGATGTCTTATCCTGATAAGTTTCTTGGGCTGAATATGTTCGCAGCCTATCCCGTGAATTTATGCGGGATCGATCCCTCGGGGAAGCTTGTCCAACAGGTCCCGGATGGCATCCAGCCGGTCCTCCGGAGACTTGATCGCCCGGGCGAGGATAAGCCGTTCCCCGTTCCAACGAAGTTCCTCATCGGAGACATTGATCGCTTTCTCCGGTGAAAGCCGCTCCGACGCCTCTGGCCGGAAGCTGAAAGCGATTCCCTGCGGACCGGCATCGATCCGTGCAATCCTTAAGCGCAGACAAATCTGCTTCAGCTCCACCAGAGAGATGAGGTTCTGCACGGGTTGCGGCAGGGCTCCGAAGCGGTCGGCGATTTCATCTTCGAGAGCATCAACGCGCCCGGCCGGATCGAACCGAGTGATCCGTGCGTACAGGTTGATCCGTATTTCAGGATCATTGATATAATCCTCGGGGATCGAGCCAAGCAGACCGATATTCAGCTCAGGTCTCCAGGCGTCCTCGATGCTCTCGCCCTGCAATGCATGCCTCAGCATGAACTGGTAAAGATCGGTTCCGATCAGCTTGACATGCCCAGCCTGTTCCTCGCCCAGGAGGGAGCCTGCTCCACGCTGATCGAGGTCCTGCTCGCTGATGGCGAAACCCGCCCCGAGGCGATCCAGCGCCTCAAGCGTCCGCAAGCGTTTCTCTGTGGCCTTCGGAAGCACCCGATCCGGCTCGGTGAGAAGATACGCAGTGCCGCGGATACGCCCCCGACCGACCCGTCCGCGCAGCTGATGCAATTGCGCGAGCCCGAAACGGTCTGCGCGCCACACCAGCATGGTATTGGCACGGGGAACATCGAGGCCACTTTCGATGATATTCGTTGCAAGCAGCACATCACCCTCGCCATCGGCAAAGCGTACCATTGCTTCGTCTATCTCAGCCGGTGGCATTTCCCCATGAGCAGCGATCAGGTCGAGTTCAGGCACAAGTTTCGACAACTGGGCCTGCATCGGGGCGATGTCCCTGATCCTCGGGCAGACAACGAAGCTCTGCCCTCCCCGCCTCTTCTCGCGCATGAGCGCGTCGCGCACCGCCGCAGGGTCGAAAGATGTCAGGAAGGTGCGGATCGGCTGGCGTCGCGCCGGAGGCGTGGCAATGATGCTGACATCCTGAAGACCCACGAGGGAGGATTGCAACGTACGAGGAATCGGCGTCGCGGTCAGTGTCAGTACATGCCCGTTATCACCCATTTGTCTGAGCTTGCTCTTGTGAGCCGCTCCGAAGCGTTGCTCTTCATCAACGACAACCAGACCGAGATCCTTGAATGTGATGCCCTTGCCGACAAGCGCGTGAGTTCCTACGACGATCCTGATCGTCCCGTCCGCAAGCCCTATTTTGACGGCTCTTGCCTCTGCGGGCGCAACCAGCCGCGAGAGGTGAGCAATCCTGAGACCAAAGCCGGCAAACCGGCGCTCAAACGTGCGCAGGTGCTGACGGGCGAGAACCGTCGTCGGAGCGACAATCGCTACCTGCTTTCCCGAAAACGCGACCGCGGCAGCTGCACGAAGCGCCACCTCCGTCTTTCCGAAGCCGACATCGCCACAGACGAGACGGTCCATGGGACGGCCCGACGCGAGATCCTGAAGGACCTCTTCGATGGCCTGCAGCTGATCGGACGTTTCGGTGAAGGCGAAGCGGGCGATGAAACGTTCATATTCCCTCCCGGGTGGAACGATGGGTTCGCTCCTCCTCGCCTTGCGCTCCCGCACGAGCGCCTTCAGAGCCCGGGCGGAATCCTGTACTTCAGCCTCGATTTTCTGACGACGATCGATCCATGCAGAACCATTCAGCTTGTCGAGCCGGACGACATCCATAGCGGCGCCGTAGCGCCAGATCTTGTCCATCTCATCTGTCGGCACCATGAGCTTTGCCTCATCCGCATAGACCAAGCGAATGGCATCTTGCGTTCGACCGCTTTCCAAGGACACCGTCTCGATGCCCTCCAGCCGCCCGATGCCGTGTTCGAGGTGTATGACCGTATCACCCAGATGAAAGCTCACATCCGTGAGCTGGGCCTCGGCAGAAGATATATCGGATGCACCCGCGCCTTTCGCCCGGCTTCCGAAAACATCATGTGCGGTGACGACGGCCACTCCGGCAGCCTCATCGATGAAGCCGTCTTTGATATCCGCTTCGATCAGCCAAACACTCTGCGGTGGGCCTGCGAGAACACCGCTCCATGCATCAGCAATGTTCGGGCTCGGCCCGATCTTCTGGATTCTCCGATGCATCCGTCTACGATCACGCTCATCTGCCGCACATAGCACGATCTTGCACCCTGCCTGCCTTTGCGCTCCAACGAATTCCGATAACTCCTGAGCTGGCCTTGGTGAGCTTGCGAAGAACGGGACAGCAGAGCTGCCGCCCTTCGGTGTATCGTGAAGAAAAGTGACCGAACGCTCCGCAAACCTGTCGCGCCATTCATCCTCGGTGATGTAAAGCCTTTCTGGTCGCACCGCATGATCGGCCCCCATACGCAGGCTGATGCGACTTTCATGAGCATCGGCGATCTGCTCCACCACACTCAACCGCCGCTCCCCAGCCTTCTCCTCGACGACGATGGGAGCATCAGGCCAGTAGTCGAACAGAGTCTCCATTCGTTCATAGTATTCCGGCAAGCGATGCTCCATTCCGGAAGTACGTTGAGGTACGGCGGATTCGTTCCCTGTTTCGCTCAGCACGACTTCCGAGGCAGGCCCCAAAGTAATACCGCCCACCTCTTCCTCGGTCCTCTGTGAAAGGGGATGGTAGCGGCGAATACTGACAATGGCTGCGCCATCGTGTTCGACGCGAAATGGCATTAGGCCGTTTGCAGGAAAGAGATCGATCACCTGACCATGAATGGCAGCCTCACCGGGTTCGTCGACACGATCATCGAGCACGTAGCCACAACGATGCAGAAATCCTTCGAGGGCACCCTGATCGAAACGATCCCCCGTCCTGAGACCAAAGGTTGCATGCTTCCAGAGCGATCGCGGCGGCACCCGCTGAACAATGGCTGCTGGGCTCGTCACCAGCACCCGGGCTCTCTCCGCTGGAGCGGCCATCCTATGCAGAACCGCCATTCTCTGCCCCATCACCTCCCGTGAAGGCGAGACAGTGTCGTAGGGAAGACAATCCCAAGGAGGGAAGCCGAGAAGATCGAGATCGGGGGCTAACCCCTTCAACGCGTTGACCATCTCCTCGGCCCTGCGCTGTCCCTGCGCCAGATAGATGATGCACCCTGTCTCCGAGGCATGCGCCATCTCGATAAATCGCACGGCCCGCAAGCCAATGGCCGATGAGAGAGTGAGGTGGTTGTGACCCGTGTCCTGACGACGAACAGGCTTGGCAGGCATCGCGCTCATTTGGGGCTTTCTGGACAGGGATGCTCCGGACTGGGAACAACGTTCGGCTTACATGCCAGTTGCACCCAGGGCTGGATCGCCTGGCACGAAATCAGCTCTTTCCCCTCAGATACCGGACGTCCTGAACACACCGGGATCGTTTTAGCCAGGAATGCCTCAAAGGCTTCGTCTTCGTAAGAAAGAACCCGAACGTGGAACTACATCCGCTTTGGCCTGTTCGAGGAGCGCATCCTGTAGCATATCGACGGCAGCGATTGCCCTTGCCCTCGAGCGCGCGATCAAAGCGGGATCGCGGATGGAAAAGCGATCAGCATCCCGCACGAGTTTCACACAACATTCGTGAACCAGACGGCGTACCTCCCGAACGCGTGTCGAAGGCTGAGGCGACCTCATCGCCTCGTCGCAGAGTTTGAGGACATCGCGAGCGAGATCCTCATCGCAATACAAACCGGAATAGGAGCGGATCAGCCCTCGCACCTTGTTCAGGGAGTGGCCGATCTCCTGAGGAAGAATGCTGTTTTCGCTCATGGCGCGCTTTCGGAGAACCAATTCGACCCATCGTCTGAACGGAGGACTCCATCCTGGTAGTTGCCCGGATATCAGCTCTGTTTCCCCGGGTGAGAGTTGCTCTTCACCCTGATCAACTCCAGTGAAGGCGCACTATCCTGCGCAGCTGTCAGGGATGGACGAACGCTCGTTGTGGACAGCAGCGGCGCCGCGACAATCGCTGCAATGAAGCCAAACACGACCATGACCAAAGCAACGCGTCCATAGAAGGCAGCGAGATCCTTGCGTGCCATTCATCTCTCCCAGAGCTGCTTCGCTCAAGGAATCATAGGATTCGCACATGGGTCGGCCAAGCTCTCGACTTGAGATTTGACAGCACCAGAGCGGTAACGTTCTACAATCTCGAACTCAAGCCCTGGAAAAATCGGCATGTTTTTCGAAACGCTTAACCAAAATACTTTTCCACAGGTCGAGCCGATCGTCATATATTCATATATCATGTTACATGATTGAGGCTGTCGGCATCCGAATTCCACAGGCCTCATGTGCGGAACGGCTTCGCGCCTGCGAACAATTAGCGCTGACGTGGATTGATGAGAGCAGACGGAACTCAAACGATGGCGCTTTCTCCTGGATATCGCGGTTCAACGAGTCATCAGAACCTCGGCTCTGATTTTTATGACGTTGTCGCGCCCGCCCGCTTTCCCCATCACATTCTCCGCTACCGCAATCAGCGATGGGCAGCACGCACCGGCTTGGAAAGCTTGACCGATGAGGAATGGATTGGCCACTTCGGTCGCTTCGAACCTCTTCCCGGCAGTTTCCCGGAGCCTCTCGCGCTTCGCTATCATGGGCATCAGTTTCGAACCTATAACCCTCACTTGGGCGATGGGCGCGGCTTTCTCTTTGCGCAGCTGCACGACATCAAAGACGGGCGCCTGCTCGACCTGGGGACAAAAGGCAGCGGGCAGACACCCTGGTCGCGTCATGCTGACGGTCGTCTCACGTTGAAGGGCGGCGTGAGGGAAATTCTGGCAACGGAAATGTTGGAAGCCTTAGGGGTGAACACATCGAAATCCCTGAGTCTCATCGAGACCGGCGAGGAGCTCGAGCGAAGTGACGAGCCTTCACCGACCCGCTCGTCCGTGCTGGTCCGTCTCAGCCATTCGCATATCCGCATCGGCACCTTTCAACGGCTGCTTTACCTCGATGAGACGAACAACATCGGCAAGCTGCTCGATTACACAATCGCAACCTACATGCCCGAAACCTGGCGCGAGAACGAAGGAGAGAGAGCCGCAGCCTTTCTCGAAGAGGTCTGCCGCCGCGTCGCCCGTATGGGCGCGCAATGGATGGCCGCAGGCTTCGTGCATGGCGTGCTCAACACCGACAACATCAATGTGACGGGCGAGAGTTTCGATTACGGTCCCTGGCGCTTTCTGCCTGCTTACGACCCGAGTTTCACCGCGGCTTATTTCGACGAAACAGGTCTTTATGCGTTCGGGCGTCAACCGGACGCGCTTCTCTGGAACCTGTACAGGCTTGCGGAATGCCTTCTGCCACTCGCGGACCAGAGCAGGCTTGAAGCCGCGCTCGCTACCTTCGAGCCCACGCTTCATCAGGAATTCGCCGCTGCTATTCTGCGCCGCCTGGGCCTCGCCTCCGGAAGGCCGGAGCAAAACGGATTGCTTGCCAGGGCCCTGTGGACCTTCCTGCACCAGACCAAGGCCCCCTTCGAGCAAACCTTCTTCGACTGGTACGGAGGCTCGCACAGTTCGGAACGTGCGAAACGCAGCCCTTCTGCAGGGCTGTATTCGCATGAAGCCTTCCGACCTGTCCGCGAAAGACTGGACGAATTCGAGCTGCTATCGGGTCTCAATCTCGATCATCCTTATTTCGCCGGTTCCGAGCCATGCACCATGGTGATCGAGGAGGTGGAAGCCCTGTGGGCGCCGATTGCCGCCCATGACGACTGGTCGGCTTTTGCAGCCAAGCTCCAGGGCATTGTTCTCATGGCAGACGCTTATGGAACGGGGCAGGAGCCTGAACAAACGGATTCAGCTGTTCCGATATCGACAGATTAAATAGCCACGCTCGAAGACAAACTGGAGAAAACCAAGGTTACTGCTAAGTTCGATAAGAATAAGTTTCATTTATCGCTCTCGGCGGAGGAAAGTTCCCTCGGAAATGCACTAAATTCCTCATCAACTTACGGGAACGATATTCACCTACAAACGTCATATAGCCACGAAAGTCACCCACGGGTGACATGAGTACAGTATAACCAATCCTCGTAGGTGAACTATGATTCGTTCGCGTGCCCTCGCTTTGTCTGGTGCTGCTCTTCTTGCAGTTCTTTCCTCTCCCTCTTCGGCACAGTCCCTCCGCTCAGGAATGCAATGCGTTCCGGATGTGCCTAACGTTTCTATGTATCACAACTGCCGGCTCCAGATTGTTGCAGGCGGCGAAGTATGCCGCTGCGCCATCCGCCCGCAGGCCCTGCGGCGGACGGACCGGATCCGCAATCAGGATCAGGACGACGCGGTGACCGGCTCGATCAACCGCAGCCCTATCGTTCGCGGCAGCCAGTCAGGCGCGGACGGCGGACGAGGCGGCAACAGCAGCATAGGCGGCGGAGCTGTTAGCGGCGGTGGCGTGGCCGGTGGCGGATCCATTGGCGGCGGCTCCACCGGTGGCACGACGGGTCCGGGCAGTGGCGGTGCCGTTGCCGATAATGGAAATGGCGTCGGCAACGGCGGCACCGTCGGCAACGGCAACGGCTCTACCGGCGGGAATGCCGGAGGCGGAGCTTCCGGCGGCAACAATGCCGGCGGCAATGGAAATGGCCCTGGCAACGGCAATGGCAACGGGAATGGCCATGGCGGCGGCCAAGGCAATAATGGTTATGGCAATGGCGGCGGCGATGGCAGCCCCAATGGCAAAGACGATACGAACCGCTAAGCTCATATCGACCGATAACGCGAAAACCCTTGGCATCACTGCCAAGGGTTTTTCTTTATGCATTGTATTGCAGAGAACGAGACGTCCGATCTCAAGGATTCGTCGCGCCTGCGGCAGGAGGCGCTGCGGCAGTACCGGAACCAGCATCCGCATTGCTTCTGCTGTAGCGCCGGATGACGCCTGCCGTGCGCTGTCCATCGCCTGGAATATGGCTGTCCATCACGTATGGCGGCCAAGGATCGGCAATATGAACCGTCTTGTTCCAAGCCTGCGCTTCGCCCGCATGAAGCGTGATCGTATCGCGCCGCTCAACGTAGTCAGCACAACCCGCCAAAAGCATGGTGGATGCAAGCAGCGGAAGGGACAGAGCGAGCACCCCCCTCTTGCTATTGCTTGACGACTTTTTTGACAGCATTGCGCTTTCCTGGCTTCAAATCGACGATATGGCCATAAGGTCCGATCACGCCTGTCCCCTCGGCGAAGCGCTTTTGCATATCGTTGTCCACCTCCATCGTGCCCATGAGGAAGAATTCAACGTCGTTGCTCGGCTTCGAGGAATCGAGAGGCGTGCGAAGGGGCTGACCAGGCTTGCCCGGTCTGACGAGACGTGGCGTCACGATGATGACGAGATCCGTCTCCTGCTCCTCGAAGGAAGAAGAACTGAACAACGCGCCGATGACGGGAAGAGAGCCGATCCAGGGCACCTGTTCCCGGTTCTTCGAATGCACGCTCTGCAGAAGGCCCGCCATCGCAAAGCTCTGGCCATCGCGAATTTCGATGGAGGTGCTGGCACGCCGCGTGATGAAACCAGGGATCGAGATGGCCCCCGTGCTGACGCGGATCGATTCGTCAATCTGGCTGACCTCAGGCTCCAGCTTGAGATTGATGATGCCATTCTCGAGGACGGTGGGCGTGAAATTCAAGCGCACGCCGTACTCCTTGTAGGTGACAGTCACCCTGTTGTCTTCAGCCGCAACCGGAATAGGAATTTCACCGCCAGCCAGGAAGCTTGCCTTCTCTCCGGAGAGCGCAATCAGGTTCGGCTCCGCAAGACGGCGCGCGAGCCCCTTCTCTTCCAAGGCCTGCACGAGGATATCGGCACTGATGCCGCCCCCCAGGAAGTTTGCGATCACGGTCCCGAACGGGCTGCCGCCGTTGAGGAGCGGATTATAAGTGATGCCGGGAGTCGTCTGTGGCGGCGAAAAATTACCGAGCGAGATGCCACGACCGGATGTGTCTCCGGTGCGTCGCCCGAACCAGCTGATGCCGAGCTCACGACCGGCTGTGCGGTTTGCCTCGATGAAGCGCACCTCAAGCAGAACCTGCTGACCGCCGGTGACGCGCAGCGCATTGATCACGCCGTCGGAGCCGTATTGCTCGGCGATCTCAAGCGCCCGGCGCAATGCGATGCCATCTGGAACCGTGCCGCTCAGCCGAAGGCGGCCGTTGATCGTTTCAACTCTGATATTAGCCTGGGGGATGCTCTCCTGGATCGTCGCGGCGAGATCAGGCGTATCGGCTCCGACCTCCACGTTGACCGTTCCGAGCAGTTCATCATCCGCTCCATAGACGGCAACGTTGGTTCGCCCCTCGGCCTTGCCCAGAACGTAGAACGATCGGGCCGTCAGCGGAACGGCCGTTGCAATATCCGGATTGCCAACCACGACACGACCGACATCGGCCCCTGTTTTGGCCGTCATAAACTGCCCTTGGGCAACATTGAGGTCGCCGATGGCGCGCCCTTTGCTGAACCTCAGGAGTTTTTCCTGAGCCTCGGCCGCGGGCATGGTCTCCCAGAAAGCAGCCGTCAATGCAATCAGCGCAAGAACCGGCCCGACTTTGCTCAGCGCCGCACGCCAGCGCGCCGGATCAAACGTTACACGCATCTCTGGAAACCGCCCCTCAAAACGCCACTTTGTTCTAATTCTTTCCCGAACGCGAAGTCTACTCGATCGGACGGCTTAGAACATTCGTAAATGTGAGACCTCTATAGTTAACCGACCGTAAAGAATGTATGGTCTAAGACATCTGGACTAGTCGTTAACTTCGGCAAGAAAGCATTACACTCTAGAGCCTTAGTTTTGGGACCGACGGTTGCAGGCGCTAAGGAACCATTGCTACACCGATAAAGCGAACCGCACGTAAAGTGCGGCCGAAATGGCACGGGGGACTTCCTATGAAAGGACTTGAGGGAAAGCTGGCCGCGGCTTTGCTGACGTTCGCGCTCCCGCTGCTGGCGGCCTGCAACGGTACGGGCCTTTCAAGCTTCGGCAATGACATCACCGCGCTCGAGCTTCCCTCCTCCGTCGAGGAATATCCCGACAATGAGGTGTTCAAAGTCGCCAAGGTGCAGTTCGCACAAGGCAATTACGGGCATGCTGCGCGCTACTACGAGCGCGCTGTCGAAGTCGAGCCCAATAACGGGGAGGCCTGGCTTGGGCTTGCAGCCTCCTATGACCGCGTGCGCCGGTTCGACCTGGCCGACCGTGCCTATCGGGAAGCTGGCCGCCTGATTGGCGACCGAGCCGAGTACTACAACAACATCGGCTATTCTTACATGCTGCGTGGCGACGTGGTGAAAGCGCGAGCCAATTTTCTCAAGGCCCACGAGTTGGACCCCACAAACCCAACGGTCAATAACAATCTCGATCTGCTGCGGGAGAACGTCACCCGCCAGAGATCAAAAGCTTAAATCCTGTAGCGCATTCGCTCCTCCAGTCGCCGGAGCCGGAAGACGCCCCGCGCGAAGCGCTCCCATAAGCATCTTCGGATCCGCATGGAATGCCCATGCCCCGCCATCGTAGAACAGTCCCGCACATCCGGAGCCCCGCTGAACGGGCTCAAGGAAGATGGCTTGGCCCGATCCGATAGGCCATTCGGCTGATTACCGTCTATCTCAAGCTCTAGGCCATCAGGCTGAATAGACCGGCCTGCGAAAAAGTTCTTTGAATATGTGTAACACAGCCACAAGGGCTTGTGGGGGGTCGCACCCAAGGTGCGGCGGGCCAATGCACTAAACCGAGGAACAAACTCATGAAGTCTCTCGTCAATCGCTTTCGCAAGAACGAGTCGGGCGCAACTGCCATCGAATATGGTCTCATCGCCGCTCTGATCGCCGTTCTTATCATCGGAGCTCTGCAGATCTCGGGCTCGCAGCTACAAATCGCCTTCAACAAGGTCGCAACCGCGCTTACGAATGCTAACGCCGCAAGCTCCGGCTCTGGCGGCTCAAGCGGTGGCGCGTCTGGCGGCAGCAGCAGCTAATTGCCGCGGATACGCCCGCTTCTATCGGCGGAGGGGCATCCCCTCCGCTCAATTCATTAAACCATATACGTTCATTGCTATCGCAAATGATCGAGGGGCAGGGATGACGATCTCCGCTGTGGCAGCGCTCACCGCAAGTTTCTGCTTCGCTGCAGCGACGATCTGGGCAGGATTCATGGATCTTGCCACCATGAAGATCCGCAATGAACTGGTTCTTTTTCTTCTTGCGATCTACGCTGCGCTCGCCCCTCTCGCGGGGTTCGGAGCCGTCCAGATCGGCATGAGCGCCGCCGCAGCAGCCGCTGTGTTCGTAGCCATGTTCATCTTCTTCGGCCTCGGGTGGATTGGCGGCGGGGATGCCAAGCTCATTTCGGTCATCGCGCTCTGGATCGGCGCCGAGCATACGCTCCCCTACGTTGTTTCCATGGCTGTCTTTGGCGGAGTCCTGAGCCTTGCACTTCTTCGCTTTCGCGCGATGGCGCTTCCCGATTTCTGCGCGCGCGTACCTTGGATCGTGCAGTTGCACTCAAAGGAGGCCGGAGTACCTTACGGGGTCGCAATTGCGGCGGCGGCTCTCTTCATCTTTCCTCGGACGCCTTGGATAACGGTGCTGTCATGATGAGGATCGCGTTCCCGGCAGGCTCTGTTTCCGTCTCCCGTTCCAGAGGAGGGCTCTGATCGTGCTGCGCATCATCATCCTCGTCATTGCGATTGCGGCCGGTAGCTTGGCCGGGTGGCTCGCGCTATCAATGCAGCCCGGAGTCGCTGTCACCACAGTTCAGGCCCCTGCCCCACAGGTCGCCATGGCGGACGTTCTCATCGCGTCTGCCGATCTGGGGCAAGGGCACTTGCTCAGCGAGCAGTCCTTCCAGTGGAAGCCCTGGCCGGCCGATGCGATCAGTCCCGGCTTCATCACGCGCGCCAACCAGCCCGATGCCATGAAGTCTCTTGCTGGAACGATGGTGCGCAGCCAGTTCGTCGCTGGCGAGCCCATTCGCGAGGACAAGCTCTCGCGCGGCTCCAACCTACTGGCTTCGATGCTGAGTCCCGGCAAGCGTGCCGTGGCAATCCGCATTTCCGTGGAGAGCACCGCTGGCGGGTTCATTCTTCCGAATGACCGCGTGGACGTGATCCAGACCCTCGGGCGCCCTGGAGAAAACGTGGTCGGCAATGTCAGCCGCACGATCCTCACCAATATTCGCGTTCTGGCAGTTGATCAGAGAGTGGAGGAATCCTCTCCGAAGGGCCAGCAGGCGGTTGCCATGGGCAAGACCGCGACGCTCGAACTCACGCCATCTCAGGCGGAAGCCATTGCCGCAGCCCAGGCCACCGGCATTCTTTCCCTGTCGCTGCGCTCCGTCGCCGACAACAGCGAACAGCCCTCGCTCCGCTCCGAAAGCAGCACGGTTCGAATCCTGCGGGCGGGGCAAAGCGAAGTGGTAAAATTCTAGCAACCCCTGCGAGGAACCTGCGACAAGGATCGCTTCTCCAATGACGAACCTGACCTTGGACATGACGGACGCTTCCTCGCGCAAGATTCCCGAACAAGACCGGGATCCGGTCTCGGCTTCCGCAGGGATCCTGGCGGATGTCGCCCGTGCGCGCGAAGCAGTCCGGATTCCGCGGATCTCCGTGGAAGCGTTTTGCGACAGCCCCGACGTGGCAGGCGCCATTGAAAGCGCAGCGCGCGATCGGCTCATGGTCCGAACCCGAGTTGCGGTCCAAATGGGTGGCCTGGCCGCCGCAATTCGGCATTATGGCGAGAACCAGACACCTAATCTCGTCATCGTCGAGAGCCGCTCCGGGGGAGCCCACTACCTCTCCGATCTCGACCGCCTTGCGGAGGTCTGCGACGCGGGGACACGTGTCATGGCCATCGGACACGACAACGACATCAACTTCTATCGGGAACTCATCAAGCGCGGTATCAGCGAATATCTTCTGGCACCCGTCGATCCCGTCTCGTTGATCACGTCCATTTCCGACATCTACGGCGAGCGTAATTCGAGCAAGCTCGGGCAGACCTTCGCCTTCATCGGCGTGAAGGGAGGCGTAGGATCGTCCACGATCGCCCACAACATCGCCTGGACCATCGCTCGCCGATCAAGTTCCGATGTGGTGGTGGCCGATCTCGACCTTCCCTTCGGCACCGCCAGCCTCGACTTCAATCTGGATCCGGGCCTCGGCATCGCAGAAGCTATCCAGGATACAGGCCGGCTCGACGAGGTGCTGCTTGACCGCCTCCTTGCCAAATGCGGAGACCACTTGAGCCTTCTGTCCTCTCCGGCAACGCTCGAAAGGTCTTACGATCTCCATGAGAACGCTCTGGAGCCCTTGATCGAAGTCGCTCAGGCCAGCATTCCCTTCACGGTTCTCGACATGCCTCACATGTGGACCTCCTGGTCCAGGAACGTGCTGATCGCCGCTGACGAGATCATTATCACAGCGGTTCCCGACCTGGCCAATATGCGCAACGCCAAGAACATGATCAGCGTGCTCAGACAGGCGCGTCCCAATGATCCGCCGCCGAAGCTGATCCTGAATCAGGTCGGCATGCCCAAGCGGCCGGAGATCAAACCGAGGGATTTCGCTAAGGCGGTTCAGCTCGAGCCGACCGCCTGCATCTCCTTCGAGGCTCAGAGCTTCGGAACAGCGGCCAACAAGGGACAGATGGTTGCCGAAGTGTCCCCAAAAGGAACAGCAGTCAGGGTTTTCAATGAGGTGGCCGATCTTCTGACGGGACGCAAGGACGCGAAGCACTCACGCAAGGGCTCTCTCAAGTTCGGATCCCTGTTCGGCTCGCTGAGGCGCAAGTCGGGCAGCTCAGCAAAATAGCGAACCAGGCCGAACCCATGCCAAGCGCATGTCCGATTACTCAGGCACTCGAAAAGGTCATCGACGCCTTCCATGGGTGGACATGCCTGCGCAATAGGAAACCGCGCCTTTTCCGGGATCAACGTGGCGTATCGGCCCTTGAGTTCAGCCTCTTTGCACCAATCGTTCTGCTCGGCTTCCTGGCCGTCGCAGACCTCGCTTTCATGGCACAGCAGAATATGGCCGTCGGTCACGTCCTGCGGGCAGGCGCTCAGGAAGCGATGCTGGACAAGTCGTCCGATCCGGCGGCCCCCGAAGTTCTGAAGGTCTTGAATTTGACCGCCGCTGAAAACTTCAGCCTTAATGATGGAGGCCCCTCCAGCACCAGGCCGGTGCTTCAAATCCAAGCATCACGATATTGTCTGTGTCCGGAAAACATGGCCGGACCGCACCTTCCCACCTGCAAGACATTTTGCGCCGGGTCCAAGCCGCCCGTGGCATTCTATACGCTCTCGGCCGTCACAAAATCCTCTAACATGCTTCTTCCCCAGATGACCTGGAAATCTCAGCTTCTGGTGCAGGTCCGATGAAGAGGAGGCGAGCATGGATCGATCTTATTCTGCGCTGTGACAGCGGCTCCACGGCTGTCGAGTTTGCCTTCATAGGAATGCTTTTGATTGCAGGCTCCGTCACCATCGTGGATTTCGGACGTGCATTCTGGCTCTACAACAAGCTCTCGAATGCTCTTGAGCGAACCGCACGCAAGAACTTGATCCAACCGATCGCCGATGATCAGATCGCCATTGAGATCAAGAAGGACTTTCCAGCCGCGTCATCTGGTTCCACTTGGGCAGAAGCGCCACGGGTGACAGTGACGACAGGAGCTGATTTCAGAACTGTCAAAGCCGTCCTCATCATCAAACCCGTGATCCCTGTCTTCATGGGAGAGAGTTTGAATCTTACCCTGACCCGGCGCGTTTCCAAGCTTCCGGCGTCGACCTGATCACCTTGAGGAGCCCTATTGCTGCTTTGCAGCCTCGACCTTGCCGAGCATCCTGCAGTCGTCGACACAGGAATACACCTGCTGGGTAGCGCCATGATAAACCGTCGTCACGCGGCTGGCCCTCGCTGACACGCTCACCCTGAGGCTGGCGATCTCCCGTCCAGCTTCTCCAAGGATGATCATGTTCGTGACGCCGACAGCCTTTCCTGTGAGAACAAGGTTGTATTCGTCACTCAACGTGCCGTCGACGATACCGGGATTACCGATAATGATGGTTCGCGCCGGTTGGTCGAATGTCAGAACCTTGGCAAAGTCCAGCAGAACCGGAAGCGTTGTCTGGTCAGCTTGAACGCGGACGCGGGCAGCGGCCGGGCTTGGAGAGGCCAGGGCCGGCGCCTCGTCGGCCCGAACGTCGGACATCGCGGACAGGGTACACAGAACCACCGTGGCCGCCATGATCTTCAGGAATTGGCCATGCATTGATTTTTCCAGTCGAGTGGCACTGTCCTTTCAAACCATTTCCTTTGCTACTGATGCAATTAGGCCATATGGCCGAGTCTCGTCCCGCCCGTCCTAGGCCATGAAGCTGAATGGACCCTTGTCGCAGGCAGGTTCTAATAGGCACAGTATTTGGCGACGAGCCTGACAGATGGATCGGAGGGCCAGAAGAGGCGAGGCTTGCAGCATGTTCGGCAAAAGAAGCGTGCAGGATGAAGGCAGCAGGAAGCTCCCCGCCTCACCAGTCGGCCTGCAACCGGAACAAACTCTTCAGAACACCTCGTTCATTGGCACGAGACAGGCTAACGAGACCCGCTTACAGGCAACAGCCCATCAGAAAAGCCCGGGATCTGCGGAGGGCGCAAGCCAGCGTTCGCAGGGGCCCCGAAAGACCGATGAATACTACACGCTTAAAGCGCAGGTCTTCGCGGCCCTGATCGAGGCCATCGACGTCACCCAGCTCGGTAAGATGGACGTCGAGCAATCGAGAGAGGCCATCGGCGAGATCGTCAGGGACATCGTGACGGCCAAGAAGCTCGTGATGTCCATCGCCGAACAGGACGAACTTCTACAGGATATCTGCAACGACGTTCTCGGATATGGACCGCTCGAGCCGCTTCTCGCACGGGACGATATCGCCGATATCATGGTCAATGGTGCAGATACGGTCTACATTGAAGTCGGCGGCAAGGTTCAGAAGACGGATATTCAGTTCAGAGACAACGCTCAGCTCCTGCACATCTGCCAGCGGATCGTCAGCCAGGTCGGCCGTCGTGTCGATGAATCCAGTCCGATCTGCGACGCCCGCTTGCCGGATGGCTCGCGCGTTAACGTGATCGCGCCTCCTCTTGCTATCGATGGCCCCAGCCTGACGATCCGAAAGTTCAAGAAGGATAAACTCACTCTTGACCAACTGGTGAAATTCGGCTCGATCACCCCAGAGGGCGCGACGATCCTCGAAATCATCGGAAGAGTCCGTTGCAATGTGATCGTGTCCGGCGGTACGGGCTCAGGCAAGACGACTCTGCTGAACTGCCTGACCCGCTACATTGAGCCGGGCGAGCGCATCGTGACCTGCGAAGATGCGGCAGAGCTGCAACTGCAGCAACCTCATGTCGTTCGCTTGGAAACCAGACCACCCAATATCGAAGGTGAGGGCCAGATCACCATGCGCGACCTTGTCAAAAATTGTCTGCGCATGCGTCCGGAGCGGATCATCGTCGGCGAGGTGCGCGGTGCCGAGGCCTTCGATCTTCTTCAGGCGATGAACACAGGCCACGACGGTTCCATGGGGACCCTTCATGCAAACTCGCCGCGCGAAGCAGTCTCACGTATCGAGTCCATGATCACAATGGGCGGCTATAGTCTTCCCTCCAAGACCATCCGTGAGATGATCACCTCTTCCGTCGACGTCATTGTCCAGGCAGCTCGCCTACGCGACGGCTCCCGTCGCATCACACACATTACGGAAGTGCTCGGCCTCGAGGGCGATGTCATTATCACACAGGATCTCTTTACCTATGAGATTCTTGGTGAGGATGCGAATGGCAACATCATCGGGCGGCACCGGTCAACGGGAGTCGGGCGTCCGCGTTTCTGGGACCGTGCACGCTACTACGGCGAAGAAAAGCGTCTCGCCGCGGCTCTCGACGCAGCAGATAAGTCCAATCATTAGCGCCGACGACATGAGAAGGGAAACATGCTGAAGCCCGAACTCCTCCCGGTCGCTATTGCGCTTCTCGCCACATTCTGCGCCGGCGGAATCGTCGTTGCCCTCTTGTATTCATATGTCGAGCGCCGTTCGGAGGTCTACAAGCGTTTCTCAGCAATCGCGGCATCTGGCCCGGTCGTCAGCCACACCTCGCAAGGCGACGACGCAAAGCGGCGCAAGGCCCTGGAAGTCACGCTTCAGGAATTGGACAACAAGCAGAAACTCAAGAAGAGCTCCAAGCTCACACTGACAACTCGCATGCGCCAGGCAGGTCTGAGCTGGAGCATAAAAACCTATTACCTGATCAATATCATCGCGGGAAGTTTCTGTCTTTTCGTGTCTTTGACTCTGTTCGGACTGGGGATCGTTTCTTCGATCGGATTCGGGATGACAGGCGGTCTTCTGCTCCCTTATATCTATGTCAATAGCAAGAGAAGCGGCCGCTTCAAGGCGTTCTCGACCGAGTTCCCGAATGCAGTCGATGTGATCGTTCGCGGCGTGAAGGCGGGTCTTCCCCTCGTTGATTGCCTTCGGATTATTTCCCTCGAAGCTCAAGAGCCGGTGAGAAGCGAATTCCGGGAGATTCTCGAAGATCAGACCCTAGGCTTGCCGCTCGATGAATCCGTGCAGAAGCTTGCCGAGCGTATTCCTCTCCCGGAAGCCAACTTCTTTTCGATCGTGATTTCACTGCAGAGCCGAACCGGCGGCAGTCTCTCAGAAGCCTTGTCCAACCTTTCGAAAGTGCTCCGCGAGCGGAAGAAAATGAAGGCCAAGATCAAGGCTGTCAGCTCGGAAGCCAAAGCGTCCGCCGCGATCATCGGCAGCCTTCCGGTTGTGGTCGCAACCCTGATTTATCTCACGTCACCGGATTACATCAGTCTCCTTTTCACAACCTCGACCGGGCATATTACGCTCGTTGCGTCGGGTTTCTGGATGCTGATCGGCTGCCTCGTGATGCGCAAGATGATCAATTTCGACTTCTGAGGCCATGATGAACCCGGCAGGTCTCCTCCAGAACAACGAGCTCCTCATCGCCCTATCGGCAGCAATCTCCGTATGCGGTGCCGTTCTGGTGATTGCCTGGCCCTACTTTGCGCGCGACCAATTGAGCGCGCGAATGGCTCAAGTCGCCAGCGAGCGGGAACGGATCCGTACCCGCGAAAGAGCCCGCCTCAATTCGGCAAGCAAGACCCCCTCCCTCCGGAGCGAACCAAAGAAATTTTTCAAGGATATCGTCGACAGGTTCGACCTGGCAAAGCGAGTGGACGATGGAGACTTGGCTCATAAACTCCGTATGGCCGGCTATCGCGGCCAGGGGCCGGTTGTCACGTTCCTGGCCATCCGGGCCATCGCTCCGCTCGTGATGTTTCTGCTCGCGCTTTTTTATGTCTTTGCCGTCCTCCGCCTACAGCACCCCATGTTCGTGAAATTGGGAATTGCTGTTGCGGGAGCCTGGGTGGGCTATTTTGCTCCCCCACTCTACGTGAAGAACAAGATCTCGAAGCGCCAGGAGGCCATTCGCCGCTCCTGGCCGGATGCTCTCGACCTTCTCCTGATCTGCGTGGAATGCGGCATGAGCATCGAAAGCGCCCTCCGCAAGGTCTCGGAAGAGATCGGTGCTCAGTGCATCGAACTCGCGGAGGAGCTCAGCCTCACCACGGCAGAACTGTCCTACCTGCAAGATCGTCGTAAGGCGTATGAAAACCTGGCGGAGCGCACCGGCCTCGACGGCGTCAAAGGTGTGGTCACCAGCCTGATCCAGTCAGAGAAATATGGTACGCCTCTCGCCCACTCATTGAGAGTTCTGGCGCAGGAAAACCGCGACATGCGCATGAGCGAGGCGGAAAAAAAGGCTGCTGCCCTTCCGCCGAAGCTCACGGTTCCGATGATCCTGTTCTTCCTGCCCGTTCTCTTCGCCGTCATCATCACACCGGCGATCATCAAGATCTCAAGCCTTTGATGGGACGCTGCAGGCAGCTCGGACCCCGAACCCAAATTGCTTGAAGCCGTTCGAGATCTCTCGCTCCATTATTCGACGAGTTTCACGATCTGCCCTGTCAAAACGGTCTTCGTCCCGGCTCCTTCGCAGGCCGCACCCATCTCGATCATCGAATTGCCTGTGAAGGTAATCTTGTCGGCAATGATCTGGAGGCAGCTTGACTCAGCCTTCGTACCGCCGAGGAATTCAATCGTTGATCCAGGCAGGTAAATCGCGCCCTTGATGCTTGCAGTCGAAGAATTTCCGTTGATGCGAAACACCTCGTCGCACTCGAGCGGAGTATCTTCGCAGCTCGCGCCGAAGAACACGAGGCCGGAATAAGGGCCTGTTGTCGGAGCCGACAGGTCGAGCACCGCCGAGCCTGAAATTTCAGCCGTCGTGTTATTGGCGAAGAAGAACGTCGCGCCATTGGCTTTCAGCGTAGCCTTGTTGTTGACCTTGAGATTTCCACCCGTGATGATGTACAAACCGGGGCCGAATGTGGCGGTCGTGTTCGAAGCGACCTCGATTCCATTGCAGAAAACCGAATATTGGCCGTAGATGGGATGGGCGGCCTCTTTCGGGCCGATAGAACCAGATACAGTTCTGTTCTGACAGGTATATCCCGAGACGGAAGGCTCCGGAACATCGGCATAAGGATCGACTGCCGGAGGAGCATTCTCCTGCACACTCGTGCAGACTTTCAGGCTCAGGAGATTTGGTGATGGGTTCTTGATAGCCGACCCGCCGACGGTGCTGATGCAATCCGCCGTAAGTTCGGCTGTGGAATTCGGCATATAATAGGCATCGGACTGGGTCGAGTTTGCGGCCACGCTGCAATCGTTGAGCGTCACGCTGGTATTGCCGGAGACCTCGACTGCTTTTGACTTCGTCACGGAAAGCGCCACGACGCAGGCAGGAGAGCCCCCAGCGAGTTTGGCGACCGCCCGGGCGTTGATTGCGATAGGATCCGAAGAAAAGATCGACGATAGAAGGCGAGGCTTGGTTTCTGAAAGAACGACCTCAACAGCATTGCTGTCGCCGGCCGCCCCACCACTGAGCGGCGGGTTGTTCACAGTCAGGTTCACAGCAACGAGATTAGTGGCACCTGGATCGGGATTTACATCGATCATGACCGGCCGGAAGCCGGAGGCCGATGCGACTTGGAGGGCTGCCGTTCTCAGGGGGGTGCCGTTCTCTCCGACCCTCTTGCGGATAGTCGCCGCATGAGCAGCCACATCGGCCGCGTGCTGCAATTTCCGCTGTGTATAATACCAGTATCCGGTCTCTCCCCCGAGAGCCATGCCGCCGATGATCACCGGAGACATGAGGCCCATAGCGACGGCAGCCGCGCCTCCTTCGTTCTTCCAGAACGTATGCAGTCGAGAGAGGACGCATTCATTCTGCGTCTCAGGCTGATGAGACATGATCATCATGTACTCTCCGACGGGGAGCGTCAAAGGCGCTCCCGTTCAAGATAGACCTAGGTAAACGATACCTTGCCTCACTTTAGGAACGGGTTCTATTCACCTGGATGGCCTAGGCCGTACGCGCTATGCAGGCGAAAGGGAGTTCATGCGGGCGATCACCTCCCGCGCCGTACGCGCAGCCAAGGCCGCGTTTTTCAGTGCCACCGACAGATCCGCCCCACCCCCGCACTCACGCTCAAGGGTTGTGCAGCAATCCGCCAGTTCAGAAAAGCCCAGGAGAGCGGCTTGCGACGTGATGGCGTGGGCAGTTCTGGCGATATGACGCCGGTCCGCCGTGATGAAATCGTCGTTTGCCAGAGTAGCACGCAATTGCTCATCAAGTCGCATGAGCCATTGTGAAATTCGCTCGGCGCCGATCGTGTTCTTGAAATCTGCGAAGTGCTGCTCCTTGAAGGCATGGGCCGCAGGATGCGGATCGCATCCGTTGTCCGGACCTATGGCCTCAGGGAGCCATTCCTTCATCTTGCGCCACAAGTCCTCGCGTTTGATGGGTTTCCCGATATGATCGTCAAATCCGGCATTGATGAAATCCCGGACCTGCTGCGGCAACACGTTGGCCGTCATGGCCGCCACGAAGACCCGGTTTGCTGGGGGATCAAGGGCACGGATTTCCTGGATGGCTGTCATTCCATCCATCCCGGGCATCTGGATATCCATGAGAACGACGTCGTAGGCCGTCGCCTGAACCGCCGCCACAGCCTCCTCGCCACTGGCAACGGCGTCAATCTTATGACCTGCCGCCTCCAGCATGATCTGCACGAGTTCGCGGTTGATCTCGACATCCTCGACAATCAGAATGCGGGCTGGATTGATGACTTTCGGCAATCCCTCCTGGACCGTGACGGGAAACGGCATATCGGCCTCAGGCAACGTCAGCTCGATCCAGAAAGTCGACCCCTTGCCCAGTTCGCTCTCGACCCCGATCTGCCCGCCCATCAGCTCCACGAGGCGCTTGGAAATCGCAAGCCCCAGCCCGGTTCCACCGAACTCGCGCCGAATGGATGGGTCGCCTTGTGAGAAACGTTTGAAGAGACGATCATGATGCTCGGGAGCAATGCCGATACCGGTATCAGTCACAGCAATGCGGATCACCTCTCCTGCCGCGGATCGGCCTTTGCATTCCACATGCGTTGTGATGTGGCCTTCACGGGTGAACTTGACGGCGTTGTTCAGGAGATTGAGCAAGACCTGCCGCAGACGCGCCTCATCGCCGAGCACCATTTTAGGAAGGCGGGGGTCCCACTCGATCCGGATCGGAACGCCCTTCTTTCCTGCTCCGCTGCTGACAATGGAGACCGTATTGTCGATGAGGGACACCAGTGAAAAGGGCTCGATCTGCAGAGTAATCTGCTCGGCCTCGATGCTGGAGAAGTCGAGAATGTCGTTTGCGACCGTCAGGAGCGCAGATGCAGAAACCTGGATCAGGTCTGCATATCGCTTCTGTCTGGCATTGAGCTTCTCGTCGAGAAGCTGCTCGGTATAGCCGATGATGCCATTGAGCGGCGTCCGGATCTCGTGGCTCATCGAGGCCAGGAAGTTCGTCTTTGCCTGACTTGCGATGTTGGCTTGGCCCAACGCTTTTTCCGCCACGTCCTTTGAAGCCATCAACTCCCTCTCGCGATCGGCGACAGCCTGCGCCATTCTGTTGAAGGCGCGTTCCAGAATGCGCACCTCGCCAGATCCCCGATAGGGAGAGCGGACGCTGAAGTTGCCGCGCTCGAGCGCTTCGGCGGTCTGAACGAGGCTTCGAAGCGGACGGAGGATCAAGCCCTCCACGCCCAGCATTCCGAGGAGCAGCGAACCGCCTGCAATGACGACGATGAGAAAGAAGCGGTATCGCAGAGTCTCATCAATCGGGCCGATCACAGATGCTCTGTTTAGACCGATGGCCAGGATTGCATCGGTTCCTGGAAGCGTGCGGAATACGAAGAGGCGGGAAGCACCGGAGAGATCCATGGCTTCTGCGTTGCCCTGCGGGTTCTCGAGAGCCTTGCGTGCAACTTCCAGGCTTTGCAGGGAGCGGCCGATCCATTCCTGCCTTGGAGGATAGTGAAAAACGAGCGCTCCGTTACGATCGATCACGAGCATGTTGATGTCGAGATTCGGATCGATATGGAGAGAACGCTCTTCAAGGACGCCAAGCAGCACATCGGCTGAAATGATGGCTTCAACGTGCCCTTTGCCGGAAATCGGCATGGCGGCCGTCATGCTGAGGCTGCCCAGGACGGGGTCGGCGGCTAGTTCGCTGAGAACGAAATGTTCGCCGCTCAGGACCCGGTTGACGACCTCCCGCTTGATGCTGTCGGGCACCTTCCTCTCAGTATGGCTGCTGCAGATTTCCTGTCCATGAACATCCCAGACGCGCAGCGAGGTGATCCAGCGGTGCATGCCGAAGTGCCGTTGCAGCGCGCTTACGCAGTCGAGGCGGCTTTGGTGAAGAGAGCCCGCCTCACTGAGATGGTGCAGAACCGCCTGCGCGTCTTCGAGTACACGGCTCTGACGCTCAACCGCGTAGGAAATCAAGATTTCGGCACGCTCACGCGTCGCCTTTATTGCGAGTTTGCGCTCGTCTCCCGCAAACTGAACGAGTGCTGCACTCAGAGGTGCGAGAGCAGCAAATCCGATCAGGAGGAAACGCCAGATGAGGCTTCTGCGCGGCAAGCGGAGGAGTCTCGCCCCCGCCCGTACGATCCGCGCCCTCCATCGGAACATCATGACTGCACACTCGAGTCCGAACTATACGCTGCTCATCAGGGGACGCCTGCGATTTGGATACGGACGAGCACCGGCCACAGCTGCCGCTGCACGGTTGTTCACACCGAAATAACGGAAGATCGCGGCCATGTGGATCTTGACCGTCCCCTCGCCAAGTCCGAGAGCAAGCGCGATTTCCTTATTCGTCTTACCTTGAACGAGCAGATCGAGCACATCCTGCTGACGCGGCGTCAGCGGGCTTCCGGGTTCGGAAGGTTCAGGCTCGGGCACCGTGGCAGGCAGTTCAGCCTTCTCGACGGAAGCCTTCCCTGTCTCCTCGTCAGAGGTTTCTACAGGCGCGGAAGAGATGTCGGCAAGGATGGGCGGAACATAGATGCCGCCGTCGAACATGGTCTGCAGAGCCGCTGCGAGATCTGTAATGCTCAGAGATTTGAGCATGTAGCCGTGGACGCCGGCTTCAAGCGCCAAAAGGATATTCCGGCGGTTGCTGGAGGCGGAAATGACCCCGACCTTCGTTTCCGGAAAACACTCTCGAACCGTGCGGAGATTGGTGGGCGTCCTCATGCCTGGCATGGACAGATCGAAAAGCGCCACACCCACAGCGGGATTATCACCCAGGCGGTCCAGAGCCTCGTCCAGCGAGCCGGCTTCAATGATCTCAGAAAACCCGAACTGCCGGTCCAAAATTGCACCCACGGCCATTCGGAAATACGCATCATCATCGGCGATCAGGCCGATGCGCGCAGGCGCCCCCATTACTATTCTCCCCCTTTTATGACCTCCGTCTGATCGACGGGGTTAGGACAGAAAGTCAATTATCAATAATCGCCCGGTTCAACTTGCCGCATCTTTAATATAAGGACAATACGATACATTGTTATGATCGTATCCGCACCAACTTGAGTAAGTTTTCCCAAGTTTTCAAACAATGAGAATGAGTTGATCGTTCGATGCGGATACCTCGAAATGGTTTAAAGCCTCTGCGGACATACCAACCTGCAGCACAGTGACACATCCTGTTTCAATATTACATAGACCGAATTGCATAAGCTATTTGCAAAATCGCCAACTCGCAGTTCTTCAAGCTCAAGAATCCCATCAGAAATCGACTGTCCCGCCAACAGCCCTACGGAGATCGCGGCAGAAACGCAAAATCTAGGCATCAAACAGGGAGGGTTCATGATGAGCTGATCATGCCGCCTTCTCACCCGCAGCCTGCCCTGGGAGATCCGCCAGGGCCACGGCAACTTCGAGAACCGGATCCTCCGGCCGTGCGTGGTGGCGCAACATCAGCGGCAAGAGCGCTGCCGCGATGGGAGCCAAGGCGGTCTGAAGCAGTGGGAAAGGCAGCGCAGTCGTCCAGGCGATGATCGGGCTTCCGAGGGAACAGCCTCTCCTACCGAGCGCGCCTCCTCCCAGAACCGTTCTCAGAAACGTGCAGGTACGGCCCTCGGCAGTCCATCTCCGGACAGAACACAGGGAGCCAAGCCAATCTCAGCTAGGGGATCGCATCATCCAGCCCTGCGACCGACTCCATCTTCATCCTGAGCCGTCCGACAGTCACGCGCCATCCTATGGGCCTGCCGGTCGCAGAACGTCGTCGCACTGACGCGATACTGTGAAGCACAGCCTGCGCTGCAACAGCCTCCCTGTTGCTCCCGTTTTTGAAAACAGAGGTTAAGACCTTTGACCGGGATCGGAGCGACTCCCCTGAGAAGCCCGAATATCCGGTCAGCCAGAGGAGCGGCGACGTCATCCGGACCCGGCTTTGTGGAACCTGCGAGCTTCTTCTAAGCGCAGGCAGCCGTTCGACAGGCACGTTCGTAAACGTCTCTGTATCTGGACGCCGAACGATCCCATCCGTGAGGCCTGCTCATGGCGGCACGGCGCATGGCCGAGAGCCGCGCTCGCGAGCGGAATGTTTCGAGTCCCCGCTTGATGGCGTCGGTAAAGCGGTTGAGACAGGGCTCGCCGAAGAGAAAGCCGTTCACACCATCTTCGATGGTATCGGCAAGACCGCCCGTCTTATGGGCAATCGGCAGCGATCCGAAGCGTTGGGCATACATCTGGCTCAACCCGCAGGGTTCGAAGCGGGATGGCATCAGGAGAAAGTCGCTACCGGCATACATGCGGCGCGCATCGCCTTCGTCATAGCCGATTTTTACGCCGACGGAGCCAGGATGTCGTTGAGCCAGCGCCTGCAGCTCGGACTCGAAGCGCGGCTCGCCTTGTCCGATGACGGCGATCTGCCCGCCCTGCGAGACAATGGTCTCGGCAGCCGAGATGGCGAGATCCACTCCCTTCTGGTGCACGAGGCGCGAAACGACGGCAAAGAGCGGTCCGCTTGAGAGAGCAAGCCCAAAGCTCTTGCGCACGTTATCGGCGTTGGCCCGTTTGCCCCGGAAGTCCTCGGCCGTGAAGCGGCTCACCAGGTAGGGATCCTTGCTCGGATCCCAACTCGGGTCGATGCCGTTGATGATTCCTTCAAGGCGCCCCTGACGGGCCCGGGCTCTCAGGAGCCCGTCGAGACCGCAGCCGAATTCAGGCCGGGTAATCTCCTGAGCATAGGTCGCACTCACAGTGGTAATGTGCGAGGAGTAGAAGATCCCAGCCTTCAGGAACGACAGTTTGCCATAGAACTCGACACCGTTGATGTGAAATGCGGCATCGGGAATGCCGAGACGGGGCAGACGATCACGCTCGAAGATGCCCTGATAGGCCAAGTTGTGAATGGTGAGAATGGTCGGAATGTGCTGCCCACGCCACGCCAGATAGGCTGCGGCGAGCCCGGACGGCCAATCGTTGAGGTGCAAAAGGTCGGCACGCCACAAGGGATCTCCCAGGCCGGAAGCGATGTCCGCAGCTGCGAGGCCGAGACGCGCGAAGCGGATGTCGTTGTCGACCCAATCCATCCCGAACGGATCGACATATGGCGATCCGTCGCGTTCATAAAGCTCAGGACACAACAGGACGTAAACGGTCAGCCCATCTCGTGTTCTTCCACGACCAAGCCCGCAGGAAGGAATGCCGAACGAGGCCGGCAGACGCGCGATCTCTTCGACTTCACCGATCTGGGAGAGAACCTGCCGATAGCCGGGAATGAGAATACGGACATCGTAGTGGTGCTTCAGGGCACGCGGCAATGCAGCCGAGACCTCACCAAGGCCGCCTGCCTTGATGTAGTCGGCGATTTCCGATGTCACGAAAAGAATAGATTGCCGCCGTGTTACTGTAATTGAGGGCTGAGGATCTTGCTGCAGTTCGGCATGAGCCGTCGTTGCGAAAGCCTCACCAGCTTCCGAGTGAAATGTTTCCAGCATGTTACCACGAGGGCGCGCTCCCCTGGTGACCCCCCGCGCCCGAAGCAGGTCGCGGGCATAACGCTTTCCCGCAAGGAATGTTCCAAGGCACTGTCGATTATTTTTATCTACCTCGGGATTGAAGAGAGCACGGGAACTTCCATTAAGATGCCACAGATACGGCTCTTGGAAGCTTGACCTTATGCTTCGGCGGCAGGGAACCTTGCACAGCGAAGCTCGTTCGCAAGAGCCCCCCGAAGTTGGAGATTCCATGCGACGAATTCATACGATGCCTTTTGGAGCTGAGATCGTGCCGGAGGGCGTCCGATTCTCGCTCTGGGCACCGACCGCGCAAACCGTCAAGCTCGTACTCGACGGCATCGAACATTCCATGGAAGCTCAGGAGAACGGGTGGCATCGCCTCGTCTCACCCCTGGCCCAAGCGGGAAGCCGATACGGCTACGGAATCGACGGAAATCTCATTGTCCCTGATCCCGCCTCACGGTTACAGCCGGATGACGTCCATGGCCTGAGCGCAGTGGTGGACCCTCGTTCTTTCGAATGGTCCGATGAATCGTGGAAGGGCCGCCCTTGGGAAGAAACCGTTCTTTACGAGGTCCATGTGGGAACAGCCACGCCGGAGGGCACCTATGCCGGCCTTATGAAGAGGCTCGAATACTTTCGTGATCTTGGCATCACGGCGATCGAACTGATGCCGCTTGCGGAATTCCCCGGCCGACGAAATTGGGGTTACGACGGGGTTCTGCCCTACGCTCCCGACGCAGCCTATGGAAGTCCCGACGACCTGAAGCGTCTCATCGACCGTGCGCATAATCTGGGACTGATGATGTTCCTCGACGTGGTCTATAACCACTTCGGCCCGTCCGGCAATTATCTTCATGCCTATGCGAAGACTTTCTTCACGGAAAGGCACCCGACCCCATGGGGCGCCGGAATCAATGTGGACGGCGAAGGCGGCCGAACGGTGCGGGATTTCTTCATCCACAATGCGCTGTATTGGCTGGAGGAATACCACTTCGACGGGCTGCGCTTCGACGCCGTGCACGCCATCGTCGACGACAGTGAAACCCACTTCATCAAAGAGCTTGCAACCCGCATTCGCCGCGACATCCCGAATCGCCAGGTCCATCTCGTTCTCGAGAACGAGGCCAACCAGGCCCGCTGGTTGGAGCGGGATTCCGTCGGTCGTCCCCGCCTTCATACGGCACAATGGGCAGACGACATCCATAATTCCTGGCACGCCCTCCTGACAGGTGAAAGCGAGGGCTACTACGCCGATTACGCCGACGCGCCGCTCAAGCGTCTGGGCCGCGCGCTCGCGGAGGGTTTTGCCTATCAGGGAGAGCCATCCGCCCACAGGCCAGGCGTCACTCGCGGCGAGCCCTCCGCTCATCTGCCGCCGACCGCCTTCGTCTCTTTTCTTCAGAACCATGATCAAGTGGGCAACCGCGCTTTCGGAGAGCGGCTCTCCCATCTCATCCCTTCCGATCGTCTTGGCCTGGCTCGGGCCATCTTCCTGCTCTCGCCTCAGGTTCCTCTCCTCTTCATGGGAGAGGAATGGTCCGCATCGTCGCCGTTCCAGTTCTTCGTGGACTTCGAGGCAGAGCCGGATCTCGCCAAGGCCGTGCGGGAGGGCCGGAGGAGCGAATTCAAGCATTTCAAGGCCTTCACCGATCCTGATATGGCACAGCGCATTCCCGATCCGACGGAGCTCTCCACCTTCGAGCGATCGAAAATCGACTGGACAGAGAAAGATGATCCCCCGCATCGAGAGGCGCTGCTGGAAACGCAGCATCTGCTGGAGCTTCGGCAAAGGGAAATCCTGCCGCTGCTCTCCTGTGAATACCGTGGCTCCCGCCACACCGTCTCGCCAGAAGGCTGTCTCGATGTGGCATGGTCGTTCGCAGGAGCACAACTGCGCATTCTGGCGAATTTCGGCACCCGGTCCGTACCTGTCGATCTGAACAGTCGCGCTCACGTGATCTGGTCAAACACCGCCGCATCGCCCTCCCCTAACCATTCTTCCCTCGAACCCTGGAAAGGTCTCATCGTGAAAGAGGTTGCGGCATGAGCAAGCTCGGAGCGGATCTTGAGCACATGGCCGCATTGGTTGGAATCTCCCCCGAGTATTCGGATGCCTTTGGGAGAAGGATCGAGACGAGTCCGGAAACGCGAAGCGCGCTTCTCAAGGCTCTTGGGATCGGCACATCGAATGAGGACGAGGTTCAGCAGAGCCTTGCTCGCCTGAAGCGATTGAAAGCCGGTCTTATTCCGGCGGTCATTCCCATCCTCGCAGACCAGCCTGCTCGCGTTCCCCTGCAAGGCCAACCCAAGCAAGGGGAATGGCGGATTACCGAGGAGACAGGAGAGGTCCACGAGGGAAAACTCGGCAAGGATGCTGCGGCGCTGAATCTCCCTGCGCTTCCAATAGGCTATCATCGCCTGCAACTCGACGGTGTGGAGGCCACGATCATCGCCGCACCGGAAAAATGCTGGCAACCCGAAGCATTGCGGAACGGCCAGCGCCTATGGGGGGCTGCAGCTCAGGTCTATTCTCTGCGTTCCGAACATGATCTCGGCATCGGCGATTACTCCGACGTAGCCGACTTGGCGCAGAATATCGCCACCCTCGGAGGAGCCTTTCTGGGCCTGAGCCCCGTTCATGCCCTGTTTGCAGCCGATCGAAGCAAGATTTCCCCCTATTCTCCATCATCGCGGCTGTTTCTGGAGCCGCTCTATATCGACCCGAGTCTCGTTGAGGGTTTCACCGAAAGCGGGGCCAGGCAGATTCTCGATCGGCAGGAAATTCAGGATCGTATTTCTCGCCTGCAGGACGCACAGCTGATCGACTATGCAGAGGCATGGGCGATTAAGCGTCCGTTGCTCGATTCCCTATGGATGCATTTTCTGGCAGCGGGCGATCACACAGCATTCGACATTTTCCGGCACGAGGCCGGAGAAGCCCTCGAAGCGCATGCCACTTTCGAGGCTCTATCCGAACACTTTCGCGAGCAAGGCCTCGCATGGATGGGCGATTGGCCGCAGAGTTTCCGAGACGCCCGCTCGGTTGACGTCGAGAGCTTCCGCGCCAGGCACAAGGAAAAGATTTCGTTCTTCGCCTGGCTTCAATGGCTGGCCGACCGGCAACTGGGAAGCGCTGCGGAGCGGGCGCAGGCGGCCGGTCTGACGATCGGCCTCTATCGGGATCTCGCGGTCGGGGCCGACGGTGGGGGATCGGAAATCTGGGCGGCTCCCGATCGCTATGCAACGGGACTTGCCGTTGGTGCTCCGCCCGATCCTCTTGGGCCCCAGGGGCAGAATTGGGGATTGCCGCCGTTCAATCCTCTGACGCTGGAGGAGCAAGGTCTCAAGGCTTTCAGGGATCTGGTTTCAGCCAATATGCGCCATGCCGGCGCAATCCGCATTGATCATGCATTCCAGCTGCAGCGCTTGTTCCTGATCCCATCCGGTGCTCCGGCTTCGCAAGGCGCTTATGTGGATTACCCTTTCGAGGCCATGCTCGCGGTCCTGCGCGTGGAAAGCCACCGCGCTCGCTGCCTTGTCATCGCAGAAGACCTTGGCACGGCCCCCGCGGGCTTCTCGGAAGCGATCATGCAATCGGGCGTTCTCAGCTACCGGGTTCTTCCCTTCGAGAGAGAGGGATCGGAATTCAAGGGCCCGAAGGATTATCCCCGCTCGGCTCTCTCCGTTCTGACCACGCATGATCTGCCGACCTTCATCGGATGGTGGCGCGGACTCGACATCGATCTTCGACAGACGCTCGGGGTCTTTGATCCTGCAACAGCAGCCCGTGAACGTGAGACGCGCAAGGCGGACAAGCGCAACTTCGCCGAGGCGCTTGCCAAGGAGGGTCTGCTGCCCTCCCCTGCATTCTCAGAAGAGCCGCCTCTGGAAGGGGCAGTGCGCTATCTCGCCCGCACCAATTGCGCTCTGACGGCCTTGCAGATCGAGGACGCATCCGGAGAGTTGAACCAACCCAACATGCCGGGAATGGATGCCGGTCATCCCAACTGGCGCAGGCGCCTCTCGAAAAATATCGAATCCATTACGGCGCCGGGCCAGCTTCTGGCCAAGCTCTCCGCGGCTCTGTCGGAGGAAGGACGGCATGCTCAGCCGCGCAGAAGCGCCCTCGCCTCGCCGCCGCCTCGGGCCACATACCGGCTGCAATTTCACAAGGGCTTTACCTTCGATGACGCCGTAAGGATCATACCCTACCTGGCCGATCTCGGCGTCAGCCATGTCTATTCCTCGCCTATCCATGCAGCCAGTCCCGGCTCAATGCACGGCTACGACATTGTGGATCATTCCGCCATCAATCCGGAACTCGGCGGTGAGGAAGGTTTTTATCGCTTCTCCGATGCCCTGAATGCGCATGGCTTGAAGCTCGTTCTCGATATCGTGCCAAACCATATGGGCGTTGGCGGAACAGCCAACGGATGGTGGCTGTCCGTTCTGGAATGGGGTCGCCTGTCGCCGGTTTCGAACGCATTCGACATCGATTGGGAGAGACCCGGGGCGCAGGGAAAACTGCTCGTTCCTATCCTCGGCAGTCTTTATGGCGAGACGCTCGAGAAGGGCGAGCTTCAGCTGAAGTTCTACGCTGAGGAAGGGAGCTTCAGCATCTGGCACTGGGAGCACCGGCTACCGATCTGCCCGACGACCTACCCGATGGTTCTGGATCAAGCTCTAGCGGCCATTGGTGAAGGCGAGGAGGCGGCCTCTCTGCTTGCGGTGACGGAGCAGTTGCGCGCCCTGAGCGGCGCAGATCCGACACAGTGCCCTCCAGTGCTGGTTGAAAAAGGCGAGCAGCTGAAACAGGAACTGGCGAGCATCTCTGCGAGCGGCACGGCCATCAGCAGAGCCATCGATCGCGCCCTCAAGAGCCTCAACGGTTCCCGAGGCAACCCTGAGAGCTTCAATGCCCTTCACCGTCTCCTTGAGGCGCAATCCTATCGCTTGGCCTACTGGCGTTCTGCGTCGAGCGACATCAACTATCGCCGGTTCTTTGATATCAATAATCTCGCAGGCATTCGGGTCGAGGTGCCGGAGGTTTTTGAAAGGACGCACAACCTGATCTTCCGTCTCGTGAACGAAAACCGCATCCATGGATTGCGCATCGACCATATCGATGGACTTGCCGATCCTGAAGGCTATGCCAGGGCGCTGCAGCGTGAGGTCGGCCCAGGCTTCTATGTGGTCGTCGAGAAGATTCTGGAGCCGGGTGAGAAGCTTCGCCCGTGGCCGGTCGCCGGCACCACCGGCTATGACGTGCTCAACCTCATCGACGGCGTTCTCGTCGAGGAGCAGGCCGGTGAGACTTTCGAACGCATATACCGGGAGGTCTCCGGCTTCCCCGGCGATTATGAGAGCCTGCTGCGACAGGCAAAGCTGGACATCACCCAAGCCAATTTTGCGAGCGAGCTGGAAGTTCTCGTCTCGGACATCAAAGCCATCGCCGATGCCAGCCGCTCCACCCGTGATTACACGGCTCATTCCCTTCGCCGGGCCCTTGTGGAGATCATTGCCGTGTTCCCGGTCTATCGCAGTTATCTCGGCGAAGGTGAGCCTTCCTCCGATGACGTGGATCTGATCGAAGGAGCGATCGATGCGGCCAAGAGGTCGAGCACACTTCCCGACCGGAGCGTGCACGACTTCATCGCGGCGTCGCTTCTCGGCAAAGCCGAAGCGGCCGATTCCGACGACCTCCGCCGCTTCCGCCGCCGCTTCCAGCAGCTCACCGGTCCTGTCATGGCCAAGAGCCTCGAAGACACCTTGTTCTACCGCTACGGGCGCCTCCTGGCCTTGAATGAGGTCGGCGGCGATCCCGGGCATTTCGGCATAACCGTGCAGGCCTTTCACGACACGAACGCTGAAAGAGCCCGCAATTGGCCCTATGCCATGATCGCCACAGCCACGCACGACACGAAACGCGGCGAGGATGCACGCGCTCGCCTGCTGGCGCTCTCGGAGATGCCGGAGGATTGGGAGGCAGCCCTCAGGCTCTGGTGCGAGATCGTCTCTCCCTATCTTTCCGACGTGAGCAATGCTCCTGCCCCAGACGCCAATGACCAAATCCTTTTACTCCAGGCGCTTCTGGGGGCATGGCCGCCGGAGCTTCTCGATGCGGACGGCAGGAAGGAAATGTCAGCGTTTCACGAGCGCATGAAAGGCTATGTGATCAAGGCGCTCCGGGAGGCCAAGCGGCAGACGAGCTGGGTCAATCCGAACGAGGATTATGAGGACGCCGCGCTGAAAGTCTTGCAGGCGGTCCTTGATCCAGAAAACGGCATCCTTGATCGGCTCCGCCCACTCGCTCGGCGCCTTTCCGTCCTCGGCGCGTTCAACGGATTGTCGCGCACAATCCTCAAGATGACGTTGCCTGGCGTTCCGGATGTCTATCAGGGAACGGAATTCTGGGATTTTTCGCTGGTCGATCCCGACAACCGCCGCCCTGTCGATTATGAAGCCCGAGCCCGAGCTCTTGCCGGACAGGCTTCTCTGAACACGCTCCTGGAAGAATGGCGCACCGGCCATATCAAGCAGCGTCTCTTCAGTATCCTTCTGAAGGACCGCGAGGCGTTTCCTGCTCTTTATGCGGATGGTGATTACCAGGCTCTGCCCGTGTCAGGCGAGCATGCCTCGCATGTGATCGCCTTCCTGAGGAAGCATGGCCGGGATACCCTTGCCGTCATCGTTCCGCGCCTGTGGGGAAAGCTGATCCCCCCTGACCGAGCGCAAGTCGAGCCTGCAATATGGAGCGGAACGAAGGTTCGCATTCCGGAAGGTGCGTTTGTAAATGTAATAACGGGCCACAAACTGATCTTCGGCAAGGAAGCACAGAGCTTGAGCGCCATCCTGTCTTCTTTCCCCTTCGCCGTTCTTCGGCAGGAGGGGTAAGGCCGGGAGGCGCACCCCTCTCGATCGTTGACGGTCTGGTCCCGGAATGGACCTGCCCCATAATGGTGTTCTCTCACGAAGCAAGAACGCTGCCGGGCGGCCTCTCCTGGGGAGCGGCAGGTCGATCAAGGGGATATCTGTATGGCTCAACGCAGGGGTGGATCGCAGAGCGTGAAGGTACGTTCGGTCGGACCGCAATCGGTGGCCGACATTCTCGCCTCTGGAGATCCCTTCTCGTTTCTCGGTCCGCATGAGATTACACCGGGCACATGGGAGGTCAGAGCCATCCTTCCCGACGCGGATCGGGTGAGTGTCGTCGATCGTGACGGCCAGACCAGCCTCTGTTCGATGGAAAGACGATGGGCCGAGGGTCTTTTCGTCGGCACCCTCAACGCATCCGGACGACCCGACTACAGGCTGAGGGTCGAAAGAGGAGGCAGGGCCGAGATCAGGCACGATCCCTACAGCTTCGGCACGTTCCTGTCCTCTGAGGATATCGCGTCACTGCGCGACCCAGGAAGCGATGCAACCTATCGAAAGCTCGGCGCGCATCATTTGGATCTTGGGGAGATTCAGGGCTTTCTCTTTGCCGTGTGGGCGCCGAATGCACGCCGCGTCAGTGTCGTTGGCGACTTCAACGCGTGGGACGGGCGCTGCCATCCCATGCGCCGGCGGCATGAGGGCGGCGTTTGGGAACTCTTCATTCCCGATCTCACGGCCGGACAGCGCTACAAGTTCGAGATCGTCGACCTGAACGGCAATCTGTTGGCGTTGAAGGCCGACCCGCTGGCATTCGCAGCAGAGCCCCCTCCTGCCACCGCGTCGATCTTGAGAAGGAATCTCGACTTCGAGTGGAAGGACGACGCGTGGATGAAGTCTCGCGCGGGGCTGAACCAGCGTAAGGCGCCCATGTCGATCTATGAGTGTCATCTCGGTTCCTGGGCCCGTGTGCCGGAAGAAGGTAATCGTTATCTCACCTACCGCGAACTGGCGGTGAGGCTCATTCCATACGTGAAGGACCTCGGCTTCACGCATATCGAGCTTCTGCCGATCACCGAATACCCGTTCGACGGGTCATGGGGCTATCAGCCGATCTCCCTTTATGCACCGACAAGCCGCTTCGGCTCGCCTGATGATTTCGCCGCCTTCGTGGAAGCAGCTCATGCCGCGGGCATCGGCATCATCCTCGATTGGGTGCCGGCGCATTTCCCGAACGATCCGCATGGCCTGAGCTACTTCGATGGTACGCATCTCTATGAACATGCGGACCCGAGGCTGGGATTCCATCAGGACTGGGGCACATACATCTACAATTACGAACGTCAGGAGGTTGCCACCTTTCTCGTAGCCAATGCGCGCTTCTGGCTGGAACGCTATCATCTTGACGGATTGCGGGTCGATGCCGTGGCATCGATGCTCTATCTCGACTATTCCCGCAAGCCGGGCGAGTGGATTCCAAACCGCTACGGCGGCAACGAGAACCTGGGGGCCATCGATTTCCTGCGACGGATGAACGAGGTCGCCTATGCGGCGGCACCGGGCGCCATCACCATTGCGGAGGAATCGACAGCATGGCCGGGTGTATCGCAGCCGACCTATGCCGGCGGTTTGGGTTTCGGCTTCAAGTGGAACATGGGATGGATGCACGACACCCTGCGCTACATCAGCAAGGATCCCGTATTCCGCCGTTATCATCACCATGACCTGACCTTCGGCCTTCTCTACGCTTTTTCCGAGAACTTCGTTCTGCCGCTCAGTCATGACGAAGTTGTCCACGGCAAGGGCTCGCTCATCCGCAAGATGCCGGGTGATCAGTGGCAGCGCTTTGCGAATCTGCGTGCCTATTTCGGGTTCATGTGGGGGCACCCGGGCAAGAAGCTCCTGTTCATGGGCGGCGAATTCGCCCAGGAGGAGGAATGGAACCATGATCGCAGCCTCGACTGGCACCTTCTGAGCGATCCCTTTCACAAGGGCGCCCAGACCCTCATCCGCGATCTCAACCATGCCTACCGCTCGATCCCGGCTCTGCATGAACGTGACTGCGAGTGGAAAGGCTTTGAGTGGCTCGTCTCTGATGATCGGGACAACAGCGTCATCGCCTGGCTTCGCCGAGGAGACGGCGAAGGCTCCCTGGCAGTCGTCGTTTCGAACTTCACCCCCGTTCCGCGGGAAGGCTACCGCCTTGGCGTGCCGGAGCCCGGGTTCTATCGGGAGGCGGTGAACACGGATTCCGCGATTTACGGCGGAAGCAATGTAGGCAATCTCGGCGGTCTCAAGGCTGAGGAGACGCCGAGCCATGGACGCCCGTACTCACTGTGCCTGACCATCCCTCCCCTGGCGACGGTTATTCTCGTGCTGGAGCGGGCATGATCCAAATCTGCCTATTGTCAGGATTCAAGCGGGACTTCCTGCGATTTTGCGCGTTGACGACACAAATACCTGCTCCGCTTCCCGGGACTTGCGATGAACGACAAAGCCGAAAAACATGACCCAGCTCCAACCGAGATCGTCGCGCCCAACGTCAGGCGCACATCGCGGATCCGTGAGGGATTGCCGTACCCTTTGGGCGCTACCTGGGACGGCCTCGGCGTCAACTTCGCTCTCTTTTCCGCCAACGCTACCAAGGTGGAGCTATGCCTCTTCGATTCCGACGGGAAACGTGAGGTCGAGCGGATTGAGCTGCCGGAATATACGGACGAAGTCTGGCATGGCTATCTCCCGGACGCGCGCCCCGGAACCACCTATGGCTATCGCGTATATGGCCCCTATGCTCCTGAAGCCGGCCATCGCTTCAACCACAACAAGCTGCTTCTCGACCCTTATGCCAAGCAGATCATAGGCGATCTGAAATGGGATCCGGCCCTCTTCGGCTACACGGTCGGCTCGCCCGATGCAGATCTGTCCTTCGATGAACGTGACAGCGCGCCGTTCATGCCGAAGTGCCGGGTGATCGAGCAGGCTTTCACCTGGGGCAACGAGCGCAGGCCGCAAATCCCCTGGGAGCGCACGATCATCTACGAAGCGCATCTGCGCGGTTTCACCATGAAGCATCCGGCGATCCCGAAGGAAATTCGGGGCACCTGCACGGGATTGATGCACCATGAATCCATCAGCTACATCAAAAGCCTCGGTGTCACCGCAATCGAGCTGCTGCCCATCCATGCCTTCGTCGATGACAGTTACCTGATCGAGAAAGGTCTGCGAAATTACTGGGGCTATAACAGCATCGGCTTCTTCGCCCCGCAGCCGCGTTACCTCGCGACACCCTTCATCAACGAAGTCAAGGAAATGGTCACTCATTTCCATGACGCCGGGATCGAGGTGATCCTTGATGTGGTCTACAATCACACGGCGGAAGGCAACGAGCTCGGCCCGACCCTCTCGTTCAGAGGGATCGATAACGCGTCCTATTATCGCCTTGCTCCCGACAAGCGCTACTACATCAACGATACGGGCACGGGAAACACAGTCAACTTGAGCCACTCCCGCGTTCTGCAGATGGTCACTGACTCACTGCGTTACTGGGCGCAGGAAGTGCATGTGGACGGTTTCCGCTTCGATCTTGCGACGATCCTCGGCCGCGAGCCGCACGGGTTCGAGGAGGACGGACGTTTTCTGGATGCCGTGCGTCAGGATCCGGTGCTGAGCCGCGTCAAGCTGATTGCCGAGCCGTGGGATTGCGGCCCAGGTGGCTATCAGGTGGGGCGCTTCTCTCCCGGATGGGCGGAATGGAACGATCGCTACCGGGATACGGTGCGGGCCTATTGGAAGGGCGAGGACGGCAAGCTTCCCGAACTGGCCGCACGCCTCACGGCATCGGCCGACCTCTTCAACAAGCGTGGACGCAAGCCCTGGGCGTCGGTCAACTTCGTGACGGCTCATGATGGCTTCACGCTCTACGATCTCGTCTCGTACAACGAGAAGCACAACGAGGCGAACGGCGAAGACAACAAGGACGGGCACGACCACAATCTGTCCTGGAACCATGGAGTCGAGGGAGACACCAACGATCCCGAGATCCGTGCCTTGCGGTTCCGCCAGATGCGCAACATGCTCGCCACGCTGCTCTTCTCACAAGGCACGCCTATGCTGCTGGCCGGCGATGAGTTCGCCCGCACGCAGAAAGGTAACAACAACGCCTATGCCCAGGACAACGACATCTCATGGATCGACTGGGAGGGTGTGGATGAGGATGGTGCGGAACTCTTCGAGTTCACCCGCAAACTGATTCAACTGCGGCAGAACCTGCCGATCCTCAGGCGCGGACGCTTTCTCTCAGGCGTGTACAACGAGGAACTCGACGTCAAGGATGTGACGTGGCTGACACCCGCAGGAGATGAGATGACGCCGGAGCACTGGGAGAATCCCCATGCCCGTTGTCTCGTCATTCTGCTCGATGGCCGCGCGCAGCCGACCGGCATTCGCAAGCGAGGCACGGACTTGACGTTGCTTCTGATCCTCAATGCCCATCACGACGTGGTCAAATGCAAGCTCCCGGCAGTCACGGGAGGCCAAGCCTGGACCTGTCTCGTCGATACGAACAAGCCAGAGCTGTCATTCGCCACTCCGTTTGAGTTCGAGAAGGAATACACGGTGACCGGTCGCTCGCTGCTGCTGTTCCAGCTCTTACCGGAAGAGCAACCCAAGAGAGAGAGGAAGCGCAGCTCCTGAGCGGATGCTCTCAGGCGGCGTCGTCGAGGCAAGAGCGGTAGAGGCGGGCATATTGCCGGGCAGGCCTGCTCCATCCCACCTCCGCCGCCATGCCGTTCCTCTGCACACGACACCAGGCTTCCCTGTCGGACCAGAGCATTCTGGCCCGATGGACGGCGTCGACGAGGCCGGCAAGATTGACGGGAGAAAACTGGAATCCTGTCCCCACGCCTGATGCGACTGCCATCTCATTGGCATCGATGATCGTATCGGCCAGACCCCCGACTCTGGAGACGATGGGAACGCTGCCGTAATGCATGGCGCAGAGTTGCGTCAGGCCACAGGGTTCGAAGCGTGACGGCACGAGGAGTGCATCGCTTCCCCCTTGGATGAGATGCGCAAGGGTCTCGTCGTAGCCGAAGAAGCAGCCGACCTGCCCGGGATAGACAATGCTTGCCGCCTTGAAGCTCTCTTCGAGAGTTCGGTCGCCGGCTCCGAGCAGGGCAAGCTGCGCTCCCTTCCGGAGAAGGGTCGGAAGGGCTCCGAGCACGAGATCAAGCCCCTTCTGCTCCGAAAGACGGCTTACGACCCCAAACAGCATCGCGTCCGGATCCTGATCCAGTCCAAGGCGCTTTTGGAGTGCCTGCTTATTGTGGTTGCGCCTTTCCAGAGCATCCCGCGTGAACGGAGCGGCCAGCGCCGGATCGGTAGAAGGATCCCAAACGGTTTCGTCGATGCCGTTCAAGATGCCGAACACGTCCCCTGAGCGCAAGCGCAGGAGCCCATCGAGGCCCATGCCGCCTTCCGGCGTCTGGATCTCCTTTGCATAGGTCGGCGATACGGTCGTGATCCGATCTGAAAGCTGCAAAGCGGCTTTCAGAAATCCGATCTGTCCGTAATACTCGACACCATCGACCGTGAATGCATGAGACGGCAGCCCCAGCTCATTGAGCATGTCCGCCGGGAAAATCCCTTGAAACGCGATGTTGTGGATCGTGATTACCGTAGCAGGGCGAGGTTTATCGCTGTAATGCAGGTAGGCCGGCGCGAGGCCGGCCTGCCAGTCATGGGCGTGAACGATGTCAGGAACAAAGCCCGGCACCATTCCTTGCCCGATATCGGCGGCCACGCGCCCCAGCGCCGCAAAACGCCATGCGTTGTCAGGCCAGTCCCGCCCATCCGGCGTCAGATAAGGCGAGCCTGGACGCTCATAGAGATGCGGCGCATCGATGACGAAAAGATCGAGTTGGTTTACTTTCGCTGCAAGAAGCCGCGCGCCCCCCCCGAACAGAGACGGGTATTGCCGAACGACCTCCGTGCGTCCCAGTGACTTCAGAACGGCCGGATAGCCCGGCAGGAGCGAAAATACCTGGACCCCCTCATGGGACAGGGCAAAGGGCAAGGCGCCGGCGACATCAGCGAGGCCGCCCGTCTTGATGATGGGGAAGAGTTCCGAGGCGACGGACAGAACGCTTAAGGACGTCATCCAGTGAGCCTGTCGATCATCGGCTTCGTGATGAGGCAGATCCCGCGCTCCGTGCGCCGGAAGCGCCGCGCATCCTCCTCCGGATCCTCCCCGACCACCAAGCCTTCCGGAATGCGCACGCCGCGATCAACCACCACGTTCTTGAGACGGGCTCCGCGGCCGATATCGACGTAGGGAAGAAGGACCGCTCCTTCCACATGCGCATAGGAATGGACATGGACCGCCGTGAAGAGGAGCGATTGACGCAAACATCCGCCCGACACGATGCAACCGCTGGAGACGAGGGAGTTGATCGCATAACCCCGGCGACCTTCCTGGTCATGCACGAATTTGGCTGGAGGCCAGGTTTCCGAAAAGGTCGAGATCGGCCAGTCGCGGTCATAGAGATCAAGCGTCGGGACGATCGCCGTCAGATCGATATTTGCTTCCCAATATGCATCGACCGTTCCGACATCACGCCAATAGGCGGGAGCATCGCTGCCCCCTGCTTCGGCTCCCGAGCGCACGCAGGAACGGGCAAAGCGGTGCGCCACCGCTTTGCCATGCTGTACGAGATAGGGAATGATGTCCTTGCCGAAATCGCGGCTCGACCCCGGCGTCGCTGCATCGCGCCGCAATTGGTCGAACAGAAAACGCGTATTGAAGACATAGATGCCCATGCTTGCGAGCGCCATGTCGGGATTGTCGGGAATGCCTGGCGGATCGGCAGGCTTCTCCAGAAATGAAATGATGCGATCCGTCTCGTCCACCGCCATCACGCCGAATCCGGTCGCCTCCATGCGCGGAACCTCGAGACAGCCGACGGTCACGTCCGCGCCGGAATCCACATGCTGGCGCAGCATGATCTCATAGTCCATCTTGTAGATGTGATCGCCCGCCAGGATGATGATGTATTCGGGATCGATGCTCGCGATGATGTCGATATTCTGATAAACTGCATCCGCCGTTCCCTCATACCACATGGTCTCTGAGACGCGCTGGCTCGCGGGCAGGATGTCGAAGCTCTCATTGCGTTCGGATCGGAAAAAGTTCCACCCTCTCTGCAAGTGACGGATCAGGCTGTGCGCTTTGTACTGGGTGGCTACGCCGATGCGGCGGATACCGGAATTGAGTGCATTTGACAGTGCAAAATCGATGATCCGCGTGGTGCCGCCGAAATAGACAGCCGGCTTTGCGCGAATATCGGTCAATTCCATGAGTCTGGAACCGCGGCCGCCCGCAAGGATGTAGGCCATGGCATGGCGGGCGAGAGGCACAGGTGCAGTACTCGGGTTAGACAAGGTCGGGTCCTCACATCTCAGGCGGTGATCTGATCTACTTCGTGATCCTGGAACCCGACCGGAATTGCCTTTGCCTGTTTTCGGATTCCAAAGAAAGTGCCTGCCCCCGAAGCCTCCGCCCTTCCAGGGCGAAGGCTCGATGTTCATCGTTTCAGGTCGTCTTAGTCGAGCGCCTGCGCTTGGTCGCAGCAACCGTTTCGCCGCCGGTTTCCGTGACTTCGGCGGCAGTGCTCTTGCGCCGCCGGGTCTTGGGAGCGGCAGGGCTGCTCAAAACCTCGTCCAGGGTCTGACTCGTCATGCCGAGGGGCGCAGGATTTGTTTCGACAGACGCTTCCTCGTCACGATCGAATGCTACCGAACCCACGTCCAGTGCATCCGCCTCATCGCTGCCGACGACAGGGTGCGTACCATTTCCGACACCACGTTCCCGTTCCCCAAGAATTTCCCGCTCGGCTTGATACCAGTATTCATCGGCGCGGCCGGGTTGGCTGCCGTGCTGCATCCATAACTCGTAGGCCCTCTCCCGGATTCTTTGCTCAAGCTGCTTGTCCATGATTACCCTTTTGTCCCCATGCATAATCCGCCCCGTCGATAGGGAAGTTGGTCGGCTCCCCTCGGGCTGTCCCTTCAACGCCTGTCTGCTGCATTAGTTATTAGGCAGCGTTTGCGATTGACAACGGTACAGATGGAGCAGGCTTGGGGCTTTGCAGGTCGCGGCGTCGAATATTTTTGAGCGTACTTCAACGGCCTTCACCCCGGCACGGATATATTATTTCGCCACACTTTTGGAACCTTGGCTTGAGTCTGGAGTTGCCGATGCGGTTCCCATGATGACGAGCAACGTGCATTTTCTGGACGAGACTGGCGGGCTGAGCGGCGGAGCCGCTGGGAATGAGCCGCTGCGGGCAAGCATGAGCCCCATCCTGAAGCCGGGCGCCAATTGCTGGCGCGTCGTATCTGCGGACAAGGCATCGGCCCTGATAGACGGAGCAGATTATTTCGCCCGGCTCGAGGATGCTCTGCACAAGGCGCAACGGTCGATCATGATCATCGGCTGGGATTTCGACGGCAGCATTCGCCTGCGCCCGGATGCCGATCCGGAAGTATCGCCTCCTCTTGGACCGCTCCTTCGCTCCCTGGTGGAAAAGAAGCCGGAACTCCAGGTTCGCATCCTGGTGTGGAGCATTGCCGTTGTTCATGCACCCGGCGCACCGGGTCCCCTGATCTTCGGAGCCGACTGGCAGAACCATCCTCGCCTTCATCTGCGCCTCGACAAGCATCACCCGCTTTATGCCGCCCATCATCAGAAGATCGTCTGCATCGACGATAGCCTCGCCTTCGTCGGCGGGATGGACCTGACGGTTCGGCGATGGGATACGAAGGACCATGCCTGCGACAATCCCTATCGGCTGAGAGATGACGGGAGTGTCTACGATCCGGTTCATGACATCCAGATGGTAGTGACCGGGCCAGCGGCTCATTCCATAGCGGAACTCGCCTATGCCCGTTGGAAGATTGCAACGGGTGAGGAGATCCGCCCGCTCCCTTATCCGGCCCTTGATCCATGGCCGGAAGGCCTTTCACCCGATTTCGTCAACGCTCCAACCGCCATTGCGCGGACATATCCGGCCTGGGGCGAGCATTCGGCCGTGCAGGAAGCGGCAGCGCTCAATCTCGATGCGCTCTCAGCGGCACGGCAGTCGATCTATATCGAAGCGCAGTACATGACGGCGCCCTACATAGGGGACGTTCTCGAGCAGCACCTCTCCGATCCTCACGGCCCGGAGATCGTCGTGATCCAAACCCATGAGTCGCATGGCTGGGCCGAGAAAAAGGTCATGGGCACGAACCGCGACCGTCTCATCCGGCGTCTCCGCAAGGCTGACCGCCATGATCGCTTGCGGGTCTATTATCCGGTGGTGCCGTCCAAGGACGGTTTCTGCCAGGTTCTCGTCCATTCCAAGCTCATCATCGTCGACGACCGATTCCTGCGCATTGGATCGTCGAACCTGAACAATCGCTCGATCGGCCTCGACACGGAATGCGACCTTGCGATCGAGGCGACAAACGACGAGATGCGCCGAAGCATTGCAAGCTTGCGTGATTGCCTTCTGGCGGAGCATCTTGATGTTGACCCGGAAGCCTTCTCTAAAGCCGTTGCGGAAGCATCCGGATCGCTGATTGCTGCCGTCGAACGCCTCAACGTGAACCGACGCCGCCTGCACACCTTTGACGCAATGTTCGACGAAGGCCCGGCAGATCCTGCCATTGCCACGGCCTTGCTTGATCCTCTCGAACCTTTCGAGCCCCTCTGGTTCCTGAAGCGTCAAAAAGACTGACAGCTCACGCTCTCGCCGGCGTCTCCGCAATTTCCGTCGGGCGATGAATTTTCCGACGATAGATGAGCTCTGTGGCAAGGAAGACGACAATGCCGACGCAGAGTGGAACGAGAAAATAAACGAACCGGAAAACCAGAAGGGGCCCGATGAGATCCTGCCCTGGGAGGAGGTACATGACCACGCTTTCGATGACCCCAAGCCCCCCAGGAACATGGCTGATGAGAGCCGTCGTGTTGGCGATGACATAGACGGACGCGACACCCGCATAAGCTACATCGGTGACCGCCGCGAGCGCCTGGTGAAGACAGGCTGCAACACAGGCAAAGTTGACGGACCCAATGGCGATCTGCGCGAGAGCAATGTGGAGTGGCGGAATGTGCAGTGCCCAGCGCCGGATCCTGATCGGCTTTTTCACAACGGCGGAGAGCACGAGATAGAGGCCCGGCAGCGCCAGGCAACCGATGCCTGCAGCGATCACAACAGGCTTCGACAGGCCTGTGATTTCAACGGCAAGCTCTGTGCGCAGCAGCAGCGCAGCTCCCCCTAGGATCATCAGGCCCAACCCAACCGTGATGCCGCAGAAAACAATGATCTTGGCAACCTGCTCGGCGCTCACGCCCCACCGCGTGTAGAAGCGATAGCGCACGGCGCCGCTGCTCAGGAAGGCAAGGCCGATATTGTGGCCGAGGGACAGGCTGGTGAAGGAAGCCCACGCGGCTCTGTAGTAAGGCTGGGGCCGGCCGACATAGCGCAACGCAAGATAATCGAAGCCGCTGAGGCAAACATAACTGGCTGCGGCGAACCCTCCTGCCGCTGCCAAATGCGCGACAGGAATTGACGAAACAGCAGCGATCAATTGATCCAGGCTGTAGCGGCTGAGCGTCCGGTAGAGCAGGAAAGCCGCAAGGCCGATGGCCAGAACCGCGATCAGAGGCTTCCAAATCTTGTGCATCCAGACTCCTGCCTTTAACTCCCTACATCAAGCAATCCTGGCCGTACTGGTTCCGCCCCTACCCGCGGGCATGCTCGGCTTTGGCGTTGTGCCCTCTGACAGGCATGACCTGAAACTCGACCATGAGAGGCAGGTGATCGGAGGCAGCCTGGGCCATCTGCGAGCGGACAGACTCGACCCCCACGACGTGAACGGAGCGGCTGACGAAAACATGATCGATCCGCAGCATCGGCAGGCGGGATGGAAAGGTCGGTTTCGCCCGCTGATGAGGCAGAGCCGCCGACGCATCGGATAATCGGGCCGTCAGACGCTGATAGACCCGGGACCTGGGAGACGCGTTGAAGTCGCCAAGCAGGATCACCGGCTCCCGACAGGCCGGGTGCTCCAGCCACTGGGGTCCGAGCAGACAATTCACCTGCGCCAGGCGCTCATGGCGGCGCAAACCCAGATGCGTCGTGATCACCTGCACATGGGTTCCATCGAGATGAATCGATGCCCACAAGGCCCCCCGGGGCTCCGGCGCGAAGCGTCCCTTTCCGCCCGGGAGTGGCCCGGCCTGCACGAGGTGCGAGGGACGGTGGGTGAGGATGGCATTGCCGTATTCCTCTTCCAGCACGCGCAGACTGGCGTGGAAGTGCATCTGCATACCCAGCGCCTGCGCGATGGCGTGCGCCTGGTCGACTCCCCCTGTTCGGGTGCGCCCGACGTCAAGTTCCTGGAGCGCCACCACATCCGGCTCATAGGCCGCGATCACATCGGCTATGCGCCCTGGTGAGAGCCGACCGTCGGTTCCGAGACAGCGGCGCACGTTGTAAGTCAATATCCGGGGCACCTCGCCTCCTTTCCATGTCAGTTGTTACGGGACAAAAAGACTGCGGAACGGCAGCCTCACCAGCACTAACCCTCAACGGAGGCAGGGTTTCCCTATGTTGGACGGACGAACTGGAACCGATCGATGCGATTTGGAACGCTTCGAGTGCAGATGCTCAAGGCATCTCCCTGGATCCGGACTGCTGTGGGCGCCTCTCCCACCACGGCCGGTCCGGCAGTTCCCGGCATTTGGTCGCTGCCGTCGGGCCATGCCGGGCCCAAGATGGACCAGGAGACCGCCTAGGAATCGATACCCCTGAGTCAGGGTGCTATCAATGCAGCTTGGCAACTTGGCGGTTCATTGCACAAGCCCGCGTCAAAGTCCGGCTCTTTGATGATGTCTGAGGCTCTTCAGGCTGCGAAAGGCGAACTCTCCTTGGCCGCGTGTAGGCTCCGGGTCAGCCGCAGCACTCTCTGTCGACGCCCGCAAGGATTTGCCTGAAACCTGGAATCTGTCCCAAAGGAACGGGAGCCGTGCGTACATCCGGCACCGGCTCCCGCCTTCTTGGCCAGCTGCCCGAGCAGCCGGATTGGCTGATCATAGTCCTGATCGCATCGATGGCGGAGGCGCATTGGGGGTATGAAATTCCCTCCTTCGGAGAGCCTACCCTCTTGCGAAACCCTAGGAGAGTGAGGCACTGACCTGTTCGAGGCAGAGGAGCCTTGTCTGGTCAGGGCGCTCCATGGAATTTGCGAGCGCTCCAAGGGCTAAGGCATGCGGCGACAGGTGCAAGGAGCCCGTATGAGCGAGCAGTTTTCTCTACAGAAGGACAAGATCCGGGTGCTTCTTCTCGAGGGAGTCAATGAGAGTGCCGTCGAGCTGATCAGGTCCGCCGGCTACACCAACGTGACTCATCTCAAAACCGCCCTGGATGAAAAAGCGCTCATCGACGCTCTGCAGGGCGTACATATTCTAGGCATCCGCTCCCGGACCCAGTTGACGGCCGAGGTTATCGAAGCGGCAAACCGGCTCATCGCGGTCGGCTGCTTCAGCGTCGGCACCAATCAGGTGGATCTGGAAGCCGCTCGCCATGCGGGCATCCCGGTCTTCAACGCTCCTTTCTCGAATACCCGCAGCGTCGCCGAACTCGTCATCGGCGAGATCGTCATGCTGCTGCGGCGCGTCTTCCCGAAGTCCGTGGCGGCCCATGCCGGTGGCTGGGACAAGTCCGCCGTCGACAGCCATGAGGTGCGGGGCAAGACGCTTGGCATCGTCGGATACGGCAATATCGGCTCGCAGCTCTCTTATCTTGCCGAGTCCATGGGCATGCGGGTGATCTTCTACGATCAAACGGACAAGCTTCGTCACGGCAACACGGAACCGGTCGACAGCCTGCGGGACCTGCTCGAGCAGAGCGATGTGGTGAGCCTGCATGTTCCTGAAACACCTGCGACTCACGGCATGATCGGCGCGGCCGAGATCGCCGCCATGAAGAGAGGCGCCTATCTCGTCAACAACAGCCGCGGCACCGTGGTGGACTTGAATGCCCTCGCCGCGGCGCTGAGGAGCGGCCATCTGCGCGGCGCGGCCGTTGACGTATTCCCCGTGGAGCCGACCTCCAACAAGGAGCGCTTCGAGACTCCCCTCCAGGGTCTCGACAATGTCATTCTCACGCCGCATATCGGCGGCTCAACGGAAGAGGCGCAGGAGAGGATCGGTGCCGAGGTCGCCAGGAAGCTGGTCGATTACTCCGATGTCGGCTCGACCATCGGTGCCGTGAATTTCCCGCAGGTGCAATTGTCATCCCGGGCCACAGGTACACGCTACATCCACGTGCATCGAAACGTGCCCGGCATGCTGGGACGCCTCAACCAGGCCTTTTCCAAGCGCGGTCTCAACATCACGGCACAGCACCTGCAAACCGACGGCGAGATCGGCTATGTGGTGATCGAGGTCGAAGGACAGCCGGAACAAAGCCGCGAGACGCTCGAAGAAATTCGCAGCCTGGAAGGCACGATCCGCGCCCGCCTGCTCTACGCCCTAGGCTGATTCAACGACCCATCCCATCCTCCAGGCGCAGGCTCTTTCCTAATGCCTCGAGCCATGGTTGATTGTGGTGATGATTACCCGCGTTCAGGACCAAATCCGCAGCATACTCCGGCAAGCGGCAACACGGGTTGCCGATACGGCTCGCCTGCCAGCCGTTGTCGTTGACGATGTTGAAACGGTTCTTGGGGTTGATCGAACTCAGCAGGAGAAGAGAAAAAGCGTCCAACCCGGCGTTTCAAATCTTGAGACTGCCATCACATCACAAGAGCCGGATTCTTCAACAGACATGAGCGCCTCCGTCGACACACTCGCCGAACAGATGCTGACTCTGGTGGATATTGTTTCCGCCCAGGAGAAGGATATCAAGGCCCTGAAGGAGCAGTGCCGAAAACTCGAAGAGCACAATCAGGCCGTCATGGTCGCATTCTCTGCATTCTTCCATGTCCTGTCCGTGGGGCGTGTGGCGAAGGCGAGCGAGATTGCTTCACTGCTGGAGAACATCAGCAAGATCGCCGAGCAGGAAGGCCGCCCGAAGGAAGCCGTGGCTTTTCTTCAGGATCTCGCCAGGATGGTCCCCGGGCACGCCGAACCTAAGGAATAGGCTTAGTTTCCTTGATTTTCAGGGCTAGGTTTCCGATTTTAAGACTCCCTTAACCTTAAAGCTCCATGATCGGGGAAACGCCGTGTCTTGGGCGGCCATCCGGCTCGTGCACCTGAATTCCCTGCCTCGCCGCGATGCATCCATTGACGGCACCTTCTGGGAAGGAAGCAGCTCATGCCGGTGGAAAGGGCCCACGTCGCGATCGAAAACCTCATCGCGGACCACGTCGCCGTTTCCTTCGGACAGAAAGATCGGGCGTACACGGCCGAGAGCACGGCAGCCCAGATCCGCCGCCGCATCACAGATCATTTCCAGCACGGCACAATCGGCTCCGAACAGGACAACGCCCCCCCGGGTATCCTGGCTCTGCGCAGCCGCCTCGTAACGGCTTTCTCGCCGGCCCAGAGGATCAACGCCGCTGGTGACCGCGCCGAGCAGCTGGCGTTCCTGAAGATCAGCCTGGAGGAACTCCGCCGACAGACGGCGGCAATCCCCGTTCTGCGAAATGACAAGGAGCCAGGAAAACCGCTCCATGTCGATCTGCTGCTGGAGCGTCAGCAGCTTGTGCTGAAGAACGAATTCACCGAAGGATTCGGCCGGGTCGAGACATGGCTCGTATCACTGGCAGCGCTCGCTCTCGTTCTGCTGAGAGCGATCGACTTCCTGTGGGCGCTGCCGATCCTGACGCTCGGCATCGGGCGCTCGTGGTATCTCGATCGTCAATGCAAGAAGCGCATGGCGCGAATTGCGGAGATCGACGCCGTCGTCGAACCTTCTCGTCGACAGGCTCATGTCTGAGGTCGCAGAAGCGCATCGCGCAAGGCTTGCCAGCTTTCCTCGTCAGGCGCAGAGATCAACCCGCCTTCGCGGTTGACAGGACGATAGGGCGACCCGTCGAAATGGGCCGAATACCCGCCCGCCTCCCGGTGGATCAGCCAGCCTGCGGCGTGATCCCATGGCATCACGCTGGACGAGAATGCAAAGTGCAGGTGACCGCTTGCGATCAGTCGATAGGTATGCGCTGCGCATCTCAAATCGGCAGCCATGGCAACGCGTGGAAGATGACCGGTCACTGTCGGTCTGAGCTCTGGCGGCAGATAACGCCACGACACGTTGCCCGCCATCTGCGCGAGGGGAACGGGCGACGCGACCCTCAGGGCTGTGGTGCTGCCGTCGGGCCGCTGCAGCCATGCCCCCTCTCCTCGCACGGCCATGGCCCAATCGTCGCAGATCGGGTCGAGAATGACGCCGCAGACCACCTCACCTTTCATGACGACGGACGCCATCACTCCGAACAGCGGCAGTCCCGATGCGAAATTCAGCGTGCCGTCCACGGGATCGAGAATGAAAGCAAGATCCGCATCTCCCAATCCATCGAGCAACGTCGGGTCACGGCTTACGCCCTCCTCTCCGATCACGAGCGCCTGCGGAAACGCGCGTAACAGATCTGCCTCGATCCTGCGCTCCGCTGCCTCATCCGCATCCGTCACCAGATCGAGCTGCGAGGTCTTGGTGCGGATTGCATCAACGGACAGGTTCCTGAAGCGTGGAAGGATTTCCGCCTGCGCGGCGCTCCTGAGGATTTCCGCAACTCTGAAGGCGTCGGCTCTGGAAAAGGTCATGTGGTAGATTGTCCCAAAGAATGTTCAGATCATTTCCAGCGGTCGCTTGCGCCTGGGCGCCGGAAACTCCGCATCGATGGCATCCAGCTCCTCAGGGCTCAGCTGAATCTCTAGAGCACGCCGGTTGTCCCGCACGTGAGCAGGATTGGATGCCTTAGGGATGGCGATGATCCCCGGTTTCTGAAGAAGCCAGGCCAGGGCGACCTGATAGGCGCTCGCCCCATGGTTCTGACCGATGCTCCGCAAGATGCCTCCTTTCGGGAGACGCCCCTGCTCGACAGGGCTGTAAGCCATCAGAGGCATGTTCTTCCCAGTCATCCAGGGGATCAGGTCGTATTCCGGCCCACGCCGTGTCACGTTGTAGAGCACCTGATTGGTGACGCAATTCCGACCGCCTTCGACAGAGAACAATTCCTCCATATCATCCGTATCGAAGTTGCTGACGCCCCAGTGCCGGATCTTGCCGGAGCGGCGCAGCTCCTCGAACCCGGCCACCGTCTCGTTCAACGGCACGCTGCCACGCCAGTGCAGAAGATAGAGGTCGAGACGGTCTGTCTTGAGCCTCGTCAGGCTCCGCTCGCAGGCCTCAACGACGCCTCTACGGCTGGCGTTGTGCGGATAGACCTTGCTTACGAGAAAAAGACGATCGCGCTCTGCTCCGAGCGCCTCGGCAATGAGCTTTTCGGCAGCCCCCTCGCCATACATCTCCGCAGTGTCGATCAGGCTCATGCCCAACTCGCTTCCGAGCCGCAATGCCTCGATCTCCTGCGCACGTTTGGCCCTCGTCTCGGCCATCTGCCAAGTTCCCTGTCCAAGCGCAGGGACGGCTTCGCCCGTCGGCAGCATGACAGTTCGGATCATGGTGGCACCTTGGATTGGGATGAACGAGGCCGACATATGAAGAGCAAGCGAAAGCTCTTGTCTCGAACTATTGCAGCTTGGGCGTTTTCATGAAGCGGCCGCGATCAGCCGACCGGATCGTCACGTCGAAGGTGTCCCCCTCGCGCTCCAGGGTGAGCGGCACATCCACGCCCGCCGGCCCTAAAGCCCAGATAGCGCGATAGAACTCGGCAAGGGATGTCACGGTTTGGCCTGCCACGGCGTGCACATTGTCTCCCGCCCTCAACCCGGCGCGTTGGGCCGGCGCATCGCCGGCGAGGCCGATGACGGAAACCTGATCCTCCTCCGTCTCCGACACATAGAAACCAAGCCACGGCTTCGGGGGCTTGCCAACGCGGCCCAGGGTCAGGAGGTCATCCAGAATTGGCTTCAGAAGATCGATCGGCACGCTCATGTTCAGGGGAACGATGGCGCCCCCTTGTGCCTGATGCTGCAGCTGAAGCGAACCGATTCCGACCAGATCACCACGCGGACCAATGAGCGCCGTCCCGCCCCAATTGGGGTGAGCCGGGACGGTGAAGATGGCGCTCTCGATGAGATATTCCCAATAGCCCGCAAATTCCTGGCAGGCGACGACTTGGGCTGCGAGAGAGTGAATGCGCCCACCGCTGCCGCCCATGACCACCTGATCCCCAGGTGACAGCCGCCTCGAATCGCCGAGCGGCATCACTGGCAGCCCGAGAGGTTCGAGCGCCTGGACCAGTCCGAAGCCGCTGTCGTAATCGTAGGCGATCACATGAGCCGCGACCGTTCGGCCACTGTTGGTGGTCAGCCAAATCTCGTCGGCTTCGGCAATCAGGTAGCCGATGGTCACAACGAGGCCGTCGGCCCGGATGACGACGCCCTGTCCAGCTCGTTCGGTACCAAGGGTTTCAGCTGTGAAAGCGTCCTCCGGCACACGGGCCCGAAGCGAGACGATCGAGTTCAAGGCCTCCCGAAGGTCATAGGAAAGAGTATCCTGATCGGGCTGGAATTCTGGCGGGATCTGCCATTCCTCCGGAGATTGCATGGGAAAACTCCTTGAACCCCGCTCATCCGAGCGGCCTGAAGCGAGCCAGGCAAAGACGCTCCATACCATCAAGATGGCGGGAAAAGCCTGACGTTCAACCCACCCCGCCATAATGGCCTTGCGGGACGCGGCCCTCTGGAACGGGAAATCGAGCTCGTCCCCTACCACCTGCCGAGGCGTATCGGGGCAGGCACATCCACTGGGGTGGCGGAACGTCGACAATCCTGTCCGGGACCGATCTGAGGCGCATCATGAGTCGCCTGCTCGCTCATTCGACATTCGGTCCACTGCTGAAATCGCCGTAGAGGCGACCCGCGCACGGTGACCCATGAGCATGTGAAGGCGTTGTGCGAGTGGGTCTCAACCGGGCCAACCTGGGCGAGCAGGACTATGATCCTAAAATCCAAAAGGCTGTCACCGCCTCCAATCCTTCGAACGGACGGCCAAGGCCGCCGGATGGCTGCGCCATGCCGGCGTGACGGGACTGGATCTCGACTTGGTATGGCCTCCCTTACCAGACCACGGAGAGCGTACTTCAGACCGTGGAACAAGCATTGCGGCTTGAGCCCGATCGCATCGCTCTCTTCGGCTGTGTCCATGTACCGTAGATGAAGCGCGATCAGGCGCTCCTGCCGGAGGATGCCATTCAGCGCGTCGAACAGAACACCGCAGTTGGCGCCGCTTTCATCGAGGCAGGCTATGTCCAGATCGGCCTGGATCATTTCGCGAAGCCTGCCGATCCTCTGGTCGTGCAGCAGCGCGAAGGCCGCCTGCATCGCAACTTCCAGGGCTACACCACCGATCAGACAGCAGCCCTCGTCGGATCTGGCACATCCGCGATCAGCAACTGCCATAAAGTTACATTCAGAACGCTTCGAGCACCCTCGCCTATCGTGAGGCCATCGTGAAGGGACAGCTTACTACCGTGCGCGGAATTGCCCTGACGGATAACGACCGTCTAAGGAGGAAAATCATAGAGGGCCCCACCTCCAATTTCTCGGTGGATCTTGGCCAGATCGCCTCCGGCGAAACGAAGCCGATCTTCACGACAGAACTTGTCGCCATTGACGAGATGGCCAGCGGCGCCCTGATGAGGCGCAACGGCTTGTCGATTGAAATTCCGGAAGGCAGCCCTTCTGGTTCGTAACGTCTGTGCTGTCTTCGACCGCTATCTGGACAGCGGAGCCGTGCGGCATTCCCGCACCGTGTAGGTGTTCAACGGGGCCTTTCAGAAAATTTCGACAGGGGCTTCGAGCCCCTGTTTGATTTGCATCAATGTCCCTTCCCTCTCTCGCTCCTAGTGAGGAAGACTGATGGCGAAGCTCAAGACCTCGCCACGTTTCCAGAACGGTCGAGACCTATGGCTCAAACGGCAACATCCTCTAAAGGAATGACCTTCGGCGAAGCAGGATCCGCTCTTGCATTCGCTGCGCTGGCTCTCCTGAGCATCATCGTGGCGGCAAAGGCCTATACGCCTGAATATGCATTCCACGCTTACCTCTTTGCGGCCGCGAGCGTCGCGGCTGTCTTCATGATCGTCAACCGCTACTACGAGCGGCCGTCAGTTCTGCCGGCGCTGACGATCAACGGCAAGCCCAACTACAATATGGGCCCCGTGAAGTTTGCGACCATCGCCTCCGTCTTCTGGGGCATCGCCGGCTTCACCATCGGTCTTCTGATCGCAACTCAGCTGGCTTTCCCGGCGCTCAACTTCGACACGTCGTGGCTGTCGTTCGGCCGCATGCGTCCGCTGCACACCTCCGCAGTGATCTTCGCCTTCGGCGGCAATGTGCTGATCGCCAGCTCGTTCTATGTGGTGCAGCGCACCTGCCGCGCGCGCCTCACCGGCGACATCGCACCCTGGTTCGTGGTTCTCGGCTACAACTTCTTCATCGTGATCGCAGGCACAGGCTATCTGCTCGGGATCACGCAGGGCAAGGAATATGCCGAGCCGGAATGGTATGCCGACCTCCTCCTCACCATCGTCTGGGTCACGTATTTCCTCGTGTTTCTCGGCACGGTGATGCGCCGCAAGGAACCCCACATCTATGTGGCGAACTGGTTCTATCTCGGCTTCATTCTGGCCATCGCCGTTCTGCATCTCGGAAACAACGCAACGGTTCCGGTTTCGATTTTCTCGCCAAAGAGCTACATCGTATGGTCCGGTGTACAGGATGCGCTCGTGCAGTGGTGGTATGGCCACAATGCCGTGGGCTTCTTCCTCACCGCCGGCTTCCTCGCCATCATGTACTACTTCATACCGAAGCAGGCTGAACGGCCGGTCTATTCCTATCGCCTCTCCATCGTTCATTTCTGGTCCCTGGTCTTCATGTACATCTGGGCAGGGCCGCACCACCTCCACTACACCGCCTTGCCCGACTGGGCACAAACTCTGGGCATGGTCTTCTCGGTCATGCTGTGGATGCCTTCCTGGGGCGGCATGATCAACGGACTTATGACGCTCTCGGGTGCCTGGGACAAGCTGCGCACTGATCCCGTGCTGCGCCTGATGGTCGTGTCGGTGGCCTTCTACGGCATGGCCACCTTCGAAGGTCCTCTGATGTCCGTGAAGGCGGTGAACTCGCTGTCGCACTACACGGACTGGACCATCGGCCACGTACATGCCGGCGCTCTCGGCTGGGTCGCCTATATCTCCTTCGGAACCATCTACTGCCTCGTTCCGTGGCTCTGGAACAAGAAAGGTCTGTATTCGATCAAAGCCGTTTCCTGGCACTTCTGGATCTCGACCCTCGGTATCGTGCTGTATATCTCGTCGATGTGGGTCGCTGGCATCCTGCAGGGTCTCATGTGGCGCGCCTACACCAGCCTCGGCTTCCTCGAATATTCGTTCATCGAGACCGTCGAGGCGATGCACCCCTTCTACATCATCCGTGCCCTCGGCGGCGCTCTCTTCGTGGCCGGCAGCCTGATCATGGCGTGGAACGTCTGGAAGACAATCACCACGGCTGAAGCCATCGAAGAAGATGCCCTTCCGGCACAGCCCGCCCTCATCGCTGCGGAGTAAAGGAAACGATCATGTCACTCTGGTCCCGTCACAAGATCTTCGAGACCAACTCGATCATCCTCATCCTCGGCGTGCTGTTCGTCATTTCGATCGGCGGCCTTGTGGAGATCGTGCCGCTCTTCTACTTGAAGAGCACCATCGAGAAGGCTGAGGGTGTGCGCCCCTACACCCCCCTCGAACTCGCCGGACGTAACATCTACGTACGCGAGGGTTGCTACAACTGTCACAGCCAGATGATCCGCCCGCTTCGCGATGAGGTAGAGCGTTACGGTCACTACTCTCTCGCCGCCGAAAGCATGTATGATCGCCCGTTCCAGTGGGGTTCCAAGCGGACCGGGCCGGACCTCGCCCGTGTCGGCAACAAGTATTCGGACGACTGGCACCGCGACCATCTGAAGGATCCCCGTGCGGTCGTGCCCGGTTCGATCATGCCCGGCTATCCGTGGCTTGAGCGAAACGAGCTCGACATGGCCTCCATCGGCCAAGAAATGAAGGTGCAAGCCCTGCTCGGCGTGCCCTACAGCGAGGAGATGCTGAAAATGGCCGAGAGCGATGCTCGCGTCCAAGCGAATGCCGAGGATCCGAATGCCATCGACCTTGCTAAGCGCTACCCGAACGCTCAGTCCCGCAATTTCGACGGAAATCCGCAGAAGGTCACCGAAGCGGACGCCCTGATTGCCTATCTGCAGATGCTCGGCACGCAGGTCGACTTCAAGCTCTACGACAACAAAGCCAACGTGCGCTGAGGACGAACGATCATGCCAGCCACATACAAATTCCTTGCTGAACTCGCCCAAACCTGGGGGCTGTTATACTTCGTCGCCGTCTTCCTGGTGGTGTTGGTCTACGCCCTTGCTCCTTCGCGCAAAGCCCGCTTCGACGCGGCCGCGCGCACGCCTCTCCAGGAGGATTGATCCTATGGCCCATGACGCGCATGAACAGGTCGATGCCGTGACAGGCGTCGCCACAACCGGGCACAGCTGGGACGACATCCAGGAGCTCAACAATCCGCTGCCACGCTGGTGGCTGTGGACCTTCTACTTCACCATCGTGTGGGCGGTTGCCTACTGCATCGCCTATCCGGCCTGGCCGCTTGTATCGTCCTACACGAAGGGCGCTCTCGGCTGGCATTCACGCGAGGCGGTCGAGGTCGAACTCGCAGCCCTCAAGGACCAGCGTTCTGGCATGACGGCGAAACTCGCAGCGGCATCTCTCGATGACATCAAGAAGGATCCCGAACTGTTCGCTTTCGCACGTGCCCAGGGCAAGGCGTCCTTCGGCGACAATTGCGCGCCCTGCCACGGTGCAGGCGGTGGCGGTGCCAAGGGCTATCCGAATCTGAACGACGACGATTGGCTGTGGGGCGGCTCACTGGAGCAGATCCAGCAGACGATCCAGTTCGGTGCCCGGTCCACCAGCGATCAGGGCCACACCGGCAGCATGCCTGCCTTTGGTCGCGACGGTATGCTCAAGCGCGAGGAGATCTCGCAGGTAGCGGATTATGTGCGTTCCCTATCGGGCCTCCCCACGGAGAAGGGAGTCGACATCGCAGCCGGCGCCAAGATCTTCGCCGATAACTGCGCTGCCTGCCATGGCGATAAGGGTCAGGGCATGCAGGAGATGGGGGCTCCTAATCTGACGGACAAAATTTGGCTGTTCGGCTCCGACAAAGCCACCATCGTCGAGGGGCTGAACAATGGTCGCGGCGGCGTGATGCCGACTTGGCACGGCCGTCTGGACGACACGACCATCAAGGCGCTGACGCTCTACGTGCACTCACTGGGCGGCGACCAGAAGTAAGGCGCGTCGAACCGCCACATCCGGATCAATACGGGTGGCCGGGGGGCTCTCCTCCGACCGCTCACTTGACTCAAATCAAGGTGAGAGCCCAGCCGACATTCTATCCAGGATCTCTGATAGAGAACCTGCGACGGATTCGATGGCTGACGCACCTGCTTCACCTTGTCTTGCGACCTCCGGGAGCGACGATGCTCCTCTTTATGCCCCGCGCAAGCAGATCTATCCGCAGGCGGTGAAAGGCCGCTTCCGCACGACCAAATGGATCGTGCTCGCCATTACACTCGGCATCTACTATCTTCTGCCCTTCATCCGCTGGGACCGCGGCCTTCATGCACCCGATCAGGCGGTGCTGGTCGATCTCGCGAACGGCCGCTTCTACTTCTTCTTCATCGAGATCTGGCCGCAGGAAGTCTATTACATCACAGGCCTGCTGGTTCTGGCCGCGCTGATCCTCTTCCTGATGAACGCCGTCGCGGGACGCGTCTGGTGCGGCTATCTCTGCCCGCAAACAGTCTGGACGGACCTGTTCTATGCCATCGAACGCTGGATCGAGGGTGATCGCCGCGAGCGGATGCGTCACGATAGGCAGAAGCTCACTCTCCAAGTGGCCGCTCGGAAGGGTTTGAAGCACTTCATATGGCTGATGATCGCGTGGTGGACCGGCGGTGCTTGGGTGCTCTACTTTGCCGACGCGCCGACGCTCGTCTATGAGCTCGCGACATTCCAGGCGCCGATGCTCGCCTACATCTGGATCGGTATCCTCACCTTCACGACCTACACGCTTGCAGGATTCATGCGTGAGCAGGTCTGCACTTATATGTGCCCTTGGCCCCGCATCCAGGCTGCGCTGACGGACGAATACGCGCTCAACGTCACGTATCGCTATGACCGCGGCGAGCCGCGCGGCTCTATGAAGAAGAACGAAGCTCTTAGGCTGCATGGGCTTCCTGCCGGCGACTGCATCGACTGCAATCAATGCGTCAACGTCTGCCCGACCGGTGTCGACATCCGCAAGGGTCTGCAGCTCGACTGCATCCAATGCGGTCTGTGCATCGATGCCTGCAACTCGGTCATGGAAAAGATCAACCGTCCGCTGAACTTGATTGCCTACGACACCGACATGAACGTGAGGGCCCGAATGGAGGGTCGTCCTGAGGTGTACCGCACGGTGCGCCCGCGGACTCTCTTCTATGCCAGTCTCATCGCCATCGTCGGCGCGATCATGATCGGATCGTTGGCCATGCGCCAGACGGTCTACTTGAGCGTCATGCACGACCGCAATCCGCTTTTCGTCCGCCTTTCTGACGGCGCTATCCGCAACGGTTTCACCATTCGAGTGGCCAACAAGAATCTCGACGAGCGCGTCTATGCACTTACGGTGGATGGGTTGGCTAGCGCCAGGCTTGACATTGTGGGCGGCGAGATCGATCAGCAGGGCCGCGCCATCATCAAGGTCGGCCCTGATCAGACACTGGAAGCGCGTGTGCTCGTCAGCTCGGCTGGTTCGGACGTTCCCGCCTCGACCGATATTCATTTCACGCTCATCGATCTTGCCACCGGCGACACCAGCCGGATGAAAGATCATTTCAAGGCGCCTTAAGAGGATTTTGCCATGTCTATGGATCCTGCCGGACGCTCTCCCCGCATCGTCACCGGACGCACGGTTCTCATCTATCTTGTCTCGTTCTTCGGTGTGATTTTTGCGATGAACTTCTTCATGATCCGCGTTGCCATCTCGAGTTTCAGCGGAGTCGAGACCGAAAGCTCCTACAAGGCGGGCCTCACCTTCAAGAACGATGTGGCCGCGGCCCAGGCGCAGAATGCTCTCGATTGGGCCGTGGAAGCGAACATTCAGCACGGCAACCCGCGCAGCATCCTCATCTCGGCTCGCGACGCTAAGGCGCAGGCAATCTCCGGCCTCGCAGCGGAGGTGAGGCTTGCCCATCCAACGGACAAGCGCCGCGACAGTATCATTGCATTCGTGGAAACCTCTCCGGGTCAGTTCCAGAGCCTCACGCCGCTTCCCGAAGGTCACTGGGACCTGGTGATCGACCTCAAGCGCAATGGCGAAACCGTTTTCCGCTCCAAGAGCCGCATTTCCCTTTAAGGAAGAAGAACAAGATCATGGCCGAGACCCTCGATCTCTCAGTCTTCGTCAAGCGGCAGGATGATGGAACATCCCATCTCGATCTCGCCATCGAAGGCATCGACTGCGCCGCCTGCATCGACGAAATCGAGGGTGGCCTGTGCCGCATGGGCGGCGTGATGGATGCGCGCCTCAACTACACCACGCACCGTCTCTCGGTTCAGTGGCAGGATGGCGCCATCTCTCCTTCTGCTGTGGTCAACGAGCTGCAGCGCCTCGGCTATCGGGCGCATCCCTACCGGTCGCGCCTGGTGGAAGAGGAAGAGACACGGCGCTCTCGGTGGCTGTTGAAATGCCTCGCGGTGGCAGGCTTCGCCTCCATGAACATCATGCTCCTGGCTGTTTCCGTCTGGTCCGGCAATGTGACCGATATCACGCCGGAAACCCGCGACTTCTTCCACTGGCTCGCAGCCTTTATCGCTCTCCCGGCTGTAGCCTATGCCGGCCAGCCGTTTTTCCGCAGTGCTGTTAGTGCCTTGAAAGCGAAGCGCACCAACATGGATGTGCCGATCACCATCGGCATCCTGCTTGCTCTCATCATGTCGGTGGTAGAAACCGTCAGCCATGCGGAGCACACCTATTTCGACTCCGTCGTGATGCTGCTCTTCTTCCTGCTCTGCGGCCGCTATCTCGATCAGGCCATGCGCCGCCGCACCCGCGCCGTCGCGGGCAATCTCGCGGCTCTCAAAGCCGAGGTAGCGCACCGTCTCGACGAAAATGGCGAGGCCCTGCTGGTTCCTACTGCCGCTCTCAAACCAGGTGATCGCGTCCTTGTGCGACCCGGCGAGCGAATCCCCGTCGACGGTCTCGTGATCTCGGGCAATTCAGAAATCGACGAGAGCCTCGTCACGGGTGAAACCGTCCCTCGCTCGGCCAGCTCTGGGGACACGATCTATGCCGGCAGCATGAACTTCGAGGGCGCTTTCACGCTTGAAGTGACGGCTGCAGGCAAGGGTACGCTTCTCGACGAGGTGGAGCGGCTCCTCGAAACAGCGGCCTCCGCCAGATCCCGCTATGTGCAGCTGGCCGACAAGGTGGCCCGCTCCTATGCGCCGGTGGTGCATCTGACGGCGGCTCTGACGGCATTCGTCTGGGTTGCCATAGGTGAATCGGTGCATGGTGCGATCCTCGCGGCCGTTGCCGTTCTGATCATCACCTGCCCCTGCGCGCTAGCTCTGGCGGTTCCGGTCGTCCAAGTCGTGGCCTCCGGCGCTCTGTTCCGCGCCAACGTCTTTCTCAATTCCGGCGATGCGCTGGAGCGTCTTGCCTCGGTGGACACCATCGTCTTCGACAAGACCGGCACGCTGACCTTGCCCGAGATGCGTGTTATCAATGCGGATTCCATTCACCCCGACCTTCTGGAGCAGGCCGCCAGGCTTGCCCTTTCGAGCCATCACCCGCTGGCAGCCGCGGTGGCGCAGGAAGCCAAGGAGCATCGCCCCTACGAAGAAGCGTCGGAAGAACCAGGCCAGGGCGTCAGGGCCGTTGTGAACAACGTGGAGCTTCGTCTCGGCAGCCCTGCATTCTGTGGCGCGGTCGATCTGGCGATGGAGGTAAGCGGCAAGGATGCCGATATGTCCATGATCGCGTTCTCTTGCGGACGCGAGAAAGCCATTCTCCTCGTCCGTCAGGCGCTGCGCCCCGATGCAGTGGTGACGATCAAGGCGTTGCAGGATCTAGGCTTCAATTGTCGCATCCTTTCGGGCGACCGGCCTGAAGCCGTGGCTCCCGTGGCAACCGCACTCGGCATTCGCGAGTGGCGCGGCAGTGCGAAGCCTGCCGACAAGATCGCGGCCATCGAGGGCCTGAAGAAGGAAGGTCAGCGGGTTCTCATGGTCGGTGACGGCCTCAACGACGCACCGGCTCTTGCATCGGCTGAAGTATCCATGTCTCCGATCACGGCTGCCGACATCACGCAGGCCCATGCGGATGCAGTCTTCCTCGGCGACAAGCTCTCCCCCGTTCTCGATGCGCTCAATATAGCCGGCCGCGCACGCTCGCTGATGCGCCAGAACCTGATGATTGCATTGGTGTACAACCTGATCGCCGTTCCGCTGGCCTTCATGGGGTATGTAACACCGCTGATTGCCGCGCTCGCCATGTCCGGCTCGTCGAGCCTTGTGACTCTGAACGCCCTGCGCGCACGGCAAGCGAAAGCCAAGGCCTCGCCGGAGGCGAGCCCGACTATCGGCACATCGCCGCGCCTTTCGGTCCTGCAGGGAGCCTGATCCATGGAAGTCCTCATCTATCTCGTGCCCACGGCCCTGCTGCTTGGTCTTTCGGGTCTTGCCGCGTTCTTGTGGTCGCTCAGGAACGGCCAGTACGACGACGTGGAAGGCGCCGCTTTGCGTGTACTGAGAGACGACGACGTCACCCCATGACTGCTTCCTCTGCCATGCCACGGGCGGGGCGGCTCGACTGCCTCTGCGAGCCGATCGAAGCGGCCGACGGCACGCCGGATCGCGGCGGAACCGCGCTGCTCGCGTTGGCTTTCGCGTTCTCCGTAGTCTCGCAGGTCCTGACCCTCACCCTTCTTCCCCTTGCAGGCCTGTCGCTCGCTCCGAGCGGAGCTTGGGCGACCCTGCCCTATGCCTCCTTCTACGCCGGCGCCGCACTGGCGAGCTTGCCGGCTTCCCTTCTCCTCGACGCATTCGGTCGCCGCGCCGCCCTTTCGCTTGGCGCAGGTCTTGGTGTCGCCGGCGGTCTGCTGACCGTCTGGTCCCTTTTGCAATGGCAGTTCAATAGCCTGGTGCTGGGAGCCTTCTGGCTCGGCATCGCCAACGGCTTCAGCCTGTTCTACCGCCATGCGGCCGCACCGCTTGGAGCACGAGGAACCGGCTCCATTCTTCTGGTCTTTGGGGCGGCAACCTTTGCCGGATTCCTCGCGCCGAGCCTTGCCACCATTGCGGAACGCCTGGTGAATCCCCATGCCCTCGTCGGCATGGCTGGCGCTGCGGCATTGGCTCATGTGGGGGCGCTTCTGGCAACGGCGGCGTTGCCATACCGGCGCAACCGCAGGCTTGCAGCGGAAACGGCAGCTTCTTCGGTATGGCAACGCCTGCTGTGGCCAAGCCTTCTGGGGGGCCTCGGCTGGTTCGTCATGACGGCAATGATGGGTGCAACGCCCATTGCCATGGCCGGCTGCGGCCTTGAGGACGCCGTTTCGGGGGTCATTGCGTGGCATGTGATTGCCATGTACGCCCCATCCCTTGCTCTTGCGGGGCTCCCCAAAAACGTGCGGCCCAGTTGGATCGCCCTCGCTGGATGCTCTCTGATCGCCGGAGCAGCTCTCGTCTTCCTGCTGTCTGCAGCCACCGCCTCCTTCACCCTTTCAGCCGCACTTCTCGGAATCGGGTGGTCCCTCGTAACGATGGGCACAACCCTCTGGATCCACGAAAACGGCGAGCCATCCCGGCTGCTGTTCGGCCTTCACGATGCAATTTTGCTTGGATCGGCCCTGTTAGGAGCCCTCACCGCCGGCTTTGCACCGTAAGCTCCTCTGATCGAGCGTGTCGTCTCGGTAGGAAGCTATCCATGCCTGTGCTAGGAACGTCACACGAACAATGACCGTTTTTCCTGAAGGCGAGCCCTGTGCTCTAGGAGAAGGGCATCCCAACTGGAGCTTCATTTGAGTCGTTCGACCCCCGACCCCACCTCCCTGTCGCAACAGGATATCAGCTTTCAGCTCCTGGTCGACGCAGTAACCGATTATGCGATCTGCATGCTCGATACTGAAGGACGGATCATCAGTTGGAACACGGGCGCCGAGCATATCAGCGGGTGGGGTGAGGATGAGATCCGCGGTCGCCACTTCTCCATCTTTCATACGCCGGAAGATCTTGAGAGCGGCAAGGCTGCCCGAGAACTGGAGATCGCCCGAACTACAGGACGCTATGAGGAGCAGGGTGTAAGGCTGCGCAAGGACGGCTCCAGCTTCATTGCGCATGTCAGCCTGACCACTTTGAAGAACGAGGCGGGCGACCTCCTCGGTTTTGCCAAGGTAACGCGCGACATCTCGGAACGCGTCGCGGCCGAAGAAGCCTTGAGAACCCGCGAGGCGCATCTGCGCTCGATCCTCGAGACGGTGCCGGACGCGATGATCGTCATTGACGAGCAGGCCCGTATCCAGTTCTTCAGCGCCGCCGCCGAGCGCCTCTTCGGCTACACGGACCGCGAGGTCATCGGCGAGAATATCAAGATCCTCATGCCCAATCCCTATCGCGATCAGCATGACGGCTACATGCACCGGTATCTTACGACAGGCGAGCGCCGCATCATCGGCATCGGCCGCGTGGTCGTGGGACAAAGCAAGGACGGATCTACTTTCCCCATCGAGCTCGCCGTCGGCGAGATGCGCTCGAGCGGCCAGCGCTATTTCACCGGGTTCATCCGCGACCTCACCGAGCGGCAAAAAACGGAAGCCCGTCTGCAGGAACTGCAATCGGAACTCGTGCATATGTCGCGTTTCACCGCGCTCGGTGAAATGGCTTCAACCCTCGCCCACGAAATCAACCAGCCGCTCACTGCCATCGCGAACTATCTGAAGGGCTGCCGCCGGATTCTTCAGCGCATGGAGGGGCAGGAAGTGGCGATGCTCGAAGGAGCCGTCAATCAAGCTGCCGAGCAAGCATTGCGCGCGGGCCAGGTCATTCGTCATTTGCGTGAATTCGTGGCTCGCGGCGAAAGTGAGCGCCACATCGAGGCTCTTCCCAAGCTGGTTCAGGAAGCCAGCGCACTTGCCCTCGTCGGCGCGCGGGAAAAGGGTATACGCGTCTCCTATCAGTTCGATCCCAACGCTCCCCTGGTTCTGGCGGATCGCATCCAGATCCAGCAGGTGCTTCTCAATCTCATCCGCAACGCCATAGAAGCCATGCAGGATGAACCGCGCCGGGAGATGGCGATCGCGACCCGAGCACTCGTAGGTGAAGGTTTGGTCGAGGTCAGCGTCACCGATACGGGAACCGGCATTGAACCAGAAGTTTTGACCAGGCTTTTCCAGCCCTTCGTCACGACGAAGAAGCATGGTATGGGCGTCGGCCTTTCAATTTGCCGGACTATCGTCGAATCCCATGGCGGGAAGATTTGGATCGAGTCGGAAGTGGGCCGAGGAACGACGTTCCGATTCACGTTGCGCGCTGTCAGCCAGGAGGAGTTAGCGAATGCCGAGTGAAGCGATCGTGCATGTGGTTGATGATGACCTGGCGGTACGCCAATCGCTGTCATTCCTGCTCGCCTCGGATGGTTTGCCAGTGCGTCTCCACGAGTCGGCATCCGCCTTTCTCGACAGCGTGAAGGCGGCTGCCGACGGGTGCATCGTGACGGATGTGCGGATGCCGGGAATCGACGGAATCGAGTTCCTCCGCCGTCTGAAAAGCCAGGGCTTCACTCTGCCCGTCATTGTCATGACGGGACACGCGGATGTGCCGCTCGCGGTCGAGGCTATGAAGGAAGGTGCCATCGACTTCATCGAGAAACCTTTCGACGACGACCTCTTCCTGGCGGCTGTCCGGGCGGCCCTGAAGCACCAGGAGAAGCATGCGCACCAGGATGCCCAGGCAGCGGAAGTGCGGGCCCGCGTTCAGGCTCTGTCGGAGCGCGAGAGTCAAGTGCTTGAAGGGCTCGTCGCCGGCAAGGCCAACAAGGTGATCGCCTACGAGCTCGGCATCAGTCCGCGCACGGTGGAGATCTACCGTGCGAACGTGATGACGAAAATGCAGGCCTCCAGCCTGTCCGAGCTGGTGCGCATGGCCATTCTTGTAGGTGTTGGCCCCGGAGGATCCCCGAAGATCCCCTAAGGACTATTCCCGAGGTGGCAGGCGGCAGAACCTTGACCCATATCAAGCCCTTAGCCCACTGGCTGCATTAGAGTTTTTATGATCACAGCGCCAGGAACCCCTCGGGACCGCAACATGTCCATAATACCAGGGCCGGTCATCGTCGTGGATGATGATGCCGCCGTCCGACAATCTTTGAAATTCGCCCTCGAACTCGAGGGGATGAACGTGCGCGTTTATGCAAGCGGCGTGGAACTGCTGGCAGAGCCCGACCTGCCGGCTGAAGGCTGCCTGGTTGTCGATTACTATATGCCATCCATGAACGGCGTGGAACTCATGGATAAACTGCGAAGGCGGATGGTCAGGCTTCCGGCCATCCTGATCACCGCCCGAGCAACGGATGACATGCGCACCCGCGCGGTCCGCTCCGGATTCCACCAAGTCATTGAAAAGCCTCTGGAAGACAGCACTTTGCTGGACAGCATCCGAGGCGCGCTCTGTCCCCTGACCTGAACCGGTTTTCGCAGACCTCAGGAATATTCCTTAGGAGAGCATCTGAATTTTGCCCTCCGCTGCGTCAGGGTAACTCTGGTTTCACGTCAGACATCCACAAACGACGAGAGCCCCAATGCAGACCGCGCATGCTTCCCTCAGCACCCCGACCGGCCAGGATGCTGCGCTCCTGCGCACTCCTCCTTCTCCGCGCATGGCTGCGGAACTCGGCACCGCCCGCACGGTGGCCAAGGACGAGGAGATCTTTGCCGAAGGCGATCGGGCCGCTTATTTCTACAAGGTCGTCTCTGGTGCGGTCCGCACTTTCAAGCTGCTGAGCGACGGGCGCCGCCAGATTGATGCCTTTCATCTTCCGGGCGACATCTTTGGGCTCGAATCGGGCGAGGAGCATCGCTTTAGTGCCGAGGCTCTGGGCGATGTCACCATCATTGCCTATCGCCGCTGCAGCCTGGAAGTCCTGGCCACGCGCGACCAATCCTTTGCTAATCAAGTGATCGCTTCGGTGATGCGCTCTCTCGAGCGCGCTCAGGATCACATGCTGCTGCTCGGCCGCAAACATGCTCTCGAGAAGATCGCGACCTTCCTGCTCGTTCTCTCTGAGCGGTTGGCTGAAGACGGGCACGTCGACCTTCCCATGTCACGCATCGACATCGCGGATCATCTCGGACTTACCATCGAGACGGTTTCACGCTCTCTCACTCAGCTTGAACGTCAAGGCGTCATTAAGCTCCCGGCCCACCGGCGTTCCATCGTGCTGCGCGACAGGGCGGCTCTCCAGCGCCTCGAAGCCTGATCCGCTTGCCGCCTCTTCCATCATGAGGTTTCACGCAGATGGCTTGAGGTTCCGTGCATAATCTTGCGCGTGGCGCTGCACATCACGCCAGATGTCTAGTTCCCGTTTGGCGTCTGCAAGAGCACGGTGATCAGGATCGCCCTTTGCCTCGTCCTTCAATCGAACCTGGACGAGGATTTCCTTGGCCAGGCGAACTGCCTCGCCTTCTGCCGTCCCCACCTGCTGCAGGATCCGCATGACCGCGCTCACATGCGCAACATCCGTATCCTGCAGGCGCAAGGCATGGCGGGGAAGCCCGGCACCGCGCCGCAACTTGCTGAGCCACTGCCCATCCCAGGATGGTGCAGTGGCATAGATCGCGTGGCCCGAAAGAACGTCCAGCATACGCCTTGCGACTTCGTCATGCGGCATTCCTTCGGACAGGAGCCTCTCCCGGCTTAAGTGATGCGTCGCCTCCGACTTGAGGTCCCAGTCCGTCCAGAACGGCGCGGGCTTGATCAGATGGCTCTCCTCTCCTCCAGAGGCGAATACCCAGGCGACTTCGATTGGATAGCTTTCCTTGCCAAGGGATGACGCCTCGAAATCCAGGAAAACAACGTCGGGTTTTTCGCTCATGACAAGCGCTTTCGAACAGATCGCTTGCGAGGCAGACACTGTTGGATGCACCGAAGGAGGGCTCCTCTGTGTCGACCTAACATTCAGGGAGCCTGATCAAGCGGATGCGGTCGCCAGCAAGGGAAGGACATTTCTGGCCTGTGACTTCGGTCTTTCCAGAAGCGCCTGAATCTTCTCTGCCAGATCCGTTGCGCGATACGGCTTGTAGAGAAGTTCGACATCCTCAATCGTTTCGTCGCTATCCACATAGCCGGTGGTGAGGAGAACCTGGATATCGGGTTTTTCGTCCCTGATCATCCGCGCAAGGTCGATGCCGCTGAGGCCTCCTGGCATGCGGACATCGGAGAGCACAAGGCGTACTCGATCGTTGGCCTTCAGCAGACGTGCCGCCTCGTCACCCGTCTCCGCTTCGATCACCTCGAACCCGAGAGAATTAAGAGTCGAGATAGCAACCTGCCGAACGGCAGGATTGTCTTCAACGACCAGAACCGTCTGCCCCGCTCCGAAAGGCTTTGCGTCGAGGGGCTGCTTGTCGTTCAGGCTCTCGGCCGTTCCGTGAGCCCGGGGCAGGAAGATACGGATCGTCGTTCCCTCGTTTGGTGCGCTGTCGATTTCCACATGTCCATGGGATTGCTGAACGAAGCCATAGACCATGCTGAGACCAAGGCCGGTTCCCTTGCCGCTCTCCTTTGTCGTGAAGAACGGCTCGAACACACGCTGGAGCACCTCCGGCGGCATGCCGATACCTGTGTCGCGGACGGTGATCACAACAAAGTCTCCGGCTTGTTGGACCTTGTCTTCCAGACGTTCCGTGCTGACGGAAATCGACAGATCTCCGCCATCGGGCATGGCATCGCGCGCATTGACCGCAAGATTGAGGAGAGCCGCCTCGAACTGCGCCCTGTCGACCTCGATGGGATAGATGTTATCTGAAAGCTCCAGACTGACATTGATGCGCTCGCCGAGCGTGCGGCGCATCAACTCCAGGAGGCCAGGCATCAGCGATCCCACATCAATGACTGAGACCTGGAGGGGCTGACGACGCGAGAAGGCCAGGAGCCTGTGCGTGAGATCCGCACAACGCTGCGCACCTTCCATGGCCATCCGGACCCTCGGCTCCGCTTTTGCATTCCCCTTGATGACCTTTTGCAGGAGATCGAGATTTCCAATCACGACGCTGAGCATGTTGTTGAAGTCGTGGGCGATGCCGCCCGTGAGGCGACCGACCGCCTCGAGCTTGCTGGCATGGAGCAGGTTCTGCTCCATCTGCTTGCGCTCCGTGATGTCGAACCACATGCCGAAGAACTCACGTGGACGTCCCTCGTCGTCATGCATCAACATGGTCTGATCGAGAAAGTAGCGTTCTGTTCCGTCGGCGCAGGTCCAACGATATTCGAGGGTCACGCCTCCTTGATCCGTCAGCTCCCTGAGTTGATTCAGCACACGGTCGCGGTCATCCGGATGCAGGCGGGACGACCAGAAAGTCGGCGATTCCAGAAAAGCCTTGGGAGGAAAGCCCGTAATCCGCTCAATGCTCTCATTGGTGAAGTGAAGCTGCCGGTGGTCTTCCTTGACCGAAGCCGTATAGAGAGCGATCGGCAGCGATTCCAGAACGATGGATTGATGCTCCTCGCGGCGGCGAAGCGCCTGCTCCGTCTTGAGTTTTTCGCTGCGCACCCTCAGGTTTTCCATCAGAAGGCGACGTTCTTCTTCGCCTTGCCTGCGGATCTCTTCCGTCTTGCGGTAGAGATCCACGAACACATCGACCTTCGATTTCAGGATGAGAGGTTCAATTGGCTTGAAGACGTAGTCTACCGCGCCAGCGGAGTAGCCGCGGAAGACGTGCATGTCATCCTTATTGAACGCCGTCAGAAAAAGGATCGGCACTCGCGACGAGCGTGGCCGGTTACGAATGAGGCCAGCCACCTCGTAGCCGTCGAGTCCCGGCATCTGCACATCCAGAAGGATAACGGCGAAGTCGTGCCTCAGCACCTGCCGCAGAGCAGCTTCGCCGCTATCCGCCGTGATGATCTCGATGCCGGGAGCCCGAAGGATCTCCTGGACGGCGATCAGATTCCGAGGGTCGTCATCGACCACCAGGATCTTTGCGTGCACGGGATTGGACAGCGCGCGCATCAAAGCCTGAGACCTCAGATCGGGTTCAGGCCCGCGCTGTCCGCTATGCTTCATCATGTCCTCAGACCGGTCTCTGCTGCACCATTAGAGCGTGTCTTCCCCTCTGGCACATAGGTGCTTCGACTCAGTTGAACGCGCAAGACGGCGAGAAGTTGATCCATGTCCACAGGTTTCGAGACATAATCGGTAGCACCCGCCTCCAGACATTTCTCCCTGTCACCCTTCATGGCCTTCGCCGTGACGGCAATGAGAGGAAGATTATGGTAGCGGGGATCCTTGCGGATCGCTTGCATGGTCTCATAGCCATCCATCTCCGGCATCATGATATCCACGAGCGCGATATCAATATCCGGGGTCTCCTTCAGCTTCTCGATACCTTCCAAGCCGTTTTCGGCAAAGATGACGCTGAGGCCGTACTGCTCAAGTGCGCTTGTCAGCGAGAAGATATTTCGCACGTCGTCGTCGATAATGAGAACCTTGCGCCCTTCGAGCACAGCCTCACCCCTCGTCTCCACGATGATCTGATCATCCTTCGGGATTGCGCTGATGGAGCGATGCAGGAAGAGCGCGGTATCGTTCAGCAGCCGCTCGGACGAGCCCTCGCCTTTGAGGATCACCGTCGCCGCAATCTGCTCCAGTCGGCGTTCTTCGGCGCGGCTCAGATCCTGACCGGTGTAGATCACGATGGGAAGCTCCTCGCCACCCTTGGTCTTGCGGATGCGCTCGATGAGTTCCGCTCCCGGAAGATCCGGCAGACCCAGATCGACCACGGCACAGTCAAACCGACGGGCCTGAATGGTCTCAAGCGCTTCTTCAGCTGTCGCTACGGCCGTGACGTCGACTTCCTCACCCTTCATCAGCTCGGAAATGCTCATACGCTGATTGTCATCGTCTTCGACTAGGATGAGCTTCTTCACCGGACGATCGATGAAGTCCTTGGTCCGATTGAGAGCTGTCAGCAGGGATTCACGATCAACCGGCTTTTCGAGGAAGCCGAAGGCACCCGCCTTGAGACCGCGCTTCTTCTGATCGTCTACAGAGATCACATGGATCGGCACGTGCCGGGTCCGCGGGTCGTGCTTGAGCAGATCAAGCAGAGCCCAGCCATCCATATCAGGCAGGCCGATATCCAGCGTGATCGCGTGGGGCTTGTAACGGTGCGCCAGGGCCAGTGCGGAGGCACCGTCCATGGCAATCAGGCCCTTGAAACCCTGCTCACGAGCGAGTTCGAGGAGAACCGAGGCGAACATCGCGTCATCCTCGATGATCAAAACGACCCGATCACCCGCGACGATCGCGTGCCTGTCGTCGAGCGATGCGGAGAGTGCCATGGGCGCCGACGGCTGACGCAGGATCGCGGCCGACGTGTCGTCCGCGGAACTCGTCGTTCCAAGGCCGTGGGACCGAGGGTTGAATGCCGGATTCTGCATTCCATGATTGGCAGGCGGTTCAAGAGGCAGGAACAGCGTGAAGGTTGAGCCCTGTCCCGGCGCGCTCGATACAACAATCTCGCCACCAAGGAGACGCGCGATTTCGCGGCTGATCGACAGGCCGAGACCCGTTCCGCCGTACTTGCGGCTCGTGGTGCCGTCAGCCTGCTGGAAGGCTTCGAAGATGATGCGTTGCTTATCCTCCGGAATGCCGATCCCAGTATCGGTAACAGAAATCGAAATCCATTGGCTCCCAGCCCGCAGGGGCGAACCTTCCGCCGAACCGATGTGCAATCTCACGCCTCCCTTCTCCGTGAATTTGAATGCATTGGAGAGGAGATTGCGCAGCACCTGCTGAAGCCGCTTTGAGTCCGTACGGATCACTGCCGGCAGAGTCGGATCCACGTCGATATGGAAATCGAGTTTCCGCTCCTCGGCGATTTGGCGGAAGGTGCGCTCCATATGATTGACGAGATCCTTGAAGCCAACATTCGTGACTTCCATGCTCACGGTGCCAGACTCGATCTTCGACAGGTCCAGGATGTCGTTGATCAGGGCCAGCAGGTCCGAGCCTGCGGCATGAATCGTCTTGGCGAATTCCTTCTGCTTGTCGGTCAGGTTCCCCTCCGGGTTTTCGGTGAGGAGCTTCGACAGGATCAGGAGAGAATTGAGGGGCGTGCGCAGCTCGTGGCTCATATTGGCCAGGAACTGGGACTTGTAACGTGAGGTTAGAGACAGCTGCTCGGCTTTTTCCTCCAGGGCTGTCTTGGCCATGGAAACCTCGCGGTTCTTGGCCTCGACCTCCTGCTTCTGGAGCTCCAGCAGACGCGCCTTGTCCTCAAGTTCCTCATTGGATTTCTGCAGGGCTTCCTGCTGCTGACGCAGGAGTTCCTCCGACTGGCGGAGGGTAGCGGCCTGCTGCTCAAGGCGATCGTTGGTGTTTCGCAGTTCTTCCTGCTGGCTCTGCAGCTCTGAGGTAAGGAGCTGCGACTGCTTGAGCAGACCTTCGGTCCGCATGTTGGCGGCAATGGTATTGAGAACGATACCGATCGACTCGGTCAGCTGATCAAGGAATGACTGGTGGGTCTCCGAGAACCGGCTGAACGAGGCCAGCTCTATAACGGCCTTGACCTCCTGTTCGAACAGCACCGGCAGGACGATGATGTTGAGAGGTGCCGCCTCGCCCAGGGCAGAGCTGATGGCAATATAGTCACTCGGTGCATTGGTTACGAGAATACGCTTCTTCTCGTAGGCCACCTGTCCGACGAGACCCTCCTTCAGGCGGAAACGGTTGTTGAGATGCTTGCGTTCCGTGAAGGCATAGGATGCGACGAGTTCGAGGATCGGCTCGCTGCCGTCTGTGTCCATCGTGTAGAATACGCCGTGCTGGGCATTCACCAGCGGAGCGATCTCCGACAGGATCATATTGGACACGGTGGTGAGATCGCGCTCGCCCTGCAGCATGCGAGTAAATTTGGCGAGGTTGGTCTTGAGCCAATCCTGCTCCGCGTTCTTGAGCGTCGTATCGCGCAAGTTGCGGATCATCTCGTTGACGTTGTCCTTGAGCGAGGCAAGCTCGCCGGATGCCTCCACCGAGATCGACCGGGTCAGGTCGCCCTTCGTCACGGCGGTGGCCACGTCTGCAATGGCGCGCACCTGCGTTGTCAGGTTCGCCGCAAGCTGGTTCACGTTGTCAGTGAGGTCACGCCACAGACCGGCTGCGCCAGGCACCCTCGCCTGACCACCGAGCTTGCCCTCCACGCCCACTTCGCGGGCCACGTTCGTCACCTGATCGGCGAAGGTGGCAAGCGTATCGATCATCTCATTGATCGTATCCGCAAGGGCTGCGATTTCGCCCTTGGCATCCACGGTGAGCTTGCGCTTGAGGTCGCCCTCTGCAACCGCCGTCACGACGCTGGCGATACCTCGCACCTGACCGGTGAGGTTGTTCGCCATCATGTTCACATTGTCGGTGAGGTCCTTCCACGTGCCGGCGACGCCGCGCACCTGGGCCTGGCCGCCGAGCTTGCCTTCGATACCCACCTCGCGCGCCACGCGCGTCACTTCCGAGGCAAAGGAGTTGAGCTGGTCCACCATGGTGTTGATCGTGGACTTGAGCTCAAGGATCTCGCCGCGAACATCCACGGTGATCTTCTTCGAAAGGTCGCCATTCGCGACGGCGGTGGTGACTTCGGCGATGTTACGCACCTGACCCGTCAGGTTCGCAGCCATCATGTTCACGTTCTCAGTCAGGTCCTTCCAGACGCCACCGACGCCGCGCACCTGGGCTTGGCCGCCGAGCTTACCCTCGGTGCCCACCTCACGCGCCACGCGGGTCACCTCGCCTGCGAAGGAGTTGAGCTGGTCCACCATGGTGTTGATGGTATTCTTCAGCTCCAGAATTTCGCCCTCGACCGCCACCGTGATTTTCTTGGATAGATCGCCCATGGCGACGGCGGTGGTAACTTCTGCGATGTTGCGCACCTGACCCGTCAGGTTCGCTGCCATCATGTTCACATTGTCGGTGAGGTCTTTCCACGTGCCGGCAACGCCGCGCACCTGGGCCTGGCCGCCGAGCTTGCCCTCCGAACCCACTTCCTTCGCGACGCGGGTCACTTCCGAGGCAAAGGAGTTGAGCTGATCCACCATGGTGTTGATGGTGTTCTTCAGCTCAAGGATTTCGCCCCTCACCTCCACCGTGATCTTCTTCGATAGATCGCCCATGGCGACCGCGGTGGTGACTTCGGCGATGTTACGCACTTGGCCGGTCAGGTTCGCGGCCATGAGGTTCACGTTGTCAGTCAGGTCCTTCCATGTGCCGGCAACGCCTTCCACGCGAGCCTGGCCACCAAGCTTACCCTCGGAGCCCACCTCACGCGCCACGCGGGTCACCTCGCCTGCGAAGGAGTTGAGCTGGTCCACCATGGTGTTGATGGTGTTCTTCAGCTCAAGGATCTCGCCTCGCACCTCCACGGTGATCTTCTTCGACAGGTCGCCATTCGCGACCGCGGTGGTGACTTCGGCGATGTTACGAACCTGACCCGTCAGGTTCGCCGCCATGAGGTTCACATTATCGGTGAGGTCCTTCCAAGTGCCGGCGACGCCGCGCACCTGGGCCTGGCCACCAAGCTTACCCTCGGAGCCCACCTCACGCGCCACGCGGGTCACTTCCGAGGCAAAGGAGTTGAGCTGATCCACCATGGTGTTGATGGTGTTCTTCAGCTCAAGGATCTCGCCTCGCACCTCCACGGTGATCTTCTTCGACAGGTCGCCATTCGCGACGGCGGTGGTGACTTCGGCGATGTTACGCACCTGACCCGTCAGGTTCGCCGCCATCATGTTCACGTTCTCAGTGAGATCGCGCCAGACGCCACCGACGCCTTCCACCTGCGCCTGGCCGCCGAGCTTACCCTCCGAACCCACTTCCTTCGCGACGCGGGTCACTTCCGAGGCAAAGGAGTTGAGCTGGTCCACCATGGTGTTGATCGTGGACTTGAGCGCCAGGATTTCGCCCTTCACGTCCACGGTGATCTTCTTCGACAGGTCACCCCGTGCGACGGCGGTGGTGACTTCGGCGATGTTACGCACCTGACCCGTCAGGTTCGCCGCCATCATGTTCACGTTCTCAGTGAGGTCCTTCCAGACGCCACCGACGCCGCGCACCTGGGCCTGACCGCCGAGCTTGCCTTCGGTGCCGACCTCACGCGCCACGCGGGTCACCTCGCCTGCGAAGGAGTTGAGCTGGTCCACCATGGTGTTGATGGTGTTCTTCAGCTCAAGGATCTCGCCCTTCACGTCGACGGTGATCTTCTTCGATAGATCGCCCATGGCGACGGCGGTGGTGACTTCGGCGATGTTGCGTACTTGGCCGGTCAGGTTCGCGGCCATGAGGTTCACGTTGTCGGTGAGGTCCTTCCATGTGCCGGCGACGCCTTTTACCTTGGCCTGCCCTCCGAGCTTACCCTCGGAGCCGACCTCGCGCGCCACGCGGGTCACTTCCGAGGCGAAGCTGCCGAGCTGGCCTACCATGGTGTTGACCACCTTGCCGATGCGCAGGAATTCGCCGCGCAAGGGGCGCCCCTCCGTCTCGAGCTCAATGGTCTGGCTGAGATCGCCCTTCGCCACTGCGCCGATCACGCGGGCCACCTCGATGGTCGGCTGGACGATATCGCCGATCATGGAATTCACGGAATTTATGCAATCGCTCCAGCAGCCTGTGGCTGCGTCCAGGCGGCCGCGTTCGCTGATCCGGCCCTCCTTGCCAACGACCTTTGCAACACGGTCGAGTTCGCCTACGAGACCCTGGTTCAGATCGGCAATATCGTTGAACGCCTCTGCAATCTCACCATCGATCCCGGTCAGATCCGACGGCAGGCGAACCGAAAAGTCGCCCTTGCGGAAAGCACGCAGGACTTTGAGCAGCAGCCTGGGATCAAGCTGCGATGTGGCAGTTTCAACTTGTGGCATGATGCCCCCCGTAACACCTCCGGACAACCAGTCCGGAACCCCTTGCGACGCGGCTCAACCGACGGGTGTTTTCAGTACCTCTGGACGGAAGCCGACCATCCTTAACGTAGGCACAAAATAAAAGTTCCAAGAGGTAAAGGGGGGCGACGAGCCCCATTTCCAGGTTCCTCAGATTTTGGTTAACACCTTCATCATGTTATATAATTCTGAGTTTGGGCCTTATCTTATGGGCGTGGATTTCGATCTTCCCCGGTTTAGATCGTTCGAATCTTCCTCACGATCAATCCGGGCTGAAGATCGGCATCAACACCCATGTCCAAGGCGTCCTGACATTGCAGCAGGCAGCCGATGAGTTTTCCTCATTACGTGGATCTGGTGCCGAAGCTCGCTCTTGCATCCGGCCGGGGCTGACCCACTGGGGCATTTCCAGGTGCAGCCCCAGTGTTCGCGCGATCGTTTGGACCCGTACCATGACCCTATGAACGGCCGCTCTCGGACCCTGCTCTGCCTTTCCGCATTGAAGGAGGAATGGTTATCCTCGGAGAATTCTTCCAGGATCCTATAGGCAGGCACATTTTTCACATCTATATAGAAGCAATATGTTATTCCACATAAGGAATTCGCTAAATGGCTGCTCATGGAGCCTTGGAACTGATCGGCAGGACACCTCTCGTGGAGGTGACACGCCTGGACACCGGTCCTTGTCGCCTGTTTCTGAAGCTTGAGAGTGCCAATCCCAGCGGATCCATCAAGGACCGCCCGGCTCGCGCCATGATCGAGGCTGCGGAAAAGAGGGGCACCCTTAAACCCGGCGGTACGATCGTGGAAGCCACGGCTGGCAACACAGGCGTCGGCCTTGCCCTTGTCGGCGCGAACAAAGGCTATCGCACGCTGCTCGTGGTGCCGGACAAGATGTCCCGGGAGAAAGTTCTGCACGCCAAAGCCCTTGGCGCCGAGGTCGTGATCACGCGCTCGGATGTCGGCAAGGGACATCCCGATTACTACCAGGACCTTGCTCTTGAAATCACCCGCAAGGCGCCTGGTGCCGTCTACATCAACCAGTTCGAGAACCCGGCCAATCCGGCCGCGCACGAAGCCAGCACGGGACCTGAGATCCTCGACGGCATGGACGGCAACTTGGATGCCGTCGTCGTCGGCGTTGGCTCCGGCGGCACCCTGACCGGAATCGGCCGCTTCCTCAAGAAAGCCTCCCCTCAGACCGCGATGGTTCTTGCCGATCCAGCAGGCTCCATCCTCGCACCACTTGTGGAGACGGGGGAGATGACGGAGGCCGGATCCTGGGCGGTCGAAGGAATCGGCGAGGATTTCGTGCCGCCCAACTGTGATCTGTCCCTCGTGAAGAAGGCTTATTCCATCAGCGACAAGGAAAGCTTCTCGGCGGCGCGCGAGCTTCTGCGCAAGGAAGGAATTCTCGCCGGGTCTTCCTCCGGCACATTGCTCGCTGCAGCCCTGCGTTACTGTCGCGAACAGAGCGAGCCGAAGCGTGTCGTGACCCTCGTTTGTGACACGGGCGCGAAGTATCTGTCGAAGGTTTTCAACGATGCGTTCATCGCCCAGGAGGGCTGGCTTGATCGCGATCCGACCGGCACCGTGCGGGATGTGGTCGTCAACCCCTTCGGCTCGGGCGCAACGATCACCGTCTCCCCGCACGAAACCCTTCGCTCCGCTTTCGCGCGCATGCGCTCCTCGGACATCTCGCAATTGCCAGTGATCGAGGATGGCCGCGTCGTCGGTCTCATCGACGAGAGCGATATCCTCGATGCCCTGGTCGCAAACGAGAGCGATCCGCGAGGGGTCTTCAACAAGCCTGTGCACGAGATCATGGTGACCCGACTGCGAACCGTTCAAGCGCAGGCGCCGGTGAAGGATCTCCTCCCCCTCTTCGCCGCAGGTCTTGTTCCCGTGATCATGGATGGGGACCTTTTCGTTGGCCTTGCCACTCGCATCGACCTCATCAACTACTTCCGGATCCAAACCCGATGAACGCCCGCAATCAGCTCGCCTTCGCCACCCGCTGCATTCATGCAGGCCAGACGCCCGACCCCACGACGGGCGCGGTCATGATGCCGATCTATGCGACGTCCACGTTTGCGCAGGAAAGCCCCGGCATTCATAAGGGGTTTGAATACGCCCGCTCGCAGAACCCCACTCGCATGGCGTTCGAGCGCTGCATCGCGGATCTTGAGGGAGGCACGGCGGCATTCGCGTTCTCCTCTGGACTCGCCGCCAGCGCGACGGTTCTGGACATGCTGGAACAAGGGTCCCACATTGTCGCCTCGGACGATCTCTACGGCGGCACGCGCCGGCTTTTCGAGAAGGTTCGCAAGCAATCCGCCGGTCTCGACATTTCTTATGTCGATCTCGGCAATCCGGATGCGGTGAAGGCGGCTTTACGCCCCAACACGCGGCTGGTCTGGGTCGAAACACCGACCAACCCTCTTCTGAAGCTCGCGGATCTTGAAGCCATCGCACAGGCGACGCGCGATCATGGCACGCTGCTGGTCGCCGACAACACCTTCGCTAGCCCTTGGGTGCAGCGCCCGCTGGAATTCGGCTTCGACATCGTCGTGCATTCCACGACGAAATATCTGAACGGCCATTCCGATATGGTCGGCGGCGTCGTGATCGTCGGTCAGAACCAGGAGGTTCGTGAGAAGATCGCATTCCTGCAGAATGCCGTTGGCTCAATCTCTGGACCGTTCGACAGCTTCTTGGCCCTGCGCGGGCTCAAGACCCTCTCCCTACGCATGGAGCGGCACTGCACGTCGGCCCTGAAGATTGCGGAATTCCTGGAGGCGCATCCTGGCGTGGACGGTGTGATCTATCCGGGTCTCACCTCCCATCCCCAACATGAGCTGGCCAAGCGCCAGATGCGCGGCTTCGGCGGCATCATCACGGCCCGCATCAAGGGCGGCCTTGACGGAGCGACCCGTTTTCTGGAGCGCTGCCAGCTCTTCACTCTGGCGGAAAGTCTTGGCGGCGTGGAGAGCCTGATCGAGCATCCGGCCATCATGACTCACGCATCAGTGCCGCCGCAGGTGCGAGCGGAGCTTGGGATCGACGATGGTCTCGTGCGCCTGTCCGTCGGCATCGAGGACGCGGATGACCTGATCCAGGATCTGCGTTCAGCTCTGGCTTAGGTTGCACTCTCCGAAAAGACTCGCAGAAGCCCGAGCCTTTTCTCTTTCAGTGCAGTTTCGACGAGATCCGCCTGATGGTCGCGTCAAGGAGCGCCAAGGAGGCGTCCCTGCTTGCTGCGGATAGAGCGGATATGCCAGCCTCTCCCTTGGAGGCGCTGACTGTTTCCAGCACAGCGTAATATGCAAGGTCCCGCCTCGGACCGCTGGCCTCGTTCTTGAGCGCGCCGATTACCTCAATGATGCCGGCATACCGGCCTGCATCGACGAGATCTCGTGCCTTTTTCAGGAGTCCGAGAACGCTGATCTGAGTATCCATTTTAGCAAGCCCCGACGCACCTGGATTTATATCTTCTTGAGCCCATGATGCTTCCTTAAAGCATGACCGAGTTCAACAGTCCCCGCAAGAGGAGCGATGGGGCATGCGGCGCCACACCACAGCAGGTCATCTTTTTGCCGGATAGAGGAACCTGTACCTAGGCACACAGAGGCCCGCAAGCTCAGGCAAAGCAGGTCTGACAGTTACAGGAAACAAAAGAATTATGAGTACTACCCAATCGATTCAGGATTATGCCTCCTCTCCGTCCGACCCACTGCGCACTCAGGATTTAAGCGCTAAGATTTAGCTTGACGTGGAGCTTCCATCAGAACAGGTGCCTGATGCCTGAGACGATCCTTGTGACCGGTGCCGCAGGCTTTATCGGCTTTCACTGCGCACAAAGGCTGCTTGAACAAGGTCACAAGGTTGTGGGACTCGACAGTCTTAACAGTTACTATGATCCTAATCTCAAGAAGGCCCGTCTCACGCAACTAGTTACCCATCCGAGATTCAGGTTCGAGCACATCGATCTGGCAGACACCCCAGCGACTATGAAAGTCTTCGAGCGGGGGCAATTTGAACATGTCGTCCACTTGGCGGCTCAGGCTGGAGTTCGTTATTCCCTAACTGACCCACACGCCTATGCTCACTCGAACCTGATTGGCTTCTTGAACATCCTGGAAGGATGCAGGCACATTGAATGCCGCCATCTCGTCTATGCGTCCTCATCTTCAGTCTATGGTGCGAACACAAAGCTGCCGTTTCGAACATCCGATCCCGCAGACCATCCCATAAGCCTCTACGCGGCGACCAAGAAAGCCAATGAAATGATGGCGCATTCCTACGCGCATCTTTTCAACCTTCCTTCGACGGGACTCCGGTTCTTTACAGTCTATGGACCATGGGGGCGCCCGGACATGGCGATGTGGCTCTTCGCGAAAGCCATCGTCGAGGGCCAGCCTATTCGGCTCTACAACAACGGCAACATGTCCCGCGACTTCACCTATATCGACGATATCACGGAAGCCGTCACGCGCCTTGTCTGGAAGCCGCCACAAGGTGACAGAGAATGGTCAGGACAATATCCCAGCCTGTCGACTAGTTACGCGCCGTGGAAGATCTTCAACATCGGCAACAGTAGCCCTACGGACATCATGCATGTGGTAAGTTGCATCGAGAAGTATCTTGGGAGGGAAGCGGTCAAGACGCTTGAACCGATGCAGCTCGGAGATGTTCCCGCTACCTATGCCGATGTCCATGACCTCGCGCACGAAGTCGATTTTCAGCCGAGAACTCCAATCGAGGTCGGAATCGAACGCTTCATCGACTGGTACAGAGATTACCACGGCGTTTGAGACGTGACGCCGCTGCGCTCCGCCTGGAACATCCCGTGCGCATGGAAAGGGATTCCAGTTACAAGCGCCAGAGCTCTACCGTGTCGGGCTTACTGGACATATCCAGCTTCGACTTGACGTCAATGACGACACCACTGGCATTTTCCAGACACGGCATGATGAAGTCCCATCCCTGATCCAGAAACCTACGATGCGGAACAGCGCAGATGACGGCGGAAGCGGGTTCAAGCTCCTCATAAGCGGTCAGGGTTATCCCATATTCCTCCTGAACCTGATGCTTGTCCGCGTGAGGATCGTGAACCGCAACAGACAACCCATAACTTCTCAGATCGCTGATCACGTCAATGACTTTCGAATTCCTCGTATCGGGAACATTCTCTTTGAACGTGACGCCGAGAACGGTCACATGTCCGTTGTGATCCCCTCGAGACAGCAGCATCCTCACGCATTCGCGCGCAATCCGATGCCCTACTCCGTCATTCACTCGCCGGCCGGCGAGAATGACTTCCGGATGATATCCCGCGATCTCCGCCCGATGAGTCAGGTAATAGGGGTCGACACCAATGCAGTGTCCTCCCACCAGTCCGGGAGAGAACGGCAAAAAATTCCACTTCGTGCCCGCTGCCTGCAAAACGTCGGCTGTTGGAATGTCGAGGAGATGGAAGATCGTCGAGAGCTCGTTCATCAGGGCGATATTCAGGTCCCGTTGCGTGTTCTCGATGACCTTGGCAGCCTCCGCCACCTTGATGCTGCTGGCTCTGAAAACACCAGCCTGTACAACTGATCCGTAAACGCTGGCGACAATATCGGCAGTTCGCGCATCTGAACCGGACACCACCTTCTGAATTGTCTCGAATCGATGATCTTCGTCGCCTGGATTGATCCTCTCGGGGCTATAGCCGACGCTAAAGTCGCGGCCCAACTTGAGGCCCGATACGCCTTCAAGGATGGGGATACAAAACTCTTCCGTCGCTCCAGGATAAACCGTTGACTCATACACGACGATGGCGCCTTTGGAGAGGTGACTTCCGACCATGCGCGATGCTGATTCCAGGGCCCTGAGATCCGGCCGCCTGGCATGGTCAATAGGCGTTGGAACGGTGATGATGAAGAAGTCCGCATCGGACAGATCGACCTGATCTGCCGTAAAATGAACGCCGCATTTTCGAATGGCAGAACTCGAAACCTCGTTAGTTCGGTCGAAGCCGTCCTTCAACTCGACAATTCTGTGTCGATCGATATCGAAGCCAATCGTTTGCGCCCCAGAACGCCCGAAAGCGACAGCGACGGGAAGCCCCACATATCCCAAGCCGATGACTGCTATATGTCGGCCACCACGAGCGGTGATGGCACCATCAAAGGACTCCATGTCAGGCCCTCTCAATGCAGCACTCGGCTGGAGATGCGACAACTCACTATACGGCTTTGCTTTTCCTCGGGAAAATGAGCGAAGTGGGTACTCTCGGGCCGAAGCCACATTCTCCTTTTGAGTTCTTTACCACCTTCAGGAAACGCGGAGGCGAAAGGCCGAATCCAACAAACGCAGAAGCAGCGCTCCAGCTCGAATAAGACGTTGAACCGGTCAAGCTGCGCGGATGGACTTGAAACGGCTGCGGACATCCCGTGAGTAATAGTAAACCGTATGCGCCAGGCTTCGGCCGAGTGATATGACTGCATTGCGGGATATGCGCCCTTCAATCATGGTCAGATCCGCCCCGCCATACTTACGCTTGTACTCGCTGAAGGGAGACCAGTGATACCAGCGGACTCCTCTCCGCTTCCAGTAACGCATGACATACCAATGCATGGCCTCATTGGGACGTAAATGCTGATAAGGACGCAGACTGGCGTTGGCCCAGAAATAGGACATCTGGTTGAAGCCTGGAAAGATACCGGTTGCGATGCTTCGCCCATCTATGTCCTTGGCCCGAAGGAGAAGCAGATTTCCACTCGCATAAAGGTGACGGATCAGAGCCTCCACGCGATCCTGGCCATAGGTCGGCTGCAGGTTCTGCTTCGCGAAAACATCGAGCAATTGAGTATAATGCTCTTGGGCGAAGCCCGCGGGCTGTGCCTCTTCGATCGTTACGCCGCTCTTCTCGGCTTTTCGGATAGCAGTTCGTACAGGGCCGCTCATCCGGGCGAAGAGCTGCTCCTCCGACAGGCTCAGATCCGAGACGAGCGCCCTCCGGGAGCTCAACTGAATCCCGTTGTGCAGAAGGTCAGATCCCGAAAGATACGGATCTGAGATTTCGAGATGGTGGCAGTGAAGTTCGGTGAATACGAATGGGGCCAGTACGGAAAGAGCATCCGCACGTGACACGCCCTCACAGAGATTAAAGCCCATGTAAGGGGTTGTCCATCCAGGAAACGGGCTCCCCATGATGCGCAGACCCATCTTGCTCACAATAACGCCGGAGAAGAAGCCCTTCAGCTCGCCTCGATCTTCAAGTCGGGCGATGACCGGATCGCCGGACTGGGTCTCGCAAACGAAGTCAATCCAGTCTTTCCGCTGGCAGAAGGTGCGATCTGCAAAGCTGTCCAGTAATGCCCAATCGACCTGATCGTAGGGGACTTTGACGAACTTCATTCGAGACCACCCGAGAAGCAAACTCGTAGCGTCAAAAGCTAAGGCTGCAGCGGTATGCCTTCAATGACACCACCTCTTATTCTCCATCGCGCATAATACCTATGCCAGTATCGGGACCTTCCACCGGCGAGACCGTCAGCTCAGCGGATCTCCTCTTGACGAGCGACGTCGGCCATAAGCGCAGGGATCAACAGCAGGCCCAGAAGAATGAAGAACGTTGGATTGTTCTCCACTCCACCGCTCTTGATCCATGAGATGAAATAGGCTGCAGCCACTACAAGGATGAGCGGCCGATAGAAGCTCATCACTTGACCGCTCTCGGCTGGGCGCCTCTTTCGCGCCGTCTGCCATAAAGCGCTCGCGAGTATGGATCCGTAGAGCATCATGCCGAAGAGACCCGTATCTCCGCCCACCTCAAGAAGAGGATTATGGCTTTGAAGTACGCGCTTGCCGTTCAAAAAAGGATCCCCGGTCAACATCGCAACATATTTCGGCAGCTCGAGAGGCCCGCCTCCCAAACCGACTCCGCTCCATGGGCGGTCTTGAATAAGCAGCAGTCCGGCCTCCCACAGGAGGTCACGTCCGCCAAAGCTCCCTCCCTCCGGCTCCTCAAACCTTTGGGCAATCGTAATGAGTACAGAAGGGGCAGCCACAATCGCTCCAACAGACAAGATTGCACCCAGAAAGGCCCATGGCCGCACCTGACGTGACAGGAAGAGCCCTCCCAGCATCACGATCAAAGACAAAGCGCCCCCTCGCGAACCGCTGAGTACCGTGAAAATGAAGGTGCATAGAATGAAGATCCCACCTAAGAGCATCTTGAGTTTGCGCGCCGGGCCCGAGCTTCGCAGAACCGGCCAGACGAAGGCCGGAACCAGCAACAGCATGACCATCACGAGTTGGTTCTGATTAATTTCGTAGATCGATAGTCTTTGACCCGGCTGATAGCTGCCGGAGGCGATCGCGAATAAGCCCCCAGCGACAATGATCCAGCCAATAAGCCTCATGGCAGCCATCAACCCGTCGACAGATCGCAAATTCCGCATCTGGTGAACAAGGAGAAAAAGCAGGACGAAGCCAATCGAATAGGCCACCGCTTTTCTTCTGCCTTCAATGAGGTCCGGCGCCCACAGAAGCGAGATGATTCCGATTGCTATATACGCCGCCAAAAGCAGCCATGTCACATTCCACCGAATGGACTCACGCCTCAAGACCCATTGAACAATCCAGCCGAGCAAGGCAACCAAGACGGTAAGATTCGATATGACAGTGTAGATCGGCTCAACGCGAAGCCCGCCTGGAAGAAGGGTGAAGAATATTGCGAGATACAGGGCATGCAGAGGTCTCAGCAGCAGAAACACCCCCAAAACGGCAGCGCAGATACCTGCTCCGACGAGCATGGACGCCCACGGGTTGTTCGAGGCCAGGAGCGCCAGACTGGCGGTAATCGCGACGCAAAGGCCGCTGATCAGGGCAGCGGCTGCGCTCCGGGATCGTCGTTCAATGAATACCGAGCTTTCCCTCATAGCGTCTCATGATGCCTGGATCATAGGATCCGCTGGAACTAAGGCTGGCAGTGTCTTGATCAGCGATGCATAGACGGCTTCCAAACTGTGGTTTCGGCGCACATATTCAAGACCCCGGGAGCCAAGCTGCAGGTTCAGCTCGGAATTCGATGCGAGAACTGAAACATCATGCAGTAGACCCGCTAGGCTTCCACTCAGGAAGCCGATTCCCTCCTTTTGCATGACCCCTCCGGGATCGACGGATAGCGCAACCACAGGAACACCCAGGCTCCACGCCTCAAGCATCGTATTTGGGAACCCCTCAGCCGGAGAGGTATTCACCAACACCTTGCTCAGCGTCAGCATCATTTGAATGGCCTCCGCCTGCTGAGGGCCGAGGAAGCTAAGATTTGGCAAGGAAAGCATCCGTTGCTCCAATTCTGCGCGGCCTTTGGCATGGTGTTGACTGTCAAATCCGCCAACCACCGCAAATTGCAGTTCCGGAAGAGCCGCAGCGAGGTCCAGGAAACGCTCAAGCTGTTTCTCAGGACGTATCATGCCGATCCAGACCGCATCGTACCGGGTCTGCTCGATTGGACGGGGCTGATCGCCAAAGAACCGGACGAGATTAGGTACATGAGCCGTTCTCCGCTGCAGCGATGGGCTCATCAGCGGCACCTGGTGCTCATGCTGAACGACGATGACATCAGCGCCATGCAAGCCCAATGCGAAAACTGGCGCATGGAACCACCTGTTGTAATCATAGGCTGTCCATGGATTGCAGTGCATGGGCGAGGCGAGCGCGTAGATGAACTTGGCTCCTGCCTGTCTTGAATATAGACGGATCATCCAAAGAAAGTCGCTTGGAAGGCGGGCATATATCACGTTGGGGGCCAGCTTCCGCAGGGTCTGCCAGAAGGACGCGAGGGCACTCGGCTGCCACGTGGGAACGGCGTCGACGCAAGTCACCCCGGCAATGACCTCGGTCGCGAGAGTGGCCTCGCCCTCTCCATAAATCAGGCTAACTTCATGCCCCTTCCGAGCCAAAGCCGCCGCAAGATAAGCAACCTGCGCTTCCGCTCCCCCTGTACTCCGGGTGTCTCCGGCGAGCACATCTCGAGACTTGTCACTGGGGGAGAAGAAGCACCACCTCACCATCAGCCTCCACCATCAGCCCTTGTTTCAAGCACGCGGGAACACGCGTCGCCACCGCGCCGGCAACATGCTCAACGCTATTTTCCTGTCCCCCCGGTCAAGAGTGATCGAGAATGCCAAAGCGGTATAGATCAACGCGAGAAGGGTCGCGAGGAAGCCAAGCTCGAGCCACCCCTCAGGCTGCAAGGCTTCAGAAATCGCGTAGGCCGCTCCTCCGATCGCGACGGTTCCAATCACTCCGCCGATCAGGGGGCGGTAATAGGTCCAGGCAGGCACCTTCATCAGGTATGCAGTGTAGGAGGCCATGAAGATCACATTCCTTATGGTCATAATGATCGCAGTGGCGAAGGCCACACCAACGAGCCCCCAAGGCGTTAACGCGACTGCCAGCAAAATATTCGCGATGCTCAGCGCTAGGGTCACCAGACCCTGGATCCGTACACGGTTGTACGAGGTGAGGACCAGAGAGAGCGGCAGGGTCGCCATGTTGATGCAGAGGTGTCCGATCAACACTGCCAGAAGAAGATCCAGATGCTGAAACTCGGGGCCAATCCAGGTTCGAAGAAGCGGGCCGCTGAAACCGCAGAGGAGCCCAATGGGTATTGCGAGTCCAATGCCCAGGAATTTCAATGAACGGCTTGCAAGCTGAGCGAGGCCTCTGAAGTCCTGCATGGCGTAGCGTGAAATGATCCCCGGATTCAAAACGGATGTGAGAGCATCGACGACTTGGCGGATGAGTTCGGGGAACATGAGCAGCATGCCGTATTGCCCCGTTAGATCAGCGCCGAAGTACCAATTGACAATCACCAGATCCGCACTGAGGAATAGAAGCATCCCCAAACGGTTGACCAAGGCCCATCCGCTGACGCTCACCAATTCGCGGGAACGGCTGAAATCCACGGCGGCCCAGGAGAAGTTTAGTTCCGGTGTAAGCGCCCGCCAGAGCCACCAAAAACCGAGGAGACCGAGGAGGCCGCCCAGAATGAAGCCAATGCCTACCTGCCAGAGATCCGGCGGCATAAGCAAAAAGAGAAATGCTGGGATTGCCATCCGCGTAATTAAGTTCACGCCGCGGACAAGATTTCTGAGGTCGAAGCGGTGATAGACGAACGTTGATACGGCGAGATTGGCTTCGAGGAGAGAGAGAAAGAAAGTAGCCACCATGCAGGTGAACAGCGCTCGCGCCTGCGTCTCAAGTCCGGCGGGAACTTGGAAGATGATGGGAAAGAACCAGATGCCGACTAAGGCGAAGGGCAGCAGAAGCCCTATCGAGGCAATTGAGATCGCCGTGGCCGTGCTGAACGTGGCATTTGCTGCGTCAACGTCTCTCCGGTAAAGATCGATCGAGAGGTAGCGATTGACGGTGATGTTCAACCCCTCCGTGATTGTCGACATATACATGACCGCCATGTGAGCCAGGGGAATGACTCCATAAGCCGCGACACCAAGATGTCCGACAAGGAAAGGGATATACAAAGTCATGGCCGCAGCAGCCATCCCCGTGTAAAGGACGTTTGAGGTGATATTCACCAGGAAATGGCTGCGCGCGTCCCTAGCGAGGGAAGGCACTTTCAAGGGTTCATCTAGACTGATCGCTGCGTCGGGAGCCATATCGCTCGTTCTGTCATTTTCCTACAGAGTAGTACTTGAGAGATCAGCGCACGACTGCTCTTCGGTATGAGTGCGCGGTCATGCGGATAGAGCAGCGGAGACCGCCCTGGCGTCAATCTGGGCAGGAGTCGAATAGTGCCGTGCCCAGGCATCCAGCATCAGCATGCGCCAGAAAAGCCCGCCGAAGCTTCTTCCCCGCCCTGATTGGTGCTCCGCAAGGATTCGCGAGACCCCAGCCCGATCCCAGAATCCGAAGCGCTTGGCTTCCTGCGAGATAAGCCGCTCATTGACGAGGGCTATGCCTACCGGCTGACGGAACCACTCTTCAAGCGGAACCCCGAAGCCTCGCTTCACGCCGCGATTGACCCGGTTCGGCAACAGGCGCTTTCCGAGGGCTCGCAGGGGAAGTTTCCCTTCCTGTGTGTTCAACAGAGCCGAGCGGGGCAAGCGTGCCGCCCATTCCACCAGCCGGTAATCGAGGAAAGGAGACCGGACTTCGACCGAGTGAGCCATGGACGCCCTGTCAACTTTCACCAGAACATCGTCCGGAAGGTACAGGTTGTAATCGAGATGCTGCTGCCGGGAAGTCAACTGCGCACCGCGGCTCGCCGCCCATCTGCTCCACAGCGGTCGTGATGCCTGAGCGGACAAGGCCTGCAGAGACGGATTGAGCACAAGCCTTGTAGCCGGATCGTGCGGCAACTCGTCGAACGCTGCAGCGCCTCCCTGGTCCGGCAGGCCTAACTTGAGCAGGCGGTAGTGATGAAGCGAGGTGATCGGCAGGAAGCGGGCGATGGTGCGCATCCCCCAAGCAGCCTTTCCAGCGGCATTAAGCAAGCCTTGGAAGCGGAGCCCTTCAATGTAGCGCCGGTAGCCGCCGAAAGCCTCGTCACCTCCGTCGCCCGAGAGATACACCGTCGCCATTTTCTTGGCAGCCTCGCACATGGCAAAGGTGGGCAATGCAGAGGGATCGCCGAAGGGTTCGTCGAAAAACCATGCTAGGCGGTCAAGATCGGCAAGAGAGCCCTGTTGCTGCAGGACGACGCGGTGCTCCAGACCAATGTGTTCCGCGGTTTCACGCGCCAGCGTCGTCTCATCGAGTTCCTGCTCCGTAAAACCGACGGTCAGCGCCAGAGGCGGACGATCAGACGCTTGCGCCGAAAGGGCTGCAACCACCCCACTATCGATTCCTCCAGAGAGAAACACACCCACCGGAACGTCGCTGCGCAGGCGAATACGGACGGCATCCCGCAGCAACTCCTCGAGTTCCTCAAGCTCGTCCGTGCTGAGGCTGCGGCTCTCCTCGATGCTGTTGAGGCTGACATGCCAATAAGGAACGGGAATGCTCTTCTCCGGCGCATCGATGGAACCCTGCATAAGATGGCCAGGGGGAATCTTCTTGTAGCCAGAGAGAATGCTAGTCTCACTCGGTAGATAGCCCAGCGCCATGTACTCGGCGACTGCCAATGGGTCCATATCCCGCCTTGCGTCAGGCCATGCCAGGAGCGCCTTGAGTTCCGATGCGAAGCGAAGGCTTTTTCCTGTCACCGTATAGTAGATGGGTTTGACGCCAAGCCTGTCGCGCGCGAGCAGGAAAGTTCGCTGGTGAGTATCGATGAAGGCTAGCGCGAACATGCCATTGAGCTGCGAAAGTGCGCTCGCACCCCGCTTGGACAGAAGCCGCAGGAGCACCTCTGTGTCCGAGCCGCTTCTGAACAGCTCTCCTTCGCGCTCCATCGCGCGGCGAAGCTCGACGTAGTTGTAGATTTCCCCGTTGAAAACAATGATGAACCGCCGATCCGGGCTCCACATGGGCTGGTGTCCTTGCGGGCTGAGATCGAGAATACTCAAACGGCGAAAGCCGAATCCCCATCCCTCCCCCTCGCCAAAGCCTAGATCGTCAGGCCCTCGATGGTAAAGAAGGTCAGTCATGCGCTCGGTCGCTGCACGCGCATTGGCATCATCATGCCCAATCCAGCCACATATCCCGCACATTTCCTTCTCCCTTGCAGGAGATCACGGATCGCATTCAATCAAAGAGGAGATCAGGATATCCTAATTCTCACGAGTCGATTTGCATGCCTTGTTCGTGACCGCCCCCTCTTGCATTCCCTTTGGCCGTAACAGCGACGCCAAGCCCCGGAGCGTTCCGCACCCATAGCTCCAATGAAGGATGAGCAAGGCAAGCGGCAAAACCAGCAGATGAGGCCCTGAGCGTGATCGAGCGGAGAGAACGGTGGCCGCGACCAACCCCACGCAATAGAAAAGTAAGAGCCCGACCGATAGCAGCGCAAACAGCGGCCATCGCAGGGCCAAGAGCAACGGCAGGGCCAAACCTGACAAAAGCGCCATCGGGGCAAAATGGCGAAGTCTTACCGCTCGCCTGTTCTCGGAAAGCGCGCGGGCGACTCCCACTCCATTCGCATAATATTGGCACCAGAGTGCCCCCAAGGTCTGGCGCGGCCTGTAATAGGCGCGAATGTCCGGATCCAGGTAGAGCCCGTAGCCCAGCCTGCGAACGCGTTCATTGAAATCGTTGTCCTCAGCGCGCGCGAGATCCTCACGCAAGGGGCCGACCTCAACGAAAACATGCCGCCAATAGCAGCCGTTCCAGACCGTATCGACCCAACCTCCAGCCCCCTCCTTGCGAAAGCTGGCCACCCCGACCCCGAAGGGGCTTTCATGAGCCGCATTGATCGCCTTTCCCACAAGCGTATCGGCCTCTAAGAGACGCGCGATTGCACCAACACCACCTGCGCCTGCCCGCTGCAAGGCCAATACGGACTGGCGGACGACATCAGAGCTATAACGTGCATGGGCATCGAGCCGCATGACGATATCAGTGCGCATGGCGCAGAAGGCGATGTTCAACCCCGATGCCGTCGTTTTCTTGGGATTCCTGACTACCTTGACGCGCGGATCCCGGCCCTGAGTTTTCCTGAGGAATTCAAGGGTTCCGTCGTCGGATCCTCCATCAATGAACCAAATCTCCTGAATGCCCTCGTAGTCCTGGGACAGAACGTCTTCCAAGAGCTGCTCCACATGATCAACCTCATTGTATATCGGGATCGCGACTCCGACAGTCGGGCGCTGGGCCGTCGATAAACCAAGATGATCGAGCAGCGTCGGGCGAAATTCATGCGTGCTTGATGAATAGATCACGACGAATTCCTCCCAAGAAACGGGTTCGATTTTCCTCCAACGTATTGTTCTCCATCAAAGCGCGCCCGTTTCGACGTAAGCTCTCGCGAAGGCGTCCATCATGGACAAGGCGTTCAATGGCCGCGGCTAGGGCATTTACGTCCGCAGGGGGAACCAGCAAGGCGGTTTCTCCATCCTTCAGGAAGGATGGGATGCCGCCAACACTGGTCGCGATGGTCGGCAGTCCGATACAGAGGGACTCGTTGATGACCTGCGGGAGGCCCTCTGTCAGTGATGAGACGATCATCGCGCCAGCGCGCTGGTACAAATTGAACAAGTCGGGACCATAGGGCACATAGCCGTGGAATGTGACTTGGCTCTCAAGTCCCAGGGACTTGACGCGAGATCTGCATTCCTCTTCCAGCGGCCCCGATCCGACGATATCAAGATTGCATCTCAGGCCCCGTGTGTTGAGCTGCGCGAGAGCTTCGAACAAGTAACGGTGCCCCTTCTCAGGAGCGAGGCGGCCCACACAGAGCAGACGTGATGGGTCTGCTCCCGTTGACATTGCCGAGAACATGCGAAACTGCGCATTGTCAACCAAGCATGGAAAATGATTGTAGACGCGATCACTGTAGCGTCCGTACTCGTTAGCCATTTCCATGCCTACAGTGAACACGATCCTGCCTTTGGCCAAGCGTTTGAAGTCCCACTCGAGAACCCTGGCCGCTATCGTCGCGGCAACGCGTTTGAGTCCGCGATGCGCGCCCATCTGCTCAATGAAGTTCTGCTTGACGATCAAGCCGACGGGCACACCAAGCTTGATGCATTCACGTGCAACGATCCATTGTCCTATGGGGTGAGGTCCCGCGATCAGCACGGCATCCCAGGTTCTCGCATTATCGCGGATCATCTCGCGTATGAGCCCGTAGTTTTTGGGATGCATGCGCCATAGCTGGTACAGGTTTGGATAATACGGCAAGGGGCACAAGGAAATGCCCGGGCGATCGAGGATATAGGGTCCGCGCCCTGGTTCCGGCGCAACCCTGCCGATAAAGACAATCTCTCCCAAGGGTTCGGCAAAACTCGCAGGAAAGTGGATGTAGGACTCGTCCGTCGAGAGCACACCCCCATCACGCCAAAAGACTTGATCAACGAAGATCGCGAGCTTCATCGGCCCTCCCTACGATAGGTGTTCCTGTCCGCACAGCGACCAGAGCCGATGGGAGACCTGCTCCGGACTATGGTTGTTTTGAATCGAGTTCTTCGCCTTATCTCCGATCCCGCATCTCAGCGAAGGGTTCTGTACTAAAGAGAGGACACGGCGTGCCAGTTCCTGAGCATCAGGCGCACAGATGAAGCCACTCACGCCGTTTTGAATGACATCCTGGACCCCGTTGACCTTTGTGACCACGCAAGGAACACCTACTGCCATGGCTTCCATGACCACATTGGGCATTCCTTCGTAGTCGGATGTCAGCAGAAAAATATCTGCCGCGCACATCAGCTCGCGAGCGTCGGGCACAGTTCCTATAAAACGCAGCGTGTCGTGCAGCCCTAGCGCATCGATCTTTTGTTGAAGCTCCGGCATCGTGCCATGGTCACGGCCGGCGATCACAGCCTGAACGGGCAACATTCCATGGACTTCGGCAACAACGTCGATGAAACGTGAGAAGTTTTTTTGCGAAGTGATCCTCCCCACGCCGAGGATCAAAACTTGGTCATCGGTTAAACCAAGATGCCTCCTCCATTTCTCGCGCCACGCTGCTATTTGGCCCGGCGTAAACAGCTGAACCGCATTCGGCACGTGAACGACGCGCTCCTTCAACCTACGGAGGCGGTTCAGCTGCGCCCATGTTTCATGTGAGTTACAAACAGCCCTGGTCAGTCCCGCCACACTGAACCACGTCCAGAACAGGCGCATACGATCGGGAAGATCAGCAAAAGCTGCATTGCGAAAGGACCCAATGCAGTGAACACCACATCCGGCGAGAGCCAAGGCGTAGCCATTGGTATACGACGACCAAGAGAAAAAGTACTTCGCCGATTGCGCAATGCAGGCCGATCTGAACTGCATCATTTTCGCGAGGCGATTTCCCTTCAGCAGTACTACGGGAATTCGCAACTCCCGGATTGGCTCCTCCCAATACCCAAGCTCACCGGACACATAGACGACAGGATTCCACAAGGAGCGGTCGCATTCCTTGAGGAACATATAAAGTTGACGCTCGCTGCCGCCTTGTGACAGTTGACCGATCATAATCGCGATGGATTGCGGACCTGCCGTTCCAAGTCGCTCCTGTAGAAGTTGGTGTCGCTCCTGTAGAAGTTGGTCTTGCCGAAGTCGTTCTTGGCTTTGCCCCCCGAGCACCACGGCCAGCCTCCACATTTGGGCCCAGAATGGGCTCGATACCCTCCGGGCCGGCGCACTTCCAGCAGGCTGATGAAGCGCCTGGACTCCCGCGCTTTACTAGTCCGCTCTTTCTATCCTGTGATGCCACTGCCGGCAGTCGCCAACAAGTTCTAGAATTGATAAAGTTGAGGGTTCCGATCGCTCTTATTGACTACTTACTTGGGATAATATTTTCTCAGCCTTAGCTTTGGCGGTGCAGAGCACATCCAGTCTGCTACCCCTAACCGCAACCCACCCAAACAGCGGCTCAGATGCCGCCTTCCTTGACCCGTTCGTTGCACTGATCCGTAGGTGTAAGACAGGGTAAATAGCCTTCGAAGCTTTCGGATAGAGGCCGAATGTTTTCTATTGACGTTGGAGCACGTCATACCTATGACCAATTTGGCATCATTGTTTCATATTAGTCATTGACTTATTCTCGTCACATTTGGTCGTTCAAAACCCCGCATTAGTCTTTCTGAGTAATACTAAGTAGCGCGTTATTTCAACAAGCCCGATGGAAATTAAACCTAGGGCAATAATCATAATATTCTAAGGGCAAATCAATAATGGCAACCTATTATGTATCGGTGGGTGGCTCGGACACTGGATCCGGCACCCTGTCGCAGCCGTTTGCGTCGCTGCAGCACGCTCACAATCTGGCACAACCCGGCGACACCATTTACCTGCGCGGCGGCGTCTACAAGGTCTCCTCC
>DASQML010000079.1:0-120722 GCA_035645515.1 Microvirga sp.
CGGAACGACGGGCTCTGGCAAGAGATCCAGCAAACATCCCAAGAGCGGATCTGCATAAACCTCCGGACGATGTACAGCGGCCTACTAGAGCAGCCTTTATCGCCTGCACTCCTCGATATAGCTCGTGAGATCGAGCGGCGACTGGATGCCTCCTGAGAAACAGTGACGAGTTTTTCATCCCGGCCGCAGCATATCTCGGCCATGACCTACTCCCGCGACACCACTGCCCTCTCAGAACTCACCGGCTAGCCTGTCAGCACATGGTCTGAGGAATGGCGCATTGAGACAGAAGCTCGGACCACCCTGAAGATGTCGAAGGAGCAGAGGGACGCCTTCTTCAACGGCCGGAAGGATCAGGACGGGAACTCCATCGGCCGTGGGGTCGTCGCCATTCGTGGGCTTAAGGCTGCTGAGCTGCTGACGAGATCAAAACATGCATCGGGACTGCCAGGATTTTCATCGAACCTCTCAACGTAAAGGCGATAGACTTCACCGGATAGGGCAGTGATCTGCTTGTGCGAAAGGGACGAGGGCCTTTGTTCAATCGCATCGTACAGGCGCTGGAGATGAGCCTCGGCGAGGCCGGTTCGAGCCTTCGCGACATCGGGATCGCGGGTGCGGAGGGAAAACTTGACCTTAGGGCCGAGAGTGCCGGTGACGATAGCCAACCTATCGTTTCCGAGCGGCGGAAACTCGATGAGGAAGAACCGGCCAGCCGCCTGTTTGAGAATCCTACCGGGCACCCGCTTTTCGAACTGCTCATACGAGGAATCAGCGCGCTTGGTCGGGCGAGTCATCCTGAGGCTCATGACCTGTTTGTCTCCGGTGATGTCCACCGGTTACAAGGTCAAATGGCCTGTAAAATCAATGTTTCGAGCACTTAGGGGATGACTGGTGCCCAGGGGCGGAATCGAACCACCGACACTGCGATTTTCAGTCGCATGCTCTACCAACTGAGCTACCTGGGCATCCGATGCGGAGGCATTGCCGTGCGCGTCGTGGGCGGTTGTATAGTCAGACCTTCGCCGCCTGTCCAGCCGCTTTCGTGAGAAAAATTCTCTGGGGGAATTTTTCCTCAAACTTCCCCGTCTTCCTCGTCCTTGTCCTCGGGGTCGTCCACGGCCGGAATGGCATAGCCGCCGGAAAGCCAGCGGTTCAGGTCCACATCCGCACAGCGCTTGGAGCAGAAGGGCTTGTATTCCGGTGTGGCCGGCTTGCTGCAGATCGGGCATTTGCCGGAGGATGTCAGGGGTTTGTTCTCGTTGGCAGGGTCCATGCCGTGCGTCCTTGGCTTGTCACGCCGCCTCAAGCCAGGTGAAGCGCACGGGGAAACCCTCCCCGTCCAGCAGCGCCACGGCTTCGTAGAGCGGCAGCCCCACCACATTGGTGTAGGAGCCCACGAGCTTCACCACGAAGGTTCCGGCCAATCCCTGGATAGCATAGCCGCCTGCCTTGCCGCGCCATTCTCCGGATGCGAGATAGCGATCGAACTCCTCTTTCGAGAGACGCTTGAAGCGAACGCGGGTTTCCACGAGCCGCTCGCGAATCGAATCCTTGGGCGTGACGACGCAGATCGAGGTGTAGACCCGGTGTGCCCGCCCCGAGAGCAGGCGCAGGCATCCGGCCGCCTCGTCCACCACCTCGGCCTTGGGCAGGATGCGCCCGCCCGCGACCACCACCGTATCGGCGGAGAGGATATAGGCGTCCCTCAGATCCTCCCGGTTGCGGGCGGTCTTGCGGGCCACTTCCGCCTTGGAGCGGGCCAGACGCTTGGCGAGGTCCTTGGGACCCTCGTTCTTCAGGGGTGTTTCGTCCACGTCGGCCGGCAGAAGGGCATCGGGCTCGATGCCGGCTTGCTGCAGGAGGGCGAGCCTCCGCGGCGAGGCGGAAGCCAGAACGAGCTTCGGACGCAGACTTGGATTCGACACCTCGGAAGAAGACGCCACTTTGATCTCCACGCTCCAGGGCAGTTTCGAGCCCTTCACGATTATGGGTTGTCTTTTTGGGCGTAAAGCTACGCCCGGTCTCAAGATGGCACCGGGCCTCGGCGAATCAAGCGGCGGGAGGCGGCTCGATGTCCGAAGGCACCGGCTCCGGAGCGGGAGCGACGCTCGCGGCATGAGCCCGGTCGAGCTGGCGGTAACGCAGGACGCTGAAGGGAATCGAGCCCAGGAACAGTACCGTAATGGCGGTCAGCATTTCCCACGGAAAGTTCGCCAGGAGGCCGAAGATCGCCACCGAAATCACGAAGATCGGCAGAACCCATTGACGCGGCACCTTCAGGCCGATGGTCTTGCCCGAATAGACCGGGATGGTGGACACCATGAGGAAGGCGAGGACCAGCAGATAGACGAGCGCGATGAGAGCAGCCGCGGGGCCGATCGAGAATCCCAAGAAGGAGAGATAGAGCGGCAGCATGGAGGTCAGCGCGCCTGCGGGCGCGGGCATGCCGGTGAAGAAGTTCTTCTTCCACTCCGGCCGGTGCGGATCGTCGAGCATCACATTGAAGCGCGCGAGGCGCAGCACCATTGCGATGGCGAAGACCAGCACCGCGATCCAGCCGATCGCCTTCAACTCGTTGAGCAGAAAGCTGTAGAGGATGAGCGCCGGGGTCACGCCGAAATTGACGAAATCGGCCAGGGAATCGAGTTCCGCGCCGAAGCGGGACGTGCCCTTGAGAAGCCGCGCCACGCGCCCGTCAACTCCATCCAGCAAGGCCGCGACCACGATGGCCACCACCGCAGGCTCGTACCGTCCCTCGAAGGCCAGCCGGATCGCGGTGAGCCCCAGGCACAGGGCGATCAGGGTGATGATGTTCGGGATAATGACGCGGACCGGCACGGGCTTGAAGAGCCGCTTGCGGGGCTCGTTCGGGTCCGGAGCAAAGGGCGGGAAGAGGTCACTCATGGCAAAAACCTAGGAGGAGCCAGCCTGACCGGCAAGGAGAGCTGAGCAGTGTAGCGGGTATGGGAGAAGCACAAACTGCTGTGGACAGTTCCGTCCAAAGAGCCAGCGGGGGCAGGATCCTGCCCCCGCTGCCAGAGACTTCAGCCGACCCGGTACTGGCGGGCGGGCTCGTTGGCGGTGAGATCCGCCAGCACCGTTTCGCCGGCCACCGCCGTCTGGCCGAGGCCCACGAGAACCTGGGCCGAGAGCGGCACGTAGATGTCCAGGCGCGAGCCGAAGCGGATCAGGCCGAAGCGCTCTCCGGTGCTCAACGTGTCGCCCACCTTCACGAAGGAGACGATGCGGCGCGCGACGAGGCCCGCGATCTGCACCACGCCGATCCGGGTGCCTGCGGTCTCGATGACGAGGGCATTGCGCTCATTGTCCTCGCTCGCCTTGTCGAGTTCCGCATTGAGGAAGAGGCCCGGCGTATAGAGGATCTGCTCGATGCGGCCCGTGACCGGCGAACGGTTCACGTGGCAGTCGAACACGTTCATGAAGACCGAGATGCGGGTCATGGGCTCGGGCGGCAGGCTGAGCTCGGCCGGGGGAACGGCCGTGGTGATGAGGTTCACGCGCCCGTCCGCCGGGGAGATCACGAGGCCCTCGCGCATAGGGGTCACGCGCGGCGGATCGCGGAAGAAGTAGCAGACCCAAACGGTGAGGATCGTGCCGATCCAGCCCAGCGGCGACCAGAGCCAGGCCAGGACGATGGTCGCGAAGAGCGCGATCAGGATGAAGGGATACCCCTCCTTGTGGATCGGGACGAAGATGCGGCGCATCGATTCCAGGATATCGGTCATATTTCACAGCCTTGAGAGCGTTTGCTCGGGGATGGCAGGCGAAAGGGCTCCCGTCAACCTGCCACGCTTTCCTTCGACCGCTCCTCCTCCTCGGCGCGCTTGAGGGCTTCCCGAGCCTCGTCGGCTTCGCGCTGGCGGTTCCACATGGAGGCGTAGACCCCGCCCAGGGCCAGAAGGCTGTTGTGGTTGCCCCGCTCCACCACCCGCCCCTGGTCGAGGACGATGATCTCGTCGGCACCGATCACCGTGGACAGGCGGTGGGCAATGACGAGCGTGGTACGGCCCCGGCTGACCCGGTCGAGGGCATCCTGGATTTCCTTCTCCGTAAAGGTATCGAGGGCCGAGGTGGCCTCGTCGAGCACCAGGATCGGAGGGCTCTTGAGGATCGTGCGGGCAATCGCCACGCGCTGTTTCTCGCCGCCTGAGAGCTTCAGGCCGCGCTCGCCCACCGGCGTGTCGTAGCCCTCCGGCAGGCTGCTGATGAAACGGTCGATCTGGGCCAGGCGCGCGGCCTCCCTCACCTCCTCCGGCGTCGCATCCCAGCGGCCGTACTGGATGTTGTAGCCGATGGTGTCGTTGAACAGCACGGTGTCCTGCGGGACCATGCCGATTGCCTTACGCAAGCTCGCCTGCTGTACGTCGGCGATGTTCTGGCCGTCGATGAGGATGCGCCCGCTCGTGGGCTCGTAGAACCGGAACAGCAGGCGCGAGATCGTGGACTTGCCCGCCCCTGACGGCCCGACGATGGCGACCGTGTGACCGGCAGGAACCTCGAAACTCACGCCCTTGAGGATGGGACGCTCCGGAACGTAAGAGAAATGCACGTCCTCGAAGCGCAGGACCGCCTGCTTAATCTCCAGCGGCTTCGCGCCGGGCTTGTCCTGAATTTCCGGGTTCTGCTCGATGATGCGGAACATGTCATCGATGTCGATGAGCGCCTGCTTGATCTCGCGATAGAGCATGCCCATGAAGTTCAGCGGAATGTAAAGCTGAACGAGCATGGCGTTCACGAGGACGAAGCTGCCGACCGAGACGCGGCCGGCCATGATGTCCTGCGCGGCCAGCACCATCACGACGCCCATGCCGATGGAGAAAATCACCGCCTGACCGGCATTGAGCACCGCGAGCGAGGTGTAAGTCTGCGTCGAGGCTTTTTCGTAGCGTTCCATGGAGCGGTCGTAGCGCGCGGTTTCGCGCCGCTCGGCCCCGAAATACTTCACCGTCTCATAGTTCAGCAGGGAATCGACGGCCTTGGTGTTGGCGTCCGTGTCGGAGTCGTTCATCTGCTTGCGGATCGAGATCCGCCACTGCGTCGCCTTGTAGGTATAGGCGAGGTAGATCACCACCATCACGAAGACGACGAACGAGTAGACCCAGTCGAACTCCCAGGCGAGCAGGCCGAGCACCAGGACGAATTCGAGAATGGTGGGCACGAGCGTGAGCACCACGAGGCGCGACAATTCCTCGATCCCTTCGCGGCCGCGCTCCAGCACGCGCGTCAGTCCGCCGGTCTTGCGCTCCAGATGGAAACGCAGCGAGAGGCGGTGCATATGCTCGAAGGCCTGCAGGGCGAGATTGCGCACCGCATGCATGGCGACCTTCGCGAACAGACCGTCGCGGACCTGCGTCAGTACCGCCATGAGAATGCGTGTGACGGCGTAAATGATGGTGAGAAGGACCGGCGACTTCCACAGCCAGGAGCCCGCCGTCGCAGCAGCCTCCGCGGGCTGGTTCGAGTTGCCAGTTACCGCCACCAGCGCATCCGTCGCCCATTTGAAGGCAAACGGAGTGACCATGGTCACTCCCTTGGCGAGGAGGAGCAGGCCGAAGGCCAGGAAGACGCGGTGCTGCAGATCACGCCGCCCCTGTGGCCAGAGATAAGGCCAGAGCTTCGTCCAGGTCGCGGCCAAGCCGTTGGGCTTGCGCATGGCGGCGCTTGTTGCGGGAACGGACGTGGTGGGAGGCATGATCAGAGAATCCGATTGAGCTGTGGCCCCGATATAAGGGATGGGGAACAGGAATTCACCCTGCCCTTGCAGTGCTGGAGCTAACGTCCCTCCACCCTAACCCGAGGAGCCGCTGCGACCGGCATCCCGAAAGGGCAGTTCGTTCCGGAGACGCCTCATTCCTCAGGGTAAGGGCATAGGGAGGCTTTTTAGTTGGTCTTCCGCTCCTGCTCGCTCGGCAGCACGAAGACCTGGCCCGGGTAGATCAGGTTGGGATTGCGGATCTGCTCTTTGTTCGCCCCGTAGATCACGGTGTAGCGATACCCCGAGCCATAGATCCGCTGGCTGATCCGCCAGAGGTTGTCGCCTCTGGAGATGATGGCCGTGTTGATGTTGGGGATCACGACCGTGCCCGCTGCAGCAACCTGGGTGTCCGTGGCAGGCTTTGCTGCGGACTGCGCCTGAGCGGACGGGGTGGACGTTGCAGGTGCGGCCGGAGGCTCCGGCGCCGCGGCCACAACCGGAACCGGCACATTGAAGCCGACCTCGGCGCGGGACTTCACCTGACCCGAGACCGGATCCACGTCGTCGAGGCGGATCCTGTAGTCGCCAGGGCGGACACCGGAGCCGATGGAGAAGGAGACCTTGCCATCAGCCCCCGCCCCGCCCGGAGCGATGAGGCTCTCGTTGAGGTAAAGGCGCACCGTCGCTCCCGGAGCCGATTGGCCGGAGACGAAGAGCTTGCCGTTCTCCGCTTCGACGGTGACGATCTTGATTTCGGGACGAGGCGCAGGCTGGGCGGCTGGAGCGGACGGTGCGGCATTGGCCTGCTGCTGCGCAGCGGACGGAGCGGGTTCTTCGGGCTTTGCCGGTGCTTCGGGCGGATTCTGCGCGACCTGCGGCTCGGGCGCCGGCGGCTCGGGATTGGAAAGGACGACCGTGGGCTGGTCAGGCGAAGTCAGCGTCACGAGGGGCCGCTGCTTCTGAGCGGCGTCGATCACGACCGTGACGCTCTGAGGCGAACGCTGACGAACCCCGTCCGGAGCAATCGACTGCAGCACCACCTGGTGGGAGCCCGGAGGCAGGGCGGGCGGCACGATGGCGAAGAGGCCCGAAGCATCGGCCACGCCGCGGGCATGGACCTGATCGCCCCTCATCAGCTCGATGGTCGCGCCGGGAGCGGCGCGACCGGCAATCACGCTCTCGCCGTTGGGCTCGACACGGACGAGATCGAAGGATGGGACGATGGGTGACTCGGCAGGCTTCGTCTCGGCGGCTTTCGGTTCAGGGGCCTTGGGCTCGGAAGCCTTGGGTGGCAAGGTTTTGGCGGGCGCGGGCTCGAGCGCTGCATTCTGCTGCGGGGCGGGCTGCTGCGCGGAAGCCAGCGGGGCGCCGGCGCTCGGGGATGTTTTCAGGGACGTTTCCGGCGCGCCTGACCAGGCCCAGTAGAGAGCCCCAACGAGAACCGCGACGACGCCGGCCGCAGCTGCGCCGAGAATCGCAATGGTTCCTTTGATTTCTGTTGCCTGCGCCATCCTGCTTTTTCTCAACCGCGGCACTTTCATGCATTTAAGCCGTTTATCTTTCAAAAGGCTACGGCCATAAAGGGATTATATATGCTTTATGATTCAACGCGGGAGGCTCCCCGCCTCCCCGAAATGCCCATGTCAGATCACAAGCCCGTCACATCCATCTGTGTTTATTGCGGCTCCGGTTTCGGAGACGATCCCGTTTTCGCGGAAAATGCGGCAGCATTGGGCCGCGCCATGGCGGAACAGGGGATCAAGCTCGTCTATGGCGGCGGCAATGTGGGGCTCATGGGCACGGTCGCACAGGCGGTGCTCGACCACGGCGGACATGTAACGGGGATCATCCCGGAGTTCCTGAAATCCCGCGAGAAGCTGCTCGACGACGTGCAGGAAACCATCGTCGTGGCGGACATGCACACCCGCAAGCGCCTGATGTTCGAGAAGGCCGATGCCTTCGTGGCGCTTCCCGGCGGCATCGGAACGCTGGAAGAGCTCGTAGAACAGATGACTTGGGCGCAGCTCGGCCGCCACACCAAGCCGATCCTCATGCTCAGCACCAAAGGCTTCTGGAAGCCCCTGCTGACCCTCTTCGCCCATATGCGCGAGCAGGGCTTCATCCGCCCCGGCCTCGAGCTCAGCTATCTCGTGGCCGAGAAGGTGGAGGATGTAATCCCGATGATCGAGGATGCCGCACGCCGCGTCGGCATCGTCGAGAACGCGGACCTGATCGAGGCGAAGTTCTAGAAAAGCGGTTCATCCTGCGCGGGAGAGCACGAGCCCGCCCAGGATGAGCCCCGCCGCCACGAGGCGCTGCCACGTGATCGCCTGCACGGGCAGGCCGAAGGCTCCCACCGCATCGAGAACCAGGGCCGCGGCCACCTGACCGAAGACCAGCGCCGCCACCGTGCTCACCACGCCGATCTGCGGCACGCCCCAGATCACCACCGCCACGTAGAATGCTCCCAGGAAGCCGCCGAGCCATGACCACCAGGGCGCGGAGGCGATGGCGCTCCCCGACGGCAAGGCGCCGCGAAAGGCGCTGATGACGGCAATCACCAGAAACCCGATTCCGAAGGAGATGCAGGCAGCGAGCAGCGGATCGCCGAGGGCACGCGCGAGCGCCGCATTGATAGGGGCCTGCAACGACAGGAAGACGCCGCCGACAAGAATGCCGGCGAGAGGGAGCAGGATCGAGAGATTCATGGCTTATCTCGGTGAGATGTGTTTCGGCAGATCGAAAAACTCCCCCTCATCCTGGGAGCAGCCGCGGGGCTGGGCCTCGAAGGAGGCTCGAGAGCGCGGTGAGACATCCTTCAAGACGATCGCTCCGCGACCCCCGCAGGATGAGGTGATATCTTGGAAGCAGGCGGTTAAAGCGTCGCCCCGCCCTTCAAGAGCTTGTAGATCATGGAATCGGTCAGCGCCTGGAACGAGGCGTCGATGATGTTGGCAGACACGCCGATGGTGGTCCAGCGTTCCCCAGTGCCGTCGGTGAACTCGATGAGCACGCGCGTCACCGCGTCCGAGCCGCCCTGGTAGATGCGCACCTTGTAATCCACCAGCTCCAGATCCTCGATCAGGCTCTGATACTTTCCAAGATCCTTGCGAAGCGCCACATCGAGGGCGTTCACCGGACCGTTGCCTTCGGCCGCGGAGATGAGCACCTCGTCACCCACGCGCACCTTGACGATGGCTTCCGACGCGGTGACGAGTTCGCCCATCGCATTGAAGCGGCGCTCCACGCTGACTGAGAAGCGTTCCACATCGAAGAAGGCCGGAACCTCGCCCAGCATACGCTTGACGAGCACGTAGAAGGACGCGTCCGCGCCTTCGAACGCAAAGCCCTCGGCCTCTTTTCGCTTCACCTCGTCGAGCACGCGGGCGATGCGTGGGTCGCCCTTCTCCAGCTCGAAGCCGCAGCGCTTGAGTTCGGCAAGGATGTTGGACTGACCACCCTGGTCCGACACCAGAACCTTGCGGACGTTGCCGACGACTTCCGGCTCCACGTGCTCGTAGGTGCGCGGATCTTTCAGAACAGCGGATGCGTGAATGCCAGCCTTGGTGGCAAAGGCGCTCGCGCCGACGAATGGCGCATGGCGGTTCGGCTGGCGGTTGAGAATCTCGTCCACCTGCCGCGATACATGGGTGAGGCCGCTCAACGCCTCGTCCGAGACGCCGAGTTCGAAGCGGGAGGCGTAACCGTCCTTCAGCTTCAGCGCGCCGATGAGCGTGATGAGATTGGCATTGCCGCAGCGCTCGCCGAGTCCGTTGAGCGTGCCCTGGATGTGCCGCGCGCCCGCTTCCACCGCCGCCAGTGAATTGGCAACGGCGCAGCCGCAATCGTCATGGGCGTGGATGCCGAGGTGAGCGCCAGGTACCATGGCGGTGACAGCCTTGACGATCTCCGTCACCTCGTGAGGCAGCGTGCCGCCGTTGGTGTCGCAGAGCACCACCCAGCGCGCGCCGGCCTCATAGGCCGCTTTCACGCAGGCGAGGGCATAATCGGGACTGGCCTTGTATCCGTCGAAGAAATGCTCGCAATCGACGATCACCTCGCGGCCCCTCGCGCGCGCCGCTTCCACGCTGTCCCGGATGCCGGCGAGGTTTTCCTCCAGCGTGGTCTCGAGCGCCACGCGCACATGGTAGTCCCATGCCTTGGCGACGAAGCAGATCGCATCGGCCTTGGCTTCAAGAAGCGCCGAGACGCCGGGGTCGTTCGACACGGAGCGCCCCGCCCGCTTCGTCATGCCGAAGGCGGTGAACTTGGCGCTCTTTGTGCGCTTCTCAGCAAAAAAGGCGGTATCCAGGGGGTTGGCTCCCGGATAGCCGCCTTCGACGTAATCGATGCCGAGCCTGTCGAGGAGGGAGGCCACGGCCCGCTTGTCCTCCAGCGAGAAATCGACCCCCGTGGTCTGCGCCCCGTCGCGCAAGGTGGTGTCGAAGAGATAGATGCGCTCGCGGCTCATGACGACAACTTCCTGTCCTCGGCAGGTGCGAGGCGCTTTTCCATGGTGGTGGTGCCGAGCCACTCGTCGCCCAGAGACAGGGTGTTGCGGCGCTGAGGCTGGAAGCCGTGCTTCTGGAAAAAGGGCTGCGCATTGTCGCTGACCTCCGCGACGAGGCGCGCGGCGCCTCGTGCGGTGGCGAGCTTCTCCACCGCATCATAGAGCATCGTGCCGATCCCCTGCCCCGCCACGGCGGGATGCACATGGAACAGCTCGATCAGCTCGTTATCCTTCAACGCGATGAAGCCGACAGCCGAACCTTCAATGGTGGCGACGAGGGTGAGATCCTTTGCGAGCTTCTGGGCAAAGTTTTCTTCCTCCGCCTGCATCATCCAGGCTTCCTGCTGCGCCTCGCTGTAATCCTCGCCCGTCAATTCCTCGATGCTCGCCTGGAAGATCTCGACCAGCACCGGCACGTCGGCGGGAAGAAAGGGGCGAAGCCCGGATTTCGGCAGTGACCGCCCCATCAGCATGCCCTCCCCTGGTTTCCACACTCGTCATGGCCGCGCCCGTTGCGGCCATCCACGCCTTGGAAACTCTGCGTCTGGAAGACGTGGATGCCTGGAACAAGCCCGGGCATAACGGAGGATGATGACAGGCTCATCGCGCAACCTCCCAGGTGGTGGTCCCGTCCTTGTTGTCTTTCACCACCACATTGAGCGCCGCGAGTTCGTCGCGAATGCGGTCGGACTCCGCCCAGTTCTTTGCCGCGCGTGCTTCCTTGCGGGCAGCGATCAGACGCTCGACCACTGCCGCATCGACGGAGAGCGAAGCCTGCTTGAGCGCCTTCCACGCCTCGGCTCCTTCGAGAAGGAAACCCATGGCCCGCAGGTTCGCACCGAGTTCGTCATGCGCGCCCCGCCCGTCCAGGGCGTGGAGCTCGGCCAGCATCTTCGGCGTGTTGAGATCGTCCGCCAAGGCATCGACGATCGGCTCGGACAGCTGCGCCACCTGTCCATGGCCCGCCAGCTCGTACCAGCGATCGAGAATCTTCTGGCTTTCCTCGAGGCCCTTCACCGTCCAGTCGATCGGCTGCCGGTAATGGGTGCGCAGCATGTTGAAGCGCAGCACCTCGCCCGGCCATTCCTTCAAGAGGTCATGAATGGTGAAGAAGTTGCCGAGGGACTTCGACATCTTCTCGCCTTCCACTTGCAGGAAACCGTTGTGCATCCAGACATTGGCCATGCGCGGCGTGTCGAACGCGCAGCAGCTCTGCGCGATCTCGTTCTCGTGGTGCGGAAACACGAGATCGATGCCGCCCCCATGAATGTCGAAGATCTCGCGCTCCGTCGGGTCGCTGCAGGAAAGCCGCGTCTCGAAGGCCTGGATCAGGTGCTTCCACGACATGGCGGAGCACTCGATATGCCAGCCAGGACGGCCCGGAGTCGTGATACCGGCAGGGGACGGCCAAGCCGGATCCTGCGGGCCGGACGGTTTCCAGAGCACGAAATCCATCGGGTCGCGCTTGTAGGGCGCCACGTCCACCCGGGCTCCGGAGAGCAGCTCGTCGAGGGAGCGCTTGGAGAAGGCGCCGTATTGCGGCACGCCTTTCAGTTTCTGCATCCCTGAAACCGAGAAGAGCACGTGCTCTTCCGCTACGTAAGCGGCACCCCGTTCGATCAGGCGCTCGATGATCATGCGCATCTCGTCGATGTGCTCGGTGGCCCTGGGCTCCACGAAGTTTGGCCGTTTGCCGGGGAGATTCACGTCCTCCGGCATGAGCACGCCAAGCGCGCGGATGTCGGCGTGGAACTGCTCCTCGGTTTTCCGGGTCACCTCCCGGATGGCATCGTTGTGTGGCAAATCCGGGTAATCACGGACGGCGCGGGCGTTAATCTTGTCGTCCACATCCGTGATGTTGCGCACATACGTGACGGCTTCCTCACCGTAAACATGCCTCAACAGACGGAACAGAAGGTCGAAGACGATGATGGGGCGGGCGTTGCCGATATGGGCGTAGTCGTAAACCGTGGGGCCGCAGACATACATGCGCACGTTCTTTGGGTCGATCGGGACGAAGACGTCCTTCGACCGAGTGAGCGTGTTGTAGAGCTTCAGCTGGGGCGCCATGAAACCAAATCCCTGTCAGGCCACAAGGCCGGAGGCTGGTTTCGATCTTGGAATGAGAACGAGACGGCTCCAGCCAGCGTGGTGCGCTAGCCGCAAATAATCCCGGAAATGAGGATCGTTGCCGTGTTCATGACCCAATCAATGCCCCGTCTACTGACGGGCGTCAAGGTTCCCGTGCCGGAGAGCACAGTTTCTTTGCATGCGTGCAAGAAACGGGTCTTAACCAAACCCGTTAGAGCTTTATTCACAGGGTTCCGTGACACTAGATCACGGTTTCAGCCAATGAGGTTTTCTATGCGCCGCGCATATGCCGTGCTCGGATTGGGCACAGCCATGTTCCTTGCAGCCGCGTCAATGACGCTGCTTCCCAACGGCTCTCAGGCCTCATCGACCGAAGCCACCTTCCTGATTCCCGCCGCCGATGGCTACGGCGTCGCGGAATGCCTCATCTCAAACAAATCTTGTGGCCAAGTTGTGGCGAACACCTGGTGCGAGGCTCAGGGCTACAAGCAGGCGGTCTCCTTCCGTCAGATCGAGGCCGAGGAGATGACGGGATCGGTCCAGAAGGTGTCGCTCACGACATCCGGGCACCGCCCGATTTCGATCACCTGCTCCAACTGAGCTAAGCCGTCGACATCGCCTGAAGGGCTGGAAATTCGGAGTTCCCATCAGGAGTGAGGCTCCAGCAGTCTCCGGGCCGTCCTGAGGACGGCCCGAGTCACATCAGCCATGACCGGACCTGCAATCCGGCTTTCCTGCCAGAACAGGGGCACTTCGAGCGGCAATGACGGGTTGAGCGCCACCAGGCGTCCCGCTTTCAGGTGCTCCTTCACCAGGAGCTCCGGATTCATTCCCCATCCGAGTCCGGCGAGGGCTGCATCCACGAAGGCCTGGGACGAGGGCAGCCAGTGGAGCGGCGGGCTGATCTGGACACCGCAGGCTTGCTGCAGCCAGATACTCTGCAGCCGGTCTTTCCGATTGAAGATCAGGCAGGGCGCACGGGCCGCACTCTCCCGGTCGAGCCCCTGGGGAAACCAGCGCTCCACGAAGCCGGGACTTGCCGTTGCGATGTAGCGCAAGGTCCCCAAAGAATGGCAGTTGCAGCCTTGGATCGCCGTTCCATGGGAGGTGACAGCCGCCGTCACCTCCCCTCTGCGCAGCCAGTCCGCGCTGTGATCCTGATCGTCCAGCACGAGATCGAACAGGTATCCCGTCGTATCTGCCATGGCCGGAATGAACCAGGTGGCAAGGCTGTCCGCATTCACGGCAATGCGCAGCGTCACCGGTTGCTTCTCGGCCTGAAGCCCTGGAAGGGCCTGACGGAGCGCGCTTTCAAGGAGAGACACCTGTTCCACATGCTGGCAGAGGCGCTGTCCGGCCTCCGTCGCCACGCAGGGCTGGCCTCGAATGACGAGAACCGCGCCGATCCTTTCCTCCAGCAGCTTGACCCTCTGGGACACGGCCGAAGGAGTGACGTTCAGCTGTTGCGCGGCTCGCTCGAAGCTACCGGTCCGGATCACCGCAGCCAGGGCGGAGAGGAGAGCATAGTCCAACATGGATTAGAAATTCTAACGCAGGAGCAGGAACTTTAACTGTCCTAACCTTAGGGCACCGATTAGGGAGGGTCGACCTTTTCTTGTTCGGATGGTCCTCATGGCTGCTCCTTTCGTCGCCGGCTTCCTGCTGGGCTTGAGCCTCATCCTTCCCATCGGAGCTCAGAACGCATTCGTGCTGCGGGTTGGATTGCGCGGGGAGCACGTCTGGGCCGTGTGCCTGACCTGCGCGGTCTCCGATGCCGTACTGATCCTGGCCGGCGTGTTGGGCCTGTCCCAAATCAGCGCAGCCTTGCCCTGGGCTGAGACAGGCCTCCTCTATTTCGGCGCGGCGTTCCTGCTGGCCTATGGCGCGCGCAGCTTCAGGGATGCGCTTCGCTCCGCAGCGTTGCGTCCATCAGAGGCTGCGCCGGTCGGCATCCGGCGGGTCATTCTCACCTGCCTCGCCCTGACCTGGCTCAATCCGCATGTCTATCTCGATACGGTGGTTCTCATTGGCTCGGTCTCGACGCAATTCGCGGAGAGCAAGGGCTGGTTCGCCCTCGGAGCCATGCTGGCCTCGGTGACGTTCTTCTTCTCCCTCGGCTACGGCGCCCGCCTCCTCAAGCCACTCTTCGCCAACCCGACCACATGGCGCGTTCTCGACATCGCCATCGGGCTCATCATGTGGGTGACCGCTGCGCGGCTGCTGCTGCACGAGGGCTGAGCCCTCACTTGTTCAGCCACTCCCCGCATTTGGGCGGCACCTCCGTGCCCCAGGGCATCAGCGGCACGGTGGACGTGGAGTTCTTGGGCGAGCCTTCGATTGGCCGGTCGGAATAGACCATGTAGACCAGGGTATTGCGCTTCACGTCGCAGCCGCGGACGATCTGCATCTTCTTGAAGATCAGGGACCGGCGCTCGCTGAACACCACGTCCCCCTGCCCGAAGCGCTGCTTGAACTTCACCGGACCGACCTGACGGCAGGCGAGCGAGATGTCGGAGACCTCCTCCGCCACGCCGAGGGTGCCGGAGATGCCGCCCCGCTCGGGGGTCGTGTAGTGGCAGGCCACGCCTTCCACCACCGGATCGTCGAGCCCGTAAACGGCGAGCTTGTCGTCGGGCGTCAGCGCCCGCCAGACCGTGGACTTCTTGAAGATGAGATCCGGCTCCTGAGCCATGGCGCCGGTGGCGGCGCCCGCAGCGAGAGCCAGGACCAGAGCGATACGAGCAAGCATTCTAAAGGATCTCCCCACTGTGACGCTTTATGTGGGGATGGCGGGCTGAATTCGCGAGGCCTATTCCGCGTGATGGCTGCAGATGCAGATCTTATTGCCGTCGAGATCGCGAAAATAGGCCCCATAGTAATTGCGATGATAGTGGGGACGCAGGCCGGGGCCGCCTTCGTCCGTCCCGCCCAGCTTCAGGGCGATCCCATGGCAGGCATCCACCAAGGCCCGCCTGGAGGCGAGCAGGGCGACCATGGAGCCGTTGCCCGCGGAGGGCGCGGCTCCGTCGAAGGGCCGCACGACGAGGAACTGGGGACGCCCTCCCGGCAGGCCGTAACCCACCATGCCCTCGTCCATGAACCGGACCTCGAGGCCCAGAGGAGCCAGCACCGCATCGTAGAAGGTGCGGGCGCGGCTCAAGTCATTTGCTCCGACGGTCGTATGAGAGTACATGCAGGGGTCTGTCCGAGATCGCTGTTGGCGAAAGAAGCTAGAATCCTTTTCCCGAAGCGGGCAAGGCGGTAATCACAATAGGGCCTAAATCCGGCGTCACATGGACCAGCCCCTGGCCATGGCGCCGTATCGGACTTGCGTTCTGCGATCAGCTTGATGACAAAGACATTCCTTCTCCGCTCCCTCCTTGCCGTGACGGCTCTCCTGGCTGCCGGACAGGCTGCTTTTGCCCAGTCTGCCGAGTGCCAGCGCTTCCGCGCGGAATTGGCGAATCTCGAACGCAGCGGAGGCGGAGCGCCGACCGGCCAGATGCAGGCGCAGCGCGCCGAGATCAACCGCCTGGTCCGCTACTACAACTCCATCGGCTGCGAGCGCGGACCGTTGGGCTTCCTCACCGGTCCTGCTCCAGCAGAGTGTCCGGCCATTGCCGGGCAGATCCGCCAGCTCGAAGCCAGCTATGCCCGCCTGGCGCAGCAGGCCCTCAGCCCGGCTGATATCGATGCCCGCCGCCGCCAGCTCCAGGCGGCCGTGCAGCAGACCTGCTCCACCGAGCAGCAGCCCCGCGGCTTCTTCGAATCGCTTTTCGGCCCGCCTCGCGGCCAGCAGCAGGACATCGCACCGGAAGGCCAGCCGATCATCGCCGAGGAAGCGCAGCCCGCTCTCGGCGGCGGCCGCCTGATCTGCGTGAAGAGCTGCGACGGCTCCTTCTTCCCGCTCACCAGCCCGCCCGGCGGCCGTCAGAGCGCCGACGAGATGTGCCAGGCTCTCTGCCCCGGCACGGAAACGACGGCCTATGCCTATCCCGGCGGCGACGACGGTCTCACCCGCGCAGTCTCTCTCTCGGGCAACAAGCCCTATACGTCCCTCGCCAACGCCTTCAAGTTCCGCAAGACCTTCGACGAGAGCTGCGCCTGCAAGAAGCCCAACGAGAGCTGGGCCGTGGTGCTGCGCAAGGCCGAGAGCATGCTCGAGCAGCGCAAGGGCGACGTGATCGTGACGGCCGAGAAGGCCGAGGAAATGTCGCGCCCGAAGGCCGTGCAGGCCCGCAAGGCTGCCGACAAGAAGGTGGACGAGGAGGAGAAGGCCCAGGCCGAAAGCGCCGCCGCCGCTCCGACCGCAAGCAAGGAATCCGCCGGCATCGGGCCGCAATCCATCGAGACGACCCGCGTGGTCGGCGAGAACGAGGGCAGCCGGCAGGAAGTGGTGAGCGGAAACGGCCAGAAGAAGACGGTGCGCGTGATCGCGCCGAACCTCATTCCGGTGCCGAACGCGCAGAACTGACCCTGCATGCAAGCCGGCGTAGGAAGCGGGCCCTAGGGACCCGTTTTCTTTCCCCAAGGGGAATTTCAGGCTTCCTTCCGACGTGCTATCAGGCGCGTCATGAAACCGCTCGATCATACGCGAATCCCGGAATCATCCGGTGCCTCGGCCCCGATCATCTCGGTCTCCGGCCTATCCAAAACCTATGCCTCGGGCTTCCAGGCCCTGCGCAGCATCGACCTGGAGATCCGCCGCGGCGAGATCTTCGCTCTCCTCGGCCCCAACGGCGCGGGCAAGACGACGCTGATCAGCATCATCTGCGGCATCGTCAATCCGAGCACGGGCACGGTCACGGCGGACGGTCACGACATCATCCGGGACTACCGCCCCGCCCGCACCAAGATCGGCCTCGTTCCGCAGGAGCTCACCACCGACGCCTTCGAGAGCGTGTGGGCAACGGTGAGCTTCAGCCGCGGCCTCTTCGGCAAGCCGGCGAATCCGGCTTACATCGAGAAAATCCTGAAGGACCTCTCGCTTTGGGAGAAGAAGGACACGAAGATCATGGCGCTCTCAGGCGGCATGAAGCGGCGGGTGATGATCGCGAAGGCGCTGTCGCACGAGCCGAAGATCCTCTTCCTGGACGAGCCGACGGCGGGTGTCGACGTGGAGCTCAGACGCGACATGTGGAACATGGTGCGCGGGCTGCGCGAAAGCGGTGTGACCATCATCCTCACCACCCATTACATCGAGGAGGCCGAGGAAATGGCCGACCGTATCGGGGTGATCAACAAGGGCGAGATCATCCTGGTCGAGGACAAGCACACCTTGATGCAAAAGCTCGGCAAGAAGGAGCTGACCCTGCACCTGCAGAACCCGCTCCGGGCTCTGCCCGCCGAACTGCAATCCGAGCACCTGCAGCTCTCTGCGGACGGTACGGACCTCATCTACACCTTCGATGCGCAGAGTGAGGAAACGGGCATCGCCACGCTGCTGCGCCGGCTCAACGAGCACGGCATCGATTTCAAGGATCTGCGCACCTCCGAGTCGTCGCTGGAGGACATCTTCGTCAGTCTGGTCAAGGGGCGTTCATGAACGTTTACGGCATCAAGGCCATCTACATCTTCGAGATGGCGCGCACCTGGCGCACGATCATGCAGAGCATCGCCTCGCCGGTTCTCTCCACATCGCTCTACTTCATCGTGTTCGGCTCGGCCATCGGCTCGCGCATGGCCAATATCGACGGCGTGAGTTACGGCGCCTTCATCGTGCCGGGTCTCATCATGCTCTCGCTCCTGACCGAGAGCATCTCCAACGCCTCCTTCGGCATCTACATGCCGAAATTCACCGGCACGATCTACGAGCTTCTGTCCGCGCCAATCTCCGCCGTCGAGACGGTGATCGGCTACGTGGGTGCGGCGGCTACGAAATCGGTGATCATCGGCACGATCATCCTGATCACGGCACGACTCTTCGTCGACTTCTCCATCGCACATCCCGTCTGGATGATCGCGTTTCTGTTGCTCACGTCGGTGACGTTCAGCCTCTTCGGCTTCATCATCGGCGTGTGGGCCGACAGCTTCCAGAAGCTTCAGGTCGTCCCGCTGATGATCGTGACGCCGCTCGCCTTCCTTGGCGGCAGCTTCTATTCCATCAACATGCTGCCGCCCTTCTGGCAGAAGGTGGCTCTGTTCAATCCGGTGGTCTATCTGGTCAGCGGGTTCCGCTGGAGCTTCTATGGCGTTGCCGACGTGGATGTGGGCATCAGCCTCGGCATGACGTTCATGTTCATGCTGGCCTGCCTCGCCGCGATCTGGTGGATTTTCAGGACAGGCTACAAGATCAAGAACTGAAAATTGCGTTATCCGTCATGGCCGGGCCTGTCCCGGCCATCCACGGCTTCCTGGCGCAGCCCGAAGACGTGGATGCCCGCACCAAGTTCGGGCGCGACACGATTGATGGTTCTTTAGGCGACCTGCCCCGCCAGCCGGGCCTTCACGCGCTCCGGGCCGATCAGAGGCAGGAGATTGGCGAGCTCCGGGCCGTGATCGAGGCCGGTGAGCGCGAGGCGCAGGGGCATGAACAGCGCCTTGCCTTTCACGCCGGTCTTCGTCTTCACCGCCTCCGTCCAGGCCTTCCAGGTCGTGGTGTCCCACGGCGCCGGCGGCAGCACTTCTGTGGCCGCGTCAATGAACGCGCGATCCTCGATCACGGGCGTCACCGGACCGCGCACGACCTTCACCCATTCCGCCACGTCCTGCACCTTCGTCAGGTTGCCGCGAACCGCATTCCAGAAAGCCTCGCCCAGATCCGCATCGAGCGCCGCAAGGCGCTCACGCACGACATCGTAGGGCATCTCGTGGATGAGACGCGCGTTCAGATGCTCCAGCTCGCTCTCGTCGAACTTCGCGGGCGCGCGGGAGATGTGGGAGAAGTCGATGAGCTTGGCCAGCTCGCCGAGATCCGCGATCGGGCGAACGGCCTCCGCAGAGCCGACGAGCACGGCAAGGGATGCCACCGCCTGCGGCTCGAGGCCCGCATCGCGCAGACCCTTCACGGAGAGGTGACCGAGGCGCTTGGAAAGCCCCTCGCCGCTTGCGGTGATCAGCAGGCTGTGATGGGCGAAGGTCGGCAGATTTGCGCCGAGCGTCTCGAAGATCTGGATCTGCACCGCCGTATTGGTGACGTGGTCCTCGCCCCGGATCACGTGCGTGATCTTGAGGTCGATATCGTCCACGACCGACGGGAGCGTATAGAGATAGGTGCCGTCCTCACGCACCAGAACCGGGTCAGAGAGCGAACCGCAATCCACGTGGCAATCGCCGCGCACCAGGTCCTTCCACACGACGTTTGTGTGGTCGAGGCGGAAGCGCCAATGGGGCCTGCGGCCCTCGGATTCGAGCTTGGCGCGCTCCTCGTCCGTGAGCTTGAGCGCGGCACGGTCGTAGATCGGTGGAAGGCCGCGCGCGAGCTGGCGCTTGCGGCGGAATTCGAGCTCCTCCGGCGTCTCGTAGCAGGCATAGAGGCGGCCGATCGACTTCAGCCGCTCGGCCGCCGCGTCATAGAGCGCGAATCGCTCCGATTGGCGCACCGTGATGGCCGGAGGGATGCCAAGCCACTTGAGGTCGGTCTCGATGGAATCCGCATATTCCTGCTTCGAGCGCACGACGTCCGTGTCGTCGAAGCGCAGGATGAAGGTACCCCCTTCCCGACGCGCAAAGAGCGCGTTGAGCAGGGCCACGCGGGTATTGCCGATATGGATGTGCCCGGTCGGGGACGGGGCGAAACGAACGATGGGCTTGGACATGGAACACCCTATGGCGAACAGAACCGGGCGGCGCAAGGGCCAGCCACCCATGAGAGGTCAAACATCGAGGGAGCCCATGCGCGGCTTGCCGATGGCGCGCTCCAGGGCTTCGTCCGTCCGGTGGGCGGCGAGCCCCTGGTCGTGGAAGCGGTTCACGATGGGGTAGCGGCGGTCGCGGCCGAAATTCCTGCGGGTGACCTTCACCCCCGGCGCCGATTGCCGGCGCTTGTATTCGGCGACGGAGAGCAGCCGCTCGACCTTTTGCACCACCTCGAGATCATAGCCCCTGGCGGCGATGTCCGAGACGCGAAGCTCCTCCTCCACGAGGCCGCGCAGGATCGCATCGAGATCCTGGTAGGGCGGCAGCGAATCCTGATCCCTCTGGTTCTCGCGCAGTTCGGCGGAGGGAGCCTTCGTGAGGATATTCACCGGGATCACGATGCCGTCCGGCCCCAGAGCCCCCTTCGGCTTCCAGCGATTGCGGAGCGTGGCGAGGGAGAAGACCTCCATCTTGTAGAGGTCCTTGATCGGGTTGAAGCCGCCATTCATGTCGCCGTAGATCGTGGCGTAGCCCACCGACATCTCGGACTTGTTGCCCGTGGTCAGCACCATGGCTCCGAACTTGTTCGAGAGTGCCATGAGAATCGTGCCCCGCGCGCGGCTCTGGAGATTCTCCTCCGTGATGTCGTGCTCCTTGCCCTCAAACAGCGGCTGGAGCGCCGCCTCAAGGCCTTCCACGGCCTCAGTGATGGGCAGGATGTCGTAGCGCACGCCCAGCGCGCGGGCGCAATCCTCCGCATCCTTCAACGATTCCGCCGACGTATAGCGGTAGGGCAGCATCACGCAATGCGCCCTGCCCGCACCCAAAGCATCGACGGCCATGGCGGCGCAGACGGCGGAATCGATACCACCGGAAAGACCGAGCACGACGCCCGGAAAGCGGTTCTTCTCCACATAGTCGCGAAGGCCGAGCACGCAGGCAGCGTAGTCGGCCTCCTCGCCCTCCTCCACCGTCGCGACAGGAGCCTCGCGGCACATCCAGCCGTCCTCGCCCTTCTCCCAGGAGGTGAGCGCGATCGTCTCCTCGAAGGCCGGCAGTTGGCAGGCAAGGGAGCAATCGGCGTTGAGAATGAAGGACGCGCCGTCGAACACCAGTTCGTCCTGACCGCCGACTTGGTTGAGATAGACGAGCGGCAGGCCGCTCTCGGTCACGCGGGAAGCAGCGATGTTGAACCGCTCTTCCGTCTTACCACGCCAATAGGGCGATCCATTGGGAACGAGCAGCATCTCGGCCCCCGTCTCCGCCAGGCACTCGACCACGTCGCCGGTCCAGATGTCCTCGCAGACGGGAACGCCGATCCGGATGCCGCGGAAGTTGACGGGGCCCGGCAAGGGGCCGGGATCGAAGTTCCGCTTCTCGTCAAAGACGCCGTAATTAGGCAGTTCGACCTTGAAGCGCAGCGAAATCGCACCGTTATCGATCAGCGCATAGGCATTGTAGAGTTCATCCCTCTCGCGCCATGGCAGGCCGATGAGCATCCCCGGCCCGCCAGCCGCCGTCTCCCGGGCAAGCCGTTCGAGCGCCGCGCGGCACGCGTCCTGAAAGGCAGGCTTGAGCACCAGGTCTTCCGCCGGGTAGCCCGCGAGGAACTGCTCGGCGAACATCACGAGATCGGCTCCCATCCGGGCGGCCTCGGCGCGTGCCTGGCGCGCCTTCTGCTCGTTGCCGGCCACGTCGCCGACGACGGGATTGAGCTGCGCGAGAGCGATCTTGAGCGTGTTCTGGGCCATGACACCTGCAGAATTAGCGCGCCCCGGGGAGCGCAGCAACGAAAGCCTGAACTGTCTCATGCCCTTAACGCCGGGTAGCGCACCTCGATCCGCCCCGGAGAGAGCCGCTGGGGCTGGCTATGGCAGCATTTTTCGGAACTCAATACAGCCCAGGTCGTTGTTCCCACACGATTTCGACAATGGAGGCAATGATGTTGAAGGGCGGTTTGCTTTGGCTGATTGGTATTCCTCTGCCGATCATCCTTATTCTCTACTTCATGGGTTGGCTGAGCTAAGTTTCGTGGGACTCGAAGTCCGGCCATGAAAGTAAAAGGGGCGCCCGAGGCGCCCCTTTTCTTTGCTCTTATTCAGCCGCCAGGGCGGCGGGTCGTTCCCTTGACTGACGCTCGCGCTTGATCAGCTCCGAGGTCAGGAACGCGATTTCAAGCGCCTGCTCGGCGTTGAGGCGCGGATCGCAATAGGTGTGATAGCGGTCGGAGAGATCCGCATCGGTGAGCGCGCGGGCGCCGCCGGTGCATTCCGTCACGTTCTTGCCGGTCATCTCCAGGTGAATGCCGCCCGCATGCGTCCCCTCCGCCTGATGGATGGCGAAGAAGTCCCGCACTTCGCTCATGACGCGCTCGAAGGGTCTCGTCTTGTAGCCGGAGGCGGCCTTGACCGTGTTGCCGTGCATGGGATCGCAGGACCACACCACGGTGCGGCCTTCCTTCTGGACTGCGCGGATCAGGCCCGGCAGGTGATCGGCCACCTTGTCCGCACCGAAGCGGCAGATCAGCGTGAGGCGGCCGGCCTCGTCCTCAGGGTTGAGGGTGTCGATAAGCTTGAGCAGCCCATCCGCCGTCAGCGACGGGCCGCATTTGAGGCCGATCGGGTTCTTGATGCCGCGCATGTATTCCACATGGGCGTGGTCGAGCTGACGGGTCCGGTCGCCGATCCACACCATGTGACCGGAGGTGGCGTACCAGTCGCCGGTGGTGGAATCCACGCGGGTCAGGGCCTCCTCGTAGCCGAGCAGCAGAGCCTCATGGCTGGTGTAGAAATCCGTCGATCGCATCTCGGGATGTGTCTCGGGATCGATGCCGATGGCCCGCATGAAGTTCAGGCTCTCGGTGATGCGCTCGGCCAGCTCACTGTAGCGTGAGGATTGCGGCGAATCCTTCACGAAACCGAGCATCCAGCGATGCGCGTTCTCGAGGTTCGCGTAGCCGCCGGTGGCGAAGGCGCGGATCAGGTTGAGCGTCGCCGCCGACTGGCGATAGGCCATGAGTTGGCGGCGCGGATCGGGCGTGCGGGCCTCGGGCGTGAAGGCGATGTCGCTGATGATGTCGCCCCGGTAGCTCGGAAGCTCGACACCGTCGATGGTTTCGGTGGCAGACGAACGGGGCTTGGCGAACTGGCCGGCCACGCGCCCGATCTTCACCACGGGCGAGCCGCCCGCGTAGGTGAGCACGACGGCCATCTGCAGGAACAGGCGGAAGAAATCGCGGATGTTGTCGGCGGAGTGCTCGGCGAAGCTCTCGGCGCAGTCGCCGCCCTGGAGGAGGAAAGCCTCGCCCCGGGCAACCTTCGCCAGATCGCGCTTCAGCTTCCGGGCCTCACCCGCAAAAACGAGCGGGGGAAAGCCTGCAAGCTGCTGCTCCACGCTTTCAAGCGCCTCTCGGTCCGGATAGGCCGGGACCTGCTGGATCGGCTTTTGTCTCCAGCTACCGGGCGTCCACCGCTCAGTCATGACACTTACCCCCGTGTCTCAAGATCCTCTCGTTCACCGCAACAAGCGGCACGAAAGGGCACCTATACACGACATAAACAAAAAGGCGAGTGCGTTAGAGAGACACCTCCAGAAAGGAGGAAAGCTGCCGCTTCGTCAGCGCCAGTCGTCCAACGCAGCCATAACGAGGAAAACTCTTAACGTGCGGGCCGCTGGCGGCTCTCTCGCCGCGACATCCACAGAGCGCCGAACCCCATCGCAACTGCGATGATCGGGATGCCAAAATAAACATAGGCTTCCAGAAGGGTCATGGTCTCAGGTCTCGCAAGATCAACTTCGCTATAGAATGTAAGATGAATCCCACCAAAAGCCAAACGATGCTGACGATGATAGCGACGGCATCCCGGGCCATGGCCTCGGTCCCATAGCCGACAGCGACCACAGGTCCCACGAAGCCGGCAATAACGAACGCTACCGCCACATTGTTGAGCGCAGTCGCCGTCAACTTCGTCTGTTCATTATGGATTAGACTCACCCAGCTCCCCTCTGCCGCTAGAGCCTTATCCAACCGCTACCGGCTTCTTCACGACGACCGGGCTGCGCATGGTCACCAGCTCCTCGGCCGCCGTTGGGTGAACTGCGACAGTCCGGTCGAAATCGGCCTTGGTGGCCCCCATGGTGACGGCGACGCCCGCCAGCTGGATCATCTCCCCTGCATCGTGCCCCATGATATGGACGCCCACGACCTTGTCCGTGGCCCTGTCGACAATGAGCTTCATGAGTACCCGCTCGGAGCCGCCTGACAAGGTTGCCTTCATAGGCCGGAAAGCCGTCCTGTAGACGTCGATGTCCCCGTAGATCTCCCGGGCCGCTGCCTCGCCGCAGCCGATCACGCCGATTTCCGGGGTCGAGAAGACAGCCGTGGGGATCAGGTCGTGATCCACCATGGTAGGCTTGTCGCCGAAGACGGTGTCCGCGAAGGCATGGCCCTCCCGGATGGCGATGGGGGTCAGGTTGGCCCGGTTGGTGACATCCCCGACCGCATAGACCGAGGGAGTAATGGTCCGGGAATAGGCATCGACCGGAATCGCCCCTACCTCGTCCACGGTGATACCGGCCTTCTCAAGTCCCAGGCCCTTCGTGTTCGGGCGACGGCCCGTTGCAACCAGCACCTGGTCGACCGTGACGATGGAGCCGTCGGACAGGGTCGCGGCGATGCCGTCCGCCGCCTTGTCCAGGCGCGATACGGTCTTCCCAAGGGCCAGATTGATCCCGCGCTGAGCATAGGCCTCGCCGAGAGCGTCGCGGATATCCTCGTCGAAGCCGCGCAGGAGCTTGTCGCCCCGGTGGACCACGGTCACCTCGCTGCCGAGCCCTGCAAAGACGCCGGCGAATTCCACGGCGATATAGCCGCCGCCGACCACCATGATGCGCTTTGGGAAGGTTTCCAGGTGGAAGACCTCGTTCGAAGTGATCCCGAGTTCACCGCCTGGAATGACGGGCTCCAGGGTCGGATGGGCTCCCACCGCGACGAGGATATAGCGGGCGCGGATGCGGGCTCCTGTGTTGAGAACGTGAACCGTGTGCGCATCCTCGATCATGGCCCGGCTGTTGATGATCTCGACGCCGGCCTTTTCGAGATTCGCCCGGTAGATGCCCTCCAGCCGGTCGATCTCCTTGTCCTTGTTGCGGATCAGGGTCGACCAATCGAAGCGCGGCTCGCCGATGGTCCAGCCGAAGCCTGCCGCATCGTGAAAGTCGTCGGCAAAGCGACTGGCATAAACCATGAGCTTCTTGGGCACGCAGCCGCGGATTACGCAGGTGCCTCCGACCCGGTACTCCTCCGCGATCATCACCCTCGCGCCGTAGGTGGCGGCGATGCGGGCCGCGCGGACACCACCAGACCCCGCCCCGATGACGAAGAGGTCAACATCGAACTGGGTCATGACTTGGTCTCCGTTTGGAATCGGCTCGCCGCTTGCATCCATATAATGGCAGCTCCCAGCGATGCAGCCCACCAGCCCTGCCAAGCCCCGTGACCGACAAGAGCCACAGGAGCCGCTCCAGCCATCAGCGCGAGTGCCGCGCTTCGGGTCAGGTGCGGCAGGCGCCAAAGAGCTCGCAGGATCAGAAAAGCGATCACGAGAAAGATAATGGCCCCGACAGCGCCAAGCTCCACCCAAATTTGCAGGACAGCATTGTGCGGATGGCCGATATCGAGCGCGGGACGCAGCTCTTTCGGTAATTCCTTTGCCACGGCCGTATCCGGCATACGGGGGCTCACGCCGAAGCCTGATCCGACCAACGGCTGCCGCCGAACCACCTCACCAAAGCTCTGCCAGATCTCCACCCGCTCCTTGGAATGGCTGCTGGCGATCATCTTATGCACTTCTGGAGAGATCAGCCGCGCCCCGATGGAGCCGATGACAGGAGCCAAGCATACGGCTGCCAGGAAGGAAAAAGTGGCGAGCGCGATGGTCAGACGGGGAGCGAACCAGGCGACCGGAAGCGTCAGGCAGACGATCGCCAGTCCAAGGACTGCCGCATCGCTCTCCGATCGAAGAGCCACAAGCCCGACGAAAAGCACAAGCGCCAGCTGCACAAGCCAGCCCCGGCGCATCCCGCCCATGATCCAGGCCGATAGAGGCAGGAGCAACGTGAGCAACGTCAGGACCGGGCGGTTGAAGATGAAGGTGTCGTACCTCACGCCAAGAGCCCGGCGCAGAACCATGCCCGTTTGCAGCTCGCCCACGATCATGACCCCGGACAGCAGATAAGCGCCCAGGAAAAGCCAGAACATGTTCGGGTTAATGTGCTTGGGCAAGGTCAGACCCAGGACGAGAGCGGCAGCGATCGGCAGCCAGAACTCGCCGAAAGCTCTGAAAGAAAGCCCTCTGAATTCACTCCAGCCAATAGACAGAAGACACCAGGCGAAAAAGACAAGCGTCGCAAGTCCCAGCGGCGACCGCAGCGCCGACCAGAGCTCCCGCAGGACGGACTGGAGACGTCCCTCCAAAGCTGCCGCGGCCAAGCACAGGGCGGCGCTCAGGACGACGTACACCGGGCTGGAGCGATGGGCGATCGCCATGCCTACGGGCATCACCGCGAGGCTTATCATGGCAGCACGCCAGAGACTCACGGCGATGCTCGCCCGAGGGTCGGTCGTGGTAGAAAGGGAAGAAGCCATGAGCGTGATACTCTGTTCAGAACCGTCCTTTCAGGCTCTTACGCGAAGGTTCTAGACTGATAAAGGACCCAGACGCTTGCCCCCTCGAAAAACCGCCTTTACGGTCGCAGCACCACGCACGGACGTGACGCTAAGTCCTATGGAGGAAACAGAATGAGCCAACTTCGTAAGAGCCTTTGGCGCGGGGCCCTTGCTGCGGCGACCGTCGCAGGCTTCGTGACATCGGCCGCGGCCCAGATGGACCTGAAGATCATGGCCCCTGCAGCACCCGGCGGCGGCTGGGACCAGACTGCCCGCTCCATGCAGCAGGCCCTCACCCAGGCCGGGATCGCCAAAAGCGTGCAGGTCACCAACGTGCCCGGCGCCGGCGGCTCCATCGGCATCGCCCAGCTCGTGAACAATTCCAAAGGCGACGGCAACCAGCTCATGGTCATGGGCTATGTGATGGTCGGCGCGCTGCTCACCAACAAGTCGCCGGTCACCCTCGACCAGACGACGCCTATTGCACGCCTGACTGCGGAATACGAGGCCATCGTCGTACCGGCCGACTCCCCGATCAAGAATGCCAAGGACCTGGCCGCTGCCATCAAGGCCGATCCGGGGAAGGTGACCTGGGCGGGCGGTTCGGCAGGCGGCGTGGACCACATTGCGGCAGCCCTCTTCGCCAAGGCGGCCGGTGCAGACCCGACCAAGATCAACTACATCCCCTTCTCCGGCGGCGGTGAGGCGCTCGCAGCCATCCTCGGGGGCAAGGTGACAGCCGGCATTTCGGGCTACGGCGAATTCGAAAGTCAGATCAAGGCGGGCAAGCTGCGCCTCATCGGCCTGACCACCCCGGCCAACAAGGCTACGGCCGACCGGCCCTCCATCAAGGCTCAGGGCGTCGACATCGAGATCGCCAACTGGCGCGCCGTCGTGGCTCCTCCCGGCATTTCCGCCGACCAGAAGAAGGCTCTGTCGGACGCCGTCGAGAAGATGGTCAAGTCCAAGGAATGGCAGGAAATCCTGAAAGCCAAGGGCTGGGAAGATGCGTACCAGTCCGGTGACGCGTTCGCCAAGGCACTGGCCGAAGACCAGGCCCGAACCAAGGAAATCCTGACCTCTGTGGGACTGGTGAAGTCGTAGAAAATCACGATAATGCGATGGGAAGCGCCGCGCTCCGGAGCGCGGCGCTTCTTTTTAGGACATTCCATGACGACATCTTCGCAGCGGCGCATCGACGTGGCAGGCCTCGCCATCGCGCTCACCCTCCTAGTCCTCGCCGGCCTCGTCTGGTGGGACATGACCAAGCTCCAAATTCTCTCCCCCTACGATCTCGGCCCCAAGGTCATGCCCATCATCGTCTCGACCGGGCTCACCTTGCTTGCCGTCGGCAACGGCATTTCGGCCTTCCGAGGGGACCTGCCGGCGCGCGAGAGCCTGGATTGGAAGCCGATCGTTCTGATCCTGGGCGGTCTTGCGACCCTCATCGTCCTGATCTCCCTCGGCTGGGGCTTCATGATCGGAACGGCCATCCTGTTTGCGGCAACCTCTACGGCCTTCGGGCGCCGGGCCTTCCTCGTGGATCTCCTGATCGGCGCCGGATTAGCCGCGTTCATCTATTTGCTTCTCGGGAAGCTCCTGACCCTGTCGCTCCCGGCGGGACCGCTCGAAAGATTGCTCTGAGGCCTGGCCCATGGAAGCCTTTTACTCCCTCGCCAACGGCCTGTCCGTCGCCATCCAGCCGATGAACCTGCTCTTCGCGCTCATCGGCGTTCTCCTCGGCACCGCCGTCGGCGTGCTCCCCGGCATCGGCCCGGCGCTCACCGTGGCGCTGCTCCTGCCGATCACCTTCAAGCTCGATCCCGCAGGCTCGATCATCATGTTCGCCGGCATCTACTACGGCGGCATGTATGGCGGATCGACTACGGCGATCCTCATCAACACGCCGGGCGAAAGCGCCTCGATGGCCACAGCCCTCGAAGGCAACAAGATGGCCAAGGCCGGGCGCGGCGGACCCGCCTTGGCGACGGCAGCCATCGGCTCCTTCGTCGCCGGCACGATCGCGACCCTCGGCCTGACCTTCCTGGCTCCATATCTCGTAGACATCGCCGTCAGCTTCGGCCCGGAGGACTACTTTGCCCTCATGTGCGTGGCCTTCGTCACCGTCTCCGCCACCTTCGGCGACTCGCCGATCCGCGGCCTCACGAGCCTGTTCATCGGTCTCATGCTCGGGCTGGTCGGCATCGACATCCTGTCCGGCCAATCCCGCCTGAGCTTCGGGGTGCAGGAACTCTACGACAATGTCGAAGTCACGACGCTGGCGGTGGGCCTCTTCGCCATCGGCGAAGCCCTCTACGTGGCCTCTCGCCGCCACATCGAGGAGGAGAAGCTCGAGCCGGTGCGCGGCTCCCTCTGGATGACGAAGGAAGACTGGAAGCGCTCCTGGAAACCCTGGCTACGCGGCACCCTCTTCGGCTTCCCCATCGGCGCGCTCCCCGCAGGCGGCGCGGAAATCCCGACCTTCCTGTCCTATTCCACCGAGAAGCGCCTGACAAAGTATCCGGAGGAGTTCGGCAAGGGCGCCATCGAAGGCGTGGCGGGCCCTGAAGCCGCCAACAACGCCTCAGCGGCCGGCACGCTCGTGCCCCTGCTGACGCTTGGCCTGCCCACGTCTGCCACCGCCGCCATGCTGCTCGCAGGCTTCCAGCAATATGGCCTCAATCCCGGCCCGCTGCTTTTCGCCGAAAGGCCGGATCTGGTCTGGGGCCTGATCGCGAGCCTGTTCATTGCAAACGGCATGCTGCTGGTGCTGAACCTGCCCCTCGTCGGCCTGTGGGTGCGCCTGCTGGCGATCCCCCAGCCCTGGCTCTACGCAGGCATCCTGGTCTTTGCCACCGTCGGCACCATCGCAGCAAATCCGTCCCCGGTGGAGCTGATCATGCTGACCGTGTTCGGCGTGCTCGGCTTCCTGATGCGCCGTTTCGATTTCCCCGTCGCGCCGGTCGTGGTGGGGCTGATCCTCGGCCCCGTGGCGGAAAGTCAGCTGCGCCGGGCGCTGTCGATCAGCCTGGGCGACCCGATGGCGCTGCTGCAGAGCCCGATCTCGGCGACACTGCTCGTGGTGGCGCTTGTCGCCCTCGTGGCTCCCTTCATTCTCAAAGGACTTGGGCGCTTCAAGGCCGTCGAGGATTGAAGCCGGGAACAGGCAACAAAAAGGCCCGGGAAACCGGGCCTTTTTCATGGGTGCGTCAAAGAGGTCTCAGTTCAGCGTGTGACCGCGCTTGCCCATTTCCTGGCGGGCGCGGGTCATGACGAATTCCGCTGTCCTCTGCGTCCAAATATCCATCTCGCGCACGATGTCATCGAGGATCGCCGGCTGGAGCTGCACGTACTTCTGGCCCACGGAAGACTTGTAGAAGGCTGCCACTTCCTTCAGTTCAGCCTCGGTCATCTTCGCAGCGATGACTCGGGCGCTGGCGTCGATGAGGTCCTGTTTCTTCTGCTCGACCTCGGGCTTGAGCTGGATAGCCACCTGATCCAGGTCCTTCTGCACGTCGGGGTTCGTGACGCTCATCCGCTGCAGCTGGGTAATGAGCGGAGTGGTGATGGCATCGAAAGCGCCCGTCATGCCGGAGCTGATGGCAACTTCGCGGGCGGCCGCGAGATGGCTCGCGCTCGGCTGGGCCTGCTGCGCGAAGACGGGACTCGCCAGCATGAACAATGCGACGGAGGTCGCGGCCAGGCGTGAAGCGGTACGGATCATAGAAGGGACTCCAATCGTAAGCTGATGGTCAGAGCTGACCGAGTTCGACGAGCCCCTCCCCGGTCGCGAGGATCGCACCGGAAGCGAGGCCGATAAAGAGACCGTGCTCGACGACGCCGGGGATGTTGTTGAGCGTCGAGGCAAGTACATTGGGTTTGTCGATGCGGCCGAGATGGGCATCGAGGATGAAGTGGCCGCCATCGGTGACATAAGGAGCGCCATCGGTGGCGCGGCGCAGGCGCAACTCGCCGGCCATGCTGAGGCTCTCCAAGAGCTTGGCAATGGCGCGCTCCGTCGCGGTGAGGCCGAAGGGCACCACCTCGATGGGCAGGGGAAACTTGCCGAGCTTGGGAACGCGCTTCGAGCCGTCCGCGATCACGATCATGCGCCGGCTGGCGGAGGCGACGATCTTCTCGCGCAGCAGCGCACCGCCGCCGCCCTTGATGAGGCGCAGATCGTCATCGAGCTCGTCGGCGCCATCTACCGTCAGATCGAGTTCCGGCAGGTCGTCCAGGGTGCTCAGCGGAATGCCTTCGCGCTGCGCCTGCTCGCGGGTGGCCTCGGAGGTCGGCACGCCCACCACCTTCAGGCCGCTGCGCACGCGCTCGCCGATAGCCGCGACGAAATACGCGGCTGTCGAACCCGTTCCGAGGCCGAGCCTCATCCCGTGGGTGACGAACTCGGCTGCCCTTTCGGCTGCTGCACGCTTGAGATTGTCGCTCACTCAAAAACCCCTGAAATGTCGCCCCGCCTGGTTCAAAGGGAGCCACAGCCCGCCTCTAGCATGCGAGGATGTTGAAAAGAAAGATGGTTTCACATCGGCCTGGGCACGGCGCCCGGAGGAAAAGCTCAAGGACGCTGCGGCGAAGCGCCCGAGCCCGAGCCCATGCTCGGTGTCGCTGCGGAAGGCGCCAAGGTGGATGCGGCGGTCGAGGGCCTCGCCTGCGGCGTACACACGACGCGCTCGTCGAAGACATAGCAGATGCTCATGTCGCCCGTCCGGTAATTGACCCGGAAGACGCCGCCCTCACGCTCATGGCGTGAAGCCACGAGACCGTACTCGCCGGGCTGCTGGGCTCCGGCGCCCTCGCCCGGGCTGAAGCAGAGAGTCACGCCGATGGTGCCCTCCTGAAGACCGTACTGGCACGAGCTGACCTCGCCGGTGACACGATCGATCCTATAAATCCGGTTCAGGTCGGTCTGCGGCGCAGGCACGAAATCATACGAAGCCGCCTGGGCAGAACCCAGGAGGCCTCCCAGCGCCAAGACCGTCGACGCAAACGCCGAGCACCCTAAAAGCCGCATTCATCACTCCATGACGGTAAGAACGAATCAACTGGGAGCACCTTATCATTCCCTCATCATTGATTCCCTTGCTCTCAGCAGGTAACCGAGCCTCATGACCTTTCATATCCCACAAATCGCCCCGCCGATCGCCGTCTTCGATCTCGACGGCACCCTCGCCGATACGGCCGGTGATCTCGTGGGGACCCTCAACGTCATTCTCGAGCAGGAAGGACTTGCGCCCATCCCTGTCGCGCAAGCACGCGACATGATCGGTGCCGGGGCCCGCGCCCTGATCGAGCGTGGTTTCGAGGCCGCCGGCAAGGAGCTTGCTCCGGCGCATCTGGACAAGCTCTTCGAGCAGTTCATGGTCCATTACGGCGAGAACATCCGCGTGCGGACGGAGCTTTTTCCGGGTGTGCTGGAGGCTCTCGACCGGCTCGAGGCGGCTGGCTTTCTCCTTGCGGTCTGCACCAACAAGGTGGAGCAACACTCCATCAGATTGCTCGACGCGCTCGGGATCGGCCATCGCTTCGCGGCCAATTGCGGGCGCGATACCTTTCCGTACTTCAAGCCAGATCCTCGCCACCTGACCCTCACCATCGAGCGCGCGGGCGGCGATCGGTCGCGGGCGGTCATGGTGGGAGATTCCCGCACTGATATCGTCACGGCGCAGAATGCGGGAATTCCGGTAGTGGCCGTCCCCTTCGGCTACACGGATGTGCCGGTGGAGAGCCTCAACCCGGACATCGTGATCTCCCATTTCGACGAGCTGTTTTCTGCCGTCGAGCGACTGCTGAAGCCCGTCACGGTCTGACAGGCAGCCTGAAGCGCGTGCACACCTGCGCGACACGACGATCCGATCTTCGATTATCAGGAAGAAATGGTGGGCGCGACAGGGATTGAACCTGTGACCCTTCGCGTGTGAAGCGAATGCTCTCCCGCTGAGCTACGCGCCCTGACCAGGGCCTTCTAATGGCGTCGACGGCCCGGCGTCAAGCCACAGAGTTGGGAACTTCGCTAAGATTTTTCAAATTGTCGATTGTGGCAGCGCGGCTTTAACGGCCCGGTTACGACGTGTCGAAATTAAGGCGCTTTAGGCTAGGATTTTATGGGGAAATCCTGATAGACACTGGATCTGAAACGCGGCAATACGCGTTACCGAGCCACAAACCCGCCACCACTCCTTGTTCATTTTGAGGCAATTATGGGACGCACACGCGTAACCCTTTTCGGACTTGCCTGCGCTTATGTCGCTCTTGCGACCCCCGCTGCGGCATTTACAGCAATCGATCCACTCACCCGCCAGCCCCTCTACCGGGCCGAAGACCAGGCCGTGAAGGCTCAGGCGTCTCCCGTTCCGCGGGAGGTGGTGTCTTTCGATGGCCGCTACGCTCCCGGCACCATTGTGGTCTCCACGAGCGAGCGCCGCCTCTATTACGTGCTCGGCGACGGCAAGGCGGTGCGCTACGGCGTCGGGGTGGGTCGTCCCGGCTTCACCTGGGGCGGCACCCATTCCATCACCATGAAGCGCGAATGGCCGGATTGGCGTCCACCGGCGGCGATGCTCAAGCGCCGTCCCGACCTGCCCCGCTACATGAAGGGCGGTCCCGACAATCCGCTCGGTGCCCGCGCCATGTATATCGGCAGCACGATCTATCGCATCCATGGATCGAACGAGCCCGAAACCATCGGCGAAGCGGTCTCCTCCGGCTGCATCCGCATGACGAACGAGGACGTGATCGATCTCTACAACCGCGCCAAAGTCGGCGCGCGGGTGATCGTTCAGCGCTAAATTCCATCCAAATCAAATGTTGTGTCATGGCCGGGCTTGCCCCGGCCATTCACGTCTTGGGGACCTCAACAGAGGGAGAGCGTGGGGCGCGGCGATGACGGGGCTGGCCCATTCTCGGCAGCTTGCCAAACTCAGCGCAGCCGCTCCCGCGACAGTCCTTTTGCGGAAAGTTCGTCGAGATAGGCCTGCCATTTCTCCCCGTAGCCGGCGCCGAGTTCATAAAGATAGCTCCAGCCATAGATTCCCGAATCATGCAGATCGTCGAAGACGAGCTTGACCGCATAATTGCCGACCGGCTCGATACCGATGATCTCGACGTTCTTCTTGCCTGGCACCGTCCTGCGCTCGGCGGGAGAATGGCCCTGCACCTCGGCCGAGGGGCTTGTCACCCGCAGGTATTCCGCAGGCAGGTCGAAGGCCGTTCCATCGTCGAAGACGATGCGAAGGCTGCGCCTGTCCTTGGCAAGGCGAAGCTCCGTGGGCCAGCGCTCGGCGATCATGGGGTTGGACCTCTTCTCGGCTTTGTGCTTTGACGGCGAATGCTTAAATACGGATTCTAGATCAAGCCTTCGCGAAAAAGCCATAAGGACAAGTCCCTGATGGAGGGATCGCCGATCAAGCTGCCGATGCCTTCCAGCGCACCGCTCCTGGATCCGTTCGGGCGCGCCGTTACGTATCTGCGCGTCTCCGTGACCGACCGCTGCGATTTTCGCTGCGTCTACTGCATGTCGGAGGACATGGCGTTCCTGCCCAAGCGCGACCTCCTGAGCCTTGAGGAGCTCGAACGCATCTGCGCGGCCTTCGTCGCACAGGGGGTGCGCAAGCTGCGCATCACCGGCGGCGAGCCGCTGGTAAGGCGGGACATCATGACCCTCTTCCGCTCCCTCTCCCGCCACCTCGAATCCGGGGCGCTCGACGAGCTGACCCTCACCACCAACGGCTCGCAGCTCGCGCGCTTCGCCGAGGAGCTTTCTGCTTGCGGGGTGAAGAGGGTGAACGTGTCCATCGACACTCTCGACCCGGACAAGTTCCGTGCGATCACGCGCTGGGGCGAACTGTCGAAGGTTCTGCAGGGCCTCGATGCCGCACAAGCCGCGGGCCTGAAGGTCAAGATCAACGCGGTGGCCCTCCAAGGCGTAAACGAGGACGAGATCGAAACACTCATGCACTGGGCCCATGGACGGGGCATGGATCTCACGCTGATCGAGGTCATGCCGCTCGGCGAGATCGATGGACTACGCATCGATCAATACCTGCCGCTCTCAACCGTGAGGCAGCGGCTCGAAGCCCATTACACCCTGCAGGATCTGCACGAGCGCACGGGTGGTCCCGCCCGTTATGTGAGGGTTGCCGAGACCGGCGGCAGGCTGGGGTTCATCACGCCGTTGACGCACAATTTCTGCGAAAGCTGCAACCGCGTGCGCCTGACCTGCACCGGCCAGCTCTTCATGTGCCTCGGTCAGGAGGACGCAGCCGACCTGCGCTCGCCCGTGCGTGCCTCCAAGGACGATGCGCTGCTCACGAAAGCAATCACCGATGCCATTGCCCGCAAGCCCAAGGGCCACGATTTCATCATCGATCGGACTCACACCCGTCCGGCGGTCGGCCGGCACATGAGCATGACGGGCGGTTAAGTCGTTCTGCGACTTTAAGGTCAGAATACTACGTCGTTCTGTTGATTGACTGTTTCTGGAATTCAAGGAATATCAGCTTCAACGGGCGGGCTGAAGAACTGTGAACGCGTTTCATTTCGGGCGACAACTCTTAATACTTGCAGGTCTGCTCGTAGGGCTTGCCTCGCCTGTCGCATCTGCTCAGGAGGCCGCGCGCCCGCAGAAGCCCGTGATCCGCGTCGCAGTCGAGGGTGCCTATCCGCCCTTCAACTTCATCGATCCGAACAGCAATGAGCTGCAGGGCTTCGAGGTCGATCTTTTGAAGAGCCTGTGCGAGGTGATGCAGGCGCAATGCGAACTCGTCCAGCATGAATGGGACGGCATCATCAAAGGTCTCATCAACCGCGAATACGACGCGATCATGTCGTCGCTCGAGATCACCGAGAGGCGCCAGAAGAGGATCGCCTTCTCCGATCCCTATTACCGCATCCCCGCAGTCTTTATCGGCTCCAAGGAGGTTCCGGCAGGCGAGGTCACGCCGCAGGCTCTGGCCGGAAAGAAGATCGGCACCATCGAGCGCACGGACCATGAAACCTACCTGAAGACCTTCTACAAGGACTCAGAGATCGTTCTCTTCTCGAAAGCCGAAGAGGCCAACCTCGACCTTCTCGTGGGACGGCTTGATGCCGTATTCGGGGACGAACTGCTGCTCTCGAAGTTTCTGGAAAGCCGTGAGGGCGAATGCTGCCATGTGCTGGGCGACGCGCCCGCCGAGCCCGCCTATCGCCGCGAGGCTTACGGCATCGGCCTGCGGCAGGAGGACGAGGAGCTGCGCGCCCGGTTCAATCGCGCCATTGCGCAGGTGAAGAGGGATGGCACCTATGACCGCATCCGCGCCAAATATTTTTCCTTCGATATCAAATAGACCCGTTTGACCCCTGCCCTTTCAGTTCCTAGAAACTCTGGGACGAAACGGGAGCAGACGATGGCGAAGGTAGCCTTTTTGGGTCTTGGCGTGATGGGCTATCCCATGGCGCGGCATCTGGCGGCCAAGGGTCACGAGGTGACGGTCTACAACCGCACTAGCGCCAAGGCCGACGCATGGGTGTCGGAGAACGGCGGACGCGCCGCCAGGACGCCCCGCGAGGCGGCCCAGGGCCAGGAGATCGTGTTCGCCTGCGTGGGCAACGATGACGACCTGCGCCAGGTGACCACGGGTGCGGACGGCGCCTTCCACGGCATGGTCCAAGGCGCGATCTTCGTCGATCACACCACCGCTTCGGCGGAAGTGGCCCGCGAGCTTTATGCCGCCGCCAAGGACAAGGGATTTTCCTTCATCGACGCACCGGTTTCCGGAGGTCAGGCCGGAGCCGAGAACGGAGTGCTCACCGTCATGTGCGGCGGCGATGCGGATGCTTACGCCAGGGCGGAGCCGGCGATCATGAGCTTTGCCCGCGCCTGCCGCCTGATGGGCGAAGCCGGAGCGGGCCAGCTCACGAAGATGATCAACCAGATCTGCATCGCGGGCCTTGTGCAGGGGCTGGCCGAGGGCATCCATTTCGGCAAGCGGGCGGGTCTCGACATCGAGGCGGTTCTGGACGTGATCTCCAAGGGAGCCGCAGGTTCCTGGCAGATGGAAAACCGCGGCAAGACCATGAACCAGGGCAAGTTCGATTTCGGCTTTGCCGTGGATTGGATGCGCAAGGACCTGTCGATCGTTCTTGGCGAGGCGCGCAAGAACGGGGCGAGCCTGCCTGTCACCGCGCTGGTGGATCAATTCTATGCCGACGTGCAGAAGATGGGAGGCAACCGCTGGGACACTTCAAGCCTCATCGCAAGGCTCGAAAAGTAACCCCAAGTCCCTACCGACCGCGAGATGAAAACCGCCGGAGCCCTGAAAGCTCCGGCGGCTTTGTTTTTAGTCGTTGATGCACAGCTTCCCAGGCGGGCATGCCGACCCGCGGTTGGGCCGCTGCGCCGGTGCTGCCGGGCGCACTGGCTGGGGCCGCACCACGGGAGCCGGAGCCGGTGCAGGAGCTGGCCGCGCCATCGGAGGTGGGCTCGGGCGCACCATCGGGGGCGGGCTTGGGCGCATCGGCTGGGGCCGCATCACCGGCGGGGCCGAGGGCCTGTCATCGAGATCCGGCACCGGGCGAGCCTGTTGCCTGAATTGCGGGACGGGAGCAGGCGCCACCGGACGCGGCTGCGGCCTGAACTGAGGCGCTGCCGGAGCGGGTGTGGGCCGGGCCACGGGCGGCGGGCTTGGACGCACGGGCTGCGGGGTGACCACGCGTGGGGTCGGACGCACGGGTTGCGGGATTACCGCACGCGGGGCCGGGCGCGGTTGCTGCACGGCAGGACCGGGCTGGCGTGGGCCATCCTCATCATAGGTGGACGGCACCGGAGACCCGGAAGACGGACGTGGAATGCCGGGACGCGTAACAGGCGCGGACGGCTGCGGCACTCTCGGCACAGGCGGAAGCGCCTGCCTGGGCGGCTGTGCCGAGGGCGGTCGGGCGGGCTGCGGAGCGGTCGGGCGCGCCACAAGGTCCCGGTCCATATCCTGGGGCACGGAGGTCGGAGCCGTCGGGCGGGCGACTGGGACTCTCGGACGGGGTGCCTGAGGCGTGGCGACAGGCTCTCCCTCCTGAGGCGGCACAGGAGCGGCAGAACCGGGGCGAGGCGCAACCGGGTTCAGCGGGATCGGACGGCTGGGCAGCGGAGCGCGCCCTTCCGCAGGGAGCACGGGAACGCCCGGACGCCTCGCGACCGGCGGACGGGTCGCGACCGGAATCGGCTGCGGCTCGGCGGCAAGGCCGGGCTGGCGCGGCACGACAGGTTCGGGACGCAGCCCCCGCGGAGGACGAGGCTCGCCGGGGCGGCCGAAGAGAGGACCGGCAACTCCAGGCGCGCGCACCGGGATGGCGACCGGGCCGCGCGGCGTCACCGGCGCGATGGGTTCGTAATAGTAGCGCGGCGGACGGGCATAGCGCGGCAGCGGCAGCGGAGCCGGGATCGGCAGCACGCCCACCATTACCGGCGGCGGCGGCGGCTCGCGGATGATGGTGACGAACTCCACGTCCTCCTCGTATTCCGGCAACAGGTAGACCGGGGGACGCGGCGGAGGGGGTGCATCATGAATGATCGTCACCACCTCGACGACCTCGATCCGCTCCACCTCCGGCAACGGAGGCGGCAGATCCTCGTACACGATCTCCTCGAAGGCGGGCGGCGGGGCCACCGGCGCGGAGAGGCGCGCGAGCCTGCGGCGGCTGTCTGCCGCGTGCGGGCCGTTGGGATAACGGCGCAGATAGGTCCAATAGGCCTCGCTCGTATTGCGGGTGACGGTCTGGCGCCAGACGATCGCCTCGCGGCGGGCGGCGAGCATGGCCGAGACGCGGCGGGCCAGCGGATGATCGGGGTAGCGGCGCAGGAAGGCCTGGTAATCCTGGATCGTGTCGCGCTCGACGGCGATGTTGTAGGCCTCCTCGGCGGGAACCTCCTCGATCCGGCGCACCTCACGGACAGGGGGCGGCGCGGAAGCGGATTCCTCAGGCTCGAAGAACACGAACGGCGTGCTCCCGAGATTGGCCTTGTGCCAGGGGGTCTGAAGACCCTTCGTGGTTTCGTGGGTGCGCAGGCGGACGCGGTTGAACACCTCGTCCACCGGTGCGCCGGGCTGGCGCATCATCTCCGCGAGCGCGGTGGCGTAATGGCCGTACGGCCCGGGTGCATCCCCGTTGGTGATGTTGGGAGCGGACGAAAACGCGATCAGGAAACCGGCGGGCGGCTCCATCAACGCCAGACCCCGTGCGAGCGGGTCGCTGCCGGCAGGGAGCGGATATTCGCGCGTCATGTCGGCCACGATGATCCGGGCCTGGGCGGGTGTCCGCTCCAGCGAGCGAACCAGATCGGACAGACGAAAGCCGTCGATGGGCACATCGACGTCGCGCTGAATGCGTGCGTCGACCGGCAGAAGATAGTTCTCGCCTTCGAGTTGGAGACCGTAGCCCGACAGATAGACCGCGACGGCGGCATCATCCGGAAGCGTCTGGGCCTTGTCGAGGAAGTCGCGCACCACACGGCGCAGGTCGTTGGCATTAAGATCGCGACCCTGGATCACTTCGAATCCGGCGCTGGTGAGCGCCTGGGCGATCAGGCCTGCATCATTGGCGGCAGTGGCAAGCGGACGCCCCTCATAGGCGCTCTGCCCCACCACCAGCGCAAGGCGCTGCCCCTGCTGCTGGGCGTGGGCGCCGGCAAAAGACCCGGCGAGAGCCGTCAGAGCAAGGACTGCAAAAACAACAGCACGTTTCAGTTGAGACACGGTGCGCGAACCTTTTCTTACCCGAAGAGCGGGCACTTCAAACCAAACGCTAAGATAGAGGACTTGAACGCCCCGTGAACAAAAGAGAACGCATGGAGGCGCCTCAGCGGCGGGTCACGGTAAGATAGACGATGAAGGCGCCGATCCCGAAGGCGAGCAGCATGACGACCATCTCCCGCGTCTCACCGGTAAGCGTTACGCTTCTGTACATCGCGGACAAGCGTTCGGCCCGCTCGGGATCACGCGAGACGATGATGGTGAGCACGACGCTCAGCGTGGCCAGGATCAGGATCAAGGGAAGGCGGCGCATGCTCGACCTCTACCGTCCTTCGAAGCGAGGTGCGCGCTTCTCGCGAAACGCGGTGATGCCTTCCAGGAAATCGCGGCTGAAGCCCGCCTCCCGCTGCAGTTGGGCTTCGAGTTCGAGCTGTTTCTGGAGATCGTTGGAGAGGCTTTGCGCCACCGCCTGTTTCGTAAGGCGCTGTGCAAGCCCCGGCCCCCCTGCGATCGAGGCGGCGAAGGCTGCCACGTCGACCGCGAAAGAGGCATCGTCGAAGACTTTGAAGACCAGGCCCATGCGCTGTGCCTCCTCCGCGGGAATGGGCTCGGCGGTGAGCATGAGGGCGAGCGCCTGCTTGGGACCCACGAGGCGCGGCAGGATCCACGTGCCGCCCGCATCGGGCACGAGCGCGATCTTGGCGAAGGCTTCCTGCAGATAGGCGGAGCGCGCGGCAACGACGATATCGCAGGCGAGCGCAATGTTCATGGATGCGCCCACCGCAGGACCGTTCAGAGCCGCAATGGTGATCTTGGAATAATGGGCGAGCTTGAGAATCAGGGGATTGTAGTCCCGGGCAAGCGGCGGCCCGAGATCGATGCGGCCCTGCTCATCCTTCGGCAGGTCCTCGGTCAGATCCTGACCCGACGAGAACGCCCTGCCCTCCCCGGTCAGGACCACCACGCGGACATTGTCATCCTGCTCGCACCTGTCGAGGGTTTCCCGCAATTCGGCATGCATGGTGCCGTTCAAAGCGTTCAGCTTGTCGGGCCGTGCCAGCGCGATGGTGGCGACATGGCCTTCGATGGTGCAGCGCAGGGCCGTCAGACTCATGCTCGTTCAGCTCCAGAATGGTCGAGCTCGAACATAGAGCGAATTTCGGAGCGAAGAACAGGCAAAAGCTCCTCTTCAAACCAGGAATTGGTCCTAAGCCAGCCATTGTTGCGCCAGGATGGATGCGGAAGCGGCAGGATGCGCGGCCTTTGCAGGCTGGCGAGAATCTCCCGCCAGCGGCGCACGGTGCCTGTCAGTCCATCCCGAAACGCATCGCCGAGATGCCAGGACTGGGCATATTGCCCGATGAGCAGGATGAGTTCGAGATTGGGAAGGGCCTGAAAGAGCGGCTGTCGCCAAGCTTCCGCGCATTCCCGGCGCGGACCCAGATCACCGCCCTTGGCGTCCTGTCCGGGAAAGCACGACCCCATGGGCACGATGGCCACCTTGGAAGCGTCGTAGAACATGGCCCTGTCGATCCCGAGCCATTCGCGCAGGCGCGTGCCCGAGCGATCGTCGAACGGAATGCCGCTGGCGTGAGCGCGGGTGCCGGGAGCCTGGCTTGCGATGCACAGGCGCGCCAAGGCACTGCCCTGGAGGATGGGACGCGGCTCGTGCGGCAGGGCGGAGCCGTAGCGCGGCGCATCCCGGCAGATGCGGCAGGCTCGCAACTGCTCGGCGAGATCGTCGAAATCGGGGGAGAGGTTCATCCTGTTCAAATGGGAATTCAGGCGGGCTTTATCGAGGTTTGAGACGGATCAAAGCGCATTCTCCGCACGCGACTTAGAGGATCCTTATGATCGATCCTCTTGCCTTCATTCCGGCTATTGCCGCGATTCTGGCGACGCCAGGTCCGACGAATACGCTGCTCGCGATTTCCGGAGCGCGGGCCGGCTTTCGCCGCTCGTTGCCGCTCGTGCCTGCAGAGCTTGCAGGCTATGCCATCGCGATTGCAGCCTGGGGCGCTTTTCTGGAGCCCGCTTCAAACGCCCTGCCCGGGCTCAAACCGGCCTTGAAGCTCGCCTGCGCCATCTATCTCGTCGCGATCGCGTGGAGCCTGTGGCGCACTACGGGCGATGGGCAGAGGGCCGGACGTCTGGGTGTGCGCCACGTATTCTCGGCAACCCTCCTCAACCCGAAGGCGCTGCTCTTCGCCGTCGCGATCTTTCCGGAGACGGCCTTCCGGGATGTCGACGGCTTCCTTCAGACAATGGGCTTGTTCGCGGCCACCATCGTGCCCATCGCCATGGGATGGATTGGTTTCGGCTCCTCTCTATCAGGGCCGAATGCGCGAATTCGACCGCATTTGGTTCAGCGAGGAGCAGCCTTGGTCCTCTTGTCTTTTTCGGTCTCTCTAGGCGCAACGGCGCTCGGCTAGTCTCCGGCGCGGGAGCGCCGCCACTCCTGCGGGCGCTCGAACTCGCCGGCCCAGAGACCAGCCCCCTGGCCTTGCGCGCGCCTCTCCTGAAGGTCGTAGTCGCGTCCATAGGACACGGCCCAACCCTCCTCGACCATGCGCGCTCCGATATCGGTGCCCTTCACCGTGCAGCGGGCAAGAACGCGCTGATAGCGGTCACGACCTGCAGCGCGGCACTGCACCTGCTCGCCGGACACGATGTCGATGAGCGCCCGGCGGGCCACATCCCCGCAGCGATACGAGCGCCCGGCGTGCGAACAGACCTGATCCATTTCCGGCGCGTCGATACCCTTCAGGCGGATCTTCGCGTCGCCGATATGGATCGTGTCGCCGTCGGTCACGGAGGCGCGACCCTCCAAGGCCCGACCACTGGGCTTGAACGCGATCACCGCCCCGCCGGCCAGCGCCAGTGCGAGAACAAGGGATTGGATGCCGCTCGACCGCGAGCGGCCTCGGGGCATTCTCACGACAGGCGCTCGGAAACCCCAGCCTGGCTGAAGGTGGCCATGTCACGGTGAATGGCGGCAGCCGCCTTCACGATGCCCATGGCGAGCGCCGCCCCTGAGCCTTCACCGAGGCGCATGCCGAGAGCCAGCAGCGGGATCTTGCCGAGCCGCGCGAGCACATCCTGATGCGCTCCCTCGGCGCTCAGATGGCCCGCGATACAGTGATCAATGGTCGAGGGATGGATCGCATGGAGCACGGCGGCAGCGGCGGTCGCCACGTAGCCGTCGAGCACCACCGGGATCCTCTGGAGCCGCGCAGCCAGGATCGCTCCAGCGATAGCCGCGACTTCGCGGCCGCCGAGGCGGCGCAGCACCTCGAGCGGATCCTTGAGGTGATCACGATGACGGGCGATCGCCGCCTCGACCGCCGAAACCTTGCGCTTCAGCCCCTCATCGTCGACGCCGGTGCCCCGGCCCACCCAATGCTCGGCCGGGCCGCCATAGAGCGCCGTGTAGATCGCCGCCGCAACGGTGGTGTTGCCGATGCCCATTTCGCCGACCGCAAGCAGATCCGTGCCACCGGCAATCGCCTCCATGCCGAAGGCCATGGTGGCGACGCAGGCTTTTTCGTCCATGGCTTCCGTTTCGGTGATGTCGCCGGTGGGCATGTCGAGAGCCAGGTCAAAGACCTTGAAGCCGAGGCCGTAGGATGCGCAGATCTGATTGATCGCTGCGCCCCCCGCCGCGAAGTTTTCCAGCATCTGGCGATTCACGTCGGACGGAAAGGCCGACACGCCCTTGGCCGTGACGCCATGGCTTCCAGCGAAGACGCAGACCAGCGGGCGGTCCGCCGTGGGATTGGGCTTGCCCTGCCAGGCGGCGAGCCACTCGGCAATCCATTCGAGACGCCCCAGGCTGCCGGCAGGCTTCGTCAACTGCCGGTCCCGCATCCGCACGGCCTCGATGGCGGCCTCGTCAGGACTGGGCATGGTCGTGATCAGGCGGCGGATATCGTCGAAGGGCGAGGATGCGGCATGGCTCATGAGGGGCTCCGGCCGTAGGGCATTGCGGAATCTGTCAGGGCGTGACCTATAAGCATTTTCCGGCGACGTGGACACCGGTTCGCCGCAAGAAAATGCGGCCGGCGAGGTCGCGATGCATGTGGGGAGAAGCATGTCTGAGCCCATGGAAACGACGCAGAGCATGCCGGCCCGCTTCTGGCAGATGCTCTCCATCGACCTTGCCCAAGCCCTGCGCTTCTATTCGCGCCTTCCGGTCCCTGCCCTGCCATGGGAGCAGAACCCCCATGCCCTTCCGGACTTCCCCCGCCTCGCCCGCGTCCTGCCCCTGGCGGGTCTCGTTCTCGGGGCTTTGCCGGCGCTCGTCATGGTGGGCGCCCTCGGACTCGATCTCGGCCCCTGGCTCGCGGCGATGCTGGCTGTCGGCGCCATGACCGTGACGACGGGGGCGTTCCATGAGGACGGTCTCGCCGATACCGCCGACAGCTTCGGCGGAGCGACCCGCGAGCGGCGGCTCGACATCATGCGCGACAGCCGGATCGGCTCTTTCGGAGCGGCTGCCCTCATCCTCGCCCTGGCGCTTCGCATCGGAGCCTTGGCTACCCTGATCTCCCGCTCGGACGGCGCTGCTGCGGCGGCAGCAATCCTCATCACCGCCGCCCTGTGCCGGACGGCCGGCCTTATGCCGCTCGTCTTCCTGCCTCCGGCTCGGCTCGAGGGCGCATCCTATGCCGTCGGCCAGCCGCCACGCGAGAGCTTCTGGACAGCGGCAGGTCTTGCGGCTTTCGTCGCTATCGTCCTGGGTGTACTCGGCGGCCTGCCCTTCTCCGGGATCCTTCTGATGATCGTCCTGTCCTCCCTGTCCGGTTATGGGATGATCCGTCTCGCCGACCGCCACATCCAGGGGCAGACCGGCGACATTGCGGGCGCGACGCAGCAGGTGGCGGAGATCGCCGCGCTGATCGGCCTCTTGACGGTGATCCACCCGTAACAACATGTGAGAGACCATGGCCCGCGTCTCCAGCCCCTGCATCCGCGTCTGCACCCTCGATCCCGAAACGGGCCTCTGCGAAGGCTGCGGCCGCACGCGGGAGGAGATCACGAGCTGGTACCGGCTGCCGGAGGAGGAGCGCCAGCGCATCATGGCCGAACTGCCGGAGCGCATGCGCGAGGCTTTCGCGGTCCCCAACGACAAGGCCGAATGATGCCGGGAATTCGTGGCGCAGGCGGATTGCTTCTGATCGCGGCCCTGCTGCTCGCGGCCTTCGCCGAGCAGGACATCGGCGATCTCACCTCCTTCGAGGCCGCGGGCGTACTTGGGTTCGGCGGCGTCAGCCTGCTGCTCGCCGCCGGCATCATCGAAGGCTTTGCCCGCCATTGGACCTATGGCGTCCAATCCATGGCCGTGAGCACGGGCGTGCTGATAGCTCTCACGGTCCTGTATGCTGCGCGCGGCGAGTTCCAGACGGTGATCGACCGCGCCATCGGCGACATTGCACTGGGCCGGACGGTGGTGACGGCGGAGGGGGAAGTGGTCGCTGCCCGCAAGACCGATGGCAGCTTCCTTTTGCAGGGAAAGGTGAACGGCCACGACACGCGCTTCATCTTCGACACCGGCGCGAGCACGGTGGTGCTGCGGGCGGAGAACGCAGCCGACTTAGGCATCAAGCCGGAAGCGCTGAACTACTCCGTTCCTGTTTCCACAGCCAATGGCGGGGCGCTCGCGGCGCCCGTCGTCGTGGAGAGTCTTTCGATCGGACCGATCACGGAACGCAATGTCCACGCCCTCGTCGCCCGTGAAGGCGTGCTGCATGCCAATCTGCTCGGCATGACGTTTCTCGAACGTCTCGGCTCCTACGAGGTGCGCGGCAACCGCCTGATCCTGAGAGCCAGGACAGGGCTTTGATGCATCAAGGTTGGATCGCAGAGATCCTCACGAGCCGACCATCAAGCCTCACAGAAAAGAATTGTTGAAGAGGAGAGCCTTTGGCTCCGTCCACATCATTTCGACGCTGCAATTTTCCGGACCGAGCCTGTCTGTCAAACGGGGATAGTTTTCTGCAATCTGCTCGAGCGTGACGTTCTGCGCAATTCGAGGATGGGCGACGCAGACCGCGCCATCAGGGCCCCAGGCCGCCTCGAACTGCATGCCGTCAGCCTTTTCAGATTTTTGAATGCCGAAGCGATCGAAGATGTCGACAGAGGTGCCATTGCGCGTTGTCGGCCGGTCGTCTCCGCCGTAATCTGCCCGCAGCATATGCACGCAGGCCCGATGCAGATCCTGCATGGGCAGACCCGCGCCGCTCTCCCACGGGCGATACCCCATGCGGACACACTTGCCTTCCGCACCGCTGGTACAGGTAAATCGGAATCCGCCCGCGCCATCAGGCATCGCGAAACCAGCACTGCGTCCCTGAGGATCGGACGCGCAGAACGGACCGATCTCACTCCCGTCCGAGGAATGGACCGACAGGCCGTACAGCAGAAGAGCACCTCCGGTCGCGGACCTGTCGTCTTCGATACTATCGATACGCAGCTGCTTCTCACCGTCCCCGCTTTTCAATACCAGCCTGATCCCCACGAGGTCTTTGCCTCGCAGAACGCGGCCGCCATCCAGACGCAGAACCAATTCCGGCCCATCTGCTTGAAGCCTACTCGCGCCGACTGCCTCCGAGGCAACAACAACATTCGCGAGAACGGCGAGAAGGAAAAATGCGAGAGACAGAGGGAACATCAAACAGGTCCTGACAAGAAAATAGCCTCTCCAGGGAGAGGCTACGGGTTTGAAATTCCATCAATTACTGGGCCAGCAGAATAACTGATCCGTCTTGGAGGATCGCTGCTTCAAGCTGAGCGACCGAGGAAGCAGTGCCTGTGGCATTCAGGCCGTTGGTGCTCAGGCCGTTGGTGCTCAGGCCGTTGGTAATCTCAACCGCGCTAGCAGCGGAGGCCATAGTGAACGCAAGCGCAAGAGTCGCAACCGACATATAGGACCGAATAAGCATCTTTATCCCCTAGATTTTTTGGTTATGCAAATGACGTAACGTTCAGTCGCATTCGCGTAGAGGAAGTTACATGTTATTTCATTTCTATAAAGATGTTTAGGCCTGCATTTCTGCAAAATATGAATTGCAATAAAGTTTCTATGTGAATTAATTCTTTGTCCCAACTATTAATGGAATTGCAGTTACCTAAAGTTGTTTCAACCAAAGGTTTAACGCTCTTGATCGTACATTAAGAGCTTCACTGAGCCAGTTGAACTGGAACCTTTCTCGCTCTGATAATTCTTATGAGTGAAGGACCAACCAAGGCGGCCTCTGTTTTAATTGGGCTCCTCTGGAAAGTACGAAGCCGGTGCACAGTCCTGATTGAAAGGAGAGCTATGCTCATGAAAAAGCCCCCGCCGAAGCGAGGGCTGCTGCTGAAGAGCGTTTCACTGAGCTTAAGCTCTTGCCGCGCTTACCGCCTCCCCCGACGCCACGTCAGAACGGAATGGTTGAAAATGAGGGCTCGCGGATCGGCGCGCATCGCTTCTTCGGAACAGACATGCGGGCCTAACCTTCCGCGCAAGCGGGGATAGCGTTCGGCCAGTTCCTCCAGACTGATATTATCGGCAATGCGTGTGTGCGAAACACAGACCGCCCCGTCGGGTCCCCATGCCGCTTCGAACGCCATTCCCGGAGCTGGATCGGGATGCTGAATCCCGAGCCGATCATAAATGTTCACGGCCGTGCCGTTGCGCGTGGTTGGGTGATTGTCTCCACCGTAATCGGCACGCAGCATATGCACACACGCCCTGTGCAGATCGCTGAGCGGAACACCGTCTCGTGTCTCCCACGGCAGGTAACCAAAAAGAATGCACTTGCCTTCGGCTCCGCTCGTACAAGTGATCGAGAAGCTTCCTGCCTTGTCCGGAAAGACAAAGGCAGCGCGCTCTCCGTCCCGATCGGCCTCGCACAAGGGTTGCATCGCACCTGTAACGGGATCCTTCACCGACATCCTGTAGAAGGTGATGCCGCGGTTGGCCAGCCTCCCCTCACGAACGATGTCATCGATGCGAATCGCAATCTCGCCTGCCCCCGAACCAGTCATGAGGGTCAAGCCGATCAAAGCGTCCCCTCTCAGCGCAGTTCCATCGCTCAGACGAAGGACGAGATCCAAGTTCTCAAGTGCAAAGTGCCCTTCCCTGGCGGCTGCAGGTACGGCCAAAGCAGCGAGCACCGCGCCTAGACGAAGACAGCAGGACAGACGTTTGCGCATTGAAAATGAAAGACCCCCTCGTCAGAAACGAAGGGGTCGCTCCTCTTGAACAGAGACGATTTAGTGCAACTCGATGCGCTCGCCGTCGGGCAGAGCCACAGCCTGGAGGACGAGGCTGTGCGAAGCGCGGCCAGTCTGATTCCTGCCATTCACGGTGAGTCCGTTCACAGTCAGGCCGTTGACGGTAAGGCCATTCACGGTAAGGCCGTTTAAGCTGCTGCCATTGGCCCCGTTCGGTGGCGGCCTTTCATCCATGATGAAGAAGGCGTGGGCTTGCGTCGCAATCGAAACACCAAGAACGGCACAAATCAGTCCAATTCGGGAAACCGATGCAGGCTTAGGAAACAACCTCATGACTAACCTCTTCTTTCGAAGGCTCGAAGCGGGCCCTCCACCGAGGATCTTAGGCATTGCAACGTTATAGTAAAGCGTTTTCTGATGCACTCTCTTCCTCGACTAGAAGAGATGGATTGTCAGATCTCAGCAACTTTAAGACGCACAATACAAATCAATAGATGACGAAATCAAGTCATTTCAATTAATGGTTGTATAAAATCCACTATTTTCCTGTTCGAGTCTCATCAGCTTCTGCAAAATTCCATGTGAATTCCCCTCCCCATGAGGGGAATTCACTGGATTGCTTACCGCAAATCGACCTTTTCGCCGTCCGGAAGGATGACAGCGTTCAGTCTCGCCCTATGCGAGGCCAAGCCATTTGCGCTCAAGCCGTTCGCAATAAGGCCGTTCGCGCTCAACCCGTTCGCGCTCAGGCCATTTGCGCTGAGGCCGTTCAGGCTCAGGCCATTGGAGCCGTTGGGTGGCGGCCGATCCTCCCTAACGAAGAAGGCCTGGGCCTCGGTCGCAGCAGACATTCCGAGGATGGTGCAAAGGAACCCTGTCCAGAGGAGCATAGGCACTTTGGAACCTGTCATCATAACAACCTCTTTTGATCGAACGGATCATGCCCGTCCACTCAGCCACCTAGGACGCGCAACTTTATTGCAAAGCGGCTGAGATCAATATTCTGAGGTCAAGACGAAAGATCTGTGCCGGAGAGCACACCGGCACAATCTGAAGTTCCGGCTTTCAACTGAAGATTCCACCAGCAATAGAGACCACATCCTATAGCAAATGCCTCAGCCGACAGCAGCCGCCATCGCCACCGCGGAGGCCGCATTGCGCGAAACATGAGCGACGGCATCGCGCAGGGTCTGCAGGTCCGCACCGGGTTTTACGGCCTCAGTCGCCAGATGCCTGCGATAGGCTCTTGCGCCGGGCCGTCCCGTGAAAAGGCCGAGCATATGGCGGGTGATGCTGCTCAGGCGCTCGCCCTTTGCCAGCTGCGCGGCGATATAGGGTTCATACGCCTCGACCGCCTCGAAGCCGTCAGCCACCGGCGGCTCCTCGCCGTACAGCTCACGATCGACGGCGAGCAGAATTTCAGGTTCGTGATAGGCAATACGCCCCAGCATGACGCCGTCCACATGCTTCAGGTGCTCATGGATTTCAGGCCAGGTCTTGATGCCGCCGTTGATGGCGATGGGGAGATCGGGGCGTGCCTGCTTCAGGCGATAAACACGGTTGTAGTCGAGGGGCGGAATTTCCCGGTTCTCCTTCGGCGAAAGGCCTTTGAGCCAAGCCTTGCGGGCATGGACAGTCAGCTCGTCGCAACCTGCGGCGACAACGCATTCCGTGAGACGGTTCAAGGCTTCTTCCGTGTCCTGATCGTCCACGCCGATGCGGCATTTCACCGTCACCGGCAGTGATACGGCCGCCTTCATGGCAGCGACGCATTCGCCTACGAGCACAGGCTCCTGCATCAGGCATGCGCCGAAGCGGCCATTCTGCACGCGGTCCGAGGGGCATCCGACATTGAGGTTGATCTCGTCATAGCCGAAATCGGCGCAGATCCTGGCGGCTTGGGCCAGCTCCTCCGGGTTCGACCCGCCCAGCTGCACGGCCACTGGATGCTCTGCATCGCTGAAGCCCAGAAGCCGCTCGCGCGGCCCAAAAATCACCGCGCCTGTGGTGACCATCTCCGTGTAGAGGCGCGCCCGGCGCGACATGACGCGATGGAATGCACGGCAATGCCGGTCGGTCCAGTCCATCATCGGGGCAACGGCGAAGAACTTCTGGCTCATGGTTTCAAGCAGGGTTGGGGAGCAGTCTCGGTGCGGCCTTTTCCAATATGGGAGCGACAATCACAAGAAAAATTAGTGGTCCCATTGTCACACGGGCGAGCGCATTCACGTCATGTTCATGTAGTTCCACAATTGATGCGCAGCATAAAATTATATAAAATCGCCTCAGGCAAACCTTGGAACACGGCGCGCCAGCATACGTTCTTTAAGTCCAAGAACCGCACCCTTCAAAGGAGCGTAAAGATGAAGAAGTTGCTCGGTATCACTTGTGCCGCTGCCATGATGACGGCCTTTCCTGCGGCCACCTATGCGCAGAATTCTCACGGACACACGAACTCTAACAGTGCCTCCCAGTACGCCCCTGGTCAGCAGATGAAATCTGATACAACCGGCTCCACCACGGGTTCAGGCGCGTCGAGCTATGCTCCCGGCCAACAGATGAAGTCGGACACCGGCTCCACGACCGGCCAGGGCGCTTCCGAATACGCTCCCGGTCAGAAGAAGAAGCTGCCGACGAACTCCAGCACCAGTCAGTAAGACACCTTCGGCGGAGGGATGCCGCGTGCTCCCTCCGCGCCCGCATTGTCTCAGATCAACGCCGCGATCTTGGCGTCCAGCGCCTCAGCCGCGTCGCCGGGTTTCAGCTTCACCTGAAGGCCCCGCTGGCCGCCGTTCATGAACACTTCCTCGTGCGAGAAGGCGGACTGTTCTATCACGGTTGGCACGCGCTTCTTCTGGCCGAAGGGACTGATGCCGCCCACATGATAGCCGGTCACGCGCTCCGCATCTGCGGGCTTCATCATCTGCGCCGCCTTACCGCCGAGCGCCGAGGCGAGCTTCTTCAGGTTCACTTCCTTGTCCGAGGGAACGACGACGCAGGCAGGTTTTCCATCCACCAGCACCATGAGCGTTTTCAATACGCTGTTCGGATCGACACCCATGGCTTCGGCGGCCTGCAGGCCGATGCGCTCAGCGTTCGCATCGTACTCGTAGGAATGAACCGTGAAGGAAACGCCTGCCTGCTCAAGAGCCTGCGTGGCGCGGGTGGTCTTCGACATGGGAAGGCTTCAGGAAGGCAGCCGATCAGTGATCGTGCTTGTGGTCATGGTGATGGTGGTGGCCGCACCCGCAGGCATGGCCATGCTCGTGGTGGTCATGGTCATGCGCGTGCTTGTGCTCGTGGGAATGAGCATGGTGCTCATGCGCATGGTCGTGACGATGATGCCCGTGATGGTGATGGTCGTGGCCGTGATGGTGGTGATGATGGTCGTGATCGCAGACATGGGTGCTGCGCTCAGGCTTGAACGGGCGCTCGACAGGCGTCACGGTGCAGCCCTGGCCGCGGGCGAGTTCCGCGAGAGCAGGATCGTTCTCGATGTAGAGGGCGTCGTTCGTGATCTCGGCGAGACCATGGTTGGATCCCAGGTGCCAAGCAAGACGCATGAGGCGCAAGGGGTTCTCCGCCCTCACCTCCAGCAGGCCTTCGGCCTTCGCCTTTACCTGAACGAGGCTGCCGTTCTCCAGGCGAAGCGCATCGCCGTCGTTGATAGTGGTTTCCATGTCGAGATCGAGCAGGATCTCGGTGCCGCCCTCACCCTTCAGCGTTGCCTGCCGGCGGCTCCGCGCCTCGTAATCGAGGGTCACCGTGTCAATGACACGGTCGGCCTTCACGGCGGGCTTGCGGACAATGGTGGTGACGCGGGGCATGGCTTTATCTCTGGTGGGACTGAGGATCAGCGATAGATAGGAAGCGCAATCGGCCGAGTTAACAAGGGCTCTTAATACTCGATCTTGTCCGGATTGTCCGCCCAGGCCTGGAACACCGCCTTGGCCTCCAGGCTCGGCAGGTGATCCATGGGGATGATGCGATCCGAAATCGGTTTCGGAATTTCGTCATAGATCAAGCTGTCGTCGAAGCCGATCTCGGCCGCATCCTGCCGGGTATTGGCAAAGACGATCCGTGACACGCGGGCCCAATAGGCCGAGGCCAGGCACATGGGACATGGCTCGCAGCTCGTATAGAGCGTGGCTCCCTCCAGCGAGAAGTCGCCGACGGCCTCGCAGGCCCGGCGGATCGCCGTTACCTCCGCGTGGGCGGTGGGATCGTTGGTCGAGGTCACCTGGTTCCAGCCCTCGGCGAGAACCTTGCCGTCGCGCACGATCAGGGCGCCGAACGGACCGCCCGCTCCGCCCTCCATGTGCTCACGGGACAGGTCAATGGCGCGCTTCAGGTAACGCTGGTCTTGTGTGTTCGTATCGGTCATGGACCCTATGTATCGCCTGGCAGGCTAGGAGGCGAGACCTTTTCAGGGGCCGGAAGCCCATCGGAGGGCAGGAGTAATGCGTCGCGCGATGCGCGATCGAGAATCCCTTTCCGACTTTCTTGAGACGCGGTAGCTCACAAGGAGCGCCACGTTGCTTTCAAGCGCTCGCGCACCTGGAGGAGTTGCGCCGCCACGGACGCCGCGATCACCGCGGGGTCCTTGTCCATGATGCCGGGAGCCCCGATGGGGCAGACCAAGGAGGCGATCCGCTCCCGGGGCAGCCCGAGTTCGCGAAACCGCTTCTCGAACCGTGCTCGTTTCGTCGCGCTGCCGATGAGGCCCACATAAGGGAAACCGCGCTGCAGGGCTGCGGCCGTGATCTCCATGTCGAGGGGATGATCGTGGGTCATGACGAGGATGAAGGAATCCGGCCTAGCCTCGGCGATCTCCGCTTCGGGACTTTTCATGCGGATCGCTGACGTATTGGCCGGAACATAGGCAGGAAACGCCTCCTCCCGGTCGTCGAGCCAGCGGATGGAGAAGGGGAGCGGCGCAAGGGCCAACACGAGGGCGCGGCCCACATGGCCTGCGCCGAAAAGGAGAACGGGCGTGCGATTCTCGCCATGGGTCTCGCGCCACTGAGCGCCTGGGCCCGTATCGGCGGCGGAGGCGAGCTCCCGCCTGACCCGCCCCTCCTCCATCCGGCACTCGACCTCGAAGAGGCGGCCCTTGCTCTCCGCTTCGACCAGTGGAGCGATGTCGGGGAGGTCGCGCCCGTCAAAGGTTTCGATGAGGACTTTCACGCGCCCGCCGCAGCACTGGCCGAGATCGGGACCGAGGGCCTGATCGACGATACGGGCGGGTCCACGCCCCTGCTTCAGCATTTCACGGGCGATGTCGAGCATCAGAAATTCGAGCTGGCCGCCGCCGATGGTGCCATGGAAAGCCCCATCCGGCCGCACGACCATGCGCGCATCCTTTTCGCGGGGTGCGGAGCCCTTCACGTCATGCACGCTGATCAGGGCCGCAGCGCCGTACTGCCGGACGAACTCGGTGAGCTGCCGCCAGACCCTCACCCCATCGGCCTCCCCCGCAAAGCCTCGCAGGCGCGCAGGATCGCCTCGGGCGTCGCGGGCGCGTGGAGCGGCACGGGCTTCGAGGGATCGAGCGAATGAATCGCATCCGCCAGCGCGCAGAACACGCTGTTCGCCAGCATGATCGGGGGCTCGCCCACGGCCTTGGAGCGATAGATCGTCTCCTCCCGATTGGTATTGGGATAGAGCGCCACGCGAAAATCCGCGGGCACATCGGATGCAACCGGGATCTTGTAGGTGGACGGCGCATGGGTGAGCAGGTGCCCCTCCTTGCTGAACACCAGTTCCTCGGTGGTAAGCCATCCCATGCCCTGCACGAAGCCGCCCTCGATCTGGCCGATGTCGATAGCCGGGTTCAAGGAGCGGCCCACGTCGTGAAGGATGTCCGTGCGCAGCACCCGGTTCTCACCGGTGAGCGTATCGATGACGACTTCCGAGCACGCCGCGCCATACGCGAAATAGAAGAACGGGCGCCCCGTTCCCTTGGCCCGGTCCCAGGTGATCTTCGGGGTTTTGTAGTGTCCCGCCTCGGAAAGCTGAATGCGGGCGAGAATGCATTTCTTCGCGAGCTCGTCGAAAGGGATGCTCTCGTTGCCGATGAACACGCGGTCGTCGCGGAACTCGATCTGCTCCGCGGGCACGCCGTAGGTTTCAGCGGCATAGGCGATCATGCGGTTCTTGATCGCACCCGCCGCGACCTTTGCGGCCATGCCGTTGAGATCGGAGCCTGATGAGGCCGCAGTGGGCGAAGTGTTGGGCACCTTCGCGGTCGTCGTCGCGGTGATGCGCACGCGCTCCATGGCGATGCCGAATTCCTCGGCCACCACCTGCGCCACCTTGATGTAGAGCCCCTGCCCCATCTCGGTGCCACCATGGTTCAGGTGCACGGAGCCGTCCTGATACACATGCACCAAGGCACCTGCCTGGTTCATGTGGGTGAGCGTGAAGCTGATGCCGAATTTCACCGGCGTCAGCGCGATGCCCCGCTTCATGATGGGCGAGGATGCGTTGAAGGCGGCAATCTCCTTGCGGCGCTCCCGGTAGTTCGATGTCTCTTCGAGGGTGCGCACGAGGTTGTGGAGCGTGTCGGTCTCCTCCACCTCCATGCCGTAGGGGGTGAGATTCTCTCCGGGGCGATAGAAATTGGCGTAGCGCACATCGAGCGGATCGCGCCCCATGGCCCAGGCGATCTGGTCCATCACATGCTCGATGGCGAGCATGCCCTGCGGACCGCCGAAGCCTCGGAAGGCGGTGTTCGACACGGTGTTGGTTTTCAGCCGCTTCGAGGCAATGTGGACAGCCGGCATCCAGTAGGCGTTGTCCGCATGGAACATGGCGCGGTCCACGACGCCTGCGGAGAGATCCGCCGAGTAGCCGCAGCGGGCCAGAAGATCGACGGCGTAGCCCTGAATGCGTCCCTCGTCGTCGAAGCCGACGCGCCAGTCGCAGCGGAAGTCGTGCCGCTTGCCGGTCAGAATGAAATCGTCGTCTCGGTCGAGACGGATCTTGCACGGACGCCCCGTCACCCTTGCCGCGAGAGCGGCGGTGACGGCCCATTGCGTCGCCTGGCTCTCCTTGCCGCCGAACCCGCCGCCCATGCGGCGGGTCTCACAGGTTACGTAAGAGTCAGGAATGTCGAGCACGCGGGCCACCACGTGCTGCACCTCTGAAGGATGTTGGGTCGAGGAATAGACATGGACGTCGCCGTCCTCCCCGGGAATGGCGAAAGCAACCTGACCTTCCAGATAGAAATGCTCCTGCCCGCCGATGCGGAACTGGCCCTCAAGACGCTGGGGCGCGGCCGCAATCACGGTGTCCACGTCGCCACGGCCGTAGGAGTAATCCGGCAGAACGGTTTCGCCCCGGGCCAAGGCATCGTCCACGGTGATGCTCGGCGTCTCGGATTCGATCTCCATCACCGCCTTTTTCACCGCACGCCGCGCGATGTCGCGAGTTGTAGCGACCACGGCGAAAACAGCCTGGCCCATGAAGTTGATCTCGCTGTCGACGAACAGCGGATCGTCGCCGAAGGCGGGCGAGACGTCGTTCTTGCCGGGAATGTCGGCAACGGTGAGAACGGCAACGACGCCCGGCGTCTCGCGAACCGCGGAGACATCGAGAGAAACAAGGCGCCCCCGTGCTTTCGGCGCCTGGCCGATGGCAACATGCAGCGTCCCCTCGGGCTCGCGGATGTCGTCGATATACTGCGCGACGCCCTGCACGTGCTTGGGCCCGGAATCATGCGGCAGAGGCTTGCGGACGTGGCGGAGAGTCTCGGTATCGATGGGCTTGGCGGGTGCGTTCATGGCCCTACTCCGCTGCCGCGAGCTTATCGCGTTGACCAACGATCCGCGTCGCGCCGGTTTCGCCGGAGGCCGTCTCGCTCAGGGCCTTGAACACGAGATTGCGGGCGACAGTCGAACGATAGGCGGCCGAAGCACGATGATCGTCGAGGGGCTGGTAATCGCGGGCGATGGCGGCCATCGCTGCGCCCCAGGAGGAAGGATTGTCGAGGGAGATTCCGGCAAGCGCCGCTTCCGTTTCCGTGGCGCGCTTCGGGATGCCGGCCATGCCGCCGAAAGCGATGCGCGCTTCAGCAATGCGGCGGCCATCAAGCGTCAGCTTGAACGCACCCATGACGGCCGAGATATCCTCGTCGAAGCGCTTGGATACCTTGTAGGCGCGAAACACCTCACCGGCCTTCAGCTTCGGCACTGTGACCCGGCGGACGAACTCGCCCGGCAGGCGGTCCTGCCTGCGATAGGCGACGAAGAATCTTTCGAGGGGGATGACGCGAGTGTCCTCGCCCCGGCGCAGCTCCAGAGTAGAGCCGAGCGCAATCAGCGCGGGCGGAAGATCGCCGATGGGCGAGCCGTTGGCGATGTTGCCGCCGACGGTTCCGGAAGCGCGCACCTGGGCCGAGCCGAAACGGCGCATGAGTTCGCCGAGATCGGGATCGATGCTCTTGAGACTTGAGAAGACAGCAGCATGGGTAGCCGTTGCGCCGATGATCAAGGTGTCTGCCGTGTCCTCGATCCGGTCGAGACCGGAAACGCGCCCGAGCCAGATGATCTTCTCCAGCTCGGCCATACCTTTCGTGATCCAGAGGCCCACATCGGTGCAGCCCGCCACCAGAGCGGCATCGGGATGCTGCGCGTAGAGAGCGGCAAGGGAGGCCTCGCTCGCGGGAGCGGCGAAGAAGCGCGCCTCATCGCCCACCATGACATCTTGGCCGTCGGCCATTTCGGCAAGGCCGCGGGCGGTCGCCTCGCTGGCCTGCGCAAAGAAATCATCCGGCCTGCCTGCGCAGGCCTCCAGAGCCGCGTCGACGATCGGCCTGTAACCCGTGCAGCGGCAGAGATTGCCGGCCAGCGCATCGTTGATGCCGTTCCGGTCCAAAGGACGCTCGGCCTCATGATAGAGGGTAAACAGGCTCATTACGATGCCCGGCGTGCAGAAGCCGCATTGGGAACCGTGATGCGCCACCATGGCCGATTGGACGGGGTGAAGCTCCCCGCCCGCGGCAAGATCCTCGACCGTTACGACCTCCGCGCCGTCGACCTGGCCCAGCAGAAGAATGCAGGCATTGACCGGCTCGTAGTGAACGCGCCCGTCCCTTGCACGGCCGAGCGCCACGGTGCAGGCCCCGCAATCGCCTTCGGCGCAGCCCTCCTTCGTTCCGACCCGTCGTTCCTGAAGCCGCAGATAGTCCAGGAGTGTCGTGCGCGGGTGAAAGCCGGAAACCTCGATGGGCCGTCCATTCCGCCAGAAGCGGATCGCGTCTCTTGCCAAGATCATCCTCCGCCGGGTTCATCCCGGCCTGTTATGGTGAGCCGGGAAGAATGGAGGAGCAAGATCTTTTCGCCAAGAGGGAGAGAGGGCGCTCCGGCGAAAGTCGAAGTCTACCAGGTTCCGGTATTCGGCATGGAGGCCCAGGGCTCCTGGACGGGCTTGGGTTCGCCGCGCTGCAGCAGCTCGATGGAGATGTTGTCGGGGGTCTTGATGAAGGCCATGTAGCCGTCCCGGGGCGGACGATTGATGGTGACGCCGGCATCCATCAGCTTGCGGCAAGTCTCATAGATGTCGTCGACCCGGTAGGCGAGATGGCCGAAGTTCCGGCCGCCCGTATATTCGTGCTCGTCCCAATTGTAGGTGAGTTCCAGAAGCGGAGCTTTGGTGTCCTTGGCCTTCTCCACGTCTCCGGGGGCGGCCAGGAAGACGAGGGTAAAGCGTCCCTTTTCATTTTCGATCCGGCGGACCTCGACGAGGCCGAACTTGTTGCAGAAGAAGTCCAGGGACTGCTCCAGATTCGAGACCCGGACCATCGTGTGAAGGTATTCCATAGATGAGCTCCCCTATGCGGCTGAGCTACCGTGATGGCGCATTTGGCGGAGAGATCAAGGCTTATGCTCTACCCCTCCGGAAAAAGCCTTGGAATTGTCCAACTGGGCGTGACTTTTATCGGCAATCGATTCAGAGACAATCCTATCCCCCCTGCCGGGCCCCAGGCTCGGCGCAATCATATTTCACGAGAGAGCTGCCGATGCGTACCGATGTCGCCCAGATCATCCGTCTTGAGGATTATCGGCCGAGCGATTTCCTTATCGACAGGGTCGAGCTGGATGTGAGGCTACACCCTACGGCAACGAAGGTGACGGCTACGCTTTCCATGCGCCCCAATCCGGCCGGGCGCTCCGACGTACCCCTGGTGCTGGACGGCGACGAGGTGAACCTCAAGGCGGTGGCTCTCGACGAACGCCCCTTGGAAGCAAGCGAGTTCGAAGCCTCTCCGCAATCCCTGGTCATCTCCCAACCACCGCAACAGGCGTTCAAGCTCACCATCGAGACTGAAATCAACCCGACGGCGAACACCAAGCTGATGGGGCTCTACCGCTCCAGCGGCAATTACTGCACGCAATGCGAGGCGGAAGGGTTCAGACGCATCACCTACTTCCTCGATCGGCCCGACGTGCTTGCGGTCTACACCACCCGCATTGAGGCGGAACGGGAGGAGGCGCCCGTTCTGCTCGGCAACGGCAATCCGGTTGAAAGCGGCATCGTCGAAGGCACGAACCGGCATTACGCCATCTGGCACGATCCTTTTCCGAAGCCGTCCTATCTCTTCGCCCTCGTGGGCGGACGCTTAGGAAAGGTCGCGAAGTCCTTCACGACCATGAGCGGGCGCGAAGTCGAAATCGCAATCTATGTGGAGCCGGGAAAGGAGGATCGGGCCGGTTACGCGCTCGATGCTCTCGAGCGCTCCATGATCTGGGACGAGAAGGTCTGCGGCCGCGAGTATGATCTTGACGTCTTCAACATCGTCGCCGTGTCGGATTTCAACATGGGCGCGATGGAGAACAAGGGCCTCAACATCTTCAATGACAAATACGTGCTGGCTTCCCCCGAGACCGCCACGGATGTCGATTACGCGAACATCGAGGCGATCATTGCCCACGAGTATTTCCACAACTGGTCAGGCAATCGCGTTACCTGCCGCGACTGGTTCCAGCTCTGCCTGAAGGAGGGCCTGACGGTCTTTCGCGATCAGGAATTCTCGTCCGACGAGCGCTCTCGCCCGGTTCATCGCATCGCGGAGGTGAAGACCCTGAGAGCGCGGCAGTTCCTGGAGGATTCGAGCCCCCTCTCCCATCCGGTTCGCCCCAGCCAGTACCGAGAGATCAACAACTTCTACACCGCGACCGTTTACGAAAAGGGTGCGGAGATCGTGCGCATGCTCAAGACGATCATCGGCGACGAGGATTTCCGGCGCGGGATGGATCTTTACTACGACCGTTGCGACGGCACTGCCGCCACGGTCGAGGATTTCCTGAAAGCCTTCGCGGACGTGACAGGTCGCGACCTCTCCCATTTCTCCCGATGGTATGCACAATCCGGCACGCCGCGGGTGACCGTGCATGGGCGCTACGATGAGGAGGCCCGGACCTACCGGCTCGACTTCAAACAGCAGACGCCGCCGACCCCTGGACAGCCTACGAAGGAACCGATGGTGATTCCCGTCGCGCTCGGCCTCGTGAGTCAGGACGGGCGGGCGATGGACGTGACATGCGATCGCGTGAACGGACGCGGCGTCTTCCTGCTCGAGAAGGCCGAGGACAGCATCACCTTCAGAGGCGTCGATTCGCGCCCCGTTCCGTCCGTCTTTCGCGGCTTCTCCGCTCCCGTGAAGGTATCCCTCGACCTCTCTAACGAAGATCTGCTCGTCCTGCTTCGGCACGATACGGATGCCTTCAACCGTTGGCAGGCCGCACAGACCGTTGCGATGCGCACGCTGGTCTCGCTCTCCACCGGAGCATCCGTGAGTGAGGAGGAGATCAACTCACTCTCCGCGGCCTTCGATGCCTTCATGAATACCGAAGCCTTGAGCGATCCGGCTTTCGCCGCTCTCGTCGTGACGCTTCCCAGCGAAGCGGATATCGCCCAGGAAATCGGCAAGGATGTGGACCCCGATGCCATTCATCGCGCGCGCAAGGACCTGCGCCGGAATCTGGGCCAGTCTTGCTTCAAACGCCTGACGGACTTGTATCTCTCGCTGACCGAGAAGGACACCTATAGCCCCGATGCCGCAAGCGCAGGACGACGGGCCCTGCGCAATGCCGCCCTCGATCTGCTCGCAGCTGCGGACCAGCAGGCAGGCGAGCAACTTGCGAGCGAGCAGTTCGAGACCGCGACCAACATGACGGATCGCCTCGCCTCCTTGAGCGTCCTCATGACGATTCCGGGCATGGTGCGGGAGAACGCCATCGCCAGCTTCGAAGAGCGCTATCGCAACGAGCCGCTCGTGCTCGACAAATGGTTCACGTTGCAGGCCGCCATTCCGGAAGACACAACGCTCGATCGCGTGAAGCGCCTCATGGAGCACCCGGCCTTCTCCATGAACAATCCGAACCGGGTCCGCTCCCTGATCGGAAGCTTCGCAATGTTGAATCAGATGCAGTTCAACCGCAGGGACGGAGCGGGCTACGCACTCCTCGCCTCCATCGTGCTGCGTGCGGACGAACTTAACCCGCAACTCGCCGCTCGCCTGCTGACGGCTTTCAGCACATGGAAGATGATGGAATCAATACGCCGCTCTCACGCGCGGCGCGCACTGCAATCCATTGCGCAAAAACCGAATCTTTCCCGCGATGTAGGGGACATCGTGAATCGGTCGCTTGAAGAAGGTGGAGGCAGTTAACGATTTGGCGCGATGGCAAGTGTCGCCGCGACTTATCCAGAACTATCCCCAGGCCGAGTCCGCGATGAGAATTTTTTATTAACCTAAACGGTTCCATAGCTAGACAAATCACCTGCCCGTGATTCTATTGTTAGTGATTCGGAGAGATGCGGCACGTCCTCCGAATGAGGACAGTAACGGTTCCGAAGGGAGCATCGCATGGCGGGGGCGGTGACCGCATGCGTACCCGCACGCACGGGTACGATTCTAGGTGTAGCGCGATCAGACGCGAGCCCGGCCTATCGTCGTCTCGAGCAATATGAGTCCTTGCTCAGGCTGGCAGTCCCGGCCGTTCTCATTCTCTTTCTCGTCACCCTAGCCGGCAGCGCCTGGATTCAGATCCGCGACGGCCGCCGGGACACGATGCTCGATGCCATCCAGGATATCGATATCATTGCGTCGCTCTCGGCTGCGAAGCTCGGCGCCTATCGCGCTCCCGCCGACAAGGCGCAGGCCGCGGCCCAGCTTGTTGCCCTTGCCAAGGAGATGCCCGCAAGCGCCCTGAGCCAGAGCCGCAGCCTTCTTCTGATCGATCAGTCCGGCGCCGTGCTGGCCATGCACCCACCGGCCGACACCGCACCGCAGACGCTCGCCGAAGTCCTTGGCGATGCGCAGCCTCTGGCCGTGTTTGCCGACCGTGCGGGGGTGATGACGATCAAGATGCCTGACGGCAACGAGGGCATCGCCACCGTGCGCGCGCTTCCCGCCTCATCCGGCCAGATCGCCATCGTCCAGCCGCTGCCTCACGTTCTCTCGGGCTGGTGGACGCGTACCATCGGGCATGTCTCCCTGCTCGGCGCCACGATCATGGTGCTCATCGGGATCGGCGTTGCTTACATGATGCAGGCCAACCGCGCCCGCGCTGCCGACGAGGTGTGCGAGAAGGTGCGCGACCGCATCGATTCCGCCCTCAATCGCGGCCGCTGCGGCCTGTGGGACTGGGATATCGGCCGCGGCCGCATCTACTGGTCCGATTCCATGTACGAGCTGCTCGGCTACGAGCGGCAGGACGAGTTCCTCTCGTTCGGCGAAGTGAATGCCATGATCCACCCCGAGGATCAGGATCTCTACACCCTCGCCGAGCAGCTGGCCTCCGCTACCACCTCCCTCGTCGATTACGAATTCCGCATCCGCAGCGCTTCGGGAGACTGGGTGTGGCTGCGCGCTCGCGCCGAGCTGATGAACGATCCGGACGATGCCGCCAGCCACCTCGTCGGCATCGCCGTGGACGTCACCGAACAGCGCGGCCTCGAGGAGAAGACCGCCCGCGCCGATGCGCGCCTGCACGATGCTATCGAGGCGATCTCCGAGGCCTTCGTGCTGTGGGACGCCAACAACAACCTCGTGCTCTGCAATTCGAAGTTCCAGAAGCTCCACGAGCTGCCGCCGGACGCGAATCTGCAGGGCAAGTCCTATGCGGAAGTGATGGCTCTCGGTCGCCCGCCGGAAGTGCAGCACCAGTTCCTCCGCCGCGAGCAGCAGGATGTGGGCGCCCGCACCTTCGAGGCACGCCTCCAGGATGGCCGCTGGCTTCAGATCAACGAGCGCCGCACGAAAGACGGCGGCTACGTGTCGGTGGGTACGGACATCACCGCCCTCAAGCGTCATGAGCACCGTCTCGTCGAATCCGAGAAGGAGCTCATCGCCACCGTTCTCGACCTCAAGCAGTCACGCCAGAAACTGGAGGCGCAGACGCAGCAGCTTGCCGACCTCGCCGAGCGCTACCTGGACCAGAAGGCCCAGGCCGAAAGCGCCAACCGCGCCAAGTCGGAATTCCTGGCCAATATGAGCCACGAGCTGCGCACGCCGCTCAACGCCATCATCGGCTTTGCCGAGGTGATGCAGAGCGGCATCTTCGGCTCGCTCGGCTCGGAGAAGTACGAGGAGTATTGCGCCGATATCCGTTCGAGCGGCGAATACCTCCTGTCGGTCATCAACGACATCCTCGACATGTCGCGCATCGAGGCCGGCCGGACGACGCTCAAGAAGCAGCCTCTGGAGGTTCATGCCTCGATTCAGCGCGCCCTCCGGCTCGTCAGCGAGCAGACCAAGGCGAAGAACCTCTCCGTCTCGGTTGACGTGAACCCGGAAGACATCGTGGTGCCGGCGGACGAGCGGGCCCTGCATCAGATCCTCGTCAACCTGCTGCAGAACGCGACGAAGTTCACGAGCGAAGGCGGCTGCATCACAGTGCGCACCCGTCTGGCGGGCGGCGCGGTCAACATCTATGTCGAGGACAACGGAATCGGCATCCCCGACCATGCCATCCACAAGCTCGGCCAGCCTTTCGAGCAGGTCGAGACCGAGTTCTCGAAGAGCTACAAGGGATCGGGCCTCGGCCTTGCCATTGCCCGTTCACTGACGGAACTGCATGGCGGTTCGCTGCGCATCAAGAGCCAGGAAGGCGTCGGCACCATCGTGCTCGTCCACCTGCCGCTGACGGAAGCCACGAATGCCGATATAGCCCTGGCAGACGCCGCTGCCTGAGCACCGGATGCACCGCTGTCAGCGCAGCACCCGCTCGTAGATCTCGTGCACCTTCTGGCGCGTGGCATTCAGATGCGTCAGCAGAACCTTTGCATCGGGCAGCCCTGCAATGGTCGCGAGGCGCTTGAAGATGGCTGGAGGCACGCTGGCAGGATCGAAAGCACCCTCGATCGTCAGACGCTGCCATTGGAAGATAGCGTTGAACTGCCGGTGCGCCTCGACCAGATCCCTTGCGTCCTCGTCTGAGATGAGCCCGACCTTGCATGCCTCCTGGAAAGCCTCCTCCGGCGCAAGGCTGACGAGAGAGGGGTGCTCGGCCGCATGCGCGAGCACAAGAGCCTGTGCGATGAAGTCGAGATCGGTCAGACCGCCCTTGGCGAGCTTGAGATCCCAGGGATTGTCGCTGCCTTTCTCTGCGGCGATCAGGTCGCGCATCGAGCGGACTTCGCCGATGACGCGTTCCCGCTCGCGCCGGGCGGCCACGATATCTCTGACAGCCGCTTCGACACGCACGCCGAAATGCTCGTCCGCGACAAGGACGCGGCCACGGGTCAGCGCCATATGCTCCCATAGTTCGGCTTCGGTCTGCTGGTAGCTGACGAAGCCCCTGAACTGGGACGCGACCGGCCCCTTCCCTCCTTGAGGACGAAGCCGCAGATCCACTTCGTAGAGCAGGCCGCGCCTCGTCGGAACGGTGAGCGCCGCCACCAGGCGCTGCGTGAGACGGGTGTGATAAACGACGACATCGAGCGAGCGCGGCCCGGTGCTTTCGCGCCGCTCCTCGTCGAAATCGTAGATCACGACAAGATCAAGATCGGAGCCCGCCGTCAGCTCCTTCGTGCCGAGACGGCCAAGGCCGAGGACAGCAACCTGAGCGCTGGGAACGACGCCGTGGTCGACCTCGAACTCTGCGCGCACACGTTCGAAGGAAACACGGACGATAGCCGCCGCAATAGCCGCATACGCCTCCCCGGCCTGAGCCGGAGAAATGATGCCGGATAGCAGGCGCGCGCCGGTGATGAAGCGCATTTGCCGGGCCGCATCCCGGGCGCGGTCGAGGAAGTCCTCGTAATTGGCCGGGTGGCCGATGATCTGGCGGACCTGTTCCTCGATCGATGTCTCGTCGACGAGCGGCAGGTTGAAGGCAGGATCGATCAGCACATCGAGAACGTGCGGAGACTGCGCCACCGTATTGGCGAGGCGCGGTGCCGTCCCGAGGAGATCCGCGAAACGAAGCCGCAGTCTATCGTGAGATTGGAGAATGGTGAGAAGTTCGACGGCGGCCGGCATGCGGCCGAATGCGCTGTCAAGAGCGGCCAAGGCGGCATCGGGATCGGCCGTGCCGCCAAGCGCCGAAAGGAGAGCAGGCGTCAGCTCCGTCAGCACCTCGCGGGCGCGCGGGCTCGTGATGGCGGCGCGCCGTCCGAAATGCCAGCCGCGCACCGTCTCGGCGGCTTTCTCAGGCTCGCGGAAGCCCATGCGCTGGAGTGTGGCGAGCGTTTCGGGATCGTCGGCGGTGCCTGTAAATACCAGGCTTCCCACATCGGAGGCGAGCTCCGGTCCCTCCTCGAACAGGAGGGCGTAATGCCCCTGCACGATCCTGGCCTGATCCGTCAGGGCCTTCGCGAAGGCCTTGAGGCTGGGATAGCCGCAGAACTTGGCGAAGCGCTTGAGATCCTCCTCATCGGAAGGGAGCCGCTGCGTCTGCTCGTCCGCCACCATCTGCAGCCGGTGTTCGATGGTACGCAGGAAGCGATAGGCGTGGGAGAGTTCGTCACGCGCCTGCGCCGTGATCCAGCCCTCCTTGTGCAGCTCGATCAGCATGTCGAGAGTCCGCCGGCCCCGCAGGGCAGGCCGCCTGCCGCCGAAGACGAGCTGCTGCGTCTGCACGAAGAATTCGATCTCGCGAATACCGCCCCGGCCGAGCTTGATATCGTGCCCGGCGACTGCGATCTCGTCATGCCCACGCACCGCATGAATCTGCCGCTTCATGGCATGCACGTCGGCAATGGAGGCAAAGTCGAAATACTTACGCCAGATGAAGGGGCGCAGCTCCTTGAGGAAGTTTTCACCGAGGGTCAGATCGCCCGCGACCGGGCGCGCCTTGATGAAGGCTGCGCGTTCCCAGTTCTGCCCCAAGGTCTCGTAATAGACGTAAGCGGACGACAGAGACATCGCCGTTGGGGTGGAACCGGGATCGGGTCGCAGGCGGTAGTCGACCCGGTGCACATAGCCATCGGGCGTGCGCTCCTGCAGCAGGCGCGCCAGCTGCTGAGCGATGCGCGTGTAGATCGTGGCGGCCTCGGCGCCTTCCTTCAACGCCTTGGTCTCGGGGTCGAAAAAGATGACGAGATCGATGTCGCTGGAATAGTTGAGCTCTCTTGCACCATGCTTGCCGAGCGCAAGCACCGTAACGCCGGAGCCCTCACCCGGCGCGTCGGGGTCGGGGAGCATGAGACGCCCGAGATCGGCCGCTTCCGTCAGGATGAGGTTCAGGCCGCCGGACACCGAGGCATCCGCAAATCCTGATAACGCCTCGGTCACCTCTTCCGTGCTCCACAATCCGCCAATATCGGCAAGAGCCACAAGAAGCGCATGGGAGTTGCGGTTGCGGCGGAAGGCGCGGACCGCATCCTCTCGGGTGATCTTACCTGCACGAGCTTGGCGAAAGAGGTTTGCCTGATCCTCGACGATGGAGGAATGGACGGCCTCCGGCTGCTCCAGTGCAAGCCTTGCAATCCTGACAGGGTCGTTAATCACCAGCTGCCAGAGGAAGGGGGAGTAATCGGCCACGGCCAGGAGGAGGTCGCGAAGCAAGCCCTCCTCCAGATGCGGCACGAGGACTGCGGCCTCCGGCTCGTCCCGAACGCGCTCGATGAACTCCGACAGCTGTGCCTTGGCCCTCTTGATGTCTGAAATGGGCGGGGCTTGCGTCAGGCGGCTGATGAGGGAGCGGTTCTGGTCTGGCACGGCCCATGCATCCTTGTCTCAAGATGGGGCTGAGTGTTCATGCCAGGATCGGGGAGGCAACCGAAATCTTTCTGCTTCCCTTTTCAACTTCAGTCTCACGCTGCGGACGGCAAGGCAGCCTGACGGGCGGGGATGTCCATCAATGGGAGAACCAGCACGACCCGCAAACCGGGCGCATTATCCTCCAGGATCAGCTGGCCCTCATGGAGCCGTGCCACGGCTGCGGCAAGGCTGAGGCCCAATCCGAAACCCGGGCGGGAGCGGGCGGACTCCAGCCGGACAAAGCGCTCCAACACATGATGGCGCTCGGCTTCCGGAATGCCTGGGCCGCGATCTGCTACGACGATCCGCACCTCGTGATCGGCGCGCTGCGCCGAGACGGAGATGGCTTGCGGGCTCCCATCGGGAGCAGCGCCATATTTCAGGGCATTGTCGAGAAGATTCGCCATCGCCTGGCCCAGAAGCTCGCGATTTCCATGGATCGGCAGGTCGTTCTCGATGGAGACATGGAGGGAAACGCCCGCTTCCTCGGCCAAGGCCTCGTAGAGTTCGATTACATCGCGAACGGCCTCAGCCGCATCGAAATCGGCAAGGCCTTCACGGGCATTGCCGGCTTCGAGCCGGGCAATCATCAGCAGCGCGTTGAAGATGCGGATGAGATTGTCGCTCTCCTCGATGGTCGCCTCGAGCGCTGTCTTCAGCTCATCTGGGGTCTTGGCCGTGCGCAGCGCCTCGTCCGCCTTGTTGCGCAGACGCGTCAAGGGTGTCTTCAGGTCGTGGGCGATATTGTCGGAAACCTCGCGCATGCCGCGCATCAGCTCGCCGATCCGGTCGAGCATGTCGTTCAGGTTCTGCGCGAGACGGTCGAGCTCGTCTCCGGTTCCGGCGACCTTCAGCCGTCCGTCGAGATCGCCGGCCATGATGCCGCGCGTAATGTCGGTCATGTCGTCGACACGTTTGAGAACACGCCGGGCGATGAACCAGCTGCCCAGGCAGCCCAGAACGCCGATGAACAGGAGGGAATAGCCGAAGGCACGGTGAATGACGTCCCTCAGGCGGATGCGCTCTTCGATATCGCGGCCGACGAGCAGGCGGAAATCGCCAGGCAAGACATAAACACGCACAAGGGCGACGTTGGGCTTCGTGTCCGTCTCGTCGGTCCGGTTGTAGAGCGTCTCGAACTCTCCGACGCGGTCAATGACGCCAGGCGGCAAGGCTCCGACATTGCCGGCGACCCTTTCGCCGAGGCTGGTGGTGACCAGATAGAGCGAGGCGCCGGGCGCGCGGGAGCGCCGGTCGACCGCGCTCACCAGCCGCCGAAGCCCGCCATTCCTGTAAATTCCGGCCAGGCTGTTGATCTCCGTCTCGATGGCGGAGACAAACTGATCCGTCAGAAGCTTCTGCGCGCTCCAGGCCACATAGCCCAGCGTTACGAAAGCGAAGAGGGTGAAGACGAGAAGATATGCAAAGGACAGCTTGAACGCGGTGGTCCTAAAGAGCTTGCCGAAGGCTGTCATGAGAGCGCGCTCATTCGTCGCCGTCCTCCACCGAGCCCACGCGGACCATGTAGCCCGCGCCCCGGATGGTATGGATGAGCGGCTTGTCGAACCCCTTGTCGATCTTGGAGCGCAGGCGGGACACGTGCACGTCGATCACGTTGGTCTGAGGATCGAAGTGATAGTCCCACACATGTTCGAGCAGCATGGTGCGCGTGACCACCTGATTGGCGTTCTTCATCAGGTATTCGAGCAGCCTGAACTCGCGCGGCTGCAAGATGATCTCCTGGCCTGAGCGCGTCACGCGGTGCGAGAGGCGATCGAGTTCGAGATCGGCGACGCGGTATACGGTCGGCTCGCTGCTGGCGGTGGAGGCGCGGCGACGGGAGAGAACCTCGACCCGTGCGAGAAGCTCTGAGAAGGCGTAAGGTTTGGGGAGATAGTCGTCGCCGCCGGCGCGCAGACCTTTGACGCGGTCATCGACCTGGCCCAGGGCGGACAGGATGAGAACCGGAGTCTCGACGTTCTGCTCGCGGAGGGAGCGGATCAGGGAAAGGCCATCGAGCTTCGGCAGCATGCGGTCGACGACGAGAACGTCGTAATCCCCTGCTTCAGCCATGGCGTAGCCGTCCAGGCCATCGGCGGCATGGTCCGCAACATGGCCGGATTCCCGGAATGCCTTCACAAGGTAGGAAGCCGCCTCTTTGTCGTCCTCGATGATCAGAATCCGCATAGCCTGACTTTAACGCAAATGAAGCCCTACGGCAGGCCGGTCCTGGAGGGGAAGAGACCAGCCTGCCGCGGGCAGAAGACACCAGGTGTCGGGGGCAATCAACACATTAGGTCCTGGTGCCCTGCTCTTGCCGAAGGATCAGGCGCCCTTCGGCTGGCTGGCGACCTCCAGGGTCACCGTCCGCTCCTTGCCCTCGCGCCAGACCGTAAGCGTGATGGTCTTGCCGGGCGCGACCTGTGCGACCTTGCGGGAAAGGTCCTTGGCCTCGTTGATGGGCTCACCGTTCACGGCGATGATCGTGTCACCTGTCCGGACGCCGGCCTTCGCGGCGGGACCGTCCTTGAGCGCCTCGGCCACGAGAGCACCCTTGGGCTCCTTCAGACCGATGGCCTCCGCGATCTCCTTGGTCACCGGCTGCATCTGCACGCCGATGAAGCCGCGGGTCACGGTGCCCTTGTCCTTCAGCGAAGCGACGACCTGCTCGACTGTGCTCGCCGGGATGGCGAAGGCGATGCCGACGCTGCCACCCGAAGGCGAGTAGATCGCTGTGTTCACGCCCACGACCTCGCCCGAAAGGTTGAAGGTCGGGCCGCCGGAATTGCCCTTGTTCACGGGCGCGTCGATCTGAATGAAGTCGTCATAGGGACCGGCGCCGATGTCGCGGTGCTGGGCGGAGACGATACCGGCCGTCACGGTGCCGCCGAGGCCGAACGGGTTGCCGACCGCAAGCACCCAGTCGCCGATCCGGGCCTTCTGCGAAGCAAGGCGCACATAGGGGAAGTCGCTGCCGCCATCGACCTTCAGCAGGGCCAGGTCGGTCTTCGGGTCGGTGCCGATCACCTTGGCGGACAGTTCCTTGCCGTCGTCCATGGTCACGGTCACGTCCGAGGCGTTTTCGACCACATGGTTGTTGGTCACGACATAGCCGTCAGCCGAGATGAAGAAGCCCGAGCCCAGCGCCTGGCCGAACTGGCGCGGCTGCTGGCGGCGGCCACGAGGGCCATCCGGCTGCTGATCGCGGAACTGGCGGAAGAAGCGTTCCATGGGGCTGCCGGGTGGGAAGTCGGGCATGGAAAACTGCTGATCGTCGTCCCGGGAGGCCGCGTTCTGCACCTTGACCTTCACGGCCACCACGGCGGGCTTCACCTTGTCGATCATGTCCGCAAAGGACGGCAGTCCCTGCATCGGCTGCGCCATGGAGCGCAGCTCGGCATGGGCAATGTTGGGAGCAACGAAGCCGGTTCCGACAGAGCCGCCGGCAATCAGGGCGGCAACGGCTGCGGCGGCGAGCCATTTCACAGTGCGTTTATGGACGGGAGTGGAAACCTTGTCCAACATGTCTTCTCTCTCCTGCAAGAACCGGTGTCGGTTCGTGTTGAGAGGAAGATGGGGCCTGCCGCCTTACGGTACCCTCACCCCAACATGAAATGTTGGTAAGGTTTTGTCAGGAAGCCGACTGATCCTGCTTCAGCAGGGCCTCGAGAGCCTTCTGCTCCTCTTCGTTGAGCGCCTCGGCAGGCTGCGGACGGCGCCGGAGAACGGTGTAGGCGCCTACACTGCCGAGGACCAGTACAATCACCGGCGTCAGCCACAGCAGCATGTTGCGCGAACTGAAGGTGGGCTTCAGCAGGACGAACTCCCCATAGCGCTGCACCAGGAAGTCACGCACCTGCTGGTCGCTGTCGCCAGCCACCAGCCGCTCGCGGACGAGGAGACGCAGGTCCTTGGCAAGCTGCGCATCGGAATCGTCGATGGACTGGTTCTGGCAGACAAGGCAGCGCAGGCCCGAAGAGATGTCGCGGGCCCGCTTCTCCAGGGCAGGATCCTTCAGCACCTCGTCCGGCTGAACAGCAAAGGCCGAGGCGCTGAAAACGAGAGCCGCCAGGAGTGCAAGAACGAGCCGCATGGTTCACTCCGCAGGAACAGGCGCAACCGACCCCGCCTTGGCCCGGGCTGGGGCACCGATGCGCAGGCGCCGGTCGGTCAGGGAGACGCCGCCGCCCAAGGCCATGACGAGGGCACCGATCCAGATCAGCAGCACCAGCGGCTTGTGATAGAGCCGCACGCCCACAGAACCATCCGCCTGAACCTCACCGAGGCTCACATAGACCTGGCCGAGACCCACGGTCATGATGCCGGCTTCCGTGGTGGGCATACCGCGGGTCACGTAGAGGCGCTTCATGCTCTCCAGCGTTCCGAGATCATTGCCGTTCCGGAAGATGGTGAAGATCGCCACGTCCTCCCTGAAGTTCGCTTCCGTGCGCGGAATGACCCGTTCGAGCCTGGCTTCGTAGGCGCCTGCCTTCACGCTGCTGCCGATCTTGACCGTCGCGAGGCCCTCGACACCCCAGGCCGTGGCTGCAATGCCGATTACGGTCAGTCCGACACCGGCATGCGCCAGCACCGTGCCCCAGGTGGAGCGAGGCAGGCTGCGGGCCTTGCGCCATGCGACGGAGAGCGGCGTGCCCCTCGACCACGAGCGGGTCACGATCTCATTGAGCGAGCCGAGAACCAGATAGACGCCGAGGCCGATCCCGAGAGGCGCGGCAACAGGCCCGCCATATTCGAAGGCTAACATTGCGGCGGTGATGAGGATCGCGATGCCGAACACCGCGTAGAGACGCTGCGCCGTGCCGAGAAAGTTGCCGCGCTTCCACGCCAGCGTCTGGCCGAACGGCAAAAGCAGCAGCAGAGGCACGACCAAGGGAAGGAAGGTGAAGTTGAAGAACGGTGCGCCGACGGAGATCTTCTCGCCCGTCACGACTTCCAGAGCCAGCGGATAGAGAGTGCCGATGAGAACCGTCGCGCAGGCCGTGGCCAGGAACAGGTTGTTCAGAACGAGCGCACCCTCGCGCGAAACAGGTGCGAACAATCCGCCCTGCTTGAGCATGGGTGCCCGCCACGCAAAGAGCGCGAGGGAGCCACCGATGAACAGGATCAGGATGCCGAGAATGAAGGTCCCGCGTTCCGGATCAACCGCGAAGGAATGAACGGATGTCAGCACGCCGGACCGCACGAGGAAGGTGCCGAGGAGGGACAGGGAGAACGTGAGGATGGCGAGAAGAATCGTCCAGACCTTCAACGCGTCGCGCTTCTCCATCACGACCGTGGAATGCAGAAGAGCCGTACCGGCGAGCCAAGGCATGAGCGAAGCGTTCTCCACCGGATCCCAGAACCACCAGCCCCCCCAGCCGAGTTCGTAATAGGCCCAGTAGGAACCCATGGCGATACCGAGGGTAAGGAAAGCCCAGGCGCCAAGCGTCCAGGGACGGACGATCCGGGCCCAGACCGCATCGATGCGTCCGTCGATCAGGGCAGCGCAGGCGAAAGCGAAGGAAATCGAGAAGCCTACATAACCGATGTAGAGCAGCGGCGGATGGATCGCGAGGCCGGGATCCTGCAGCAGCGGATTCAGATCCTGGCCCTCGGCAGGAGCCGGGACGATGCGTGTGAACGGATTCGACGTGACCAGGATGAAGAGCAGGAAGGCGATCGTGATCGCCGCCTGCACCGCCAGTGTGTTGGCCTGCAGCCGCAGCGGAATGCTGGTCCCGGCAAGAGCCACAACGGAGCCGAAGAGGGCGAGGATCAACACCCACAACAGCATCGAGCCCTCGTGGTTACCCCACACGCCGGAGAGCTTGTAGATGAGCGGCTTTGCCGAATGCGAGTTCTCGACCACGTTGAGAACCGAGAAGTCGGACGTCACATAGGCCATCGTCAGCGCCAAGTAGGCGAAGGCGATGCAGCCGAACACAGCGAGCCCCGTGGTGGGCGCCACCGACATCAGAACAGGATCGTTGACGCGCGCGCCCCAGAGCGGGACGACGAATTGAATTACGGATAACCCGAGCGCCAGTGCAAGCGCGAAATGTCCGGCCTCGACCAACACGAGGGCTCTCCCTTGCTTACTGCGTCTTCGGCGAGGCGCTGGCTTCGCCCATCCAATGTCCCTGCTTCTTCAGGCTGTCCGCCACTTCGCGCGGCATATAGTTCTCGTCGTGCTTCGCAAGAACGGAATCGGCCCGGAACACATTCGCGCTTTCGAGAACGCCCTCGGCTACGACGCCCTGCCCTTCCCGGAACAGATCGGGCAACAGGCCCTTGTAATGCACCTTCATGCTGGCCTGCGCATCCATCACCTCGAAGGTGATCTGCTGATCGGCGCCACGCTGCACCGTTCCTTCCTTCACCAGACCTCCCAAGCGAAGGCGCGTGCCGGGCTGCACGTTCTTGGCCTGGATATCCGCCGGCGAGTTGAAGAACACGATGGTGTCATTCATGGCGTAAAGCACAAGACCAAGCGCGATCGCCAGGGTTCCTCCTGCGATACCAATCAGCGTCAGGCGTCTTTGTTTTCTGGTCATGGTTGGGCGTCGGTGAGTTTCAGCTCGCGTGTCATCGCGTCGATGGTGTTGAGCCCGGCATGATCCTGTGCCAGAGCCTGCCGTGCGCGCTGCGCCGCAGCCGCAGCCTTGTCGCGCTGCCCGAGGACCGCATAGGACCGGATCAGGCGCGCCCATTCGTCAGGGGAGCCGCCCTGGGTTTCGAGGCGCTCGGCGAGGCCCGAAACCATGCGCGCAATATCGGCAGCCTCTATCTGGGGAGCATCCCCCTGCCATGCGACGGGTTGCTCTCCGAGGCTTGCGAGGCGCTGCCTGACCGCACTGATCCATGGCGCTCCTTCGGGCGAGGTCGCAAGGATATCCGCATAGGCCTGCTTGGCTGCGCCGGTCTTTCCATCCTGCTCGGCAGCGACGGCAAGATAGTAGCGGGCCTTGAAGGCCGTCTTGTCCATCTGCGCAGCCCGTTCGAACACCGCCTGCGCCTCAGCCGAGACGAGGCCGTCTTTGGCGAGCACCATGGCTTCCCCGAAATTGGCGAGACGCTCCGCGCTCGGTCCGAGATATCGGATGGCAGAGTCATAGGCTTTCACTGCCTCCTCGATCCGGCCCATTCGCATATAGACCGGCGCCACCACTTCCCAGCCACGGCCGTCCTGCGGGTTCTGGGCCAGATGAGCCTCGATCTGCGCAACGGCCGCCATGAGGTCGAGCTTGTCGCCGGATTTTTGCGCCTGCTTCTCCGGCGGATGGGTGAGCAGCTGCGGCGAGCCATAGGCACCGTAGAGCGCAAGCGCCATGATCGGAATCACGGACAAAGCGAGCGTCGACGCAGCCCTGCGGCGGCGCAAGGCCGGCTCTCCGAGAGCGGTGAAGGCATCCGCAGCCGTCATGCCCGTGGCCCGCAGAAGCCGGCGTCCGGCCTCTGCCTTGGCTGCCTCTGCCTCGCCCGGCAGCAGAACGCCGCGCTCGCGGTCCCGCTCGATCTCGGCGAGCTGCTCGCGGTAGAACTGCATGTCCGGATCGGCTTGCTGCATGGCGAGCGGGCGGTGGCGCGACAGCGGCCAAAGCACCGCCATCACGGCAGCCGCCGTCATCAGCAAAAGTATGATCCAGATCACCATAAAATCCTAATTACCCCGAGTCCCCGTCAAGCACGACGGCGGCACGGTGTCACGCGTAAAAGTACATAGGATCAGCCTCTATCCCCCGGGAGCTCGAGAACCGCTCGCAAGCCACCTAGAGGAGCAGCTTCGAGCCTGAGCGAGCCTCGATAGAGGGTTGCGAGATCGCTGACGATGGACAGTCCAAGGCCGGAACCGGGCTTCGTCTCGTCGAGACGGCGGCCGCGCTTGAGCACCTCGGCCCTCGCGGTCTCCGGGAGGCCCGGGCCGTCGTCGTCGATGAGCAAGCGAAAACGGGGACGATCATCCTCGCGGATGACCTCCATGGAGATCTCGACCTTGCGGGTGGCCCATTTGGCGGCATTGTCGATCAGGTTGCCCGCCATCTCCTCAAGATCCTGCCTCTCTCCCCTGAAGCGGAGATCCCGTGGAATGGCGAGTTCCACCTCCAGGTCCTTGTCGCGGTAAATCTTGGCGAAGGTCCGTGCGAGGCCTGCGATCACCGGCTCCACGTCGGTGAGCGTTCCGAGCGTTCCGGCCAAAGCCGCCGCACGGGCACGGTCGAGATAATAGTTCACCTGGTCGCGCATGAGGGTCGCCTGCTCGCGCACCCGGGCCGCGACCTCGTCGGGCGCATTCTCCGCCTCGTTCATGATGATGCTGAGCGGCGTCTTGAGGGCGTGAGCCAGATTGCCCACCTGAGTGCGGGCGCGCTCCAGGATTTCCCTGTTGGTGTCGAGCAGAAGATTCAGCTCGCTCGCGAGTGGGGAGATGTCGCGCGGATACTCGCCCGCGATCCTCTCCGCCTCGCCGCGGCGGATGGCGCCGAGAGCGCTGCGGAGGTTGGCCAGGGGCCGCAGGCCGAACCGGATCTGCAGCAGGGTCGAGAAGCCGAGGGCAAGGCCCAGCAATGCGAAGGTGATCGTCAGGGCGAAGAGGAAGTCGCGCACCCCCACATCGATCTCATCGGCGGGGCCTGCCACGCGGATGATGTAGCGGCCATCCTCCCCGAGGTCGATGTCACGCTCGATGATGCGCAGGTTCCGCTCGTCCGGTGCCTTGCCGTAGCCGCGGCGGATCTGCCCGAACCGGTCGTCGCCGGACATGGCGAGGCTCGGAACCTGACCTCCGAAGAGGGATTTGGAGGAGCGGATCTCGCCGGGCTTGGCATTGGGGCGTGCTACCTGCCAGTACCAGCCCGACAGGGGAAGCTCGAACCGCGGATCGCCGATGGGGCCAAGGTCGCGGTCCGGATCCCCCGGGGCAACCAGGTTCGACGCCAGGGTGTTGGCATAGACGAGGAGCCGTTGGTCGAAGGCCCGCTCCGTATTGTCCCGGTAGAGGGTCAGCAGGATCAGTCCGGCGATGAGCAGGACCGCGAAGCTCCAGAAAACGGAGGAGACTGCGAGCCGGACGGCAATAGGCCGACTTGCGAGACGCTTGAGGATGGGGCGCAGGCCGCTCACGATCTCGTCTGGGCCTGGCTCGCGTCGAGGAGATAACCCAGGCCGCGAACGGTCTGGATGATGTCGACGCCGAGTTTCTTGCGCAGGCGACCGATGAACACCTCAATGGTGTTCGAGTCGCGGTCGAAGTCCTGATCGTAGAGATGCTCCGTCAGCTCCCCGCGCGAGACGATGCGGCCCGTATGATGCATCAGGTAGGACAGGAGCCGGTATTCGTGGGAGGTCAGCTTCACCGGATTGCCGTCCACCGCCACGCGGCCAGAGCGGGTATCGAGCTTCACCGGCCCGCAGACAATCTCGCTCGAGGCATGGCCGGTCGCCCGACGCAGGAGCGCGCGGACGCGGGCCAGCAGCTCTTCCATGTGGAAGGGCTTGGTCACATAGTCGTCGGCCCCGGCGTCGAAGCCCTGCACCTTGTCGCTCCAGCGGTCGCGGGCGGTCAGGATGATGACGGGCATCTTTCTCCCCTCCCGGCGCCAGGCCGTGAGAACGGAGACGCCGTCCACCTTAGGCAGGCCCAGGTCGAGGATGATGGCATCATAGGGCTCGGTGTCCCCGAGGAACTGCCCTTCCTCGCCGTCAAAAGCCGTGTCCACGGCGTAGCCGGCCTGTTCCAGGGCGGTCACGATCTGCTTATTGAGGGTCTTGTCGTCCTCGACAACGAGAAGGCGCACGTTTCGAGCTTTCTTTTCAATGGACCGATTTCACGCGTCCGGTAGAACCATCGATGGTCACTTGCACGATACGACCATCCTTTTGCAAGGCCATGATGATATAAACCAGGCTATCGCTGCTGCGGCACAGGTTGGCCCGCACCACATCGGCATTCGGAACCTGGCGGCGGGCGGTCATCACGGCGGCGGCCGGTGCGACGACGCCCTTGGAGGCCACGGCCTCCTGCATTTCCTTTGGCGGCAGGCAGTTCTGAAGGGCCGCCGTCGCGCTCTGCGCATGCGCAGCCCCCATCATCCCCAACAGCGTTATGACCAGCCAAACCAGACGCATGCCCGCCTTTTGCCTCATCAGCACTGAACGAAGTCTGAATGTCCAATCTAGCCCGCAAGCTGCTTGGTGGCCAGGATCCGGAAGACCGTCGAGGCGATGAAGCTGGCAGCGGCGATGAATTGGGCCAGGGCCTCCTGGAACGCGCCTGGGTCCAGGGTCGAGGTATCGAAGCCGAACATGCCCAGGATCAGGGCGGCGAGGCCGATCAGGTTGGCCCATACGGTTCGGCTGGCGAAAATGGTCTTGGTATCCATCATGTCGGATACTCCTTCTGAGGGGTGAGATGATGCGGCGAGCCGGAGAGCCTCCCGCTCGACGGCAAGAACCCGCCTGCGCCACCCGCGCCCGAAAACCGGCCAGGTGGGAAGACGGGACAGAAAGCCGAGGCGCTCCCGCGTCAAAAGACGGATAGCCTCGGGCTGAGCGGTGTTTCGGATCGCGGCAAGGGTGGCAGGGCCGATGCACCCATCGACTTCGATCCTGAGGACCTTCTGCAGCAGCATGACCGCACGATCCGGTCCCGAATGGACGGCGAGATCGAAAAGAGCGAAGGCAAGGCCCGGCGGAAGCTCGTCGGCCCGAACGGCTTCCCAGTAGAAGCGGCGATAGATCTCGGCTGCCTCCGCCTGCGAAAGGCGTCGTACATCCTCGATGGAAGCAGCATGGCCTCTCGCGCGGGACAGAGTTTCTCGTGTGATGCCGAAATTCGTCGCGCCGCCGGGGTCCTCAGGATGATGAACGAAGCCGCCTTCATGCCGAAGCACGAGCGCCAATGCTGCCTCGAACGACGGGACGTTCGCCATGGCTGCTCCTCAAAGCTCTGCCTGCAGCGCCAGAACGACGGAACCGCCTACGTAGAGGTTCCCGATGATGCCCGATGCTCCGGAGAACACCGATGACGCCTGACATCTCAGCACGACGGACGAGGGGCTCCCAGGGACGGCTGTTCCCAGGGTGAGCGTGCCGGAGATGGCAATCCACACGGAGGTGCTGTTGCTGTAGAATGCGATCTGGTTGTTGGCTGGCAACGCGCTCACCCAAGTGGGATTGCTCGTCACCAGAACCGGATTGGCGCGCATCGGCACGGGAAGGGTCAGGGGAATGTCGAGGGCATTCGTCCCGACTTTCTGGCACAAGCCTCCCAGGACTCCCGGAGACGAACCGCTGATGGGCAAAGGCTGGTAATAGCGCCGACAGCGCAGCTCTTCCGCATCCGGCGATTCCCCCACCCATGGTGTTGCATACGATCCGAGTTCCAGCTTCACATGCTTGAATGAGCATGTGCCCGTAGGGGCGAGTCTGACGAGGACATGACCCGTTTCGTCGGCGCCGAGAGCTACGGTCACGGAGCGCCGGCCCGGCCCTGCCGGAATCGTTGCCGTCTTCGATCCCATCACGACAGGCAGGGGTCCAGACGGGTCCCTCACCGACAGGGTCAGCGTCGCTCCGGCAAGATTGGCGGCTCCCGCCAGTGCGGCTGCATGCGCCAGATCGACAACTTGGTCGAGAGTGCCCGTCAGCGTCACGGTTCCATCCGCCGCACGGCTGATGGAGCAGCCGCCCGGTCCGCCCTTCCACCGGTCGAATCCATAAGCTCCTTCCGCCAGGGCGCCGCCCGCAAACGCTCTCTGATTGACGCGAAAGGCTGTGTTGATGAGCAGGTTGGCCCTCGGTACGTTTGACAGGCCCTGCGGAAAGCTCCCGACACCCGTGCAGGCGTCGATGATCATGGCATCGCTCCAACCCGAGCCGTCAGGGGATACGCGAATGCTGAAATCGTCGTTGCCGATCAGGCCCATCTCCGCCCGGCCGCTGAAGCCGCGCTGGTAGAGCTGGGAGAGAACCTTACCGGTCTCCGTTTTGTTGAGTGCCAGGCGAAGATCGCCGGTTCCGCCCTCGTCGCCGTCCAGGGATGCGAACAGAGCGGCATTGAGCTTAGCCGAGAACCGGTTGAGATCGTCGGGAGAAGCTCCGAGGCCGAAGCGATCCAGGTTGTCGATGATGCTGCAGTAATGGCCGATGTCGCGCCACTGAGAACCGTCGAAGGCGATGATGGCTTCCTCGGCCTCCACAAAGACGCGCCACCCGGGTCGGGGCGTGAAGAAACGCCACGTACCGAGATCGAACAGGGCAATGGTTGTGTCCTGCCCCGAGAAGGCTCCGGTCGCACCTGTGCCGACGAGATATCGATCCCCGTCGGCCGGGGTCGCGGGCGGTGCGGTCCGCCCCCGCTCCTTGACGGCCAGATGCACGAGGGCATCGAGCGAGGCGAGAGCTTCGTTGTGCGTGACATGCTTTTGCGCCTGCGCTGCAGCCAGCAGCGGCAGGGCCAGATGAGGCGTTGTGGTCATTGAATGATCAGCTATGAAATGAGTGAATTAAAGCACGCCGGATGAGCGAACCGGTAGCGCAACGCGGGCCTCGAAACCCCGCCCTGCAACAGTGCTGACCTGCGCGATGCGGAGGCTGAGCATGGTCTGAGGAGCGCCGAAATCGGTTGTTTCCTGCTCTGCAGGATAAAGGGTGAAAGGCAGAGCGCTGGTCAGGGTGCGCACGACGCTTCCCGCGTTCAGAATGTCGATTTCGTAATGCTCGGCATCCTCCGACAATGGAACGTCGACGGGGTCCCAGCCGTCGCCATTTCGTCTTGTGCGGCGAAGCCAGCCGATCCGCACCCCGTCGGCCTCGCGGCGCAGAGTCACATGAACGGGGCTTAAGGGTTTCAAGGCCTCGCGCCCGACGAGCGCCGAGACTTCCGTCATGGACGGATCGGCATGATCTCGTCCCGAAGGTCCGATTCTGTAACGCCAGGTCCGGCCGAGATCGCCTAGATCCGTGGAGAGAGGAGCAACTGCCTCGTCGAGGCGAACGATCAGGGCTCCAGCCGGCACGACACGGCTGGCCTCCGGCTCCGTTCCTGCGAGCCCACGCAGGAAACGAGACAGGCGATAGGTGCCCTCGCCGATCATGTCGGCACGCGCCGCCGCTAGAATTTCCCACCGCCCGTCCATTCCTCTGACGGCGAAGAGATTGCCTCCTGCCAGCGCCGCTTCGTCCTCGATCGAGCTGATGGCGCCGGAGGAAATCTGGACTTCGAGAAAGGACCGCGGATCCCATCGCCAGAGAGGACCTGGAGGAAGTGCCGTCTTCGTCCGTCCGATCACAGCCGGCAGATCGATGATCCTATGCGGGTTGAAGCTCGCTCCGCTGCCGGACCGCCAGACGGTCACGGCACCAGGCCAGGGATCGGCCGCCACCGCAACGTATTGCAACGGCGTCGGATCGCCGAGGGCGGCGGGAAGATCGAGGATGACAACCTGCGGCTTGCCCGGAATGGGCGGCGGTCTGCGAACCGGTTTCTCTATCGACGATCCCGGCGTCTCGAACACGGCGGGCTCGATTGCCCGCGTCGTCACCTTGCGCGTTGGGCCGTCGGCGATCCGCACCACCCGATGCAGCTTCGGTCCTGCATCCGTAAGCAGCGAGACCAGATCGCCGGGCTCGAGATCGATCCAGCGCGGCGACAGCTCGAACTCGGCCCCTTCCCTGCCTGCCCACAGATCCTGCAGCCAGGCATCCGCCAAGCGCTGCGACTCCGCGCGGCGCGTGACGATCGCACAATCGGTGCGGGCTTCACGGCGGCTCGATCCGAACAGCCGCCTGGAGGCCACGGCCGCACGGCGATAATCCTGCTCGCTTTCCGTGTACCCGACCTCGACCTGTTGCGGCAGCTCGGTCTCCTGAGCGCGCGTGAGCTTGAGTGCGGGTTCTCCATCGTTGAGCACGAGATCGTTCGGCGTCACCGCAATCGCCGCGCGCCCGCCGCGACCTTTCCAGACGATCCTGCCGCCGCTTGCGATCGCATCGACGCCGAAGAGGCGCATGAGCGGTTCAAGCGCTGCGCGCGCGGACATGGGCCTGTCGATGACATAACCTTCCATGTAGCCGTCGACGGGCAAAATTCCGGGATTGGAGAATCCGAAATCCTTGAGGATTGCAGCAATCAGCCTGTCGAGCGGTGCGCCTTCGATCCGTCCTGTGATCCAATGGCCCGTTTCCCAGTTCGGCCCATCGCTCCAGATTGTCTCGAAATCAGGAAAAACCGGGAAGGGGCGCGCATCCCAGGCCCAGACGAAGATGTTGGCCGGATCGACCATGCGTCCGCCATATACGGATGACAGGGGGTTGTAGGTGGATGAAAATCCCCGCTGGGCCGGATCGAAGCGCGAGAGGATCGCCTCGAGAGCGCGGGCTTGAACGAGGTCGTCGCGCACGCCGCGCGAGAACGGCGGATAGGCGGATTCCGACGATTTCGGATCGGGAAAGACATTGGGGCCGTTGGGCCCCTTGTCCACGGCAGGGACGCCGATTTCCGTCAACCAGATCGGCTTCGATTCCGGGACCCAGGACGTGGCACCGATTTCGTCGCCCCCATGGCGTTCCACGTGCCTGTTCGACCACCAGGCGATGAGATCCTTGGGCCGGAACATCCATGGCTTATCGAAAGCGCCATCGGTGATCGGGGTCCGTCTCTGCGCCGCCCGGTCGGAAGCGCTAGCGTAGTACCAGTCGTAACCCTCGCCGCTGCCGAGCCTGCTGCGCAGATAATCGACGTCGTAAATGCTGCGGGCTACAGTGAGATCCGCATGATCCGGGCTGTCGCGCCAATCGGAGATGGGCGGATAATAGTCGATGCCGACCGCATCCAGGTTCGGATCGCCGAAAAGTGGATCGAGGGGGAACCTGACCTCGCTGCCGCCGCCCAGAACATGGGCGCCGTATTCCGTCCAGTCCGCTGCATAAACGAGCTTGGTGTCCGTTCCCAGAATGAGGCGTACTTCCGACAGAAGTGTCCGGAACCGGCCAGCGGCCGGGTATACCCCCGAGGAAGCACGAACCCGGGTGAGCCCCACGAACTCGCTGCCGATGATGAACGCGCTCACACCGCCCGCCTCTTTCGCGAGCTGTGCATAATGCCGGATGAAGGTGCGGTAGCCCCATGTACGCGTGAAGAACCGGCCCAGCTGAGTCGCAGCCTCGCTGGTGCCGTCCGGGGATCCTGGCTGTCCGGGTGCCGGATCGCATGTGATGCGGCCGCGCCAGGGATAGGGCGGCTGTCCCGTGCCGCCGTAGGGATCCGGCAACGTGTTGCCCCTGGGGACATCCATCATCACGAACGGATAAAGGACGACCTCGAGCCCCCTCGCCTTCAAGTGCTTGATGAGCCGAATGACGGACGCATCCGAGGGAGTTCCGCCGTAGGCGGGCGACCCGTCGACCGTGGAGACCGCCTTCGCGCTCTCCCGCGTCAATCCTGCGACGGACCATGTGTCGCCGTCCGTGTTCTTGATCTTGACGTCGACACGGGGCTCGATCTCGCATTCATTCGCGCGCAGATCGTCGCCGAACCAGCTGACCACGAGCGAAACGCGCCGGAGGTTCGGGCACAGGGCTTGCAGCGCATCCAGGGATGCCACGACGTCGCTTCGCGCCTGCAGCTGATGACGATTCTCAGGTCTTGTCTTGCCGAGGTCGAGAACCTGCGTCAGGGAGATCGTGTCGTAGCCGAACTCGGTCGCACCGGGGATCAGGCACACGGCGCGGATCATCCTGTTGAGGCCATCCACCGGCCGCACCACTTCAAAGGAGAATTGCGGCACGCGATTGCCGAAATCCTCCAGGGGCAGTCGCTCGAAGACCACATAGGCGAGGCCGCGATAGGCTGGTGCGAAATCCGCTCCCTCCTTCGCGACGATGAGCGGGTCGGGTGCTTGTGTCTCCCATCCCCGGTGCAGGCGCATGGTGATCCGGGACATATCGATCTCGCGTCCGTCCGCCCATACGCGCCGCACGAAGGCGATCGGGCCCTCGCAGAGACCGATCGCGAGATTAGCGAAATAGGAATAGGTGGTCGTCACCGTCTTCGGGCCGCCCATGCCTTTGCCGCCTTGGGCACCGGAGCGCTCGGTGTGGGTGTTCACCACCTCCTCGAAGCGGGTGGCCCATATGAGCTGGCCGCCGATCCTCGCGCGGCCGTAAATCCTCGGGATGGCCGCCCCCTCCATCGAGGCGAGGCCGTCCATTTCCTTGAGGCGCGGGCCTTCCACGAATTTGGTGTCGCTTCCGCCTAAGAGCGCGTTGTCGATGGCGGCGCCGGCAAGTCCGCCCAGGGCACGGCCGGCCATGGCGCCCAAAGGCCCACCGATCATGCCGCCTACGACGGAGCCGACGGTTTGAAGAACGAGTGTGGCCATGATCAGGGTTCCGGGAAACGAAAGGCATAGGCCAGATGCCGGCGCCACCAGGGCGCGAAGGCGACCTCGGCGACCGATGCCCCGTCATGGGCATGGATCATGGTCTCAGCCGATGTGGCGATGGCGCAATGCTTGGCCGGGAGAGCGTCGCGCCAGCGAAAGAGCAGTACATCGCCCGGCATGAACGCCGCAGCGTCGATCTCGACGAGATGACGTCGCGCGGCGGCCACGAGCGTATCGGCGCCGGCCTCCGCCCAATCGGGCGAATAGGGCGGCGGCAACTCGGGCTCTGCTCCCATGACATGACGCCAGACGCCCCGGAGAAGGCCGAGGCAGTCGCAGCCGACGCCCTTGAGGGACGCCTGATGACGGTAGGGCGTTCCGATCCAGGAGCGGGCTTCGGCGATGACGCGTGCGGAGACATCCTCGGTCATTTGAAGAGGCTCCCGCCATCGAGTCCCGCCTCGCCCTGTTGCGGCATGCGGATGATGAAATCATTGCCGGGCATGTGCGGAAAACCGCGAAAATTCGGGACGTTCCTGAACTTCCGGCGGCAGGTGGCATGGGTCTTGTCGCAACCCGCCGTGACGCGGAAACCATCGCCCACCCTGATCTCCTGCGGTGCCCGCTGCCAGAGATCGAACTCGTCGGTGCCGTTGATCGCCCGATGCACCTTGACCTCGACCGAGAGGCCCGCATTGCTGCCGTTCGTCCAGGTGAGCTTGCCGCCCGTGCACCATCCATCCGAAAAGCCGATGCCGGATGCGGCGATCCCGAGAAAGCCGTCGGTGCGCGTGACGGTGCCGGTATCTGAATAAGCCGTCGAGCCGAGATTGATCCCGCATTTGGCATCGCCCAAATCCGCCGAGCAGGTGGCGCGGAACAGGCGCCCGCGTTCCTCGTCGTAGCGGTGCATGAGCCCTCGCACCTCCGCAACGAAGCTGCCGTCGGCACGGCGGATCTCGCCGATGGTGCCAATGTCGAGAAGAAGGCGCTCCTCCACGTCGGCCCAGTTCACGAGCCAGGTTTCCACGCTCGCATCGTCGTAGAGGCCTGAGGAGATGTCGTCTTCCGTCAGGCCGGCCGACATGAGCGCGCCCGAGACTTCACCGCCGCCGACCACGAAGCCGAGTTCCGCCGTCGCTTCCGCCGCTTCGAGACCTGAGCGTGCGGCGAAGAGAGTGCCGCCGAAGGCGAGATCCCGATCGTGATCGGTGAAGCCGAAGCTCGTACCGTCGCGGCGGATGAGCTTCCAGCAGTGACAAAGGGATGTCGCCCCTTCCGCCATATGGGCGGCGAGGTTCGAAGGAATGCTGCGCATGATTGGTTTTCCGGACGATGGAATGTGGAGCGCCGAATGTCATCCCCGCGTAGGCGGGGATCCATAGCCACCCCGTTAAGGAGCAAGGCACAGCGGACGCCGCTGCACGGTCTTAGGATAATGGATGGCGCTCAAGGAACGATCTCGATCAGCGGGATCTGTGGAATGCCGCCCGCTTCGAAGGTGGAGAGATCGATGTCGAGCTCATCCGTGTCGAAGCGCACGGGCACATCGAAGCTGTAGCCCGCCGTGATCACGGCTTCCGCCGGCGGCGGAGACGTGAAGGTGACGATTCCCGTGGTCGGATCGCAGTTGAAGGCCGTGCCGACCTCCTGCTCGACGCCATCGACGGCAACCATCACGGAACCGCCTACCGGCTTGGCGATGGTGCGCACATAGGGCGCGAAGGAGCCACCATAGGTCTTGACGAGCTGGAACGTCTTCGCCGTGCCGTCGCCCGTGCCGATGCGCTGATCGAGGGGCGTCGGCATCTGGGATGGCGAGCCGGAGCGCCAGTCAGTCCGGTCGCGAAAGCGGAAGCCGTAGAGCTTGCCGCGACGCTCCTCGAAGAACGCGACCACCGCATGAAGAGCATCGATCGTTCTCACCCCCAATCCCGCATCGTAGCGGCGGCGGGAGGAGGCCCAGCGGCTGTTGCGGTGCTCGCGGCCCGAGGCAAGCGTGACGATATCGGTCCGCCGCACGGGCCCTCCCCGGCTGCCTAGGCTGACGTCGAGGGGAAAGCGGACCTCATGGAAATCGGACGCCATGATCCATCCTTCATGAACATGAAACGAAAAAAGAGGGGGTGGCGTTGTCGTCGCGACAGGACATTCAGCAAGGAGACGGCAGGCAATGAGCAATGCTCCCAACGACCTCCTCGAGGATTTCCCCGGCAAGGCCGATCGGATTCATCAGTTGAAGACGAGCAACAACCATTTCGCGCGGCTCTACGACGAGTACAACGAGCTCAACCGCACCATTCACCGCGTCGAGACCCGGGTGGAACCCAAGTCCGAGGACGTCGAAGAAGAGCTCAAGCGTCGCCGCCTGAAGATCAAGGACGAGATCATGGCGATGCTCGACGACGAGGGCGCCTGAGCCGCCTCGAACATCACATCCCGCGCTGTCCCCGCGCCACGGCTCGTGCCAGCGCGGCGGAGACCTGTGCCTCGGAACGGCGGAAGCTCTCCGCATCCGGCGTCGAGATATTGACGGTGATCGAAGCAGCGCGTCCGGCTTCACCGGAGCGCACGCCGAGCTTGCCGTCCGGCCCCCGTGCCAGCGGCATCACGGCTTCCGCGCCCCGCTCGCCCATGACGCCGAGTCCACGACCTAACGGAAAGTAGGTCGGCGCACCCACAACGCCGCCTTGCGCGAACGGCATCACCATGCCGCGCGAGAACACGCCGCCCTTAGCGAAGGGCGCGGCGGCACCTCCGCCGCCGAAGAGGGAGCCGAAGAGAGAACCTATTCCCTTGAAGAGACCTCCAAACAAATCGCCACCGCTCATGGGCAGCGAGCCCTGTAGCGGTTCGACGGCCAATCCCTTCAGGCTCTGGCTCAGGGCCGTCTGAAGAGGTCCGAGCGCGAGACGTAACCCTGTTTCCACAAGAGACTCACGTACCTTCTTCAAAACAACGTCGAATTTCTTGCCCTCAGCGATATTTTTCGCGAAAGCATTGGATAAAGAGTCACCGAACTTTTCGGAGAGGCCAATGAGTGTACCGAGCTGGCGCTGCTTGTCATCGAGAGCTGATTTTTGGGCAGGCGCAAGATCTTTCTGGTCCGCCATATCTGGTACTCCATTAAAACTATTTCCGGTTCTATTGCTGCTTCTTACAGCTTGTGTGTCAGAGCGACCCTACCACGTTTTTGATACTGGCAATCTTTCTGAGAAAGAGTGGGGACGCGTACGTCAGGAATGCGATTACGAAGCAGAGAAGGCAACTGCCTCTGCACCTATCAATGTCGCTTATTATCGGTGGGAAAGGCTCTATATCAGCTGCCTCGAACTCAGAGGCGTCAAATTCCGTGGCATGAGCAATCAACTGCCTCGTACGAGTTGATTATCGATCGGTCTCTATCCGGAAACGCTTCCATCATTCGCCGCAGATCACTGCCGACTGCAGGCTCTATCCGTCTCCCACCATTCAATCCCTCCCACGCCACGAACAACTCGCGCGGCGTTGCGCGCCAGAATTGGTCGGGGCTCCACCGCAGGACACTCAGGCCCAGCCTCATCGCGTCTTCCCATGGGAAGAGCTGTCGCTGGCTCATGCGCCCTGCGGATGTGGAGGGTTTGACGGTGTGTCCGCACCGAAGGTGACGACAAGGAGATCGGCAATCGCTGAAGCCACGGGCTCAATGCCGTCCGTCAGCGGAAGGCTCGCCACCTCCGCATCGCTCACGTCATGACCGCCACCGCGCAGGGCAACAGCCAGCAACCTCGTCAGATCACGGCTCGAGAGGCGTCCCGTGCCGAAGCGCTCGGCCAGGGCCATGAGGTCCTCGACGCCGAAAGCCTCCTCCAGTTCGGCCAAAGCGCCGAGCGTCAGGCAGAGCGTATAGGTCTTTTGGCCCAGGTGCAGCGCGATTTCGCTGCGTCTTCTGTTCGCCATGACAAGCTCCGTTAAAGCGCCACGAAGGTCAGCGCACCGGCGGATTCGAAGGCCATCTCGAACGTGACCTCGCCCGCATGATCGCCGCGATATTCGAGGCTGGTGATTTGGAACGGCCCCTCGATGCGCCCGAAATCGGGAACGATGATCTGGTAGGTCAGAATATCCCCGTCGAAGAACACCTGGCGCATGCGCGCATCCGAGGATTCGTCCTTGAACACGCCGGAGCCGGTGATGCCGGCGCGGCGCACGCCGACTCCAGCCAGAAGCTCCCGCCAGCGCCCCGCGGATTCCGCATGAGTGACATCGACAGTCTCGGCGTTGAACGAGATTTGCCGGGTGCGGAGGCCGGCAACGGTGACGAAGCCCGTGCCGCCGTCGCTGATCTTGATGAGCAGGTCCTTGCCCTTTTGAGCAGGCATGAAGACGTCCTTTCTTGCTTTCTTATCACGAGAGCGAAGATTCACGCGCGTTCGGTGACTGCGCGAAGGTGAAGAGTGACGCGGGCAAGCTGCGTGTCCTTGTCCCGCGCGGAGGCGATCTCCGTCACGCGCAGATTCACGAGCCGGTGGCCGGCGAGGCTGAGCGGCGCGTCGTCGAGAAGCGCGGCAAGGCGCTCGGCCGCCTCGAGCCCCGTGCGGGCGCTGCCACGTTCCGCCCACACGACGAGGGAGAGATCCTGCTCGTGCCCCCGGTCCGTGTCGGTCGACCAGTCCTGAGCCGTCACATCGCCGAACAGCGCATAGACGGGTTCCGCATGGCGAGGCGGCTCGTCGTAGAGGCACAGGGACCCGCCCATGAGCGAGATGAGCTCCGCATCCGCCGCTGCCGCTTCCAGGATCGCCCGACGCAGGGCGAGGATCGGGCTCGTCATGCCTTGATCTCCTCGACCAGACAGACGATGTCGCGCCGCGAGCCGTCGGGATCGGACGCGGCGCGGATGGCGAAACGGCGAAGCCCAGAGGTCAGGCGCATGGCGCCGGTCACACCGTCGCGATAGCGAAGGGTGATTTTGTGCGTGAGGCTCTGCTCGGGCCTGTCGGCACGCACGCGCTCGGAGCCCGAGAGCATCTCCATCGCGCCCCAGAGCTGAGGTCCCGGCCTGTAGGAGCGGATGACGCCCCCAAACCCGTCGGGACTCTCAAGAGGAATTTCGAGAACGAACCGGCGCGCCCGCGCACCGATGGGCAATGATTTGGGTTTCATGGGAATGGCTTGTGGAGAGAACGGAAAATTGTTTCGCCCCGTCATTCGCGCGAAGGCGGGGATCCATAAACATGCTGTTTGACGGAGAAGTGCAGCGCTTCAACCGGCACCGTCAGCGGTTATGGATCCCGGGCTCCGCTGCGCGGCCCGGGATGACGGGGCGGTGAGGATCAGAGGCGTGCCCGCTGGAACGGAGCCACGAGCGCCATCGCTTCCGGCGGCAGGAACTGCTCGCCCACCACGTCGCCCCGGTTTTCGAACCAGTGGGCAACGAGGATCTTGATGGCGAGCTTCAAGGGGGCAGGCACCGTGTCGGGCGTGGCGCCGAAGCCAGCGCGCAGCTCGATCTGGATGCCGTTCCTCGGCTTTCCGGGATCCGCCGCACCGGGCACGACGACGCAGGGCGGATCGCTGGCAGGATCAATCTCGATGGACGAGGTTTCGATCTCGGCGGCCATGCCCGCCGCATCGAACACCCGGATGCTGTCGACGGCGAGCAGGGGCCCGATCGGCAGCAGGATTTTCCCTCGTTCGGGCCAGCGATCCAGGACCACCCGCCAGCGCTGCTCGATCAGGATGCGTCTCGAGGCGGATTCCACCATGAGCCGCGCAGCCTTGATGAGCCCTGCGATCAGATCGTCCTCGGCTTCGTCGTCGACGCGCAGATAGGCTTTCATCTCGGGCAGGGTTATGGGCTCGACGGCGGGGCCATCTACGAATATCGGGATCATCGCAACAGGAATCCTTCCATGATGAATCGTCTGATCACGTTCTCCCTGGCCCTGTCGCTTGCAGCGACCGGAGCAAAGGCCATCGTCGGCGGCGCGGAGAACCAGGGTCCCCTCGCCCGCCAGAGCGTGATGGTGTTGAGTTCGAACGGAGGCGTCTGCAGCGCCGTGGTGGTGGCGCGCGACGTGGTGCTCACCGCCGCCCATTGCGTGACGGGCGCAGACGAGCACCGGGTGCATTTTCGTGACGAGGCCGGAGAGCCGGTGCTGATCGCACCTTCCGCGAAGGCCGTGCATCCAGGCTACAATGCGAAGGCCATCGAAGCCCGGCAGCGCTCCATCGACCTCGCACTCGTGCGTATTCCGGAGCCCCTGCCCGAGAGATTCGAATCTGCGACCCTGACCGCCGCCAGGCCCGCAAAGGACGAGACCATCACCATCGGCGGTTATGGCCTCGCCCGTGAAGGCGATGCCAAGACGACAGGCACCTTCCGCACAGCCTCCCTGACCGTGACGGAACCCTATGGCCCCAGCAAAATCCTGCTCTGGTCGCAAGGCGCCGGTGCCATGGGCGCGTGCCAGGGCGATTCCGGCGGGCCGATGGCCTCGGGAACGGCCGTCGCCGCCATTACATCCTGGTCATCGCCCGCTCGCGGACGAAGCTGCGGAGGGGCCACGCAAGGCATTCTCCTCGGCCCGCAGAAAGAGTGGATCGACCGCACATTGAAAGCGTGGAATCGCACGGCGTTGTGGAGGGACAACTAAGGCTGGAAATTTCCAGCGCAGTGGAACTAACTTACGTTATCGAGCCTTCCTCTACGTAACGATTCCTCCCTCGCTTCTTAGCCCCATATGCGCGCATTGCCATTTCTTGTTCTCGCCGCCCTCACCCTTTTCACGGGCTCTGCGCAGGCTGTTCTGCTGGGCGCGACGTCACGCGATCCCGACGGGCTGCGGCGCTCCGTCGTTTCCATCGAAAATTCGATCGGCGAGCTTTGCTCCGGCGCCCTGATCGCGCCCGACCTGGTGCTCACCGCGGCTCATTGCGTGACGGATGCGGCATCCTATCGGGTCGTTGCGGTCAACAGAGCCTTCAAGCAGCAGCGCATCAGGGTCGTCGCATTGGCTGCCCATCCCAGCTTCATCACCGGAACGACACCGCGGACCCAGCCTGGGGTGGATCTGGCGATCCTGCGCCTCGAGCGCCCGCTCGGGTCCGATTTCCTGCCGCTCGATCCCACATTGGCAGGGTCGATCGACATCGGCGACGAGGTCACGATTGCCGGCTTCGGGGTGCTGGCCGAGAACCGCAGACAGACGGCGCGTACCCTGCGGCAGGCTAATCTCGTATCGCTCGGACCCATTCAGGTCGCCAACCGCGTGCTCATCGTCGTCGATCGCCAGCGCCTGGCCGAAACAAGCGGCGCAGGCGCCTGCAGAGGCGACTCGGGCGGACCGATCCTCGCCGCAACCGGGGACAGCTACCTCCTTTATGGCATCGTCAGCTGGTCGAGCGGTGCGATGCGGACCCGCGAGCCGAGCGCCTGCGGCGGCCTGACGGCCGTGACGCCCATCGTTGAGCATCTCGGCTGGATCAGGGGAGCCGTGCGCAGCCTGAGCGCCATCGACGGATCGTGGGCGAGACGCTAGGGCGTCGTACGCCGCTTCATTCGACGTCTCTTCTCGTCATCCCCGCCTCTTCGCTGTCATCCCAGGCTCCACGTTCGCGGCCCGGAATGACAGCGGCGCGTCGTTTCCCAAGACGTGGATGGCCGGATCAAGTCCGGCCATGACGAGGTTGGAGAACGTGGATCAAGCCGCGAACTTCAGAAGCTTGATCGCCGCGTAGTCCTGAACGCCGCCGCCCACGCGCTTGGTGGTGTAGAACAGCACATAAGGCTTTGCGGAGTACGGATCGCGCAGAACGCGCATCCCGGCGCGGTCGACGATGAGGTACCCGCGCTTGAAGTCGCCGAAGGCAACGGCGCAGGAGCCCGCCGCGATGTCCGGCATGTCCTCGGCTTCCACCACGGGGAAGCCCATGAGGGTCGCGGACTGGCCGAGGCTTGCGGGCGGCGCCCACAGGTATTGGCCGCTCGCATCCTTGAACTTGCGGATGGCGCTCTGCGTCTTGCGGTTCATGACGAAGGAGGCGTTCTGGCGATAGCCTGCCTTGAGGGCATAGACCAATTCCACCAGCACGTCCGAGGGATTGCTCGTCGGGAAGGCCGCGCCGCCCGTATGGACCGCGCCAAGCTTGCCCCAGCTCCAGGTCTCGTCCTCCACGATGTCGGAGGCGAGGAAGCCCTTCGGCTTGTTGACGCCATCTCCGCTCACGAAGGCGGCGCTCTCCTGCTCGGCGAAGGCGGCCTCGACCTCCTCCGCGATCCAGCGGTCGATATCGACCACCGCATCGTCGAGAAGGGTCTGGGTCGCGGCCGGCATGGCATAGAGCTCCATGGCCGGGAAGCTCATTTCGGAAAGCGTCGGACCCGCCGTCTGCGGACGGGCCGCCGTCTCCCCGACCCAACCGGTGGCAGGACCGGTGGTGGAGAAGGCGCGCTTGTACTGGCCCCCCGAGATCACGCGCACCGATGAGATCGCGCGGATCGGTGAGATTGCGGACAGGCGGCGAAGCACTTCGGTTTCGACCGTATCGGGCACGAGATAGCCCCCGTCCGGGCCGGAGCCGGCGGAGAGCGCCTTTTCCTCGAGGCGCTTCAGGCCTGCGGCCTCGCCGGAACGCATATAGGCATGGAAGGCGGTCTTGTGCTCGGCCTGTGCGGGATCGCGCGGGACGTCGGCACCGGGGGCCAGGGGCGGACGGGAGCGGTCGAGAGCAAGGCGGTCGAGGCGGCGCTTGGCATCGTCGAGCGCTGCATCGATGCGGGTGAGCTTTTCCTCCGTGACGACGTCGCTCGTCAGGCGTGTCTCGATCTCGGACAGGCGCGTGTCGTTGGCATCCTTGAAGGCCTCGAAGGCGCGGGCGAAATCCTCGAAGGCCGAGGCCACATCATCGGAGAGGGATTTGGTTTCAACAACAGGAATCATATCAATCCAAAGGTTTGAAAAGGGATAGGCTTCAACGAAAAGGGCCCGCCGGATGGCGGGCCCGTTACTTCCCAAGAGTGGGAACATTTTAGCGATTGCGGCGGTGGTGGCGGGCGCGGCGCGTATTCGCCTCCACCCTGTTGGAAACGGTCGGACCAACTGCGGCACCGACGGCGCCGCCGACGATCGCACCAGGCGGTCCTGCCACCGCACCGACACCGGCACCAACGGCGGCGCCGCCGATGCGCTCTTCCGTGGTGGTGCAGGCCGCAGCCGCAAGCCCGAGAAGGGCAACGAGAGCGAGCTTCTTCATGAAAGTCTCCTGAGGAAGCGGACAACATCACGGGCCAGGCCCGCAGCGTCCGCAACTCTGCGGGCTTGCGTGTAACGCGCTTAATATCCTCTAGGTTCAGGAAAATAATCGACAGGCAGTGGCGCGAATGGAGGAGGCGAGGTTCGGCGACGCCCGTTTCACGCTCTCCACGCGCGCTCCCGGCAGCATCGGGAAGGTCACGATCGAGATCTCCCACAGATCGAGTTTCTCGAGCCGGCGCAGGCCTGTGGGCCGCTCGGCCCTCGCCCGCTCCACGCGAAAGCCGATGGAAAGGCCGTCGACCGCTCCCTCGCGCATGAGCGCATGGATGTCCCGCGCCTGCCCGACGGCGAGGTTGAGCTTGCCGCGAACCCGAAGCCCGCGACGATCCTCCTCGATGGAGAGCCATCGGCCGATGGGCGTTGCGGGATCGTGCTGCCAGAGCAGCCGAACCGCGCTCGCCTCGCGTTTCCTGAGGCTGTCCGTGAAGGCCCCCGGCATGACGACGTCCTTGCCGAGATCGGCGATGCCGAACAGGCTGGCATAGCCCTCGAACACCCCATCCGCATCGATCACGTCGAAAGGCTCGGCGAGAAACTTCATCTCCCGGGTGGAAGGAATGGGTGCCTGCTTCATGCCCGCGCTCCGCGAACGGGCTTCGGGGGCTTGGCATCGAGCTTTTCGAGCTGGCGCACGAAATCGCGAAACACGAGCGAGGCGCGGTTCTGCCCGTTCCGCGCAGGTCTGGGCTTCCGGGCAGGACGAGGCAAGGTTCGGGTCATGAAGGATCTCCCGTATGGCGGCGGTTGAAGAGAGACAGCTCGCGCACGAACTCGTCGAAGCGGCGGTTGGCCGCGAAAAGGTCGCGCAGGGTCATGGCGAGCAAGGCGGACGCCCCGCTCGCCCAGACGAACAGGGCGAGATGGGCCAGATCGCCCCGGCTGATCACAGCCTCGGCGACCCTATCGAAAATGTTCATTGTTTGTTCTCGCGAAAAGGAGCCCCCTTTTGGTGAGGTGTGCAGTCGTATGAAGGCTGCAGGCATGCTGTTTGAAGCCCAGGGCAGCAGCGGCCCGAGAACGGCGTCATCCGGGACGGAGCGCAGCGGAGATCGGGGGCCATTCGATGAGGCTCATGCGGGTCGATTGGCATTCCCGCAGCTGCACCGTCATTCCCGCGTTCTCATCGTCATTCCCGCCGACACTGTCATTCCCGCGCAGGCGGGAATCCATAACCGCCGAGGCGGCAGAATGAGGCGAGCGGAAGCCGCAGCTCCTTTTCTTGCACCATCATCCCCGCCTGCGCGGGGATGATGGTGAGCGCTCGCACGACGGTTGGGGTTCTGCTGCGCAACCCTGGATGACCCTATGCGGAACGCCCCTGCTTTGCCTTGGCGACACGAGCAGCCGTCCCTCGCCCATAGCCCACCGCCTCCCGCTTTTCGTCGTCGGAGAGAAAGGACGCCGCCGACACGCGGCGCCAGAGGCTTTCGCGTTCGTCGGCGAGGGCCTCGACGGCATCGAGATCGGGCTCGAGCTGCACAGCCTCGCCGAACCCGGGGGAGAGCCATTGCGCGAAGGCCTCCATCGTGCGCTTCACGAGCGGGATCACCGTCTGGCGGTAGAAGGCGCGGTTGGCCTCCGCGTAATTGGCATGGGTGTTGTCTCCGGGCAGGCCCAGGAGCAAGGGCGGCACGCCGAAGGCGAGCGCGATCTCGCGGGCAGCCGCCGCTTTCGCTTCCACGAAATCCATGTCCTTCGGCGACAGGGAGAGAGGCTTCCAGTCGAGGCCGCCTTCCAGAAGCAGCGGACGGCCCGCATTGGAGGCACCCTGGTAATTGGCTTCGAGCTCGCTCTTCAGGCGTTCGAACTGCGCATCGGTCAGCGTGCTTCCGCCGACGACCAGCGCGCCGGAGGGACGCGCCGCGTTGTCGAGCAGCGCCTTGTTCCAGGCCCCGGCCGCATTGTGGATGTCGAGCGCCGTCGCAGCCGCCTCCATGGGAGACAGGCCGTAATGATCATCCGCGGGGTGAAACAGGGTGAGATGCAGAATCGGGGCAACCACCTCCCCTTGCGCCAGTGCGAACCGCACATTCTCCGTTCCGACACTGTACTCGTAGGCTGCAGGCCATCCATCGGAACCCGGCACGACGCGCATGCGGTCGGGACGCAGGGCATAGAGCTCGGACGGAATGCCGTCGATGCCGACGGCTTCCACATAGGCGTTGCCCGACACCATCAGGTGGCCATAGACGCTCTCGAGAAAGCGCTGCCCGCCCTCGCGCGGATTGGGACGGGCGAGAAGCGCCAGCAGGGGATGCGCCGAGAGTTCACGCAAATCCTGCTTCAGGACGAGCGGCAGCGAGGCTGCGGCCTCCGCCACGAGCCGCACCGCGCGATGTACGATGGCGTTCTTCTGGAACCCTTCCCGCGCGAGCGCCGCGTAATCGCGCGGCGTCCACACGGCGCGCCCGTCGAAATAGAACGCGATCGCCGAATGCGCGCGCGAAGCCTTGGCTTCAGGCACGGCCTGAAACCAGCGGGTTAGTTTGGTCAGCATGAAAAGCTCCTGCCTAAGGCTCGGGCGAGTGAATGGCGGACGCTCGCAAGCGTCCGGAAAAGGAAAGCGCACTCTGTCTGTTCAAATGACGATGATTTCCGCAGAGCTTGCCGAAGAAGCATGCAGCTTGGCCCCACGTGTCATGAGACAGTCATGCTCCTTGAGGTAATCTAGGGATGTTGCGGGGGCACCCGGCGACATTCACGCGCCAGCCAGGCGAGTTCCTTCCCTGGCTGGCGCGACCATCGGTTTCCCGGCTCTGCCGCTTTCTGCTGAAGCGAACGGCACGAGGCAGATGGCGCGGCGGAGGGCACGGATGGACTGCTTTCCGCCCGCCTCTTGCACCACAGGCGCATCTTAGAACAACGAACGCGAGAGGTGAGAACCGGATTGCGTGGAAAGATGCTCAGGATCTAACACCTCCAGCACCGAACGTGAGCTCGAATTCACGTCCTATGCTTTAACTTGTGCAAGCCTGACCCCGCCAACTCATATAACAATATTGCATTGCCTGTTTTTCTCCTTACAATGCCGCATAGGAAACTTGAGGATGGAAAGGCCTTAGCAATGCGTGACACCCACCTTTTGATCGGCAGAATTTTATTATCTGCTTTCTTCATGTTTGTGAGCGTAAACAAGTTGGTCCATTTGGATCAGATCGCGACGGATTGGACCACAAGAGGGCTTCCTGTTGCATCTCTTCTGGTCATAGCCTTTTCACTTGCCGAGTTCGGATTTGGAATTGCGGTTGCCATAGGCTTCAAGGCACGTGTCGCGGCGTATGTACTGGCGTTTTTTTGCGTGCTGACCATCCCAGTCTATCATGACTTTTGGAATATGGCCGGGGAAGCACGCTTTACGCATTTCGTGATTGTCCTCCAATACCTAGGCATGGCTGGAGGCTTTCTCATGCTTGCGGCTATCGGAACGGGGCGCTACTCCGTCGATAGATCGACTATTCATTCTACGGTAAATGCGATTAACTAAAGAAGCGCGCCTTCTTTAGACCATCCGCACGCGCGGCTCTTTCCTCTCCCGCAGCATCAGCTCGGTGAGCGCCCACACGAGCGCATCCATGCGATCGGGCGAACGTCCCGAGGTAAGGCCGCCCGGCCCGAAATCGCACATCTCGTCTTCGAGCTCAGGCAGGACTCCTACGTGGCGCACGCGCCCTTGCGTGTAGAGCACCGAGACAGGCTCCGCGCGCAGATATTTTCCGCGCGTGGCGCGCACGCTTGTGACCGGGACCGAGGGATCGACCTCGCGGATCACGCTGGTTGCCATCTCGCCGCCCTGGTTCGTCTCGACGACGAGGGCATCGGCCTGGAGCCTGCGGTAGAGCGCAACGGCTCTCGCCGCCCATTCCGGCGGCTTGAGGCCTGCGGCGGTCGCGTCCTCCAGCACGTAAGCCGTGCCGCCCTCGTCTAAGCCTGCCGCGACGATGCCGCAGGCATCGGCACGTTTCGAGGAGGAGGCCGGAGGATCGACGGCGACGACGATGCGCTTGAGCGGCGGAGCCGCATCGACGCGGCTTGCCTCGATCATGTCGCGGGTCCACAAGGCATCGGGGCGATCCTCGATGATGTCGCCGTCGAGCTCCTGCCGTCCCAGCCGTGTGCCCGCATACCGCCCGACGACCGCTTCCAGAAAGGCAGGCGCAAGGTTTTCCGCATTGTCGGACGTTCTCGCGCGTGACACCGCCACGGTCGGATCGGCCAGGAAGCGCTTCAACAGCGGAATGGGTCTTGGCGTCGTGGTGACCATCTGGCGCGGATGCGCGCCGAGGCGCAGGCCGAATTGCAGCATGTCCCAGGTTTCCTCCACGTGCTTCCACTTGGCGAGTTCGTCCGCCCAGGCGGCTTCGAATTGAGGGCCTCGGAGCGAATCCGGATCCTCTGCCGAAAACACATGCGCCACGGCACCGTTGGGCCATTCGAGCTTGCGCAAGGACGGCGACCAGGTGGGCCGCTCATGGCGCGCATGGACGGCGAGAATGCCGGCCGGCCCCTCCACCATCACGTTGCGCGCATCGGAAAAGGTTTCCCCGATCAGCGCGATGCGCCCCATGGGAGCCACGCTGAAATCCGGCAGGCCCAAGGCGATGCCGCGGATCCATTCCGATCCGGTGCGGGTCTTGCCTGCGCCTCGCCCGCCGAGCATGAGCCAGAGCGTCCAGGGATCATGATGGCGACACAAACCCGGCATGCGCTGCTCGGCGCGGCAGCGGATCGGCCAGTAGCGAAGAAGCTGCTCCAGTTCTTTCTTAGATAAGGAGACCGTCGCTTCCGCGAGCTTCCTCCTCCGCGATAACCCGCTCAAGATGGCGAGCAAGCTCGTCGCGGAGTTCGTGGAGGCTGCGGGGCGTTTCGTCGTGCTGCTCGGTGTCATCGAGCGTTGAACCTTCCTGCTGCAGGAGTGCCCGCGCTGTGGACAAAGTCTTGGCATAGGACGCCAGCGTCCGGGCAACCCAGTCGTGATCGTCGATGCCTCCGCTGCGTTGCTTCTCCATGAGAGCGTTGATCTGCGACCGGGTCGCCCGCGCCAGGGATCGCGCCGCTTCGCGCAGGGATGTTGCTGCGGCAGCGCTGCCGCCCGGGGCTCCCATTGGGTCCTTCGATGCCTTGCTCAGTTCGTTCTCAGCGAGCGCCGCAAGACGCGGCGGCCAAGCCCAGCGCTGTTTCAAGCGGTAGAAGGTGCTCATGCTGACGCCGAGAGAATCGGCGATGTCGGACACGCCGAGTTCCGGGGCGCCGACGTAATCGGCATAGGCCTGCCGCCGCTTCTCGTCGGGAATATCGATTCTGGGATACATGGTGCATCCTGCTGGAAAGAGGACTTGGCGTCACTGGCTTGCCTCGGACCGACGACGTGGCTCGCCGGCTCCGGATGCGGATCTTCGCACCGAACGACGCGGCGCCCGGGCAGGAGAGCGCCGGACCGGCAGAAGCCCCGCGTTCGGAAGGACGGGTCACACGGTTTGGCTACCTCACCGATTTGAGGAGGCATTCAATTAAGGAGAAAATTGTTCTCCAGGGTTGCTGGTCTGAAAGCAACGATGCTTCGCTCCCGATACGCACCAACCCGAGCGAAGGGATCGCCAGCGGCCAGACGCTCCGCCTCGTCCCTGTCGGAGCAGCGCAGGACAACGATCGCGGTGCCGTCATCGCATGGCCCGCAGAAGACGAGATGTCCGCTGCTATGAAGCCGATGAAGATACGCAACGTGTTCTGAAACGAGTTCCGGAGTCATCAACTCTGGTTGGGCACCGCTGAGGCGGATCAGAAAATGCATTTGGCTCATACCCCGCCTATAGCATGATTGTCCTGTCCAGAAACCGGAACCCCGCTATCGCCCGGATGGGTTTACGATCGCAGCCGGGACGGCTGCGAAACGCCACGCCCGCCTGTTCTCGTCGCCCGCCGGAAAATCGTCCGGCGGCGAACGACGCCACGATGTGAGGGGCGGCTTCGGATCGGGGCACAAATATCCGGTGGCGCTTGCGCTGGACCCAACAAAAAACCGCCCAAGCAGCGCGTCGAAACGGCGCTTGAGCGGCGGAGATGGTTTAACGAAATGAAGCCGGGGCTGGGTTTCATTTACACTTCGTCAGTGTTCACGTTTTGTACTCTATCAGCGTTGCGCTGTCAAGCGGGATTTCGAGCGGCGACTGCATGAACCGGGCAGCGGCTCTCGGGCCTTCGTGATCGGCCTAGGAAAATCCGCCAACAACGACAGCCACACTCAAGCCCCGTGCTATAGGTATCGAGGCCAGCGTCACTGGTTTTTTCCTGCACGCCTTTGTGGATGAAATTTTCGGCTCTTTTCTGAGGCATGCCAGCGTATCGGCAAATTTGGCAGAGAGATTTACATGCTTAAATTCCCTTCTTCCTCCAATTTCGATGCCAAAACGAAACTGGCAGCTCTGGATCGGGCGCTGGCCGTTATCGAGTTCGATCTGGATGGCACAATTCTCACGGCCAACCGCAATTTTCTGAGCACGGTCGGCTATACCCTCGATGAGATCAGGGGACGGCATCACAGCCTTTTCGTCGACCAAGCCTATCGCGCCAGCGATGATTATGCCGCGTTCTGGAATCGCCTGAGGCAAGGCGAATATCAGGCCTCGCGCTATAAGAGACACGGGAAAGGCGGCCGTGAAATTTGGATCGAGGCCAGCTACAATCCTCTTCTCGGCTCAGACGGCAAGCCCTTCAAGATCGTCAAAATTGCCACCGACATCACTCAACAGATGCAGGAACAGGCGGACCTCAGGGGACAGGTCGAGGCGATCCGCAAGTCGCAGGCGGTCATCGCATTCGATCTCGACGGCAATATTCTGGATGCGAACGACAACTTCCTTGCTGCGGTCGGCTATGGGCTGGAGGAAATCAAGGGCCGACACCACAGCATGTTCGTCGAGCCGGAGGTTCGGAACGGTCCCGAGTACCGGGAGTTCTGGCGCAGGCTGAAGGCTGGCGAGTATCAAGCGGGCCAGTACAAGCGATTGGGCAAAGGCGGCCGGGAGATCTGGATCGAAGCCAGCTACAACCCAATTCTCGATGCGGGCGGACATCCCTACAAGGTCGTGAAATTTGCAACCGACGTGACGCAGCAGGTGAAACTGCTTCAGCACCTGCGGCAGATCATCGACAAGAACTTCAGCGAGATCGATGCCTCTCTCGATCAATCCACGCAGGAGGCGAGCCAAGCGGCGCAAGCTGCGACCAGCACCTCCAGCAACGTGCAGATGATGGCATCGGCTGCAGAGGAGCTGGCGGCCTCGGTCGGTGAGATCGCGCAGAACATGATGAATTCACGGACCGCCACCGAAGCGACCTATAGCCAGGCCAAAAGCGCAAGCGGATTTACGGACCAGCTCTCCGCCGCCACATCGGCGATGGGTGGCATCGTCGGTCTCATTCAGAACATTGCCGGACAGATCAATCTTCTCGCGTTGAACGCCACCATCGAGGCCGCGCGCGCAGGTGAGGCAGGCCGGGGATTTGCGGTTGTCGCGACCGAGGTCAAGAACCTGGCGACGCAGGCGGCGCGGGCAACAGAGCAGATTACTGCCGAGATCGATTCAGTACGGGGCATCTCCGGCGGGGTGGTCGAGGCCCTGGCGAAGATCCTGGGATCGGTCGAGACGGTGCACGGATATGTGACGAATGCGGCGACAGCCGTTGAACAGCAGAGCGCCGTGACGCAGGAGATGTCAGCGAACATGCAAAGCGCCGCTCACGACGTTGCCCGTATTTCAAGCAGCATCGGAGCGATCTCCACTGCCGTCGGCCGCGTGTCTCAGGCCGTCAACACCACTAAGGAGGCTGCGGTGGTGCTCGCGCGATGACGTCCCGTCCTGAGCAGGGAGTGAGGCGCAGCGCTTTGACATATCCCGTATGTGTTCAGAACACGAGATCGACGACGATCATCTCGTGATCGGAAACCGGCCGCCCCTGCGGATCCAGCGACGGCACAACCTGCGGATTTTCCGCCGAGACCCCGCGCGTGAAGAACCAATCGAGTTTTCCGAAAGGGCGCGGATGCGTCTTCGATGGGCCGTCGCGCTGGGTCGGCAGGCCGAGATTCGCATCGCGCCAGCCGAACCCTGCCGCACGAAGGTCGGCGAAGAGCGGCTCGAAGCGTTCGGGCTCTTCGGAAAGGAGCGCGCGCTCCCCCTCGCCTTTCGGGAGAGCCTTGGTGTTGCAGTCCCCTCCGATGATGCAGGCTTCGTTCGGTGCGATGTCATCCAGCGCTCGCAGCAGGCGCCGAACTTGGCCCTGCCGGTCGGCAGGATCGGTCTTGCTCTCCAGATGGAGGCTGACGAACCACAGTGGTCGCGGCGCATCCGACAGGCGGGCGGCAAGCGCGATCCTGCCGCCGATACGTCGTTGAGCACCGTCATGTCCCTTGAACCATAGCCCGCCCTCCTCGAGCGGAATCAGGTGCGGTCGTTCGATGGCGAGAGAGCTGACGATGGCATTGCCGTGGAGACCGCAGGCATTGCGCTCCCCTGCATGGCGGCGCATCTCGCCCCGGTCGCCGAGATCGAGCTCCGCGAACTCGACCCCATAGAGATAGCCCGCAGGCGAGGAGCCGATGAGTTCGCGGATGGTATGAACATTTCCGGAGCGAGCCATTCCCACATCCACCTCGCTCAGCAGAACGACGTGAGCGCCGGTGCCCCCGATCAACCGGCGGACGGATTCGGGATCTCCCAACCGCTCGGCGTTGAGAGCAGCCACGCGCAACTGCTCCGGACGGTCGATCGTTTCACGCGACATCCGGCTCTCGATTGCATGGAAAGCCTGGATGCGCTCGACATAATGCCCGTGAACGGCAGCCCCCGGGGATGCACTGCGAGCTTCCTTGAGCAGAGCCACGTCCGGGCAGGGAAGATCAGGTACGGTCCGGTTGATGACAGGGCGCAAGGCTCCCCCCCTCGTCGACCAGGACTCATCTAAGGCGGCCCCGGGGGCCCGGGAGCGGCGGCGACGAAAATTTTCGTCGCCGCGTTAGGAACTTCTTTGGCCCTTCGAAGTTACTAGGGCGCACAAGAATACGCTGGGAGAGAGCCCATGCTTGCCTGGGCTACCGTTATCGCGCTTGCAATGAGCGCGATCTTCTATGTCGTGGACCCGTCCGGCCTGATCACCAATCTCGCCGAGCTGGCCGGCGTCACCGCCCTCTTCATGCTCGTCTGCGCCGCTGAAGCCTTCAGCCAACCCAAGAGCTAAAAGGCTCCACGGGAGGCTTGGCTGTTTGCCGGAGCACATCCCCGGCGTCATTTCCCATTTAAAACACTGTTCTGTCCGGTGTTTTAGCACGTCCTTAGGAAGCCTGAGGATTGCACCGGATACTGTAACATGATTATGTTTATGGAATGACCGTACCGCGCCCAGCCCTTCCCGGCACTCGTGACCCGCAGAAAGCCTCGAGCGACCTGATTATCCCGAACGCCCAGAAAAGTTCGTCGGGAGCGGTGACGGACGTGTTTCAGCATGCCCTGGCCCAATCCATCGAGGCGAAGGTGGAGACCCGGCTTACCGCACTCCTCGAAGGCATGGGCGACGCGTTCTATGCTCTCGATGAGCAGTGGCGCTTTACGTACATCAACCGGGGGGCCCGGGATTATTTCGGGGCTCAGGCCCTCGAGATGCTTGGGCGCTCGATCTGGGACATCTTTCCCGAGTCCGAGGGCACCGAGCTCAGGCTCCGCTATGAGGAGGTGGCCTCAACCGGCGTTGCCGTCGCGTTCGAAGCGGAAGGGGTGGGTGTCAAGGGCCGCTATCTGGAGATGCGCGTCTTCCCCTATAACGGCGGGGTGGGGGTCAGCTTCCGCGATTGGACGGAGCGTCGCCGCACCGAGGAAGAGCTGCGCGAGAGCCAGGCCAGGCTCAGTGCTCTCGCCGACAACCTGCCGACCTGCATGGTCTATCAGATGAGCGACGGAGCGACCTCTCAGCAGCGCCAGCTCCTCTATATCTCCCAAAACTGCGAGCGGCTGACCGGCGTCTCAGTCGAGGACCTCAGGGTCGATCGTTCGCTGCTCTACAACCTGGTTCTGCCCAAGTACCGGGAGCGCTTGGCGGCCCAGGAGGCGGAGGCGACCCGGGAATACAAGACCTTCGACATGGAGCTCGAAATGCTCCATGCGAAAACCGGGGAGATCCGCTGGTATCGCCTCACGGTGACCCCGCGCCCCCTGCCGAGCGGAGGGATCGTCTGGGACGGGCTTCAGATCGACATTACGGAGCACAAGCGCGCCGAGGCGCATCTGCGACTCATGATCAACGAACTGAATCACCGGGTGAAGAACACGCTGGCGACCGTTCAGTCTCTTGCCGCCCAGAGCTTCCATCGGTTCGGCATGACGGCAACCGACGATGTGGGCGCGGCACGCACCGCCTTCGAGGCGCGCCTTTTTGCCCTCTCCCGCGCCCATGACGTTCTGACCCGCGAGAACTGGGAGGGCGCCAACCTCTCCGACGTCGTCCGCGAGGCCTATGCCCCGTTCCTGGCTCACGTGGAGGACGAGAGCCGCATCGAGGTGAGCGGGGAGGATCTGCGCATCCCGCCGGCCATGTCCCTGAGCCTGTCCATGGCGATCCATGAGCTTTGCACGAACGCTCTGAAATACGGCGCGCTCAAGACTCCTACGGGCATGATCAAGGTCACATGGTCGAGCCGCTCCGAGGGCAAGAGCACGCGCCTCCACTTCCGTTGGGAGGAGCATGGCGGCCCGCCGGTTTCCCCTCCCCGGCGAACGGGTTTCGGATCCCGCCTTATCCAGAAGGGCTTGGCCCGGGAGCTGAACGGCTCGGCTCATATCGTCTACGAGCCGACAGGGGTGATCTGCACCATCGACGTGCCCCTGGACGTGCCTCTTTCTTGAGCATTTTCAAGGTTCTGTTCACATCGTTCTAGACCATTGGTCGAAGCGGGACGAAACCTCCTTGCAGGTGCCGTATGAATTGGTGTCAATTGAGCACAAGTGACGAAGTCACGATCCAGGGAGGAGTTCAAACTCATGAAGCGTCGTCAGTTTCTTCAGGCCGCTACGGTCGGTGCCGCCTCGACGGCGGTAGCCGCCCCCGCCATCGCCCAGTCGATGCCGGAGCTCAAGTGGCGCCTGCAATCCGGTTTCCCGAAGTCCCTCGACACGATCTACGGCGCCGCCGAAGTGATCGCGAAGTACGTTTCGGAAGCAACCGACGGCAAGTTCCAGATCCAGCCTTTCGCGGCCGGTGAAATCGTCGGCACCCCGCAGGTGGCCGATGCGGTGGGTAACGGCACCATCGAGATGGGCCACACCTGCTCCTACTACTATTTCGGCAAGGACCCGACCTTCGCCATCGGCACCGCCCTGCCCTTCGGCCTCAACGCCCGCCAGCAGAACGCCTGGCTCTATCACGGCGGCGGCAACGACCTGCTGAACGAGTTCTACGCCAAGCACAACCTGTACGGCATGCCCGCCGGCAACACCGGCGTGCAGATGGGCGGCTGGTTCCGCAAGGAGATCAAGACCCTCGAGGACATCAAGGGCCTCAAGATGCGCATCGCGGGCCTCGCCGGTCAGGTCATGGCCAAGCTCGGCGCCGTGCCGCAGCAGATCCCGGGCGGCGACATCTACCCGTCGCTTGAGCGCGGCACCATCGACGCTGCCGAGTGGGTCGGCCCCTATGACGACGAGAAGCTCGGCTTCGCGAAGGTCGCTCCGTATTACTACTATCCGGGCTTCTGGGAAGGCGGTCCGTCCATCCACCTCTTCATCAATAACGCAAAGTGGAAAGAGCTTCCGAAGGCGTATCAGACCATCCTGACGGCCGCTGCCGGCTACGCCAACAACGACATGCTGGCGAAGTACGACGCCCGCAACCCGGCCGCCCTGCGCCGCCTGCTCGGCGCCGGCACGCAGCTGCGTCCGTATGCTCCGGAAATCCTTGAAGCCGCCTACAAGGCCGCCAACGAGGTCTATGACGAGGTTGCGGCCAAGAACGCGGACTTCAAGAAGATCTACGAGAGCGTGCGCGGCTTCCGCAACGAAGAGTACCTGTGGTTCCAAGTGGCCGAGTACGCCTTCGACACCTTCATGATCCGCGCCCGCGCCCGCGGCTGATCGGATCTCGTCTAGAACCCAAGAAGGGCGGCTTATGGGCCGCCCTTTTTTATTCCTCCAGCGCTCCCCACATATGGCCCTCCCTATCCGCTCGCGATCCGGATTGCCCCAAGCAGGACGGTAGCGGCCGCATCATGAAGGGGCATGAGGCCGATGCGCTGGACGTTAAGAATCAGCTTTCTCCTGTTTCTGGCCTGGGCAATCTTCATGGTTTCGCCCTTCGTGGCGCTCTATGATCTGAGCAAGGCCGTAGAGGCGCGCGATATCGACCGGATCACGGACCGCGTGAATTTCAACGCCCTCCGAACGTCCCTCTCCCGCCAGATCCTCGGCGAGTACCTGAAGGGCCAGGACCTTGAGGGAGCGGAGAAGGACCTGGCCACGGAAGCCGGAGCCGCCGTCCTCAACCCGGTCATCGAGCAGCTCTTGACTCCCGAGTCCCTTGCAGACCTGTTCGAGCACGGCTGGCCGGAAAAGGCCGTGGGCCCCTCTGAAGCAACAACCGTCCCTCTCCGCTTCGAGATCGACGCCCTGAGGGAGGCTTGGCGAACCTTCCTGTTCTCGGAATCTCAGGGTTTCCGGATCGTGATCGTTCCGGTCCCTGTCGATCGGCCCAAAGACCAGCAGTTCAGGATCACCATGCGCCTGCGAAACACCACGTGGCGCCTGAGCGGCATCGAGCTTCCAGCCGCCTTGCGGGAAGAGCTGGTGAAACGCGCCGCAATCGCGTCGCGCTAGTTGCTTACTTTCTCTGCGCCTTAAAAAACCCGCCTCCCATCGTGGCGGGTTTTTTAAGGTGCAGGCACGTCGAGATGCTTTGCTCCGCAGCCTCTCTTGAGGAGAACTGTGGCAACTAATGAGAAATCATCCAACCCACCGCTGCCAAAGGGAACACCGTTCCAAGCAAAAAGCAGATGATATTCGAGGTCATTACATGAACCCTCCTTCTGATTCATCAACCGCTTTTGCCTTTTTACGTTCCTTCGACGTAACATAACCACGAATACAAAATAACCACGGCCAAGCATGAACAAAAATGCTCGTTGGGATATGGGGCAACTTTTTCGAGGGAACCGAGCTTCGCCGTTGCGATTGTCACCATGCGACCGCAGGGAACGATCGATGGACGAGGACGGATACTCTTTTCGCAGGATCATGGGCGATGCCGAGTTCGTGCGGAAAACCCTCATCGTCATCGGCCTCATCCTCCTGGCGCTCCTCCTCTGGAAGCTGACGGATGTTCTGCTTCTCGCCTTCGGTGCCGTCCTGGTCGCCCTGATCCTGCACGCCTTGGGGGATGTACTGGTCCGCTATCTGCGCGTGCCCGAACGATGGTCCCTGTGGGTGGCGAGCCTGATCATCTTCGCCGTCTTCCTTGGCTTGATTGCCCTCTTCGGAACGCAGATGCGGGCGCAGTTCTCCAACGTGGTGGAGCGCCTCCCCTTCGTCCTCGACAACTTCAGCAAGAATCTCGGCTTCGGCCCCGTCTCCGACGACCTGTCGGAAATGGTGAACAACATGCCGAGCGGCGGCCTGGCCACGCGCATCGCCGGCATCGGCGGCGCGGTTCTCAGCGGACTGGCGGACTTCCTGCTGGTGGTGCTGGCCGGGCTCTACATCGCCGCTTCGCCGAGGCTCTACAAGCAGGGCCTCATCAAGCTCTTTCCCATCCGCCATCACGAGCGTGTGGAGAGCTCTCTCGACGCTTCGGGGCAGGCCTTGAGGCTCTGGCTCATGTCGCAGCTGATCGCCATGACCTGCGTAGGGGTTCTGTCGACACTGGCATTCTGGCTCATCGGTCTTCCCTCCCCCTATGCCCTGGGCATGATCGCAGGGTTGGCCGATTTCATTCCCTTCCTCGGTCCCATCCTCGGCGCGCTCCCGGCCATGCTGTTTGCATTCAGCATCAGCGGGGAAACCGCGCTCTGGACGGCGCTTGCGGTCGTCGCGATCCAGCAGATCGAAGGCAATGTCATCTTCCCGCTCGTGGCGCGCAGCGTCGTCAGCATCCCGCCGGCCCTGGCGCTTTTCGCGATCCTGGTAGGAAGCATCCTGTTCGGCACCCTTGGCCTGATCTTCGGCTTCCCGTTGGCGGTGGTGGTCTATGTGCTGGTGAAGAAGCTCTATGTGCGGGAAGCACTCGGGGAGGAAACGACAGTTCCGGGCGAGACGGAAGCAAAGCAGGACCGCGGGGTCTAAGCCGGCTCGCTGGACGGCACGTCCTCCATGGGCCATTCAGCGAGGCGTTCCAGGAGTTCGGCCAGGCTGAACTCCTCCTCCGGCCCCGCCACCCGATCGCGCACGGAGATGCCTGCCGCATGCACCGTTTCGGGATCCCCCGAGACGAGGGGATGCCACCACGGGAGATCCCGGCCTTCTGCAAGGAGCCGATAGCCGCAGGTCTTCGGGAGCCATGACAGGCTGCGGACCGCCTCGGGCGTCAGGCGCACGCAATCGGAGACCTTGGCCTGGCGGTTCGGGTAGTCCCGGCACCGGCAGGTCTCGTCATCGAGCAACGTACAGCCCACATCGGTGTAAAGCACCTCGGCGGTATCATCGTCCTCGAGCTTGACCAGGCAGCAGCGCCCGCAGCCGTCGCAGAGGCTCTCCCACTCGTCGAGGCTCAGTGACTCCAGGCTTTTCACGCGCCAGAAGGGCTGCTCCTCCGGCTCAGGGCGGCGTTGGGGGGCTTTTCGGGACATCCAGGCTCTGTGAACTTTCTTTGCGGCGGTTTAAAGGAGGGTGCGACAACACACAGCTACAATCTTTTTCTTGACACATTACGCTCTAGGTGAACCGGGAAACGTGTTTGTGAGTTGTTGATAACACATCACGTAGTGTGCGAGCGTTGCCGCAAGGGAAATCAACGATCATAAACAAAGGCATCTCAGGCCTTCCGACCTGCCCCAAAGGACCAAAGTGCGCGAGCATCCCTCCACTTCCTTTTTGACACGGCTCAAGCATGCCGCGCTCTGGCTGGATGCTTGGCTCAACTCGTTCCTGTTTCAGAGCGGGCGCGGGCTGTCGGCGGCTTACGATTCCTATTCCGAAAGGATGAAATGCCTGCGGTTTCGCGGGCCCTTGCGCGTGCTTCTCGATCTGACCAGCGAGGCAACCACCCTGGGCGCCCTTGGCGGCATCGTGATGCTGGCCCTGGCGCTTCCGGCCTTCCGGGAGACGGAGGACGACTGGCTCAAGACCCAGGATCTCGCCGTCACCTTCCTGGACCGGTACGGCCAGGAGGTCGGGCGCCGCGGCCTCCATCTCGACGATTCCTACAAGCTCGAAGATTTCCCGGACTACATGATCAAGGCCGCGCTCGCGACGGAAGACCGGCGCTTCTACGATCACTGGGGCATCGACCCCATCGGCACCTTCCGCGCCCTCCTGGTCAATGCCCAGGGCGGCGGCGTGGTCCAGGGCGGCTCCTCGATCACCCAGCAGCTGGCGAAGAACCTCTTCCTCACCAACGAACGCTCGCTGGAACGCAAGATCAAGGAAGCCTTCCTCGCACTCTGGCTCGAGTTTCACCTGACGAAGGACGAGATCCTCAAGCTCTATCTCGACCGCGCCTATATGGGCGGCGGCGCTCATGGCGTCGTGGCGGCGGCCGATTACTACTTCGGCAAGCCCGCGAAGGACCTGACCCTGGCTGAAGCCGCCATGCTGGCGGGTCTCTTCAAGGCTCCGACGAAATATGCGCCGCACGTGAACCTGCCGGCGGCCCGCGCCCGCGCCAACGAGGTGCTGCGCAACATGGTCGAGGCGGGCTTCCTCACGGAGGGTCAGATCCAGACCGCCCGCCGCAACCCGGCAACGCCGGTCAACCGCGAGCGCGAAACCACACCCGATTTCTATCTCGACTGGGCCTTCGAGCAGGTTCAGGCGCTCGCCGCCGAGAAGAAGTTCGGCAACGAGCGCGTGCTCATCGTCAAGACGCCCCTCGACACGGCGCTTCAGCGCCACGCGGAAGAGGTTCTGGAAAACCAGTTGCGCCAGAACGGCCGCCAGTACCACGCGGGACAGGGCGCCATCGTCGTGATGGACGTGGACGGGGCCGTGCGTGCGATCGTCGGCGGTCGCGATTATGGCCAGAGCCAGTTCAACCGCGCCACGAACGGCCTGCGCCAGCCGGGCTCGTCCTTCAAGCCCTTCGTCTATGTGGCCGCGCTGACCACCAATCCGAAACTGCGCCCGACCTCGACCGTGGTGGACACCCCGATCTGTCTCGGCAACTGGTGCCCGCAGAACTACGGCCGTTCCTTCTCGGGGTCGATGCCGCTCGTTTCCGCCCTCGCCCGGTCGATCAACTCCATTCCTGTGCGCATGTCGCTCGAGATCGGCAAAGGCAACGCGAAGGCAGGCCGCGCCGTGATCATCGACACGGCCAAGCGCATGGGTCTCACCCACCCCCTGGCCAACGAAGCTCCGCTTCCCATCGGCGCTGCCGAGGTTACGCCCATCGATATGGCCTCGGCCTACGCGGTCTTCGCCAATGGCGGCAAGGCAGCCCCACCCTATGCCGCCTGGGAGGTGCGCAACTCGTCCGGCGAGGTGATCTACCGGCACGACCGGGACACGCCGCCCAAGCAGGTCCTCGAACCCCGCGTCGTCACCGACATGAACTTCATGCTCAACAAGGTGGTTACGGAGGGCACCGGCAAGCGCGCAGCCATCGAGGGCGTTCCGGTTGCCGGAAAGACCGGCACCACCAACGGCTATAAGGATGCCTGGTTCGTGGGCTTCACGGGCAACCTTGTTGCGTCCGTGTGGTACGGCAACGACGATTCCAAGCCCATGAACAACATGACTGGCGGCACCCTGCCGGCCCTGACCTGGCATGAGGTGATGAACTTCGCGCACCAGAACCTCGAGATCCGTCCGATCCCGGGCGTGGACTCGGCTCCCTTCGCCCGCGTCGCGACCTCCGGCCGCCCGGCAGCCGATCAGGCCCAAGGACCCTCGCAGCCCTTCCTTGCCGGCACGCTGTCCCGCAAGTCCTATGAAGCGCTGGGCGGGATCAACGCCCTGTTCCAGGCGGCGGAGCGCACCGTCTCCACGGTCAAGGAGAGCAGCACCGACGGCACGACCGGTTCCGTTGGAACTTCACGCCAGGTGGCGATGCCCTGATCATGAACAGCGAGGCGATATTGACGAACGGCGCCGAGGCCGCTTCCATGCGCGCCCCGATGCATGCAACACAATCCGTGACCACTCGAAAAGTCCCCACCGTCGTCCTGATCGTCTACACGCTCCTGCTGGCGCTGGGGCTGGGGCTGGGCTCGACCTATCTCGTGCTCGAAGGCGACCCGCCCTTCGGCAGCCTGCGGGTCGGACCTTGGAAGGCTTGGCCCGCCCTCGGCTCGACTGACGCCGATCCTTACATGCGGGCCATTCTCGCCAAGCGCAGCGAGATCCCCCTGGCGCTCGGCGAAGGGCTCGGATTCACGGCGACCACGGACAGCGAAGGCAGAGCCCTCGACTCCGCTTGCACTTATCTCGTCGGCTCCGTGGTCCCGAACGCCCGGCTCTGGACCCTGACCGTCTACGACCAGGCAGGGCGCATTCCCCAGACGGAACTGGGGCGCAGCAGCTTCACCTCCGCCGAAATCCTGCGCGATGCACAGGATCAGTTCACGATCGCACTCTCCCGGACGCTTCAGGACGGCAATTGGCTCCAGCTCCCGGGATCAGGACCGTTCAGCATCGTGCTGAGGCTCTACGATACGCCTGGAGCGACAGGAACCGGCCTGACGGAAAACGCCTTCCCGGCCATCCAGCGGGTGGAGTGCGGCGCATGAGAGGTTTCAGCCGCTTCCTGATCGCGACGCTCTGCGGCCTGGTGCTGGCGGTGGGCGTCCATATCGTCTCCATTCTTGCAACACCCTACCTTGCGGAGAACGACGCCTTCACGAAGATCCAGCCGACGCTCACCGCGGAGAAGGCTCAACTCATCAGCGGATCCGGCGGTCAGAATACCTGGATGCCCTATCCCGATCCCGCAGTGGCCGTTGCAGCCTGCGCCTACGATCTGCGCGATGGACCGATGCGCGTTTCGGCAAAGACGGGGGCAAACCTGCTGTCGTTCTCGTTCCACAAGGAATCGGGTGGCGTCTTCTTTGCCGTGACGGATCGAGCTGCCGTGCGCGGGGAGCTCGAGATCGTTGCGATGACGGCGCGGCAACTCGACGAAGCGCGCGCGGCCGAAGACGAGAATGAGCCGTCCCGCGACGTGCGCATCGTCGCTCCCGAGCAGCAGGGCTTCGTGATCGTCCGCGTCGCCGCTCCCACCGCAAGCAGGCGCCCCCTGGCGGAAGAGGCCGCGAAGGCCGTGTCCTGCGTCACCGAGCGGGAAGAGTAAGGACCGGCATGCCCTGGCGTCCCATGACGGCGTGCGACCTCCCCGAGGTCCAAGCCCTGGCTGATGCGATCCATCTCGATCATCCTGAGGATGCGACCGTTTTCGCAGAGCGCCTGCGTCTTTATCCGCAAGGCTGTCTTGCTCTCGAAGAGGGCAGGCGCCTCATCGGCTATGCGCTGACGCATCCCTGGTATTTCGGCAAGCCGCCTGCGCTGAATTCCCCGCTTGGAGAAATCCCGCGCCGTGCCACGACCTATTACGTGCACGACATCGCGCTGCTTCCGGAGGCTCGCGGCAAGGGCTATGCGGCGCAGATCGGCGAAAGGCTGGCCAACCATGCTCGAACAGCTGGTTTCGGCAATCTGTCGCTGGTTGCCGTCAACAACTCCCAAGGTTTTTGGGAGCGGCTGGGATTTTGCAGGACGAGGGTTCCCGGTCTGGAAGAAAAACTCCTCACCTATGGACCGGATGCAGTGCTGATGGCGCGAGATCTCACAAAGGCGCTCAGCTGACGCCAAAAGCGTCGCGACGAAAAACAAACACTAAAACGAATTATGAGCGGCGGTGACCGGGACGGTTGCTGGCATAGGGACGAGATGGACCCGGATTCGGAGACGGCCGCTCATAACGCACACCTGTGAAGAGCAGAATCTCGCCCCTCGGCTCCCCGGCATTCAGGTGCGGTCGTTGCGGACGGTCCGCAGCATCCGGAAAAGCGATCACCACACCGGGCGCCCTCGCCCACACATTCTGCATCGCAGCCTCCTGTTCCAAAGCACGCTTCCGTAACTTGCTCACACAAAATGCCTTATGGTTAACAGCCCGTTACTATCGGTCGGAGCTTGCCCGAAATTCGCCTGGCCTGACATGAAAACAACATTTACGGCCCCGCTTCTGTTCCTTGGGGTTCACGCTGATGTGTGCTGCCGCGCACAGCGTCATGGCCGCGTTCTCGCAGGTTAAAGATGTGCTAACACACGCCCGCTAGCGTCATGCGAGGCTGCGATGGGAGCGAGCTGACATGGCATCCTCTGCAAACCCGGACCTTTGGTCCGACCTGTCGGATCTGAACGGCGGGGACGCGTGCGCTGCCCTTCTCAGGATCAATGCTGAGATGTTCGCAGCCGCTCCTGCGCGCGATCGGGAAAGCATCGCGACCTTCGAGGCACTGGCTCTGGGCTTTCTTCCGAAAGCGAGCGGCCGAACGCTGAACGAAATCGCGCGCATTCTCGCCACCTGTCCCGATACGCCTCTCCCGGTCGCCGAGTATCTGCGTCGGCATGCACCGGGAGCGCATGAGCTTCAGGCCCAGCCGAGGGCACGTGCCGTGCAATCGCGAGAGCTCCTGCTCGCAACCGCCGAGGGGCGCACACATCTTGCCTCGGCTCCGGATCTTGATGCTCACACCATCGACCGGCTTCTGGTCCTGCGAGAGGAAGCCAGCGAAGACGTTCTCGCCGCCAATCCCGCCTTCTCGCCAGCAGCATCGGGCTTCCATCGTCTGGTCAGGCGCGCCCTCGACCGCCCCGCCCTCGCGCGCATCCTTCTGCAACGGGACGACCTGTCGCTGGCGCACGAGGCCTGCCTCTATCTCGCGGCGGATCGCGACAGGCGCGGGCGGATCCGCGAGCGCATCGCACGGATCGCCGTGGAGACACTGCCTGCGATCAGCCTCTCGAAGCATGATGTCGATGGGCTTCTCGCAAGCGCCGCCGAGAGCGATGTCGCATGCTTCGAGAGCCGTCTGACCCGAGCCTTCGGATTCTCGTGTTCGACGCAATGGCGCATTCTGCAGTTTGGCCGACACCTGCTGCTTCCATTGGCGCTGAAAGCCCTGGATCTGCCGGACAAGGCGGCCATCCGCATTTTCCTGACCCTTCACCCGGCTCTGTGCCATCCCCTCTCCGCCCTTCGCGGGCTGGTGCGCGAGATGCGGGATGTCCCGAGCGCTGTCGCCCTGTTCCTCGTGGAGACGATCCTAGGGGTGAAGGCGCTCTCGGCGGACGACAGAATCGTCTAGGCTTCGGGTGCGAGGTCGAGGAAGTGGCGGCCCTCGCGGTCGTCCACCTCGACGAGCCAGAGATCGGAATCGAAACGCAATTCGCGCGTCATGCGCTCTTCCACGTCGAGCGGCGTCACCCCTTGCAGGATCGGTGCAAAGAGGCGCTCGTCGCTGTCTCCCACGAAGAGCTGCGGTGCAGGCCCGTAGAGGCTTGCGGTGCCGTCGAGATGGTCGACCTTCACGAAGATCGCTCCCGCCTCGGCCGAGCCGCGCTTGCGCAACGCCGCATCGACCCCCTCCACGCCGCAACGGCGGAGATAGGCGGAAACCCAGAAATCGGAACGCAGGCGTGCCATTACTGCACGGCAATGCCGGACAGTGCCGAGAGTTCACGGATCGTGCGCGCACTGAACGTGCCAGTGACCGGCAGGCGGCGGTCCTGCTCGAAGCGCTGGATCGCCTGACGCGTTCCGGGGCCCATCTCGCCATCGACCTTCACGCCGTACCCCAAGCGCGCGAGCGCACGCTGGCCGGAGAGAACGATGTCGCCGCCATTGGGCTGGCCGACATTCGCAGGCGGGGTCGGCACGGGACCGCCGAGGCGGATCATCTCCGCGATCGGATCGCGCACTGTCTGCGCCCGGGCAGGCGCCTGCGCAGGAGCCGGAGCCTGAACGGCAGCCTGCTGCGCGCGCGGCGGCTGCGATGGAGCCGCAGGAATGCCGTTGCTACGGATGAGGTCGGAGATCGCGCTGCGCGATGAGGCCCGCGGAGCGGGCGGCGCCGTCTCGGCGGGAGGCGGAACCAACTGGAGAGGCTGCTCATGGGCGCCCGGAGCCTGAGCCTCGGAAGCTTCGCTGCCTGGTCTCGTCGGCGGCAAAGGCTGCGCGGCAGGAGGAGACAGAGGCATTGGAGACTGGAACGTCGGAACTCCAGCGACGGCCGACTCCCGGGCGTTGAAGAGCGGTGCGGGATGGCGGACATTCTGCAGAAGCAGCGCATTCCATGCGATCACGCCCGCGCAGCCCGTCAGGAAGAACGCAGCCGCCACGCGCCCCGGATTGCTCACGGCCTGAGAAACGAGACGCTCACCGAGGCCGATCTTCCGCGGCACCGGCTTGGCCGCGCGCTTTTGCTGTGGCCGCGGTGGAGCCTTCCGCCGCACTACGGCAGGCAGATCGAGTTCGTCATCGGGCTCGACTACGAAAGCGTCACGCACAAGCATCATCCCATTATCGAAGGAGCAGCATGATGGTTGGGCAGCCCCTCACGCCGACAGGCCCCTTCGAGCGTACCGGGCCGTCGGCGAGAGCGCCCAGGGCCGCTCCTCCTTCTTCTTGTCGAAAGCGTGGCAGAGGCCCCTTAAGCGAACCCTAAGACCATGCTCCCATAACCGTATAGACCATTGCCGCTGACAGCGGAATGAACGCACCAGCGCCGAGGCGGTGTAGGTCGGACCGACATTTTTCCTTACGTTTCAAGGATCTTAACGGTCCAGGAAAGAACGGCCAGGCTCTTAATCTTTGATTCATCCTGTTCGCAGGTTGTCGCGCCGTCGCCTACGCGCGGCAGAGGAGGCACGTTATGATGCATCACCTCTTCAATTCATTGGGCACCGACGGCCGCCATATGTTTTCCATCCTGCGCTTCGTCCTCATCGTCGGCGTGATCTACTACTACTCGCCCGTTCGGGACCGTGGCGAAGGCCCCGATCCGCTACAGGCCTTCTTCGCCTCCAAAAAAGCGGAGCAGGCAACACCTTCAAGCATGCCCCCGAGCAATCCAGCGGCGGAGGCGAAACCGGGTCACCTGGAAACCGTGTGGCACGCTCTGCCGGACGGCGCCAAGCAGGCCGTGGTGGACAAGATCCTCACCACATCGGGGCTGACGCCCGCAGCCCCCAGGCCCGTCGACACGCTCAAGCCGGAAGACCGCGCGCCCGCGACGCACAAGCCACGAGGCTGATGACCGGTCGCCAAACGCATCATCCATGATTATATGACCGGCAGACAAAGCAGGGATGCCATGCTGCCGACCATTGACGAGATCGTCTCCAATTTCGAGCTGCTCGACGACTGGGAAGAGCGCTATCGCTATGTGATCGAGCTGGGACGGATGCTGGAGCCGCTGCCGGAGGAGGCCCACAACGACCTCAACAAGGTGCAGGGCTGCGCGAGCCAGGTCTGGATCGAAACCCGTCTGGACCAATCCAACGGCAGGCCCGTGCTCCACCTTCTCGGCGACAGCGACGCCCATATCGTGCGCGGCCTCGTGGCCCTGATGATCTCCCTCTACAGCGGGAAGACGCCCGAGGAGGCGCTCTCCACGGACGCCCTGGCCCTGTTCAAGGAACTGGGCCTTGCGGAGCATCTGACGCCGCAGCGCTCCAACGGCGTCAGATCCATGGTCGAACGCATCCGCCGCGACGCGCAGCTGGCGCAAACCGGCTCGCTGAGCCGCGCCGTTTAAGCTCGCCCGCCCTCGATCACCACCGCGCGCCAAGTCTTGATGCCTCGCGAGGCGGCCGGGCCGCGGGCCTGGGCCTCGATGCCGTAATGCTCGGCCAGCCGTGCCAGAGCGAGGCGCACCACGATCTTCGCGGAGCGCTGCGGCCAGCCTCGCTCCCGCTCGATCAGTTCGAGACCCTTCAGGAAGCCGCACAGGTCCATCAGCAGGTCGCTGAAATCGGAACCCACCGCGTCAAAAGCGTGTCGGATGCGCTGACGCGCCGCCACCATCCGGTCGGTGGCTTCCGAAGGTGAGAACGAGCCGCCGCCGGTGGGTGTCGCATCCCAGCGGGCCGTCACCCCCGGGAGAAGGCCCGCGAGCATGATATCCGTGCGCAGCCTCTCGCCCGCCTGATAGGCTGCCTCATCGATCATCGGCTCCCCGTTACGGTCCTTCCGCCGGCGCAGCCAGTCGAGGGGGCTTTCCTCCGTGTCCACGCGCACCCGCCTGGCCCCGGTCTCTGTTTGAATGCTGGCTTCCGCAATTTCCCGGTGCTGATGAAGGAAGGCCGCGTCCGACCTGCCCATCGCTGCCCTTCGCAAGTAGGCACGCCCCGCCTCGCTCAGAACGAGCACCTTCTGCATGGCCCCACCCTGCTGCCAGAACGCGAGATCCTCCCGCACGAGCCTCTCGGCCTCGGCGATCCGGAAGCCTCCAGCTCCCACCGAGATTCCAGCGCGCTTCCTGTGGACGGCGACCCTCCCCTCGTCGAGGGGATCGACCGTGACGCGTGTTTCCGCAGCGTCGAGCACAGCTAGAAGTCGTATCGCCTCGCGCGGAAGAGAATCGGACGCCACCGGAACCGAAGGGGTTCCGCAGCGTCTCCTCGCCTGCTTGCCGCGCCCAGCTTTTCCAGCCTTTCGCGACCCTGGAACGCCTGCCGGTGCAATCCTTTGATGAACCTTTTCGTTCTCTTTTATGTTCATGCTTTGTTCCCATCAATAAAGAAAGAAAGGACACAGCCTTCCACCACTGATAGTGGGCCCTTATTCCTAAGTGTCAACGGGATTCAATTCTGTTGATAAGAGTGAGGATAACTCGGGCGGAGCGCTGCACCGGCCCACAATCGCCACGATGCATGCTCCCAAAGGAGCCTGAGTCTCATAGCAAAAAGCCGCCCGGAAGGGCGGCTTCGACTGATTCTCCGTCCCGGAACTCAGCCGCGCGAGGAACGGCGCTTCCGGCGCTGCTGGCCGAGGCCCATCTCTTTGGCAAGCTCGGAGCGTGCCTTGGCGTAGTTGGGGGCAACCATCGGATAATCGACCGGCAAACCCCACTTCTCGCGGTACTGCTCGGGCGTCATGTTGTACTGGGTGCGGAGGTGGCGCTTCAACGACTTGAACTTCTTGCCGTCTTCCAGGCAGACGATGTAGTCGGGCGTCACGGACTTCTTCACCGGGATGGCCGGCTTGGGCGCCTCGACCGGAGTTTCGACGGTGCCGCCGCCAACGCGCATGAGAGCGGAGTGGACATCATTGATCAGCGCGGGCAGTTCCGCGGACGGAACCGAGTTGTTGCTCACATAGGCCGAGACGATATCGGCAGCCAGCTCAATGTAATTCGATGCAGCGATATTGTCGCTCATTTTGATTTTCTTCCTTTCCGGCCCTACAAGAACGGCTCAATTGCCTTCCATGCTGAATTTTGAGCAGTCATCACACAAGCAATGCTTGTTTCATTCTTGGACCGCACTGTACACGCACTCAAACTGAGCCCGCTCGTTCACGTATGTCAAATCGGATCCGAAAACAAGATCTTTCAAAGGAAAACTTTGGAAAACTTGGGGTCAACTTTCCATCTGCAATAAACCCATGTTTAACGAATGGGAAACGCAGGAGCAGCCTCAGGCAGCAAAAAATTGAATTCGCACCGATCGATCCAGAAGAAGTAGTTAAAAAGGTATCGCTCCAACGCAATGGTGCCAGAGTCCACTGCCTGAAGGGACCTCGCGTGTGAAAATCGAGTTATCTATGCATAATCACACCGTCATCAGACGCGATCCGGATCACTCCATGAAACTTGAGCGCCTCCCCTCCCGCCCCCTGCCCGCTGCGCCGGTCGTTCCGGCCAAGCCGCATGTCTTCGAGGTGCATGGGGTTCCGATTCGGGACGATTATGCCTGGTTGAAGGCCGAGAACTGGAAAGAGGTCCTCAAGAATCCTGCTTCTCTCGATCCGTCCATCCGCGCCTGCCTTGAGCAGGAGAACGCCTATGCCGCGGCCGCTTTCGCCGGTTCCGAGGATTTCCAGGCCCGGCTTGTGGCCGAGATGCGGGGCCGCATCAAGGAGGACGATTCCTCCGTTCCCGAGCCGGACGGCCCCTTCGCCTATTTCACCCGTTACCGTGAGGGGGGCCAGCATCCCCTCGTCTGCCGCCGGCCCCGGGACGGCGGCACCGAGACGATCATGCTCGACGGGGACAAGGAGGCAGAGGGCCACGCCTTCTTCGACCTCGGCGGGGCCGAGCATTCGCCCGACCATCGCCTCCTCGCCTGGGGCTCGGACGTCAAGGGCTCGGAATATTTCACCATCCGGGTTCGTGACCTGGAGACCGGCAAGGACCTGCCGGACGAGGTGCCCCACACCTCGGGCGGCGTCGTATGGCTCAACGACAGCTCAGGCTTCTACTACGTGGAGCTCGACGAGAACCACCGGCCCGTCAGGGTGAGACGCCACCTGATCGGAACGGACCCGGCTCAGGATCCGTCGATCTATGAAGAACAGGACCCCGGCTTCTTCGTGAAGCTCGGCCTCACGCAATCGGATGCCTTCGTGCTGATCGAAGCCAGCGATCACGAGACCTCGGAGGTGTGGCTCATCGACCGGTCGGATGCCACCGCGACGCCCCGCCTCGTGGAGGCCAGGACTCCCCAGCTGCAGTACGATGTGGAGCATCATGGCGACAGCCTGATCATCCTCACCAATGCCGACGGGGCCGAGGACTTCAAGATCGTGACCGCTCCGGTCGTAACGCCGGGCCGTACCCATTGGAAGGATCTCGTCCCCCACCGGCCCGGCATCATGATCCTGTCGGTCGTGGCGCTTGCCCGCTACCTGGTGCGCCTGGAGCGGGAGAATGCGAGCCCGCGAATCGTGCTGCGCGAGATCGCCACTGGGCGGGAGGAGGCGATCGCCTTCGACGAGGAGGCCTACTCCCTCGGCTTCACCCCCGGCTACGAGTTCGACACGGATGTGATCCGCTTCCATTACTCGTCTCTCACCACTCCGAACGAGGTGACGGACTACGACCTGCGCACCGGCGAGCGCACCTTACGCAAACGTCAGGAGGTGCCCAGCGGGCATAACCCGGCCGATTACGTGACCCGGCGCCTGTTCGCCACGGCACCCGACGGGGAGCAGGTGCCCGTCTCGATCCTGCACCGGAAGGAGGTCGCGCTCGACGGGTCGGCCCCGTGCCTTCTCTACGGCTATGGCTCCTACGGCATGTCGATGCCTGCGAGCTTCCGCACCAGCATCCTGTCTCTGGTGGACCGGGGCTTCGTCTATGCGATCGCCCATATCCGCGGCGGCACGGAAAGGGGCTGGCGCTGGTACCTCGACGGCAAGCGCGAGAAGAAGACGAACACCTTCAAGGATTTCATCGCCAGCGGCGAGGCCCTGGTCCAGGCGGGCTATACCTCTCGCGGGCGGATCGTCGCCCATGGCGGCAGCGCCGGCGGCATGCTGATGGGCGCCGTCGCCAACATGGCGCCGGACCTCTTCGCGGGCATCATCGCAGAAGTACCCTTCGTGGACGTACTCAACACCATGCTCGATGCCGAGCTTCCCCTCACCCCGCCGGAATGGCCCGAATGGGGCAATCCGGCCGCCGACGAGGCCGCCTTCCGCACTATCCTTTCCTATTCCCCCTACGACAATGTGAAGCCTCAGGAATATCCCGCGATCCTGGCCCTTGCAGGCCTCACGGATCCGCGTGTGACCTACTGGGAGCCCGCCAAGTGGGTGGCGAGGTTGAGAGCCACGATGACCGGCGGCGGGCCGATCCTGCTGAAGTTGAACATGGACGCAGGCCATGGCGGGGCAGCCGGGCGCTTCGATCGGCTGGAGGAAGTCGCGCTGGCCTATGCCTTTGCCATCAAGTGCATCGAGGGCTTCCGTAATTGATATACCGTGTCATCATAGTGCAACACGGCTCCATCGAGAGTGAGCGCGCATGACCAAGCGCGACAGTATCGCGGCAACCGACGAGATCGTTCCTCTGCAGGGCGACGACAGGGCGCGCGTGGCCGAAAAAGAGCGGATCGCGGAGCTTCGCAAGCAGTTGCGAGACGCGGAGCAGGCCCTGCGCCTGAGCGGCAGCAGGTTGCAGATGGTGCTCGACGTCGGCAAACTCGGCTCCTGGGAGCGCGATCTCGAAACAGGCATCGTGACCGGTTCGCCGGCGTTCAAGGCGATGCTAGGGCTGCCGTCCGATACGGCACTGACTTATGACGATCTCACGCAGATCTTTCATCCTGCCGATGTCGAGCGGATCGAGCAGGCCTTCAACTACTCTCTTCGGACGAACACGGACTTCAACATCGAACATCGCATCATCCGGGCAGATGGCCGCATCGGCCGTGTTCTGACCCGTGGCGGCGCCATCTACGATGGAAGGAAACCCGTTAAGATCGCAGGAATCCTGCAGGATGTCTCCGAGCGGGAAAAAGCCAAGCAGGACGCAACGCTCGCCCAGCGCCGTCAGGAATTCCTGCTGGGACTGAACGATCAGATCGGCGTGCTCGACGATCCGCTCAGGATCATGGAGATCGCGGCCCAGAGCCTCGCGCAGTTTCTGAACGTGGATACCGCAGGCTATGGGGAGGTCTATGAAAAGGAAGGCGTCATCATCCTGGAGAGAGAATGGACGCGCGGTCTCCTCAGCAAGGAAGGCACGGCTCAAAGGATAAACGACTCCCCTCCCGAGTTCATCGAATCCATGCGCAAGGGGGAGCCCGTTGTCAGCACGGACATCCTGAAGGATCCGCGCTACGCAGAGCCTTCCGTTCAGGCTTATTTCAGCGGTGCCAACATCCGCTCCGGCTTGTCTGTCCCGTTGCTCAAAAATAACCAGCTCAAGGCGGTTTTCTACGTGTTCTCGAGCGCTCCACGTCATTGGACGAGCGACGATGTCGCTCTGGTGGAGGATGTGGCGGATCGCACCTGGATCGCCGTAGAAAAGGCGCGCGCCGAACGGAAGCTGCGTGAAACGGAAGCCCGCTTCCGGATCATTGCGGAGTCGCTTCCTGCGCTCGTCTGGATCCTTAATCCTAACACCGAGCTGACCTATACCAACGAGCGCTGGGTGACGTATTCCGGCCTGCGGCCCGAGGAGGCGCTGGGCCACAGCTGGATGAACGCGATCCATCCGGAGGATATGGCGAGGATAAATGTCGACCTCGAATACGTCGTTCCCAACCAAACGTCCTATGAGACGGAGGCCCGCTACCGCTCCTCGAATGGCGAATACCGCTGGCACCTCATCCAGGGCGTTCCCGTTCACGGTGCGACAGGCGAGTTCAAAGGCTGGGTCGGGACGAGTGTCGACATTCACGATCTCAAGCTGGGCGAAGAAGCCCTGCGCCGAAGCGAGGAGCAGCTTCGCCTCGCCTTCGAGGCGGCGCGGATGGGCGATTGGCGCCTGGACGGAGCCACCGGCATCATCACCTTGTCGGATCGCGCCGCCGAGATCTTCGCTCTTCCTCCAGGTTCGAGGTTAACACGCTCGGAACTGCGCCAGCGGATCACTCCCGCCGATCTGTCGCGCATGGTGGCGGCCACGAAGGCCGCGGTGCAGAACCGAACCCAATTCAGCGTCGAGTACCGTGTCAAGCGGTTCGGAGACGACGCGCCCATCTGGATCGCCTCGCAGGGCCAGGGCACCTATCATCCCGATGGCACACCGAGCGGCATGGCTGGTGTGATCCAGGACGTGACGGAGCGCAAGCATGCGGAGGAGCGCCAGCAGCTGCTCATCCGCGAGCTGCATCACCGGGTCAAGAACACCCTGGCCACCGTCCAGGCCATCGTCGGCTCCACCGCCCGCACCGCCACCAGCATCGACGAGTTCTACCAGGGCTTCGTCGGCCGCATCGTCTCGCTC
>DASQML010000080.1:0-194109 GCA_035645515.1 Microvirga sp.
CGGCAGGAGGCCGCCCGCTGCAAGACGCGGTGTCCGCCTAAAAGAACCGTGCGCGAGGAGCCGTTCAGCTCCAAGCCTCTCACCAGAAAACGAGCCGGACGCCTCCTCGCGCCCTCCCTCGATCAGCACACCTCGCGCCACACACGCCGCGAGGACGATGACGCTCGCCTTCTGCCGCTCGCAGGGGCAAAGCGAACCTCGGGCTGAGTTCGTCAGGCCCTAGGAAATAAGCTATCCTCTGCTAAAACGATCATATGAAAGCTCCTCCTCTTCGCCTCGGCGTCAACATCGATCATGTGGCAACCGTCCGGAACGCCCGTGGCGGCATCAATCCCGATCCCATCCGTGCCGCCCATATGGCTGTCCTGGCGGGAGCCGATGGAATTACGGCCCATCTGCGCGAGGACCGTCGGCATATCCGCGACCAGGACATGGAGCGCCTGAAGCGGCAGCTTTTCGCGCCGCTCAACTTCGAAATGGCGGCCACGCCCGAGATGATCGAGATTGCCACCCGGATCCACCCGCACGCCTGCTGCCTCGTCCCGGAGAAGCGGGAGGAGCGGACGACCGAGGGAGGGCTCGACATCATCGGCGGCGCTTCCCATCTGCGTCCGATGATTCAACATCTGAAAAGCGAGGGCATCCGGGTGTCTCTCTTCGTCGAGCCGGAAACCCAGATCATGGAGGCTGCCTGCGAGCTGGGCGCCCCCGTGGTCGAGCTTCATACCGGCACCTATTGCGAAGCGGTCTCTGCGGGCGACGATGCCAAGGCGGCTCACGAGCTGGAGCGCCTTCGGCGCGCCGCCGCCCACGGGTCCCGCATCGGCCTCGAGATCCATGCAGGCCATGGGCTTGATCTCAACTCGGTGCGCCCGGTCGCCGCGATTCCGCAGATCGTGGAGCTGAATATCGGGCACTCCCTCATCGGCGAGGCGATCTTCATGGGACTCGACGAGGCCGTGCGGGCCATGCGCGCCGCCATGGACGAAGGCCGGGCGCAGGTGAGCGCATGATTCTCGGAATCGGGTCTGATCTCTGCGATATCCGCCGCATCGAGCGCTCCATCGAGCGGTTCGGCGACCGGTTCACGCACCGCATCTATACGGAGGCCGAGCGGGCCCGCAGCGACCGTCGCGCCGCCCGGGCCCCGTCCTATGCCCGCCGGTTCGCCGCCAAGGAGGCCTGCGCGAAGGCGCTCGGAACCGGCCTCAGCCGGGGCGTGTTCTGGCGGGACATGGAAGTGGTCAACTTGGCCAGCGGAAAGCCGACCATGAGATTATCCGGCGGAGCCCTCGAGCGCCTCCGGGAGATGACCCCGGACGGATACGAGCCGGTCATTCATATATCTCTGACGGATGATCCGCCCCTGGCCCAAGCCTTCGTGATCATCGAAGCGCGCCCCCTAAACGAGGCGGCCGCGTTGCGGCCAGCGGCGCCATAGGCTAGACCATGCCCCGAGCAGAGGGCCGACGACCCTATCGGCGCCTGCCGGCTCGAGACCGTCGAGAGCGGTTTGCACTTGGTGCAATGAAGTGCAAACCGCTCTCGAATGTTGCGACAACCAAAAGGCGGCGCCAGCCGCTTCGTTCCTCAAGGATTAGGTCGATCACGTGAGCGACAACGCCAAGCAAACCATGGGTAGCACCGTGAAGAAGAAGGAAGAAGAAGGCCTTTGGGAAACCGTCAAGGTCATCCTCCAGGCCCTTTTGATCGCGGTGGTGGTCCGCACCGTTCTGTTTCAGCCCTTCAACATTCCTTCGGGATCCCTCATCCCAACCCTGCTGATCGGTGATTATCTCTTCGTTTCGAAATACGCCTACGGCTATTCGAAGCACTCGATTCCCTTCAGCCCGCCCCTGTTCTCGGGCCGCATCTTCGGCTCCGAGCCGAAGCGCGGGGACGTGGTGGTGTTCAAGCTGCCGAAGGACAACTCGACGGATTACATCAAGCGGGTGGTCGGGCTGCCCGGCGACCGCATTCAGATGATCAACGGGATCCTCCACATCAATGGAAAGCCGGTCCAGCGCGAGCTCGTCGGCCAGTACGAGGTCAAGGACGACTGGGGCCGCGCCCCCGTCCAGGTCCCCATGTACAAGGAAACTCTTCCCGAAGGGGCTCAGCACTACATCATCGAGAGCAAAGGCGACCGGGGCTTTGCCGACAACACCGACGTGTTCGTGGTCAAGCCCGGCCATTACTTCATGATGGGAGACAACCGGGACAATTCTCAGGACTCCCGCTTCGAGAACGAAGTCGGTCAGGTGCCCGCCGAGAACCTGGTGGGACGCGCGGAGATCATCTTCTTCTCCATCGACGAGGGCGCATCTCTCTGGCGCTTCTGGGAATGGCCGCAGCGCATCCGTTGGAGCCGCATGTTCGAACGGATTCAGTAAGCCGTGGCCCGACGCAAGCCTAATTACAGTGAGCTTCTGGAGAAGCTGGAATACCAGTTCCAGAAGCCCGAACTTCTCGACGAGGCGCTCACCCATGTGAGCGCCCCCCGAGCGAGCGGGAAGAGCTATCAGCGCCTCGAGTTTCTCGGTGATCGAGTGCTCGGCCTCGCCATCGCCGAGATGCTTTACAAGACTTTTCCCAATGCTCCCGAGGGCGAGCTGTCCCGCCGCCTTGCGGAGCTGGTGCGCCGCGAGAGCTGCGCGGAGATCGCGATTGCTTGGGATGTGGGGCCGTACCTGAAGCTCGGTGCAGGCGAAGCCCATTCCGGCGAGCGGCGTAACCAGACGATCCTCGCGGATGTGTGCGAATCCATCATCGGCGCCGTGTTTCTCGATGGCGGCTACGAGGCCGCCAGGAGCCTCGTGGAGCGCTCGTTCAAGGCGCTGCTCGATGCGCCGCGCCGCCCCCTGCGGGACCCGAAGAGCGCGCTCCAGGAATGGGCGCAGGGACGCGGCCTGCCGCCGCCGACCTATACGATTGCCGAGCAGACCGGCCCTGATCATGCGCCGAAGTTTCGGGTGATGGTGAAGGTGAAGGGCAGGGAGACCGAATTCGGGCACGGCACATCGAAGCGCATTGCGGAACAGGCGGCTGCGCGTAGTCTTCTCCTCAGAGAGGGCGTCTGGACGGAGGAAGAGCATGGAAAACCTTGAGCCGACCAATACCAGGGCGGGCTTCGTCGCGCTCATCGGCGCACCCAATGCGGGCAAGTCGACCCTGCTCAATTCGCTCGTGGGCTCGAAGGTCTCCATTGTCTCGCGCAAGGTCCAGACCACCCGCGCCTTGGTCCGCGGCATCGCCATGGAAGGCAACACGCAGATCGTCTTCGTGGATACACCCGGCATCTTCAAGCCGAAGCGCCGTCTCGACCGGGCCATGGTCACGTCGGCCTGGGGCGGGGCAGGGGATGCGGATGTGGTCGCTCTCCTGCTCGACGTGCGCAAGGGGGTGGACGAGGAGGCGGAAGCCATCCTCGGAAAGCTCCCCGAGCTGAAGCAGCCCAAGGTCCTGATCCTCAACAAGATCGACCTGATCGAGCGTTCCAGGCTCCTGGAGCTGGCCGCGAAGCTCAACGAGAGGGTGCCGTTTGCGCATACCTTCATGATTTCGGCCCTCAACGGCGACGGCATCGGCACGCTGAAAAGTCAGCTCGCCGCCATGATGCCTGAAGGTCCCTGGCTGTATCCGGAAGACCAGATCTCCGATGCGCCCTTGCGGATGCTCGCCGCCGAGATCACCCGCGAGAAGATCTACGAGCGTCTGCACGAGGAGTTGCCGTATCAGTCCACGGTCGAAACCGACCAGTGGCAGCAGCGCCCGGATGGCTCGGTGCGTATCGAGCAGACGGTGTTCGTGGAGCGCGACAGCCAGCGCAAGATCGTGCTCGGCAAGGGCGGCCAGACCATCAAGGCCATCGGCCAGGCGGCCCGCAGGGAAATTGCGGAGATCGCCGAAGCGCCCGTGCATCTCTTCATCTTCGTGAAGGTGCGCGAGAACTGGAGCGACGACCCTGAGCGTTATCGCGAGATGGGATTGGAATTCCCGAAGGGCTGAACGCGCCTGCCTGGACCGTTCCGAGCCTCGCCCTCAGGAGGATTGCATCGCAATCCGTCGCGAAGAGCCCGCCCCGGGCCTGATCGGGGCGAGGCGCCTCCAACGCTCCCGTCAAGCGCGGTAAGCCGTTCTCAATCCGCCCCAATGACGTCCGAGGATACGGATCGGCGTGTCCACCTCCTGCATCATCACGATCTTGCCGCCGCCCATGTCGCGGGCATAGGCCTGCACGATGAAGGGGCGCGTGGAACGGGCCGCCGTGATGCCGGCGCGGTCGTCGAAGATCCGCTTGTTGCGCGCGTTCGCCGCATTCCAGACCGGATCGCCGGGACGTTGCGGCTGCGAATAGATGCGGTTGTGAACCGGGATGTAGCCGTTGCGGTCTATGGCGAGGCAAAAGGCCATGGCCGGATCCGATGCCAGCACCTTCTCCAGAATCGGCGGCAGGATGGTTTCGAAGACCGACAGATAGGCCGTGCTGTATTGCGCAGGGTCGGTGCCCTGAAGCAGCCGGTAATCCGTGTCGAACACAGTCTCGCGCGAGAGCCGCCCGTCCTTCACCGCCTGCTCGAGGAGCATTTCGACCTGGCGGGCGGTGTCCTGAGCCAGCAGGATGCGGGGCTTGTAGCTGGCCTCCACCTGCGAGACGAAGGTCTCGATCCGCCTCTGCGTCTCGGCATCGGGATGATCGAATGCGCAGTGCAGCCCCATTGAGCTTGCAGCGACGACACGGATACCGACCTGACCCATGTCGCGGGTCTCGATCTCCGCGCGCTGGCCGGGCGAGAGGGACATCGTTTCCGGTGCGGCCAGAAGCACGCCGCCGGAGCCGAGGTCGATCAGGCGCGAGAGGGCGCTGTTCGCGCCGACGCGGATCGTGGCGGAGCGCTCCACAGGGAAACGGTCCGATCGCCGCCTGTCGCCGAGCTCGCTCTGGCGGATGACGGCCACGAAACGCTGCCCGAGAGCCTTGGCGAGGCCGTCGGCGGTCCTGGTGGCTTGGTCGGCCTGGTGCGCGCGCTGGCTGGCATCGAGGGAGATTGCATCCACATCGCCTGCACGCCCGCTTACTTTGCCGACACTGCCGGACGTGACGCTCGCGAGGCGTGAGACCTCATCGATGGCCGCGTTCTGCTCGCCGACCGCCTGGCGCACCGTATCGAAGACCGGACGAACCCCCTGGACGACCTCGACTACCGAAGTGACTGCGCTCGTGGAGGCCTCCGCCGTCTCCCGAAGGCGGTCGATGCGCTGGCGGATGTTGTCGGCGGCTTTCGCCGTCTCTGTCGAGAGGCTCTTCACCTCGGATGCCACAACCGCGAAGCCCTTGCCTGCCTCACCGGCGCGAGCGGCTTCGATGGTGGCGTTGAGTGCCAGGAGGTTGGTCTGACGCGCCACGGCAGAGATCGTGTCGACGATGGTGACGATCTCGGCGGTGGCGGCAGAAAGTTGAGTGATGAGGGCGCTGGCCCTTTGAGCAGCCTGAACCGCGCTGTCGATCTGCTCCCCGGCGTGATCCATCGCGCGGCCGATCTCGGAGGCTGTTGCAGCGAGTTCCTCCGTGGAGGAGGCGAGCTGGAGGGTTTCGTTCGAGGCCTCGTTGCCGGAGGAGGCGAGCTCGCCCGCAAGGGTGCGGATTGCCGCGAGATCCTTCTCGACCGCCGCCACATCTGCTGCGGCGACGGCGATGGCCTGAGTAACACCGTGAATCGCTTTGAGCACATCGGCTTCCAGCGCGTTCACGACCTCCACGTCGAGGTTTGTGCCGCGAGTCGGCGCGAGCGCGGTCGGTTCCGGGACTACCGGGACAGCGACGTCTTGAGGTTGAGCGTGAGGCACTTGGCGTCGCAGGAGGCCGAGCATGGTTGAGCTCATGGATTGTTGTTGATTCCCGGCTCTCATTGTGAGGGCCGAAGCCTGCGCGAAGCTGGTGCTTTCAACGGGAACGCCCGGCGATGATGCTATCATCGCCGGGCGCTTTCGCTTCCCGCAGAGGTGCTTACTGCTGGTTTTGCCCCTGAAGCAGTGGGGTGATACGCCGCAGGGTGACGCGGCGGTTCTCCGCCTCAGGGCCTTGGGTGTTCACCTTCAGATACTGCTCGCCATAGCCCTGCGTCGTCAGGTTCTCGGCGGGAATCTGGAACTGCTGCGTCAGGATCGTCGCGACGGTTTCCGCCCGGCGGTCGGAGAGGGTGAGATTGTCCTCGTCCGGGCCCACGGCGTCCGTATGGCCCTCCACCAGGAAGATCTCGTTCGGGTTGCGGGCGATCGCCTGGCGCAAGCCCTCGGCGATGACCCGCAGGGCGCTCACCTGATCCGGAGGCAGTTCCCAGGAGCCGAACTCGAAATTGATGGAGTCGATGTCCACACGGCGCATCCGCTCGCGCAGAGGCTGGCTGCGGCGAATTTCGTCAAGGCTATAGGCGCGCGCCACACGCTCCACAGGCGGTGCGGTGAAGGCCTCGACGATATCGGCCTCGGACGCACGCTCCGTCTCGACGATGTATTCCTCGCGCGGGATGCTCACCACGGGCGGCGGGAGGCGCAGGACTTCCTCCTCCACATAACCGTAGCCCGGGCGCCCGCCGATGCCGCTGCGGCGGTTCTCGATAAGCACCACCTCCCGGCCGGCCGGCTCGCGCCGAATGCGGCGTATCAGATCGCCGTTCTCGTCGCGTACCGAGATGATCTCCGATCCGTCCGGGCGGCGAACGATCGTGACTTCTTCGTTCGCGCCGCGACGCTCGACACGGACTTCGCCCGCGCCGTAGATGCGCCGGAAACGATCCGATTCATCATGGCGGATGATGACCTCGTTGCCTTCGCGAATGATCGTGCGGTTGCCGGGCTCTTCGATGATGAGCCGGTTGCCCTCACGCCGCTCGCGGCGCTGGCTGCGCAGGTCCTCGATACGTACGCGCGACGGGTCCAACGGAGCGGCGGCATTTGGTGCGGGTGCGGCCTGCGGAGCAGCCGGTGCCGGGGGAGCTGCGGGCTGAGTGCGTGGCGCGGCAGGGGCCGCCGGTGCCGGTGCCGGCGCGGTCTGAGCCGGAGCTGGTGGAGTAGGTGTCGGCTGCGGACGGGCGGCCGGAGCCGAAGGTGCTGGTGCGGGGGCTGTCGCCGGAGGAACAGGGCTCGATCCGGGTGAGGGGCTGGGCTGCGGCTCGGTCGGCGGCACTGGGGTGCGCTGCTGCTGCGTGGGACGCTGCGTATCCGCAGGACGCTGCGTATCTGCAGGACGTGGAGCAGTGGGCGCAGGCCGGGTTTGGCCGGCGGGCGGCGTCGCAGGTTGTGCGGCGGGAGGCGTTGCGGGGCGCGCCGGAGTGTCGGGCGCCTGCTGACGGGGACGCTCGCCGGGGCGCTGATCGCGTTCCTGGGCATTCGGGCGTGCGGGCCGGGCAGGAGTCTCGGCCGGGGCCGGTGGCTGCACCCGTTCGGCGGGAGCCGGACCTGGGCGGGCCGGGGTGGCGGGCGTTGCGCTGGAGGGAGGTGTGGGGCGTTCGGGCCGCTCGGCCGGCTGTCTCCGCTCCTGGTTCGGGCGAGGTGACGGTGCCCCGTCATCAGTGGGAGCTGCCGGACGGGGTGCGGCACGGGGTGCTTCGGGAGCCTCCGCGCCGCCCTGACCGCCGCGCTGCTGCGGGCGCTGGCCCGGCGCGCCGCCTTCTTCATCCGCTCCGGGACGACCCTGGCGGCGCTGCTGGCCGGGAGGCCCACCCTCCTCCTGTCCTCCCTGCTGCCTCTGGCGCGCTCTGGGCGGAAGCTGGCCCGGTTCGGCCGGTTCAGCCTGGGCGAGAGTGATGGGGGCAGAATTCTGCGGCTGGGGCGCAGAGGCGTTCGCCGACAGCATCATCAGCGGCAGGGCGGTGCTTGCAAGGAACAGGTTGGTGAGCTTCATGACTCTCAATTCACTTCTGGAACTCAAGATGTTCGTGAATGCCAAGGTGTCTCTTTAGTTCCATTTCCAGGAATTCGACGGCGTGGGAAATATCTTAACATTTCCGCCCGATGCTCTTGGAAAATATGGCAAAAAGCCCTTTCGATGCCTACATCAGGGCTTGAGCCCCTTGAGAGCACCCGCACCCGATGCAATGGACCGATGAAGGCGTCGTTCTCGGCGTCCGCAAACATGGTGAGACGAGCGTCATTCTCGAGTTGATGACGCGGGAGCACGGCCGTCATTCGGGCCTCGTCCATGGGGGACGATCCAAGACGCTCCAGGCGGTGCTCCAGCCGGGGAATACCGTGCAGGCGATCTGGCGGGCGCGGCTCGACGAGCATCTCGGCACCTTCCACGTCGAGGGAATGAGCCTGCGCGCCTCCCGCCTCATGGGCTCGCCCATGGCGCTCTATGGCTTGGCGGCCTTGGCCAACCTCCTGCGCTTCGTGCCCGAGCGCGATCCGCACTTTGCCCTCTATGAAACCTTGACCGTTCTGGTGGATCACCTGGACGATCCCGATCTCGCCCCGGCCCTCTTCGTGCGCTTCGAACTCGCCATGCTGTCCGAACTCGGCTTCGGGCTGGACCTGACCTCCTGTGCGGCCACAGGGACCGAACAGGACCTGATCTATGTCTCGCCCCGGAGCGGCCGGGCGGTGAGCGCGGCAGCGGGGGAGCCTTACAAGGACAGGCTCCTCAAGCTGCCGGGTTTCCTTATCGGCCGAACTCGGGCTAACCGGCCGAGCGAGAGCGAGATCAGGGCCGGATTTGCGCTCACGGACTTCTTCCTGCATCAGAACGTCTTCGAGCCGCAGGGGCAGAAGGCCCCGGAGGAGCGGGCGCGTTTCGTCGCACTGGCGACAGCTGGGGACGGATGACGTTTGTTTCTGTTATGTTCTCATCTCAGGTGATAAAGAAGCGATTCGCTATTGAGGAATTCAGGTAATGGGTAAGCCGGTCAATCCACCGTCTGGCGGCGAGATCGAGAACATCAATCTCAAGGACGCCTTGGAGGAGCGCTATCTCGCCTATGCTCTCTCCACCATCATGCACCGGGCTCTGCCGGATGCGCGAGACGGGTTGAAGCCCGTCCACCGCCGTATCCTGCATGCCATGCGGCTGTTGAAGCTCGACCCCAAGTCGGCTCCGAAGAAGTGCGCCCGCATCGTCGGCGACGTGATGGGTCAGTATCACCCGCACGGCGACCAGTCGATTTATGACGCGCTGGTCCGCATGGCGCAGGATTTCGCCCAGCGCTATCCGCTCGCCGACGGGCAGGGCAATTTCGGCAACATCGACGGCGACGGCGCCGCGGCCATGCGTTACACCGAGGCGAAGCTGACGGAGGTCGCGCGCCTGCTGCTGGAAGGCATCGACGAGGATTCCGTCGATTTCCGCGAGACTTACGATCAGGCCAACGAGGAGCCGGTGGTGCTTCCCGCCGCCTTCCCGAACCTGCTCGCCAACGGCTCGCAGGGCATTGCCGTCGGCATGGCGACCTCCATTCCGCCCCATAACGCTGCCGAGCTGTGCGATGCCGCGCTGCACCTCATCTCGAAGCCCAATGCCACCTCCGAGCAGCTGATGCAGTTCGTGCCGGGCCCGGATCTCCCGACCGGCGGCATCATCGTCGACACGCCGGCTTCGATGGCGGAGACCTACAGCACGGGCCGCGGCTCCTTCCGCGTGCGCGCCCGCTGGCACAAGGAGGATCTCGGACGCGGCAGCTGGCAGATCGTCGTGACCGAAATTCCCTATGCGGTGCCGAAGTCCCGCCTGATCGAGAAGATCGCGGAACTGCTGCAGGACAAGAAGCTGCCGCTTCTCGCCGACGTGCGCGATGAATCGGCGGAGGACATCCGCGTGGTTCTGGAGCCGCGCGCGAAGACGGTCGATCCGATCATCCTCATGGAATCGCTCTTCAAGCTCACCGAGCTGGAGAGCCGCATCCCCATGAACGTGAACGTGCTCGCCGGCGGCAAGGTGCCGAAGGTCTTAAGTCTGGCGGAATGCCTGCGCGAATGGCTCGACCATCGCCGCGAGGTGCTGATCCGCCGCTCCAGGTTCCGCCTGTCGGCCATCGACAGGCGCCTGGAGATCTTAGGCGGCCTGCTCATCGTCTATCTCGACCTCGACCGGGTGATCAAGATCATCCGGGAAGAGGACGAGCCGAAGGCGGAGCTGATGCGCGTCTTCAAGCTCACTGAGGTTCAGGCCAACGCCATTCTCGACACGCGCCTGCGCTCGCTTCGCAAGCTCGAGGAGATGGAGCTCAAGCGCGAGCAGAAGAACCTGCAGGACGAGAAGGCAAAGATCGAAGAGCTGCTCGGCTCCGAGAAGATCCAGTGGAAGACCGTTGCCGCGGAGATCAAGGAGGTCCGAAAGACCTTTGGACCTGAAACTGAGCTCGGCAAGCGCCGAACCACGTTTGCCGAGGCGCCGGATACGTCCGACATCGACTTTGCGGAGGCCATGATCGAGCGCGAGCCGATCACGGTCATCGTCTCCGAGAAGGGCTGGGTCCGTACCATGAAGGGGCATCAGGAGGATCTCTCCTCCCTGCAGTTCCGGGGCGACGACAAGCTCAAGACGGCGTTCTTCGCCGAGACTACGTCGAAAATCATCGTGGCGGCGAACAACGGACGCTTCTTCACGCTCGATGCGTCGAAGCTTCCCGGCGGTCGCGGCTTCGGCGATCCGATCCGCCTCATGGTGGATCTGGAAGAGGGCGCGGATTTCATCGCAGCGTTCCCCTTCAAGGCCGGGGCGAAGCTTCTGGTCGCCGCTTCCGATGGGCGCGGCTTCATCGTGCCCGCTGACGAGATCATCGCGAACACGCGCAAAGGCAAGCAGATCCTCAACCTCGATGCCCCCGCCACCATGGTGGTATGCACCGAGGCTACCGGCGATCACGTCGCGATCATCGGCGAGAACCGCAAGCTCCTGATCTTCCCCGCGAAGCAGGTGCCGGAGATGACCCGCGGCAAAGGCGTGCGTCTCCAGCGATACAAAGACGGCGGCGTGTCCGACGCCAAGGTCTTCACGCTGAAGGAGGGCCTGACCTGGAAGGATACCTCCGGCCGCACCTGGACGGTGGCAAAGGAAGACCTGCGCGATTGGATCGGCGATCGCACCGAGGCAGGCCGCCTTCCGCCGAAGGGCTTCCCGAAGTCGAACAAGTTCGGGGAATGACGGTGTCCGGCCTCGTGCTCTATGGGAACCGTGAATCGGGCCATTCTTACAAGGTGAAACTGGCTCTCACGCTTCTCGGGCTGGAGCACGAGTACCGGCCTGTGGACCTCACGGTCGACCGCAGCAACAGGCCTCCCGAGTTCCGGGAGGTCAGCCGTTACGGCGAGGTTCCGGTTCTCATCATGAACGGGGAACCGCTCGTTCAGTCGAATGCCATTCTCATGCACTTGGCGCGGACGACAGGACGTTTGCGCGGCGAGTGCGATCCGGACCGAACCGTGGAGTGGATGTTCTGGGAAGCGAACCGGATCACCTTTTCGATCTCCAATCTGCGCTTTGCGAGGCAGTTCGCCAAGGACACGCCGGCAGACGTCATCGCTTGGCTTCAGATGCGCGCAAAGGACGACCTCGATCGCCTCGACAAAGAGTTTCGCGCTAAGGATGAATTCCTGCTCGGCTCGACGATCTCCATCGCGGACATCGCCTGCTGCAGCTACCTGTTCTGGCCCGAGCAGACCGGTTTGGATTACTCCGAGTGGCCTCACGTAAGCTCGTGGCTCGACCGCATCCGCTCCGTGCCGGGTTGGGCGCATCCTTATGCGCTGATGAGTTGAAGGCTGGCGTCTTGTTCAACACCGGACTCGTGCTCACCGACCGTGGATGACCTGTCGCTTGGTAGGGCCCCGTCCTGTCCGTCACGGTCCTTCGCTGCTCCCAGCGCTCAGGATCACCGGCAGGGGCGTATGCGGCGGGGCAGTGGAATGCGGTTTGTGCTCCGCCCGATGACGTTGGCCGGGATCGTCCCAAGCAAGCGGTCCTTTCAGAACCTGCACATCGCCCGGTCGCGTGTTCTGCTTGCCCCAGCGGTTGGGACTGAAGCATTTTTCTTCGCCAAAGAAGTTCGGGTCGAGAAACGTCGCAGCCGTTTCGCGGGCTAGCCCACCCGCACCCAGCCGTGGCTGCCCAGGCGTTCCTGCGGCGTGAAGCGGGCCTTGTAGCCCATCTTCTTCGAGCCTTCGACCCAGTAGCCGAGATAGAGATAGGGAAGGCCCATGGTCTTCGCGCGGCGGATGTGATCGAGGATCATGAAGGTGCCGAGGCTCCGGTCCTGAAACTCCGGGTCGTAGAAGGAATAGACCATGGACAGGCCGTCGCTCATCACGTCTGTCAGGCATACGGCAATGAGGTCGCCTTCCCCTCGTCCTGTGATGCCGCTGTCGATGCCGCGGCGGCGATACTCGATCAGGAGAGTGTCCACGTGGCTGTCCTCGACCATCATGGAGTAATCGAGGACCGACATATCGGCCATCCCGCCATCCGCGTGGCGTGCGTCCACATAGCGGCGAAAGAGGGCGTATTGCTCCGACGTCGGACGGTTCGGCATTTCGTTGCCGATGAGATCCGAATTGGTCTTCAGGACCCGCCTGAGATTACCCGACGGCTTGAATTCATCGGCGAGAACACGCACCGATATGCAGGCCCGGCAGGTGTCGCAGGCCGGCCTGTAGGCGATGGTCTGCGAACGGCGGAAGCCGCCCTGGGTGAGGATTTCGTTCAGCTCGCGGCCGCGCCGGCCGACGATGTGCGTGAAGACTTTCCGCTCTTCCTTGCCCGGCAGGTAGGGGCACGCGGAGGGCGAGGTGAGGTAGAATTGCGGGGCATCGCGGGAGTGACTCGTCAAGCCGGAAAGCCTTGTGGAGAAACCTTGGGCGCTGATTCAACGCCCAAGGATAACATTGGTGCCCGCTTCGTCCAGGAAAAGAGCGCCGTTGTCTCAATCTTGTTATTGGGTTCGAACGACCATCATGCCGGTGAGCAGATCGCGGATGAAGCGCCCGTCATCGCGCATGAAGCCGACGAGCACGTCGCATAGCCAGAGCAGGAAGGTGGAGATCGCCACGTAGAAGAACAGCGCGTGCACCGCAGCCGCCAGCATCGAGGGGCCTCGGCCCGTCGAGGGGTCGATGACGCGAAGGCCCATGGTGCGCATGCCCACCGTCGCCTGATTTTGCCCGCCGATTGTCACCGCATTATAGACGATGAAGATCAGCGCGGTCAGCGGCAGGGCGAAGAACAGGCCCCAGCCGAGCCCCAGGGTGATGATCCCCAGGAAGAAAATGCCGATGGAAATCAGCACCACCCAGAGCGCGATCACCACCAGGTCGATGAGGTAAGCCCAGAAGCGGCGGGCAATGACGCCCTCCGTCAGGCGGCTCTCAGCCTGGTAGGTGTTGTACTCGATGGTCGGCGGGTAAGGCCGATTGACCATAGTCTTCAATCCTCAATAGGCGGTCTCGGACAGGCAGCGGGAATCAATCCGCCGGGGATCGAGGCCCTCCGCCTTCAGCGCCTCGAACACCTCCAATGTATGTGCTCTGTCCCGAGTTTCGATAGTGATGTCGATGGATACGCCCTTGGCCGGCACGTCGAGGTAGAGCCGCCCATGGGAGACTTCGAGGATGTTGGCTCCCAGAGTGCCGAGCAGGCTCGCCACGCGGCCGAGCAGGCCCGGCCGGTCGTTGGACGTGATGCGGAAGGAGGCGATGCGGTCGTCGCGTTCGAGCTCGCGGACCATCACGGAGGCGAGAATGCGCGCGTCGATATTGCCGCCGCAGAGCACGAGGCCGACGCGCTTGCCTTCGAACCGGCCCGGCTCGGCCAGCATGGCGGCGAGACCTGCCGCGCCTGCGCCCTCCGCCATGGTCCGCTGCAGGGTGGCATAGGCGTTCACCGCCCGCTCAAGGAGCGGCTCCTCGACCGGGATGATGCCCGAGACGAGATCGCGCACGATGGGCACGGCCAACTGGCCTACGGTCTTCACCGCGATGCCCTCGGCCAGCGTTGCGCCGCCGATGGGGCGATCCTCGCCGCGAATGGCGTTGAGGAACGAGGGATAGAGCGCAGCCTCCACGCCGATGATCTCGATGGAGGGTTTCAGGGCCTTTGCGGCGATGGTGATGCCGGAGATCAGGCCGCCGCCGCCGATGGGCACGATGATCTGATCGAGATCCGGGGCATCCCCGAGCATCTCCATGCCGATGGTGCCCTGGCCGGCCATGACCTTCGGATCGTCATAGGGATGGACGAGGACGAGCCCTTCCGTCTCGATGATCTCGCGGACGCGATGGGCGGATTCGTAGAGGGTTTCGCCGTAGAGGATCACGCGCGCGCCGTAGGCGCGGGTGTTCTCCGCCTTCACCAGAGGTGCGCTTTCCGGCATGACGATGGTCGCCGGAATGCCGAGGCGGCGGGCGTGGTAGGCCACGGCCTGCGCATGGTTGCCCGCGGACATGGCGATGACGCCGCGGCGGCGCTCGTCGGGAGTGAGGCTTTCCAGCTTGTTCACCGCGCCGCGCTCCTTGAAGGAGCCGGTAGGCTGCATGTTCTCGTGCTTCACCCACACTGTGGCGCCGGTGATCTGGGACAGGCGCGGGGCGGGCACGAGGGGCGTGCGCAGAACCTGCCCCTGAATCGTGGCGGCAGCCCGCTCGACGTCGTGAAGGGTGATGGCATAATCGGCCAAGGTTTCCTCCGGTACCATGATGACAGCCCTTAAACGGGTCTTGGTGTTGAGTCTTGAAAGCCCAGCAGGCCGCCGGGCCGGTAGATCAGAAAGATGACGAGGGCGGCATAGAGGGCCACATCCCGTGCCTCGATGGGTAGATAAGCCGACCAGATGGTTTCGAACAATCCTATCATGAAACCACCTAACAGGGCTCCGGGCACCGAGCCGATGCCGCCGATGATCGCCCCGATCAGCGCTTTGAGGCCATACTGGAAGCCACCGGCAAAGCCCAGGCCGCCGTACTGAACGACGATCAACATGCCCGAGAGCCCGGCCATGCAGCCCGCAAGCGCCAGGGTACGGATCAGAAGGCGAGGGCCGTTCACCCCCATCAGCGCTGCGGCCTTGGCATCGTCTGCATAGGCGCGCCAAGAGCGCCCGAAACCGGTTTCCTTCATCAGCCAGAGCAGCCCTAGAGCGGCGGCAAGGCCGAGGCCCGACGTGACGAGGCTGATCGGTGTGAGGCTGACCAGGAAATCCCCGGAGCGGGCGAAGGGCAGTGCCTCGGACCAGATCGGCGGCAGCCAGACCGTCACCGGGCTCTGCACCAGGCGCAGATATTCCATCAGCGCGAGCGACAGGCCGACGGTGGCGATGAGGCTCGGCTGTGAACTCGCCGCGGTGATGCGCCCAATGGTGAAATAGCCGCCGACGGCGCTGTGCATGCCGCCCGCAAACGCGGCGCCGGCGAGGCCCGCAGCAAGGCCGAGCAGCGGCGTGTTCAAGCCGGACACCAGGACGAGAGAGGCTCCAGCGACCGTTGCCGCCGCACCAACGGCCGCAAGCTCGCCGAACGCGAGGTTGATGCGCCCGCTCAGGCCGAAGACGAGCGAGAAGGCGACCGAGAGAAGCGCATAGATCGCCGTGCGCGGCAGGCTGACCAGGATCTGCTGCAGCCAATATGCGACATTGGAGGGGAGCTCGACGACGTCGGCGGCGGGCGGACTCCCCGGATCGGCAGCAACGCCTTCAGGAGTCTGCAGATAGTATTTTTTCAGGAGATAGAGGCTCGCGCCCGAGATCGGCCCTTCTTCCGTGGCGAGCCCGGTCAGATCCGCCTTGTTGAGGGCTAGGCCCTCGGCCGCGAAGGTGCAGGTCGCCTCACGGTCGAGGGGCGGACGATCCTGATAACGGGCGGTGTAGTGGACCCGCAGGCTCTGCGCGGACGGTCCCTTCTGAATCCGCTGAACCGTGATTGCTGCGCCGGGATTGAGCGCGGGCAGGGTGGAGCGGCACACCCGCGCCTGATCCGCATCGATGGACCAGGAGCACGCCACGAGCAGGCAGAATCCTGCAAGGCATGCGATTGCTCGCAATGGCTTGAAAATGCCTGCCCCCCTCATGCAGCGGCCTTGCAACCGATCAGGCTCGCTGCCCCTTCAGCTTCTCCGCCACACGCGGCGCGAAATAGGTGAGAATTCCGTCGGCTCCCGCGCGCTTGAAAGCAAGAAGGCTTTCCATCATCGCGCGGTCCCCATCGATCCAGCCGTTCTGCGCGGCGGCCTGGATCATCGCGTATTCACCTGACACCTGATAGGCGAAGGTCGGCACCGCAAAGGCTTCCTTCACGCGCTGCACGATGTCGAGATAGGGCATGCCGGGCTTGACCATGACCATGTCTGCGCCTTCCTCCAGATCGAGCGCCACCTCGCGCAGGGCCTCGTCCGTATTGGCGGGGTCCATCTGGTAGGTGCGCTTGTCGCCGACGAGGGTGGCGTTGGTGCCGATGGCGTCCCGGAACGGACCATAGAAGGCGGAGGCGTATTTTGCCGCATAGGCCATGATCTGCACGTCGTGGAAGCCTGCGGCATCCAGCGCCTCGCGGATGGCGCCCACGCGTCCGTCCATCATGTCGGATGGCCCGACGACGTCGGATCCGGCCTCGGCCTGGAGAACCGCCTGCTTGGCGAGGAGCGCTACGGTCTCGTCATTGAGAATCCTGTCGCCCTCCATCATGCCGTCGTGGCCGTGGCTGGTATAGGGATCGAGGGCGATGTCCGTGATCACGCCGATCTGCGGCACCGCGCGCTTGATTTCACGCACCGCGCGGTTGACGAGGTTGCGCGGATTGAGTGCCTCGGAGCCGGTCGGGTCGCGGAGGGCAGGGTTGGTATAGGGAAAGAGCGCGATTGCGGGAATGTCGAGGGCGGCTGCCCGCTCGGCTTCCCTCACCACCTCGGGGATGGTCAGGCGCTCGACGCCGGGCATGGAACTGACGGCTTGGCGGCCGCTTGCGCCGTCGATCAAGAAGACGGGCCAGATGAGATCGTTCGTCGTCAGCACGTTCTCGCACACCAGCCGCCGCGACCACTCGGCCTTGCGATTGCGTCGCGGGCGGTGGCTTAAGGCTAGAGAAGAGGCGTCCTTGGCGGAAGAGCGGGGGAACGGCGACAGTTTCGACATGATCCTCATCCGGTCGGCTTCGCTGCGCCGACGAGTGGGGGAGAGGGGTAGCACATTTAAAACGCTCTAAAAAAGGGTCGGCGTCGCATCTGGAGCATTCGTGAGCGAAAACCGGCTCAAGGCAGCCATGCATTGACGGTAACCTTGTGTCCTGTTTAATCCGGGATCGCTATTAGGACGGGAAGCGCATCATGGACGAGACCGCGGAAGTCATCTGCGAAAAGCAAGGCCAAGCCGGCGTCATTACTCTCAACCGCCCACGCGCGCTCAATGCCCTGACTCTCACCATGGTGAGGGCCATGCGACAGGCCCTCGATGCCTGGGCCGAGGACAGCCAGGTCACCCGCATCATTGTGCAGGGTGCCGGCGAGAAAGCCTTCTGCGCGGGCGGCGACATTCGTCGCCTCACCGACCTCCTGCAGGCCGGCGAGCGTGACGAGGCGCTCGCCTTCTGGCGTGAGGAATACCAGCTCAACATCCGGATCAAGCGCTATCCGAAGCCGTATATCTCCTTCATCGACGGCATCGTCATGGGCGGTGGCGTCGGCGTGTCCCTGCACGGCTCCCATAGGGTTGCGGGCGAGCGCTATCTCTTTGCGATGCCCGAGGTCGGCATCGGGTTCTTCCCCGATGTGGGTGCGACCTACGCGCTGCCGCGCCTTCCAGGCGAGATGGGCATGTATCTCGCGCTTACGGGCGAGCGGGTGAGGAGAGCCGACGCGATCATGCTGGGCTTGGCCACCCATTCCGTGGCAAGCGAAGGTATCGAGGTTCTGCGCCGGGAGCTGATCGAAGGCAAGCCGGTCGAGGCGGTTCTGGCAAGGGCCGCCGTCGATCCAGGAGCTGCGCCTTTGGCCGAGCACCGGAGCGTGATCGACGCGTGCTTCTCCGCCGGGAGCGTTGCGGCCGTGCTCCAGCGCCTCGACGAGGCGGCGGGCAAGGGCTCGGAATTCGCAGCCAAGACCGCAGCGGGCATGCGGACGAAATCTCCCACCAGCATGAGCATCGCCTTCGAACAGGTGCGCCGCGGGGCGTCCCTCGATTTCGAGGAGGCCATGAAGACCGAATTCCGCATCGTCTCGCGCATCGGCGACGGCAAGGACTTCTTCGAGGGTGTCCGCGCGGTCCTTATCGACAAGGACAACCAGCCCCGCTGGGAGCCGTCCTCCCTCGATGGCGTGACGGGGGACGCCATCGACCACTACTTCGCGAGCCTCGGGCCGCAGGAACTGGAGATCGCCTGATGGGGCGCAACGGCAACCAGGGCACGCCGCACGACGCTGCCCGGGACTATCTCTCAGACCGGATCGAAGAGCGCCCTCAGGCGCCAAGCGCGATGCGCTGGAGCTTCATCCTCACCTGGTTCATGCGGGTCCTCGCGATCATCTGGATCATGAAGGGCCTCAGTTCCTGGGCTGTGATTCTGGGCGTCTGGACCCCAATCGGCCACTTCGAGGCGCGCTCTACGGGTTATCAGGCCACAATCATCTATTTCGCCCTGATCGACCTCATTGCCGCTGTGGGCCTCTGGATGGCGAGCACCTGGGGCGGAATCATGTGGCTCCTGGCCGTCATGAGCCACCTGATTCTGGCGGCCTTCTTCCCGGCCATCGTTGCCAGCAGCCTCCTGACGATCCTGTTCTTCCTGACCCTGATCGCCGTCTACATCGCAGTGTCCTGGCTCGCGGCGCAGGAGGAGTAATTCGTTCATAAGCAACAAGCTCTTGACGAAAAGAGCGAACGTCCTGCCTGAAGACGCCGCCCATCCACACGCTTAAGGCCAAGCTGCTCACGCAGAAGTGTATCATCGCGACAACACTTCGGCAGTAGATGAGGAATCGACCCGTTTTCGAAGGCGAACACGAAATTCAGGAACATTTTGCCACAAAACGGCCCTGATGTTCCTGGTTTTCGATACCCTTCGTTAATCCAATCCCGGCAGTTTCCGAAGCCGACCCGTAACCAACCGAGAAGAGCCTGCGCTCATGCTGTCCCGCCGTGCCCTCCTGACCGGATCGCTCGCCCTTATCCTGACACCCGCCACCATGGCCATGGCCCAGAGCCAGGCCGAGTGGTCGCAGAATTATGAGGCTGTATCCCGCACCCGCGTGCAGCGGACCTCGACCCCGATGCTCTCGGCCGAGTCTCTGGCCGCGACGGAGCAGATGATCGAGTATTACCGGAACATCGCCGCCCGGGGCGGATGGCAGCCCGTACAGGGCGTTCAGGGCCTGCGTGTCGGCTCCAAGAGCCCGGCCGTCATCGCCCTGCGCCAGCGCCTCATCATCACGGGGGATCTGGACCCGAATGCCGGTGAGTCGCCGATTTATGATTCCTATGTCGAGGCCGGCGTCCGCCGCTTCCAGGCCCGTCACGGCATCAGCTCCACGGGCACGATGACCCCTGCGACCGTTGCTGCCATGAACGTGCCGGTCGACATCCGCATCCGCCAGCTCGAGATCAACGTGGCCCGCCTGCGCAGCCTCGTGGCCGGCGGCCTGCCGAACCGCTACGTAGTCGCCAACATTCCGGCCGCGCTCGTGGAAACGGTGGAGGGCGGCGTCGTCCATACCCGCCACGCCGCCGGCGTTGGCAAGATCGACCGTCAGTCGCCGCTCCTCGCCTCCAAGGTGGTCGAGGTCAACTTCAACCCCTACTGGACGGTGCCCGCTTCGATCATCAAGAAGGACCTGATCCCGAAGATGCAGAAGGAGCCGAACTACCTGACGGACAACAAGATCCGCATCTTCAACGGCAATCAGGAAATCCTGCCTTCGCAGGTGAACTGGTTCTCAGACGAGGCCACCCGCTACCGTTTCCGTCAGGATCCGGGCGGCGAGCTGAATTCCATGGGCTTCGTGCGCATCAACATCCCGAACGCGCATGGCGTGTACATGCACGACACGCCTTCGAAGGGCATCTTCGGCGACGATTTCCGCTTCGTTTCCTCCGGCTGCATCCGTGTGCAGAACGTGCGCGACTATATCGAGTGGCTCTTGAAGGACACTCCCGGCTGGAGCCGCGAGCAGATCGACGCCGTGTTCAAGTCCGGCGAGCGCATCGACGCCCGCCTCGCCCAGCCGGTTCCGATCCACTGGATCTACATGACGGCCTGGGCGACTCCGGACGGCCTCGTGCAGTTCCGCGACGACATCTACAACAAGGACGGTCTCGGCGCGTCCATCCCGGTGGCCAGCCGCACCCCGACCGAGCCGGACGAGGAAATGTTCCTCCAGAACTAAGGCTGTCAGGCCGATCGACAGCAGCCCGCCCATCCGGCGGGCTGTTGCTTTTCAAGTGCCCCCTCAACAAGTCTCCAGGGCGGGTTGGCGGGTTCCGTCCGCCCATGGTAAAGGCCTGTCAGTTCCGAACGAGCAGCCGGTTGAGCCCGGCTCAGAGCAGGGTGAGATTGACCATGAGCGCGGGTGAAGCGGCACGTAGCCATCTGTCCAACAGCTTTTTCTCGGCGAGCCTCGCCGACAGCGATCCCGAAATCGCCCGCGCCATCGGGCTTGAGCTCGGCCGCCAGCGCGACGAGATCGAACTGATCGCCTCCGAGAACATCGTGTCCCGCGCCGTTCTGGAAGCCCAGGGCTCGGTGATGACCAACAAGTATGCGGAAGGCTATCCGGGCCGCCGCTATTATGGCGGGTGCCAGTTCGTGGACATGGCCGAGGAACTCGCCATCGACCGCGCCAAGCGCCTGTTCGACTGCAAGTTCGCGAACGTTCAGCCCAATTCCGGCTCCCAGGCCAATCAGGCCGTGTTCATGGCGCTCATGAAGCCGGGCGACACCTTCATGGGCCTCGACCTCGCCTGCGGCGGCCACCTGACCCACGGCTCGCCGGTCAACATGTCCGGCAAGTGGTTCAACGTGGTGAGCTACAAGGTCCGCGAGAGCGACCAGATCATCGACATGGACGAGGTGGCGGAACTTGCCCGCACCCATAAGCCGAAGGTGATCGTGGCTGGCGGCTCCGCTTATTCCCGTTTCTGGGACTTCGCCCGCTTCCGTGAGATTGCGGATGAAGTCGGCGCCTTCTTCATGGTCGACATCGCGCATTTCGCGGGCCTCGTGGCCGGCGGTGCGCATCCGTCGCCTTTCCCTCATGCGCACGTGGTCACCACCACGACGCACAAAACCCTGCGGGGCCCTCGCGGCGGCATGATCCTCACCAATGACGAGGATCTTGCCAAGAAGATCAATTCCGCGATCTTCCCCGGCCTTCAGGGCGGGCCGCTCATGCACGTGATCGCCGCCAAGGCCGTGGCGTTCGGCGAGGCGCTGCGCCCCGAGTTCAAGCTATATGCCCGCTCCGTCGTCGAGAACGCCAAGGTTCTTGCCGACACGATGCTCGCGAACGGCTACGCCATTGTGGCCGGCGGCACGGACAACCATCTGATGCTGGTGGACCTGCGTCCGAAGAAGCTCACCGGCAAGGCCGCCGAAGCCGCCCTGGGCCGCGCCCACATCACCTGCAACAAGAACGGCGTGCCCTTCGATCCCGAGAAGCCGATGGTCACCTCCGGCATTCGCCTCGGTACGCCTGCCGCCACCTCGCGCGGCTTCGGCGTGGCTGAGTTCAAGAAGGTCGGCGAGCTGATCGTTGAGACCCTCGACGGGCTCGCCAAGAACGGTGAGGAAGCCAATGCCTCGGTCGAGGAAGCGGTGAAGGCCCGCGTTCACGAGCTGACCCGCCGCTTCCCGATCTACGCTTGATAATCGGAACCATCAATGCGCTGTCCCTATTGCGGGAGTCTCGACACCCAGGTGAAGGATTCCCGGCCGACGGACGATTCCTCCTCCATCCGCCGCCGCCGCATCTGCCCGGATTGTGGCGGGCGGTTCACGACCTTCGAGCGCGTGCAGCTGCGCGAGCTCACGGTGGTGAAGCGCTCGGGCCGTCGTGTGCCGTTCGACCGCGACAAGCTCCAGCAATCGGTGGAAGTCGCACTTCGCAAGCGGCCGGTGGATCCGGAGCGTGTCGAGAGGATGATCAACGGCATCGTGCGTCAGCTCGAGAGCATGGGTGACGGCGAGGTGTCGAGCGAGACCGTGGGCGAGCTCGTCATGGAAGGCCTGAAAGGCCTCGATGACGTGGCCTATGTGCGCTTCGCCTCAGTCTACAAGAACTTCCGCGAGGCCAGGGACTTCGAGGAACTTCTTGGCAAGTTGGCTGAGGAGCCGGAATCCGAAGAGGCGCCGCGCCTGAAGAAAAAGCCCGTAAAGTCCGAGTGATGGGCGGCTCCGACCGAAACCAGCGGGATGAGCGCTTCATGCGCCTCGCCATTGCTCTCGGCGAGCGTAATCTCGGGCTCACCTGGCCCAATCCGTCCGTCGGATCGGTGGTCGTGGACGAGAGCGGCGATGCTCCCGTTGTCGTCGCGCAGGGTGCGACGCAACCCGGTGGTCGCCCGCACGCAGAGCGTGTTGCACTGGCTGCGGCCGGAGCACGGGCGAGAGGCGCGACGCTCTACGTTTCGCTGGAGCCGTGCTCGCATCACGGCAAGACGCCTCCCTGCGCCGAGGCGGTGGTGGAAGCAGGCATCGCGCGCGTGGTGTCCGCCATCGAGGATCCGGATCAACGTGTCGCCGGTCTCGGTCATGAGCGCCTGCGCGCAGCCGGCATCGAAGTGATCACCGGCTGCCTGGAGCCGCTGGCCCGCCGCGCCCACCGCGGACATATGACCCGCGTCATCAAAGGACGGCCCGCCGTCACGGTGAAACTCGCCCGAACGACCGAGGGTCTGGCCGGCTCCCGTCAGGGCCCCCGTCTGATGATCACGGGCGAAATCGCCAACGCCAAAGTCCATCTGATGCGCGCTCATGCGGATGCAATCATGGTCGGCGTCGGCACGGTGATAGCCGACGATCCGATTCTCAACGTGCGCCTGCCGGGGCTTGAGAGCCGCTCGCCGATCCGGATCGTGGTCGATACGCATTTGCGGACACCACTGACCTCGCGTGTCGTGACGGGCGCGCGTGAGATCCCCACCTGGATCGTCACGACCGTGCAAGCGCCTGTCGAGGCCGAGCGCGCGCTCGTCACACAGGGTGTCGAGGTGCTGCGCGTCTCCGCAGATGAAGCGGGGCGCGTGTCCTTACCCGAGGCTCTTCAGCTTCTCGGCACGCGTGGCCTGACGCGTGTGTTCTGCGAAGGCGGCCCCGGCCTGGCGGACTCCTTGGCCCAGGCCGACCTCATCGACGAGCTGATCCTCATCACAGGGCGGTCCGCACGCGGCCAGGGCGACATTCCGGCGCTGGGCCTCGCGCTGCAGGATCGCATGGACGCTCTGGACCTTTACGCCGACCAACAGGTCGGCACCGATCTTTTCATGTTCTGGGAGAAGCCCTGATGTTCACGGGTATCGTCACCGATGTCGGCGAGGTCGTCTCGGCGGAAGGCGCGCAGGGCACCCTGAAGCGTCTTCGCATCAACTGTTCATACGATCCGGCAACGATCGCGCTCGGCGCCTCCATCGCCTGCGGCGGGCCGTGCCTGACGGTGGTGGCCGTCAGGCCGCGAGACGGCGGCTGCTGGTTCGATGTGGACGCGGCGGCCGAGACGCTGGAGAGGACCACGGTCGGGGATTGGAAGACGGGCACGAAGATCAATCTGGAGCGCTCGCTCAAGATCGGCGACGAACTCGGCGGCCATATCGTTACCGGTCACGTGGACGGTGTCGCCACCATCGCGAAGGTGGAGGCGATCACGGCGGGCGACAACCCGTGGGGTCCGACCGCACGATTCACCATCAAGGCGCCTGCCAATCTCGCCCCCTTTATCGCCGAGAAGGGCTCCGTCTGCCTCGACGGCACGTCCCTGACCGTCAACGCAGTGGATGGGGATCTCTTCTCGGTTCTAATCATTCCTCACACGCTGGCCGTTACCACCTGGGGCGAGCGCAAGGAGGGCGACAGGCTCAATATCGAAGTCGATCTCATGGCCCGCTACGCCGCGCGCCTTGCGGACGCCCGCCGGGCAGGGTAGGGGAACGACCAGCATTTCCGGATCTCATACGCAGCCCTCATCCTGAGGAGGCCTGAAAGGCCATCTCGAAGGATCAGGGCGTCTCCAGTGCTCTCTGGACCCTCCTTCGGGACGCCGCTTCGCGGCTCCTCAGGATGAGGGGTGACGGATAAAAAGGTTTTTAGAAGCTCCCATGGTCTCGCATTCCGACAAGCCACAAGGCTCCCGCCCGCCCGTTCCCGGTGCCCGCATCCTCATCGTCGAGGCACGGTTCTATGACGATATCGCCGACGAGCTGCTGCGGGGCGCCCAAGCAGCCGTCGAAGCCGCCCAGGCGACAATGGATGTGCTGACCCTCGACGGGGCGCTCGAAATCCCGGCAACCGTGGTGATCGCCCTCGATGCGGCCGAGAGGGCCGGGAAGCCCTACGATGCGGTCGTGGCCCTCGGCTGCGTGATCCGCGGCGAGACCGGGCATTACGACATCGTCGCCGGGGAGAGCGCCCGTGCCCTCATGGATCTGTCCGTCGCCCGCAAGATCCCGCTCGCCAACGGCATCCTGACCGTGGAGAATGAGCAGCAGGCCTGGACCCGGGCGAGCGTGAACGAATTGAATAAGGGCGGGGGTGCGGTGGAAGCGGCGCTCGCCGTTCTGCGCATCAAGAAAAAGCTGGAGGCCTGATCGTCATGGCAAAGCCTGCAGAGCGTTCCGCCGCTCGTCTTGCCGCCGTCCAGGCCCTCTACCAGATGGACGTGTCCGGCAAGAGCGTCGTCGATGCCTTGGCCGAGTTCGAGGCCTTCTGGATCGGCCGCGAGGTCGAAGGCATCGAGTTCAAGCCGTCCGACATCGAATTCTTCCGCAATGTGATCTCCGGCGTGGTGCAGAACCAGCGCGCCATCGACGTGAAGATCGACAAGGCCCTCGCCGAGGGATGGCCCCTGCGCCGCGTCGAGGCAGTCCTTCGCGCCGTTCTCCGCGCCGGCGGCTATGAGCTGATGTTCCGCAAGGACGTGCCGGCCCGCGTGGTCATCACCGAATACGTGGACGTGACCCACGGCTTCTACGGCGAGGACGAGCCCGGCCTCGTGAATGCCGTTCTCGATACGCTCGCCCGCGATGTTCGCCCAGGCGAACTGGAGAAGAGGGCAGCCAGCCAGGAAAAGCGCTAAGGTCATGACATCTCGGGTGCGTCCCAATGAAGATGGGCTCATCGCCCGCTTCTTCACGCCCTTGGCGGGCGAGGGCGCTCTCGATTTGAAGGATGACGCGGCCTGCTTCACCCCCAGGCCCGGCCATGACCTCGTGCTCACCACGGACGCGCTTGTCGAGACGGTTCACTTCCTGCCTGAAGACTCGCCCGCGTCCATCGCCCGCAAGGCCCTGGGTGTGAACGTCTCGGATCTCGCCGCCAAGGGTGCCAATCCGGCCGGGTTTCTGTTGAGCATCGCACTTCCCGACACCTGGACCGAGGAGTGGCTTTCCGACTTTGCCGCCGGTCTCGGACAGGCCGCCCACGATTTCGGCTGTCCCCTGCTCGGGGGGGATACCGTGAAGGCCAAGGGAGCGCTCACCCTTTCGGTGACGGCCTTCGGCGAGGTGCCTGCCGGTCGCATGGTCCGGCGCACGAATGCTCAGGCGGGAGACATCATCTGCGTCACCGGAACCATCGGCGATGGGGCTTTGGGCCTGAAGCTGCGCAAGGCGCCGGGTTGGGCGGATCATCTCACAGAGGACGAAAAAGCCCATTTGGCCGACCGGTATCTCCATCCGCAGCCGCGGCATCGGCTGACGCAGGTCCTGAGAGACCATGCCCATGCCGCCATGGATGTCTCCGATGGCTTGGCGGGAGACCTTGCCAAGATGATGCGGGTGAGCGGCGTGTCGGCGCTCATCGAGGTCCAGAAGGTGCCGTTCTCTCCCGCCGCCCGGAAAGCCATCGCGGCGGAGCCGGGCCTCTACGATCTCGCAGTGACCGGCGGAGACGATTACGAAATTCTCTGCACGGTCCCGGAAAAGAAACTCGACAGCTTCCTGAAAGAGGCCGATAGCGTGGGCGTTGCGGTGTCCGCCATAGGCCGAGTCGTTCAAGGGCATGAGAGCCCGGTCTTTCGGATGCAGGATTCTGAAAGACGTTACGATGCAGGTTCATTCGCCCACTTCTGACAGCCTCGCCAAACGCAATGCGCTCGTCCTTGCGTGCGCCCAGGCGCTGGGAGGATCGAGTCCGGCCATCGTGGTCTCCCTCGGCGGCCTCGTGGGGCAGAACCTCGCCGACCACAAGGAACTCGCAACGCTTCCCGTCAGCCTTCTCAATCTGGGCCTGGCGCTCGGCACCATTCCGGCCGCCATGCTGATGCGGCGGGCCGGGCGGCGCACCGGCTATATCGTCGGTGCGGGGATCGGCGTTGGCGGCGGATGTCTCGCGGCCTTCGGCATTGCCTCCTACAGTTTCATGCTCTTCTGCCTGGGCACCCTGATCATCGGGATGTACGGCTCGTTCAATCAGAGCTACCGCTTCGCCGCAACCGATGCTGCTTCCGAATCCTTCAAGCCGCGGGCGATCGCGTGGGTCATGACCGGCGGTCTGGTGGCAGGGGTCATTGGGCCGCAAACGGTGATCTGGCTGCGGGACGCTGTGCAGACCGCGCCGTTCTCGGGAGCTTTCCTGGGACAGGCGGCTCTGGCCCTCATGTCGATGGCCGTCGTGTCCTTCCTGCGTCCCGTGCCGATCAGTATCGCGCCGAATGCTGGCGGCGGCAGGCCTCTGAGCGAGATCGTGCGGCAGCCCAAGTTCATCGTTGCCGCCGTTGCGGGCCTCGTCTCCTATGCCTTGATGAGCTTTCTCATGACGGCGGCCCCCATCGCAATGGTGGGCTGCGGCCTTCCCATCGCGACGGCGGCGCTGGGCATTCAATGGCACATCCTGGCAATGTTCGCCCCGAGCTTCTTCACCGGCCGCCTCATCGGCCGTTTCGGCAAGGAGCGGGTCACGGCCCTCGGGCTTGGCCTGATTGCCATCTCCGCAGCCATCGGCTTGTCAGGCATCGAGGTCGTCCATTTCTGGACGAGTCTGATCCTCCTCGGCCTCGGCTGGAATTTCGGCTTCATCGGCGCCACCGCCATGGTCACTGATTGCTATCGCCCCGAGGAGCGGACGAAGGTCCAGGCAGCCAACGATTTCCTGATCTTCGGCTCCGTTGCCGTGGCGTCCTTCTCGTCCGGCAAGCTTCTGAATGCAGGCGGATGGGATACCGTGAACTGGATGGTCTTCCCGCCGGTCCTTGTCGCTCTAGTTCTGCTGCTCTGGCAGCATAGGGCACGAGCAACGGTACCAGCATAAAGTCTAAAGAAGCTCCTGTGAGTTCAGGAGGAAGTATTGTTGCGGAACGCCTCCTTTTTTGCCACCAAATATAAACTTCGCTGGGGGTAGAGGCCGTCCAAGGCCGAAATACAGGCTTTGAACACCGGCTTTCTGCTTTCCCATAACAAGGATGGCATGATGGCACTCACCCTAATCATCTTGGGCGGGCTTCTCTCGATTGCGTATGGCCTCTGGGCCATCAGCGATGTGATGAAGCGGGACGCCGGTTCTCAGCGCATGCAGGAGATTGCAGGCGCGATCGCTGAAGGCGCGAAAGCCTATCTTCGCAGGCAATACACGACCATCGCTATCGTGGGCGTGGTGCTGTTTGCCATCATCACCTATTTACTGGGTCTACGTGTCAGCATTGGCTTCGCCATCGGCGCGATCCTGTCGGGCGTGGCGGGCTTCATCGGCATGAACGTGTCCGTCCGTGCCAATGTGCGCACCGCCCAGGCCGCAACTCAATCCCTCGGGGGCGGTCTCGACGTGGCGTTCAAGGCCGGTGCCGTCACGGGTCTCCTCGTGGCGGGCCTCGCGCTTCTCGGCGTGGCGCTCTACTACGGATATCTCACCCGCATCGGCGGGTTGAACCCCGCCGACCGCGTGGTGATCGACAGCCTCGTGGCCCTCGGCTTCGGCGCCTCGCTCATTTCGATCTTCGCCCGTCTCGGCGGCGGCATCTTCACCAAGGGCGCCGACGTGGGCGGCGACCTCGTGGGCAAGGTGGAAGCGGGCATCCCCGAAGACGACCCGCGCAACCCCGCGACCATCGCCGACAACGTGGGCGACAACGTGGGCGACTGCGCGGGCATGGCCGCCGACCTGTTCGAGACCTATGCGGTGACCGTGGTCGCCACCATGGTTCTCGCCGCGATCTTCTTCGCGGGGCAGGGCATTCTCGAAACGATGCTGCTCTATCCTCTCGGCATCGGCGCAGTCTGCATTCTCACCTCGATCATCGGCACCTTCTTCGTGAAGCTCGGACAGAACGAGTCCATCATGGGAGCGCTCTATAAGGGCCTCATCGTGACGGGCATTCTCTCCATCGTGGCGATCGGAATCGTGACGTGGCAGACCATCGGCTTCGGCCCGATCGCAGGCACGGAGTATACGGGTCAGTCGCTGTTCTGGTGCGCCGTGATCGGGCTTGCCGTCACGGCCTTTATCGTCGTGATCACGGAGTACTACACCGGCGTCGGCTTCCGGCCCGTGCGCTCCATCGCCCAGTCCTCCGTGACGGGTCATGGCACGAACGTGATCCAGGGCCTCGCGGTCTCTCTGGAATCCACGGCTTTGCCGACCATCGTGATCATCGCGGGCATCATCGTCGCCTTCAAGCTCGCGGGCCTATTCGGCATCGCCATCGCGGTGACGGCGATGCTGGCGCTTGCCGGCATGATCGTGGCGCTCGACGCCTTCGGCCCGGTGACGGACAACGCGGGCGGCATCGCCGAGATGGCAGGGCTGCCGAAGGAAGTGCGCAAGTCCACGGACGCCCTCGACGCGGTAGGCAACACCACGAAGGCGGTGACGAAGGGCTATGCCATCGGCTCCGCGGGCCTTGGCGCTCTCGTGCTCTTCGCGGCCTATACGTCCGACCTCGCCTACTTCACGAAGAACGCGGCGCAGTATCCGTACTTCCAGGGCGTGAATCCGGATTTCTCACTCACGAATCCTTATGTGGTGGTGGGGCTTCTGTTCGGCGGTCTCATCCCGTTCCTGTTCGGCGGCATCGCCATGACGGCGGTGGGCCGCGCGGCGGGCGCCGTCGTGGAGGAGGTGCGCCGCCAGTTCCGCGAGAAGCCGGGGATCATGCAGGGCACCGACCGTCCCGACTATGGCCGCGCGGTGGACATGCTCACCCGCGCCGCGATCAAGGAAATGATCGTGCCGTCGCTCCTGCCGGTTCTGGCGCCCATCGTCACCTACCTCGTGATCTACTGGGTCGCCGGTAAGTCGCAGGCGTTCTCCGCCGTGGGTGCGATGCTGCTCGGGGTAATCGTGACGGGCCTCTTCGTCGCGATCTCGATGACCTCCGGCGGCGGTGCCTGGGACAATGCGAAGAAATCCTTCGAGGACGGCTTCACGGATGCTTCCGGAACCACCCATCACAAGGGCTCTGAGGCGCATAAGGCTTCCGTGACAGGCGATACTGTCGGCGATCCCTACAAGGACACGGCGGGACCTGCCGTGAATCCGGCGATCAAGATCACTAACATCATCGCCCTGATGCTCCTTGCCGTCCTGGCCCATTTCTAAGTTCTTCGGGGCTGGACGACTGATTGAACCTCGCAGCACAGGCTGCGAGGTTTTCTTTTGCACGGCTGGACCCGGAGCGGGATGGACTAGGATCCTTTCACGCCGGGACTCTCATCTGGCCGGGGCTCCTGCGGCGCTGCAGGCTCGAGAGCAGTTCGCCGTGGCCGAGCATGTACCTTTGCCGGACGTGGCGGCTGTCGGCTCGGGCGCTCGACGAGGTCGCGCCCGGACAGAGCGAGGAGCCGTAATCGGAAGATGGCGGGGTCGCGCCTCTGTCGAAGGAATCCGGGCTGAACAGCCCGACGAGGGGTTCCTGCTCTTCTCGGTCCCGATGAGGCTGAGGCTTTCGAGCCCATGCGGATCGGCCACGGTGGTGTCTACATCGGTCTCGTAGTCAGGACCGTGGCTCAGGACGGCCCTTGAGGCGTGAAACGGCACACGCAAAAAAGCCGGGTGAGGAGCCCGGCTTTTGTCATATTGATGCGAATTCCGTTTAGGAACCGAACGGGTTGAAGTTGTTCGTGCCGCGCAGGATCTGTCCGAGGAAGCTCGTTTCCTGGCCTCCGGACGGGGTGGTGCGCGTGATGAAGTCGAACACCTTGCCGTCCTGGATTCCGTAGAGGCCCACGCGCTCGACGCGCAGGTTCTTGTCGAAATAGACAGCAGTGACGCGCTGATCCACCACCTGTTCGCCCATGAACTGCAGGGTGCGGCGGGAGCGCTGGCTGATGTAGTACCAGTTGCGGTTGCCCACGGTGGACACGGTGGAGGGGGTGCCCAGGATCTGGAGCACCTGCTCGGCGCTCATGCCCTTCTTGACCTGGGTGACGGCGTTCTCGTCCAGCTGGTATCCGCGGGCAAATTCCTCGCCCATGGTGCAGGCAGCGACGGAAGTGGCCAGGAAAGTCGCAGTCGCAAGGCGTACCAAAAGGGTATGATATCGACGCATCGTACGGTTCTTCCAGGAATGCGGCGCGGATGAGCTTGCGCCTGTGGATCGTGATGGCGTAACCCGTGGTTTCGTTTTTGACAAGCTTTGAAGGGAAAAGGCTGTGATCTTCAGTCTCTTCCGCAAGGATCCGCGGCGCGTGGCGATCGCGGGTCTGTATGCGAGAATCGCCACTGCCTCCCGCAATCCCGGCCTTTATGCGGCTCTCGGCATTCCCGACACCCTTGAGGGGCGGTTCGAATCTCTGTCCCTCCACATGATCCTGTCCTTGAGAGCGCTGCGGGAGCTCCCGGCCCCGGCGGACGATGTAGCCAAGGACCTGACGGATGCGTTTTTCCGGGACATGGATGCGTCCTTGCGCGAGATGGGCGTGGGCGACACGGTCGTGCCCAAGCGGATGAAGAAGGTGGCCGCCGCCTTCTACGGCCGGGCGCAGGCCTACGATCCCGCTCTCAATGGCAGGGATGAAGCCGGGCTAGCCCAAGCCCTTGGCCGCAATGCCCTCGGTACGGATGCACCCGCCGGTGCGCTTGCGCGTTATGCGCTTGCGGCGGACAAGGGTCTTCAGGCCGTCACGCTTGACGTGTTACTCGAATCTGGGCCTGCTTTCCCGGCGCCCGAGGCCTTTGCAGAGGAGGGAAACCGATGACCCCTGAAACCGCAGGTCCCCTGTCGCGCCTCGTGGACGTCATGAACATCCCGCCCCGGGGGCAGGAAATCCATGTGGAAGCGAGCGCGGAAGAGCGCGCCGCTCTTGCCAAAGATTTCGGGCTTCCCGGCATCCAGGCCCTCTCGGGGGATTTCAAGCTAATGAGCTCCGCCAAGGGCATCCATGTCACGGGTGTGGTGAAGGCTTCCATCACCCAGATCTGTGTCGTCACCCTCGATTCGTTCGATTCCGATATCGAGGAGGAGGTGGAGGTCGACTTCGCGGAGCCCTCCGGCATGCCTGCCGAGCCCCCGACGGATATCAACGAGTACGAACCGCCGGACGAGATCATCAACGGGCAGATCGATCTGGGGGCTCTGACCGCCGAGTTCCTGGCCTTGGGCCTCGATCCCTATCCACGCAAGCCGGGAGTGGATTTCGATTACAGGGACCCTCGGGACGAGAAAGATTCGCCCTTTGCGGCGCTGAGTAAGCTCAAGAGCGAAGAATAGATTGGCCTTGTCAGGGGGCCTTGGAAAATAAGGCCTTTGGAGGCTATCCCGTTTCCATAGCCCGCTGCGGTGAGGCTATAGAATCCGGTTGCGATACACCCGCAAACCAGTATTTTCCGCCCCCTGTTCAAGCCGAAAGAAAGAAAAACCGGTTATGTCGAAGCCAGTGCGTATTTCGCTCGATGCGATGGGGGGAGACCATGGCCCGTCGATCGTCGTTCCTGGTGCGGCATTGGCCCTGGAGCGCCATCCCGATATCCGGTTTCTCATGTTCGGCAACGAGGCGGTGGTTGCGCCGCTCCTGGATGCCTCCCCCAGGCTTAAGGCGGCGACGGAGCTTCGCCATACCGACGTCGCCATCTCTATGGACGAGAAGCCGAGCCAGGCGATCCGCATGGGGCGCGGCAAGTCCTCCATGTGGAAGGCGGTGCAGGCGGTGCGTGACGGGGAGGCGGATGCTGCCGTCTCGGCCGGCAATACGGGCGCCCTCATGGCAACGGCCAAGATTTGCCTGAAGACCATGGCGCATATCGAGCGTCCGGCCATCGCCTGCATGTGGCCGACCCTGAGGGGCGAGAGCATCGTCCTCGACGTAGGCGCGACCATCGGCGCCGATGCTGGGCACCTGGTCGACATGGCCATCATGGGAGCCGCCATGGCACGCATCGTCTTCGACATCGAGCAGCCGACCGTCGGGCTCCTCAATGTCGGCACGGAAGAAATCAAGGGAATCGAGGCGGTCAAGGAAGCCGGTCGCATTCTCAAGGAGATGAACGCCTCCTATCTGAAGTACCACGGCTTCGTCGAAGGCGACGATCTCGGCAAGGGAACGGTCGACGTGGTGGTGACCGAGGGCTTTACCGGCAACATCGCCCTGAAGACCGCCGAGGGAACCGCCAAGCAGATCGGCCAGTACCTGCGCTCCGCCATGAGCCGCACGCTGATGGCCAAGATCGGCTACCTCTTCGCGAAACAGGCCTTTAACGCTCTCAAGGACAAGATGGACCCGCGCAAGGTCAACGGCGGCGTGTTCCTCGGCTTGGAGGGTGTCGTGGTGAAGAGTCACGGCGGCACGGACGATCTGGGGTTCGCCAGCGCGATCGACGTGGCCTACGATATGGCGCATTTTGAATTGATGAACACAATCCGGGGCATGCTGGAGCATGATCCGGTCGGGCATTCGGCCTGAGGAAAGTACCACCTTGAAACGCATCCGTTCCATTGTACGCGGCGTCGGGTCCTACCTGCCGAAGCGAAAGCTGACCAACCAGGAGCTCGAGAAGCTGGTGGATACCACGCACGACTGGATCGTGCAGCGGACCGGCATCGAGCAGCGCTACATCGCCGATGACAACGAGACCACCTCGGTTCTCGGCATCAAGGCCGCCGAGGCGGCGCTAGCCGATGCGGGACTGACGGCGCAGGACATCGACCTCATCGTCTGCGCCACCTCGACTCCGGATCACACTTTTCCGTCCACGGCGACGATGATCCAGAACGGTCTCGGCATCACTCACGGCGCGGCCTTCGATCTGCAGGCGGTCTGCACCGGATTCGTCTATGCGGTCGCGACAGCCGACAAGTTCCTCCAGTCCGGCTCGCACAAGCGGGCCCTGGTGATCGGCGCGGAGACCTTCTCGCGCATTCTGGACTGGAACGACCGCACCACCTGCGTTCTCTTCGGCGACGGCGCCGGCGCGCTGGTTCTCGAGGCGCAGGAAGGCGAGGGCACATCTGCCGACCGTGGAGTCCTGACCTCGCAGCTGCGCTCGGACGGTCGCCACCGCGAAAAGCTCTACGTGGACGGCGGGCCCGGCTCCACGAAGACCACCGGCGTGCTGAAGATGGAAGGGAAGGAAGTCTTCAAGTTTGCCGTCGGCATGGTGACCGACGTGGTGCAGGACGCCTTCAAGGCCAGCGGCACCACGCCCGAGGAGCTGAAGTGGTTCGTGCCTCACCAGGCCAATAAGCGCATCATCACCGCCAGCGCCGACAAGCTCGGAATCGCCCCCGAAAAGGTGGTCATCACCGTCGACCGGCACGGCAACACCTCGGCCGCGTCGATCCCGCTCGCTCTTGATGTCGCCCGCAAGGACGGTCGTATCCAAGACGGCGATCTGGTGATGATCGAGGCGATTGGCGGCGGCTTCACCTGGGGCAGCGCGCTCATTCGCTGGTAGGAATATAGGCCATCTGGCCTATATGGTCACCGCTTGACGATAACTCTAAGGTTGACCATACGGAGCCATCTGCATAGCGTCTTAACCGCTTGAAACACCAAAGAACTCATTCTTGCTTGGGGAGCTCAATGGCTGGCAAAACTGTGACGAGAGCGGATCTGAGCGAGGCCGTCTACCAGAAGGTGGGCCTTTCGAGGACCGAATCGGCCGAGCTGGTCGAGAGGGTCCTTGCGGAGATCTGCGACAGCTTGGCCGCCGGCGAGACTGTGAAGCTCTCTTCCTTCGGCTCCTTCGTTGTGCGCAGCAAGGGCGAACGCGTCGGCCGCAATCCCAAGACGGGTGTCGAGGTTCCGATCGATCCGCGGCGCGTCATGGTCTTCAAGCCCTCCAACGTGCTGAAGGCCTATATCAACGGCGAAATCGCCGAGCGTGAGGACTAAAGCGCGATGGTCGGCGGCGCGATGGACAAGAGCCCCGACGCGTTCCGCACGATCAGCGAGGCCGCCGAGGAACTCGATCTGCCGCAGCACGTCCTGCGCTTCTGGGAGACCCGGTTCTCCCAGATCAGGCCTCTGAAACGGGGCGGTGGACGGCGATATTACCGTCCCGACGATATCGATCTCCTCAAGGGTATCCGCCAGCTCCTTTATGGCGAGGGCTATACGATCAAGGGCGTTCAGCGCATCCTCAAGGAGGAGGGCGTCCGCTTCGTCCAGGCCCTAGGGCGCGGCGAGGAAAGCGTGGCTGCGCCGCGTGCGGAGCCGAAGGATCCTCACGCCGATGATAACGTGGAATACCTGGTCCCTGAGGGGCCGGAGGCCGTGATCGTTCCCTCCGAATCTCTTCTGTCGGACGAGGCTTTGCGCAAGCTCCAATCGGCTCTGGACGAGCTGCTCGAATGCGACCGGGTTCTGCGCTCCCTGAAAGCTCCGGCCGAAGCCGTTGCATCCGATTGAAGGCTACCGTCTTCAAGAGGATTTGCGGAAGAATTCAGTGGCGAGAGAGTGAACTTTGCAGGTTTTACGCATCTCTTCAAAAATGGATGCAGGGACCGCTTGACAGGGGACAGGGCGGCCCTTAAACCGCAGCCACACACCGCTTCGGCGGTTTTGCGCGGGCGTAGCTCAGTCGGTTAGAGTGCCGGCCTGTCACGCCGGAGGTCGCGGGTTCGAGCCCCGTCGCCCGCGCCACTTCTCTCCCTAAAAGCCTGTCCGGATTGTTTGGGAAGCATGGGCTCCGTGCGCCCGCAAGCGTCCACTCTCGTGGCCGAAGACGCAATAGTCGACTTTCTGGGAATTCGGCCACGATCAGACGCAGATTCCGAGCTTTGTTGATGCTTGCGCCGCCGAACGGGATGCTTGGAAGGCGTCTTGGAAGGCTCTCCCTTCGTGATCTCAAGCTCCAGCTCACGAGATCGGCGGTGAGTCGGTACCACTCGAGCTTGTTGGTCGGCTCCTTATGGCCTAGCCCTACGGATCGATGCTGAGAACGAAGCGGGCGTCCGAGCCTCCGCCAGACGTCGATTTCGGGTTTCTGAGCAAAGGAAGGGTGAAGGTAAGGAAAGCCCGAAACGACGAAAGCTGCGGAAGAAGGAGAGGACCGAAACGTGGAGCGTTCCAGCAACGAAGGCATATCGCAGGTGAAGCGTTATAAAGTGAAATGAAGCAGACATCTTTAACTGTCTTGTCTGCCCTTCATCCAATGTCTTTGCGGAAACTCTTATAAGTCATTGAAATAATTATCAAAATTTGGCCAATTTCGGTCGGCTGGATCAGTCGGTGGCAGCTTGCTAGGCTTCGAAATCGGCACCTTTTGAGCTTGAGTGCATTTCCCTCGCAGTTCAGGCCGCAGCCTTCATCTCTGAATGCCCTGAACCAAGGGAGGAACGAGAGTGATTAACGGCAGCGGTTCGAAAGCCTCTCGAATCTTCACCAGCTTTTCGAACTGGGTCGCCCAAGTGACAGGGCGTCCGACAACCTTTGCCCTATGTCTGGTCATTATTCTGGCTTGGGCGTTCAGTGGTCCGTTCTTCGGCTTCTCAGATACCTGGCAGCTGATCGTCAACACGGGCACGACGATCGTGACGTTCCTGATGGTGTTCCTGATTCAGAATACACAGAACCGGGACGGCGCCGCCATTCAGGCGAAGCTCGACGAACTGATACGGGCGAGCGCCGCCCAAAACGTATTCATCGGTATCGAACACCTGACCCAAGAGGAGCTCGACGAGATTCGGGCTCATTGCGAGGCCAGGGCCAAGGCCGAAACGGCCGCGGATCAGGCGGAAGAAAAGGCCAACCGTAAGGCAGCCCAGGCAGCGGAGAGGGCCACATCTTAGTTTGGAATGGTTCTTTTTACGGCACCCCAAACCCTTGTCAGGAGAGGGGAACTCGGTTAAGCCAACCGCCACAAACCGCCGTTTGTCGCAGGGTCTGTCTTTAGGCAGATTTGTGGCTTAAATGCGTGGCATGTCGCCGGCCTTCCGGCTGCGCTCCGTTCCTTCTGGGTGTCGTATGACGAATCTCCTCGCCGACTACCTGCCTCTTGTGATCTTCATCGGCGTGTCGCTCCTGATCGGGGTGGCCCTGCTCGTGGCGCCGTTCATCGTTGCCTACAGCAAGCCCGATGCGGAAAAGCTCTCCGCTTACGAGTGCGGGTTCAATGCCTTTGACGACGCACGCATGAAATTCGACGTGCGGTTCTATCTGGTCGCCATTCTCTTCATCATCTTCGACCTGGAGGTCGCCTTCCTGTTCCCCTGGGCCATCGTGTTCGGGAATCTGGGCTGGTTCGGCTTCATCTCGATGATGATCTTCCTGGGCGTCCTGACGGTCGGCTTTGTGTATGAGTGGAAGAAGGGGGCCCTGGAATGGGATTAATCTCCGATAACCAGTCCACCCTGGTTGCTCCCGCACCGCGCGGCATCATCGATCCCAATACCGGCAAGCCGGTGGGAGCGACGGATCCTTATTTCGTCTCGATCAACGAGGAACTCTCCGACAAGGGCTTCCTCGTCACCTCCACCGAGGACCTCATCACCTGGGCGCGCACCGGGTCCCTCATGTGGATGACCTTCGGCCTGGCCTGCTGTGCCGTCGAGATGATGCAAATGTCCATGCCGCGCTATGACGCCGAGCGCTTCGGCTTTGCCCCGCGCGCCTCGCCGCGCCAGTCGGACGTGATGATCGTCGCCGGTACGCTCACCAACAAGATGGCTCCCGCGCTCCGCAAGGTCTATGACCAGATGCCGGAGCCGCGTTACGTTATCTCCATGGGCTCCTGCGCCAACGGCGGCGGCTATTATCACTATTCCTATTCGGTGGTTCGTGGCTGCGACCGCATCGTGCCGGTCGACATCTACGTGCCTGGCTGCCCCCCGACCGCGGAGGCGCTCCTGTATGGCGTTCTGCTTCTCCAGAAGAAGATCCGCCGCACCGGTACCATCGAGCGCTGAGCAAAGGTCTGACTGATGAGTGCTGAGCTCCAAGCCCTGAGCGACCACATTGCCTCGTCCCTCGGCGACGCGATCGAGGATCGCGCCATCGCCTATGGCGAGCTGACGGTGGTCGCCCGCGCCGAGGACATCGTGCGTGTGGTGACGTTCCTGCGGGACGATCCCCAGTGCCGCTTCGTCTGCTTCATCGACATCTGCGGCGCGGATTATCCCGCTCGCGAGAAGCGCTTCGACGTGGTCTATCACTTCCTGGCGCCCCACCATAACCGCCGCATCCGCGTGAAGGTGCAGACGGACGAGGTGACCCCGGTCCCCTCGATCATCGGTCTTTTCCCGGCGGCCAACTGGTACGAGCGCGAGACCTACGATCTGTATGGCGTGCTGTTCTCGGGCCACCCGGATCTGCGCCGGCTGCTGACGGATTACGGGTTCGAGGGGCATCCGCTGCGCAAGGACTTCCCGCTCACGGGCTATGTCGAGGTTCGCTACGACGACGGTCAAGGCCGCGTGGTCTACGAGCCGGTGAAGCTCAGCCAGGAATTCCGCAACTTCGACTTCCTCTCTCCCTGGGAAGGCACGGACTACGTGCTGCCAGGCGACGAGAAGGCCAAGGCTTAAAGGCGGAAAGGGCGACCCATGGGCGAGCATAATATCCGCAACTTCACGATCAATTTCGGTCCCCAGCACCCGGCTGCGCACGGCGTGCTCCGCCTCGTGCTGGAACTCGACGGCGAGGTGGTCGAGCGCGTCGATCCGCATATCGGCCTGCTTCACCGCGGCACCGAGAAGCTCATCGAGTACAAGACCTACGTTCAGGCCAATCCCTATTTCGACCGGCTCGACTACGTTGCGCCGATGAACCAGGAACATGCGTACTGCCTGGCCGTCGAAAAGCTCCTCGGGATCGAGGTTCCGCGCCGCGCGCAGCTGATCCGCGTGCTGTTCTCGGAAATCGGTCGCCTTCTCTCGCATCTCCTCAACGTGACCACGCAGGCCATGGACGTCGGCGCCCTCACGCCGCCCCTCTGGGGCTTCGAGGAACGCGAGAAGCTCATGATCTTCTATGAGCGGGTCTCGGGCTCGCGCATGCACGCCAACTACTTCCGTCCAGGCGGCGTGAACATGGACATTCAGCCCGAGCTGATCGACGACATCGAAGCCTTCTGCGATCCGTTCCTGAAAGTGCTCGACGATCTCGACACGCTCGTCATGGGCAGCCGAATCTTCAAGCAGCGCAACGTCGATATCGGCACGATCACCCTCGACGATTGCTGGAAGTGGGGCTTCTCCGGCCCGCTGGTGCGCAGCTGCGGCGTGGCCTGGGACCTGCGCAAGTCGCAGCCCTACGAGTGCTACGAGGAGATGGAATTCGACATCCCTGTGGGCAAGAACGGCGACAACTACGACCGCCAGGTCATCCGCATGGAGGAGATGCGCCAATCCGTCCGCATCATGCGCCAGTGCCTTGACAAGCTGCGTGCTCCGGACGGGCAGGGGCCTGTCACGACCCTTGACGGCAAGGTTGCGCCGCCTTCGCGCAAGGACATGAAGCGCTCCATGGAAGCGCTGATCCATCACTTCAAGCTCTACACGGAAGGCTTCCACGTCCCTGCTGGCGAGGTTTACGCCTCGATCGAGGCTCCAAAGGGTGAGTTCGGCGTGTATCTGGTGTCCGACGGCACCAACAAACCGTATCGCTGCCATATCCGGGCTCCGGGCTTCGCGCACTTGCAGGGCATGGATTTCATGTGCCGCGGCCACATGCTGGCCGACGTCGCAGGTGTTCTCGGTTCGCTCGACATCGTGTTCGGTGAAGTGGACCGGTAAGGAAATATCTTCGGATCCGCTTCGGGTCCGGCCGCACGCTCTGAAAGGCGTGATGGAAGAGTTCAAGTCGTGGATGGCCGGGTCTATGCCCGGCCATGACGATGAGGAGAAGAGTCAAAATGGCCGTTCGTAAGCTCGCGCCTGAAGAATTGCAGCCCGAGAGCTTCGTGTTCTCGCCCGAGACCGAAGCTTTCGCTCAGCAGCAGATCGCCAAATATCCGCCCGGCCGACAGGCCTCGGCGGTGATCCCGCTGCTGTGGAAGGCGCAGGAGCAGGCGGGCGGCTGGCTGCCGCGCAAGGCCATCGAGGCCGTGGCTTCCCGGCTCGACATGCCCTTCATTCGCGTGATGGAGGTGGCGACCTTCTACACGATGTTCAACCTTGAGCCGGTCGGGAAATATTTCATCCAGTTCTGCGGCACCACGCCCTGCGTGCTGCGCGGCGCCGGCGACATCAAGAAGGTTCTCGAGAAGCGCATCGGCGAGCAGAACCATGTAACGGCCGATGGCAAGTTCTCCTGGCTCGAGGTCGAGTGCCTGGGCGCGTGCTGCAACGCCCCGATGGTGCAGATCAACGACGATTACTACGAGGACCTGACCCCTGAGAACTTCGAGAAGCTCCTCGACGATCTCGCGGCGGGCCGCCCGGTGAAGAAGGGTTCGCAGATCGGCCGCAACACCTCCGAGCCGTTCCAAGCCGTGAAGACCCTGCAGGACCCGTCGCTCTATGACGGCTCTCAGATCGGCGCCTGGCGCAAGCGCTTCGAGGAACAGGCTCAGCCTGCGGCGACCGGCGAGGCTGCTGCCGCTACGGCATCTGTTCCCGAACAGGCCAGGGCTGCGAAGCCCGGCGCCGGCCGAGCCATCGAAAGCGATGCCGCCGACACGCCGGCCAAGCGCGCCAAGGAAGGCGAGACCCCGGTGAGTCCGGTCGACCAGAAGGAAGCATCGGATCCGTCGCGCGCGACCAAGGTCGAGCCCCGCACCGAGGACGCTGTCAAGCCCGCTCCTCAGAGCGGCAAGTCCTATGTGGCATCGCCGGGCAAGGGCGCCGTTCCGACCAGTCCCACGACGCCGAATGCCGGTACGCCTCCGGCCGAGGCCGAGACCCGCCGCGACGGCAGCGAGAGCAAGCCGGGCGTCATCGTCGACAAAGACAACAAGACGTCCTGAGGGGGAGTGAACCAAAGATGCTTCACGATAGAGATCGCATTTTCACCAACCTCTACGGCTTCCATTCGCCGGATCTCGAAGCCGCAAAGATGCGGGGCGCGTGGGACGGAACCAAGTTCCTCCTCGAAAAGGGACGCGACTGGATCATCGACGAGATGAAAGCGTCGGGTCTGCGGGGCCGTGGCGGCGCAGGCTTCCCCACGGGCCTGAAATGGTCCTTCATGCCCAAGCAGTCGGACGGCCGCCCGCATTACCTCGTCGTCAATGCGGACGAGTCGGAGCCGGGCACCTGCAAGGATCGCGAGATCATGCGGAACGATCCGCATCTTCTCATCGAAGGCTGCCTCATCGCGTCCTTCGCCATGGGCGCTCACGCGGCCTACATCTATATCCGCGGCGAGTACATTGCCGAGAAGCATGCCCTGCAGCGCGCGGTGGACGAGGCTTATGCCGCCGGCCTCATCGGCAAGAACAACGTCCACGGCTATCCCTTCGACCTTTACGTTCACCATGGCGCAGGCGCTTACATCTGTGGCGAGGAAACGGCCCTCATCGAGAGTCTCGAGGGCAAGAAGGGCATGCCGCGCCTGAAGCCTCCGTTCCCGGCGAATATGGGCCTCTATGGTTGCCCGACCACGGTGAACAACGTGGAATCGATCGCCGTCGCGGGCACCATCCTGCGTCGCGGCGCATCGTGGTTCTCCAGCATCGGCCGCCCCAACAACGTGGGCACCAAGCTCTTCTGCGTGTCAGGCCATGTGAACAAGCCCTGCAACGTGGAAGAGGCCATGGGTCTGACCTTCCGCGAGCTGATCGACACCCATTGCGGCGGCATCCGCGGCGGCTGGGACAATCTGCTCGCCGTGATCCCCGGCGGTTCGTCGGTGCCGGTGGTCCCCGCCGATCAGATCATCGACGCGCCGATGGACTTCGACACCCTGCGCGGCCTGCGCTCGGGTCTGGGCACCGCCGCTGTGATCGTCATGGACAAGTCCACTGATATTGTCCGCGCCATCGCCCGCATCTCGTATTTCTACAAGCACGAGAGCTGCGGCCAGTGCACCCCGTGCCGCGAGGGCACCGGCTGGATGTGGCGCGTGCTCAACCGCATGGCCGAGGGCCGCGCCCAGAAGCGCGAAATCGACATGCTGCTCGAAGTCTCGACCCAGATCGAAGGCCACACCATCTGCGCGCTCGGCGACGCGGCGGCCTGGCCGGTCCAGGGTCTGATCCGCCACTTCCGTCACGAGATCGAGAAGCGGATCGACGACTACGCGGCGAACCCGCATTCAGAATCCGTCATGATCGCGGCGGAGTGAGAATAGAGATGGCCAAAATCATCGTTGATGGCGTCGAAGTCGACGTCCCCGCCGAATACACGCTGCTTCAGGCCGCCGAGGCCGCAGGCGCGGAAGTTCCGCGCTTCTGCTTCCACGAGCGTCTGTCGATTGCTGGCAACTGCCGCATGTGCCTCGTCGAGGTGAAGGGCGCGCCGAAGCCGGTTGCGTCCTGCGCCTGGGGCGTGCGCGATTGCCGGCCGGGCCCGAACGGCGAGCCGCCGGAAATCTCCACCAAGTCGCCGACCGTGAAGAAGGCCCGCGAGGGTGTGATGGAGTTCCTGCTCATCAATCACCCGCTCGATTGCCCGATCTGCGACCAGGGCGGCCAGTGCGACCTGCAGGACCAGGCCATGGCCTACGGCGTCGACACCAGCCGCTATCATGAGAACAAGCGCGCGGTGACCGACAAGTATCTCGGCCCGCTCGTGCGCACCTCCATGAACCGCTGCATCCACTGCACTCGCTGCGTGCGTTTCACCGCCGAGGTCGCCGGTGTGCCGGACATGGGCGCCCTTTGGCGCGGCGAGGACATGGAGATCACGAGCTATCTCGAGCGGGCGCTCGGCTCCGAGCTGCAGGCAAACATCGCGGACCTCTGCCCGGTCGGCGCGCTCACTCACAAGCCCGAGTCGTTCCACTACCGTCCGTGGGAGCTCACCAAGACCGATTCCGTCGACGTGATGGATGCGGTCGGCTCCTCCATCCGTGTCGACTCCCGCGGCCGCGAGGTCATGCGGATTCTGCCGCGCGTGAACGAGGCAGTGAACGAGGAGTGGATCACCGACAAGACCCGCCAGATCGTCGACGGCCTGCGCCTGCAGCGCCTCGACCGTCCGTTCGTGCGCGAGAACGGCCGCCTGCGTCCGGCGTCCTGGCAGGAGGCTTTCGCCGCCATCGCCGCCAAGGTGAAGGGCACGTCGCCTCAGAAGATCGGAGCCATCGTCGGAGATCTCGCTGCCGTCGAGGAGATGTTCGCCCTGAAGCTCCTCATGGAGAGCCTCGGCGTGGCGAATGTCGACGCGCGTCAGGACGGCACGGTGCTGTCGCCGGCCTATGGCCGCGGCTCGTATCTCTTCAATACTACCATCGCCGGCATCGAGGATGCGGACGCGATCCTGATCGTGGGCTCCAACCCGCGCATCGAGGCTTCGCTCGTCAACGTGCGCATCCGCAAGCGCTGGCGCGTGGCGCCGCCGCCGATCGCCCTCATCGGCGAGAACGCGGACCTCACCTATCCCTACGAGTACCTCGGCGCCGGTCCCGATACTCTCGCCGAGCTCGTCTCCGGCCGCCACAGCTTCATCGAGAAGCTGCGCGGGGCGGAGCGTCCGCTGATCATCGTGGGGCAGGGCGCCCTTTCGCGTCCGGACGGTCTTGCCATCCTCTCTGCCGTTGCAACTCTCGCTCGCGACGTGAACGCAGTGAAGGACGGCTGGAACGGCTTCTCGGTCCTGCACACCGCCGCCTCGCGCGTCGGTGCGCTCGATCTCGGCCTCGTGCCGGGCGAGGGCGGCCTGACCGCTCAAGCCATGGCGGAGGGCGGGGTCGAGGTTCTCTTCAACCTCGGCGCCGACGAAATCGACATCGCTCCGGGCGCCTTCGTGATCTACCAGGGTACCCACGGCGACCGCGGCGCTCACCGTGCCGACGTGATCCTGCCTGGGGCGGCCTACACGGAAAAGTCCGGCACTTATGTGAACACGGAAGGCCGGGTGCAGCTTGCCAACCGTGCGGCCTTCGCGCCGGGCGAAGCCCGTGAGGATTGGGCGATTCTGCGCGCCCTGTCCGACGTGCTGGGCCACCGCCTGCCGTTCGACTCGCTGAATGCCCTGCGCGCCAAGCTCTATGCGGCTCACCCGCATTTCGCGGCCATCGAGACCGTGCAGCCCGCCGACGGCGCCGCCGCTCTCCAGTCGCTCGCCGGCATCGGCGGCACGCCGGGCCGTGAGGCATTCACGAGCCCTGTTAAGGACTTCTACCTGACGAACCCGATCGCCCGCGCCTCCGGCGTCATGGCCGAGTGCTCCGCACTCGCCCGTGAGCTGAAGCTCGAAGCGGCCGAGTAAGAGAGGAGAGAAAGAACCATGGAATTGGGAGATATCCTCCTCGCCGTCGCGATCATGCTGGGCAAGAGCCTGCTCATGCTCGTCGCGCTTCTCATCTTCATCGCCTACGCGCTCTATGCCGACCGCAAGGTCTGGGCCGCGGTTCAGCTGCGGCGCGGCCCGAACGTGGTCGGTCCCTGGGGCCTGCTGCAATCCTTCGCCGACCTGCTCAAGTTCGTCCTGAAGGAGCCGGTGATCCCGGCGCCCGCCAACAAGGGCATGTTCCTGCTGGCGCCCCTGGTGATGTGCACGCTCTCGCTTGCGGCCTGGGCGGTCATTCCGCTGAACGCCGGATGGGCGATCGCGGACATCAACGTGGGCATTCTCTACATCTTCGCGATCTCGTCGCTCGGCGTTTACGGCGTCATCATGGGCGGCTGGGCCTCGAACTCGAAATACCCGTTCCTCGGCGCGCTCCGCTCGGCGGCGCAGATGGTGTCCTACGAGGTCTCCATTGGCTTCGTCATCGTGACGGTGCTCATGTGCGCCGGCACCCTGAACCTGTCGCAGATCGTGGAAGCGCAGAATACGCGCCTCGGCATCCTCGGCTGGTACTGGCTGCCGCTGTTCCCGATGTTCGTGGTGTTCTTCATCTCGGCCATGGCCGAGACGAACCGCCCGCCCTTCGACCTGCCGGAAGCTGAATCGGAGCTCGTGGCCGGCTACATGGTGGAATATTCCTCCACCCCGTACCTGCTGTTCATGCTCGGCGAATACGTGGCCATCATGACCATGTGCGCGCTCGGCACGATCCTGTTCCTCGGCGGCTGGCTGTCGCCCATCCCGTTCGCGCCCTTCACCTGGGTGCCCGGCGTGATCTGGTTCGTGCTGAAGGCGAGCTTCCTCTTCATCCTCATCGCCATGGTGAAGGCCCTGGTGCCACGCTATCGCTACGATCAGCTCATGCGTCTGGGCTGGAAGGTATTCCTTCCGCTGTCTCTCGCCATGGTCGTCATCGTGGCGGGCGTGCTGATGGTAACCGGCCTCGCGCCGGGCATGCGCTAAAGGAGTTCGGCGACATGAAGATCGCACAGTTCTTCAATTCCCTTCTGCTGAAGGAGTTCGTGGCCGGCTTCATCCTGACCACGAAGTACTTCTTCAAGCCGAAGGCTACGCTCAACTACCCGTTCGAGATGGGCCATCGCGGCCCTCGCTTCCGCGGCGAGCATGCCCTGCGCCGCTATCCCAACGGGGAGGAGCGCTGCATCGCCTGCAAGCTCTGCGAGGCGATCTGCCCGGCACAGGCCATCACCATCGAGGCCGGTCCGCGCCGTAACGACGGCACTCGCCGCACCACGCGCTACGACATCGATATGGTGAAGTGCATCTATTGCGGCATGTGCCAGGAGGCCTGCCCGGTGGACGCCATCGTGGAAGGCCCGAACTTCGAGTTCTCGGTGGAGACCCGGGAGGAGCTCTACTACGACAAGGCCAAGCTGCTCGAGAACGGCGAGCGCTGGGAGCGGGAGATCGCGAGGAACATCGCGAAGAACGCGCCTTACCGGTAAGAACGGCTTCCCGCCCGCGAAGGGCAGGGGGCAAACATGTCCGGCGGGTTGTCCCTGTCGGGTTCGGAATTTATAGACAGGCCACCGGATTCGCCGGGGTCACGTCGGAAGGGGCCGCTCTTGGGGCGGCTTGTGTTTGAGCATGACGGTTACCGCCGCCTTCTTCTATCTGTTTGCGACGATTACGATCGCGTCCGGTTTCATGGTGATCGCCTCGCGCAATCCCGTGCAGTCGGTGCTTTTCCTCATCCTGGCCTTCGTCAACGCGGCGGGCCTGTTCCTGATGATGGGAGCCGAGTTCCTCGCGATGATCCTGGTCATCGTCTATGTGGGCGCGGTCGCGGTGCTGTTCCTCTTCGTCGTCATGATGCTCGACGTGGACTTCGCGGCGCTCCGCCAGGGCTTCCTCCAGTACCTGCCGTTCGGCGCCCTGATCGGCATCATCCTGCTGATCGAGCTGATCTTCGTCGTCAGCGCCTATGTGGTCGATCCCGGCCTCATCCGTTCGCCCGCGGTTCCGATCCCGGCCGCCGAGGTGATGACCAACACTGAGGCCCTCGGCCAGGTGCTCTATACCCGCTACTTCTACTTCTTCCAGGCGGCCGGCCTGATCCTGCTGGTGGCCATGATCGGCGCCATCGTGCTCACCCTGCGCGAGCGCGTCGGCGTGCGCCGCCAGAATATCTCGATGCAGAACGCCCGTACGCAGGAAACCGCTGTCGAGGTGCGGAAGGTTCCCTTCCGCCAGGGCATCTAAGGAGACACGCGATGGTTATCGGACTGGGCCATTATCTCACCGTCGCCGCCGTGCTCTTCACGCTCGGCGTGTTCGGCATCTTCATCAACCGGAAGAACGTCATCGTCATCCTGATGTCCATCGAGCTGATCCTGCTCTCGGTGAACATCAACATGGTGGCCTTCTCGACGCATCTGAACGACATCGTCGGCCAGGTATTCGCCCTGCTGATCCTCACGGTCGCGGCGGCGGAAGCCGCCATCGGCCTCGCCATTCTGGTGGTCTTCTTCCGCAACCGCGGCTCCATCGCGGTTGAAGACGTGAACATGATGAGAGGCTAAGCCCGAAGGGCTGAGTAAACGCAATGTACCACGCAATCGTTTTCCTGCCGCTCGTCGGCTTCCTCATCGCAGGCCTCCTCGGACGGGTGATCGGTCACCGGCCATCGGAGATCATCACCACGGCGCTGCTCTTCGTATCAGCGGTTCTTTCGTGGGTCGCCTTCATCCATGTGGGCTTCGGCGAGGAGCCGATGATCCGGGTCCAGGTGGCCCAGTGGATGTCGGTTGGTGACCTCCAGGTCGACTGGGCGTTCCGCATCGACACGCTCACCGCGATGATGCTGGTGGTGGTGAACACGGTGTCCGCGCTCGTGCACCTCTACTCCATCGGCTACATGCACGAGGATCCGCACCGGTCGCGCTTCTTCGCCTATCTTTCGCTCTTCACCTTCGCCATGCTCATGCTGGTGACGGCGGACAACCTCGTTCAGATGTTCTTTGGCTGGGAAGGCGTGGGTCTGGCGAGCTATCTGCTCATCGGCTTCTGGTACAAGAAGGACTCCGCCAACGCTGCCGCCATGAAGGCCTTCATCGTCAACCGCGTCGGCGATTTCGGATTCCTCCTCGGCATTTTCACGGTCTTCGTGCTGTTCAACGGCGTCACCTTCGACGCCATCTTCCCCCGCGTGGGCGAGTTCACCAATGCCCGATTCCACTTCCTGGGCATCGAGTGGCACGCCCTGACGATCGCCTGCCTGCTGCTCTTCATGGGCGCCATGGGCAAGTCGGCCCAGTTCCTGCTGCACACCTGGCTGCCGGACGCGATGGAAGGCCCGACCCCGGTTTCCGCGCTCATCCACGCTGCCACCATGGTGACCGCGGGCGTGTTCATGGTCGCACGCCTGTCGCCGCTCTTCGAATACGCCCCCAACGCGCTCACCGTCGTGACAGTGATCGGCGGCATCACCGCGTTCTTCGCCGCGACCGTGGGTCTCGTTCAGAACGACATCAAGCGCGTGATCGCATACTCGACCTGTTCGCAGCTCGGCTACATGTTCGTTGGCCTCGGCGTCGGCGCCTACGGCGCCGGTGTGTTCCACCTCTTCACGCACGCCTTCTTCAAGGCGCTCCTGTTCCTGGGCGCGGGCTCGGTCATCCATGCCATGCACCATGAGCAGGATATGCGGAACATGGGCTCCTTACGCCGCTACATCCCGCTCACCACGGCGATGATGGCTATCGGTACGCTCGCGCTGACGGGCTTCCCGTTCACGGCAGGGTATTATTCCAAGGACGCGATCATCGAAGCGGCTTATGCCTCGCATAGCGCTGCCGGCTCCTTCGCTTTCCTGGCGACGGTGGTCGCAGCCCTCATGACCTCGTTCTATTCCTGGCGCCTGTTCTTCATGACTTTCGAGGGGAATGCGCGCTGGTCGAACGCCGACCATCATGCCCACGGCCATCACGAGGGCGTGGAGCACGACGGCTACAGCCACGACGTGGAGCCCGCGACTCATGCGGATCACGAGCACGGCCACCATGGGCATCACATGCCCCATGAAAGCCCGCTGGTGATGGTGCTGCCGCTCGTCGTGCTCGCCATCGGCGCGGTGGCGGCGGGTCTCGTCTTCCACGAGGCCTTCCTCGGCCACGGCTACCAGGAGTTCTGGAAGGGCGCTCTGTTCACCCGTCCGGAGAATCACATCCTGGAAGAGATGCACCACATCCCTGGCTGGGTGCCGTATCTGCCCACGGTCATGATGGCCCTCGGCTTCTTGCTCGCCTATTACATGTACATCGTCGACTCCAAACAGCCGGCCCGGCTCGCGGCGGATCACCCGATCCTCTACCGCTTCCTGCTCAACAAGTGGTATTTCGACGAGCTGTACGACGTGATTTTCGTGCGTCCCGCAATGGCTATCGGCCGCTTCTTCTGGCGCACGGGCGACCAGAAGATCATCGATGGGCTCGGGCCTGACGGTATCTCCGCCCGCGTGCTCGACGTGACCCGGGGCGCCGTCCGGCTGCAATCCGGCTACGTCTATCACTACGCTTTCGCGATGCTTATCGGCGTTGCGGCTCTCGTGACCTTCTATCTCTTCAGGGGAGCCCACTAATGTTCGGCTTCGGCATCCTCTCCGGCCTTCTCATCCTGCCGCTGGTCGGCGCGGCCTTCATCCTGACGCTTCGTGGCGACAGCGATGCGGCCCGCTCCAACGCACGCTGGGCGGCGCTCGCCACCACGCTCGCGACCTTCGTGCTCTCGCTGGTGGCCTGGAACCGGTTCGATACGGCGACCGCCAGCTTCCAGCTCGTCGAGAGCCACACCTGGCTGACGGACACCATTCGTTTCAAGCTCGGCGTCGACGGCTTCTCCATGCCGCTGATCCTGCTCACCACGTTCCTGATGCCTTTCTGCATCCTGGCCTCGTGGGACTCGATCGGGCACCGGGTGAAGGAATATTACGTCGCCTTCCTCGTGCTGGAAACCACCATGATCGGCGTGTTCTGCGCGCTCGATCTCGTGCTCTTCTACCTGTTCTTCGAAGCGGGCCTCATCCCGATGTTCCTCATCATCGGCATCTGGGGTGGCAAGCGTCGCATCTACGCCAGCTTCAAGTTCTTCCTCTACACGCTGCTCGGCTCGGTGCTGATGCTACTCGCCATCATGGCCATGTACTGGCAGGCGGGCACCACGGACATCCCGACGCTGCTCGCCTTCAAGTTCCCGTACAACCTGCAGATCTGGCTGTGGCTCGCCTTCTTCGCGTCCTTCGCAGTGAAGATGCCCATGTGGCCGGTCCATACCTGGCTCCCCGATGCGCACGTTGAAGCGCCGACGGCCGGTTCGGTGATCCTGGCGGGCGTGCTCCTGAAGATGGGCGGCTACGGCTTCATCCGAGTGTCGCTGCCGATGTTCCCGGATGCTTCCGTGTATTTCGCGCCGCTCGTGTTCGCCCTGTCGGTCATCGCGATCGTGTACACGTCGCTCGTCGCCCTCATGCAGGAGGATATCAAGAAGCTCATCGCCTATTCCTCGGTGGCGCATATGGGCTTCGTGACCATGGGCCTGTTCAGCTTGAATGAGCAGGGCATCCAGGGCGCCATGTTCACCATGATCTCCCACGGCCTGATCTCCGGCGCGCTCTTCCTCTGCGTGGGCGTGATCTACGACCGCATGCACACCCGCGAGATCAAGGCCTATGGCGGCCTCGTGAACCGCATGCCTCTCTACGCGGTGGTGTTCCTGATCCTCACCATGGCCAACGTGGCGCTTCCGGGTACCTCGGGCTTCATCGGCGAGTTCCTGACCCTCATGGGCGCGTTCCGCTCCAACACCTGGGTGACCTTCTTCGCTGCCACTGGCGTGATCCTCTCGGCGGCGTATGCACTCTGGCTCTATCGCCGGGTAGTGTACGGAGAGCTCGACAAGCCCGCGCTCCAGGGCATCACGGATCTGAACCGTCGCGAGATCATCACTTTCGCGCCGCTCATTCTCCTGATCATCTATTACGGCGTGCAGCCCGGCCCGATCCTCGACGCCTTCGCAGTGCCGACGGATCAGCTCCTGAAGGGGGTCCAGGCCGCGCTCTCCACCGTGAAAACGGCTGCTGTCGCAGCACACTGAGGTCATGATGAACCCCGTCCTCACCATTCCCGCTTTCGGCCCCGTGCTGCCGGAGATCATCCTGGCAGCGGGCGCTCTCGTCCTGGTCCTGCTCGGCGCGATCCGTGGCGAGCGCTCAGGCGAGGGCATGAACATCATCGCCCTGGCGCTCCTGGCCGTCGCCTTCGTGGCGGTGCTCATGCTGCCCTCGGCCAGGGTCGAGACCATGAACGGCTCCTTCGTGGTCGACGGTTTCGCCAAATTCATGAAGGCGCTGACGCTGATCGCCTCCGCTGGCGGCGTGATCCTCTCCATGGATTACATGCGCCGCGAGGGCATCAGCCGCTTCGAGTATCCGATCCTGATCGTGCTCTCGACGCTCGGCATGATGATGGTGATCTCGGCCAACGACCTGATCGCTCTCTATCTTGGCCTCGAGCTGCTCAGCCTCTCGTCCTATGTGATCGCCGCCTTCGATCGCGACAACGTGCGCTCGACGGAAGCCGGCCTGAAGTATTTCGTGCTCGGCTCGCTCTCCTCGGGCATGCTGCTCTACGGCGCATCGCTGGTCTACGGCTTCACCGGCAACGTGTCCTTCCCGGCCATCGCGGGCATCCTGCAGGGCCAGGTGGGAATCGGCGCCATCGTCGGCATCGTGTTCGTGGCCGCCGGCATCGCCTTCAAGATCTCCGCCGTGCCGTTCCATATGTGGACTCCGGATGTCTATGAGGGCTCGCCGACCCCGGTAACCGCCTTCTTCTCCGCCGCTCCCAAGATGGCCGGCATGGCCATGGCTACCCGCGTGTTCATCGACGCCTTCCCGAACATCGTCGGCCAGTGGCAGCAGATCATCGTCTTCATCTCCATTGCCTCCATGGCGCTGGGCTCCTTCGCCGCCATCGGGCAACGCAACCTCAAGCGCCTGATGGCCTATTCCTCCATCGGCAACGTGGGCTATGCGTTGATCGGCCTTGCCGCGGGCACCGTCGAGGGGGTCCAGGGCGTTGCCGTCTACATGGCGATTTATCTCGCCATGACGCTCGGTACCTTCGCCGTCATCCTTGGGCTTCGCCGCGGTAACGTGATGTTCGAGAACATCGAGGATCTGTCGGGCCTTGCCCGTACGCATCCGGTCCTGGCCTTCTGCCTCGCGATGATGATGTTCTCGCTCGCGGGTATTCCGCCGCTCGCCGGTTTCTTCGCCAAGTTCGCCGTGTTCAATGCCGCCATTAACGCCAACCTCTTCGCGCTCGCCATCATTGGCGTCGTGACCAGCGTGGTGGGGGCGTATTATTACCTTCGTATCGTGAAGGTGATGTACTTCGACGAGCCTGCCGCAGCCTATGATGCGATGCCTGCCGGCGTGAAGCTCGTGCTGGCGCTGTCCAGCATCTTCGTGGTGCTCTTCGGCATCGTTCCGGCCCCGCTGGTCGCAGCCGCAGGCGCTGCCGCGCGCTCGCTGTTCTGATCATGAGATTGTCGCCTGAAGCGGAAGCTGCCGGATACCGGCTCATCTCGCTTGAGGCGACGGACTCCACCAACGACGACGTTCTCCAGGCCGCTCGCTCCGGCGATCCGGGGCAGCTCTGGGTCGTCGCTGGCGAGCAGCGCGCGGGCAGGGGACGGCATGGCCGCCAATGGTCGTCGCCCCAAGGCAATCTTTATGCGAGCCTGCTTCTGATCGAACCGTGCGAGCCGCAGCACGCGCCGCAACTGGGCTTCGTCGCAGGACTTGCTCTGCACGAGGCGGTGGAGGCCGTAACGGGCTTGGGCGCGCCGCGCCTGTCCCTAAAGTGGCCGAACGATCTCCTGCTCGATGGTGCGAAGATCTCAGGCCTGCTCCTCGAAGGCCACAGGCTCGGCAACAACGGCCCCCTTGCGATCATCGTCGGCATGGGCGTGAACGTAGCTTTCGCCCCGACCGGCACGCCCTATCCCACAAAGGCTCTTCAGGCGGCGAAACCCGGTCTGACCCGCGAGGAGATGTTCCAGGCCCTGTCAGCTGCCTTCGCCCAGACCTTCTCCGCCTGGCGCCATGCGGCGCGGATGAATGCTGCCGATCCGTTCGGTCCCATCCGGCGGCTGTGGCTGGAGCGCGCTGGCGGAATCGGCCAGGAAGTGACCCTTCGCCTTCCTGCAAGTGAGAAGCGTGGCGTCTTCGAAGGCCTCGACCGGTTGGGGCGTCTGCAGCTCAAGACGGCCGCAGGCACGGAACTGATTGACGCCGGCGACCTTTATTTTCCCAATTTGCTGCACGATATAGCCAAGCCTTAAGCTGGCAAGACAAGGTCTCGATCAAGTATGGCATCCTCCTCCCAGGACGAACTCGTTTTTCTGCCCCTCGGCGGGCTGGGCGAAATCGGCATGAACGCTGCGCTCTACGGCTTCGGGCCGGAGACGGAAAGGCAATGGATTCTTGTCGATTGCGGCATGGGATTCGGCAGCGAGGAACAGCTGCCCGGCATCGATCTTGTGTATCCGGATCTGCGCTTCATCGAAGAAGAGCGGCACAATCTGCTCGGCATCTTCATCACCCATGCGCATGAGGACCATATCGGCGCGTTGGTCGAGATGTGGCCGCGCCTGCGCGCGCCCGTCTATGCCACCAAATTCGCCATAGGCCTTCTCGAGACCCGCCGCTTGTCGGAGCCGAATGCGCCAAAGATCGAGCTCAACGAGATCGCGCCCGGCCAGCGTTTGAAGCTCGGTCCCTTCGAGATGGAATACGTGCCGGTCGCCCACTCGATCCCCGAATCGAACGCGCTCGCCATCCGCACTCCGCAGGGGCTTGTCGTCCATACCGGCGACTGGAAGCTCGATCCGACACCTTATCTCGGCAGCCTCACCTCGGAGGAAACCTTCCGCAAGCTCGGCGAGGAGGGTGTGCTCGCCCTCGTCTGCGATTCCACCAACGTGATGCGCGAAGGCGAAAGCCCGAGCGAGGCGGACGTGGCAAGGAACCTCGCCGCGCTGATCAAGGACGCGCCCCATCGTGTGGCCATCACGACTTTCGCCTCCAATGTCGCCCGCATTCGCTCGGTGGCGGAAGCGGCTAGGGAATGCGGACGCGAAGTCGTCGTCGTCGGCCGCGCCATGGATCGTGTCGTGGAGGTCGCAAAGGAATGCGGCTTCCTCGATGATCTGCCCGAGTTCCGCTCGGCCGAGAACTTCGGCTACATGCCTCGCGACAAGGTGGTCGCTATTCTCACGGGGTCTCAGGGTGAACCGCGAGCCGCCCTCGCTCGGATCGCGTCTGACGAGCATCCTGACATCGCGCTCACCGCCGGCGACCGCGTGATCTTCTCGTCCCGCGCCATCCCGGGCAACGAGAAGGCCGTCGGCTCCATCATCAACAGCCTGATCGAACAGGGCATCGAGGTCATCACCGACCGCACGGAGCTCGTCCACGTCTCCGGCCACCCGCGCCGGGGCGAACTTGCCAAGATGTATGAATGGACAAAGCCGCGCATTGCCATTCCAGCCCATGGCGAGCCGATGCATCTGGCCGAGCATGCCAAGTTCGCGCGCCAGCAGGGCGTGCCGGAGGTGGTGCGGGCCAAGAACGGCACTCTCGTGCGGCTTGCCCCCGGCAAGGCCGAGATCGTCGACACGATTCCAGCGGGCCGTGTCTACAAGGACGGCAACATCGTCATTCCCGCCGGCGAACGAGCGCTGCCCGAACGCCGCAAGCTCGCCTTTGCGGGCATTGTGACAGTGGCCATTGCCATCGACGACCGTGGCGAGATCGCCGGAGACCCGGTAGTGGATGCCATGGGCCTGCCCGAGAAGAGCCGGCAGGGACGGGACCTCACCGACATCATCGCCGATACGGTGGCCGATACCCTCGATGGCCTCTCCAAGGCCAAGCGCCGGGATTCCGAGGCCGTGGAGCAGGCTGTCCACCGGGCTGTACGCGCTGCCGTGAATCAGGAATGGGGCAAGAAGCCTGCCTGTCATGTGCTCGTGATCGAGGTATAAGCCGATCAGGATCCGTTCGAAGGGAGAGTCCGCATGCTCGGTCGATTGAACCACGTCGCCATCGCCGTTCGCGACATCGCGGCGGCATCGAGCCTCTACCGCGGCACCCTTGGGGCTGAGGTCTCGCAGCCGGAGGCTTTGCCTGAACATGGCGTCACCGTCGTGTTCATCACCCTGCCGAACACCAAGATCGAACTCCTGGAGCCGCTGGGGGCGGATTCACCCATCGCCAAGTTCCTGGAGAAAAACCCGGACGGCGGCATCCACCACGTCTGCTACGAAGTCGACGACATCCTCGTTGCCCGGGACCGGCTTCTGAAGTCCGGGGCCAGGGTCTTGGGTACGGGTGAACCGAAGATCGGAGCTCACGGAAAACCGGTGCTTTTCCTGCACCCGAAGGACTTCAACGGCACCCTCATCGAACTCGAGCAAGCCTGAGGACAAGCCCTTGATAAGTCTGGTAAAAAACGTTGCATCCTCCCTGTGGTCCACGCTGGCTGTGGTGGTCGCTGTCTCCGCCGTCGCCGTGACGACCGTCGTCATGGCTTTCGGCCTGCGGGTGGGTGGGGGATTAGCCCTCTATTTCGTGATCTGGTGGATCCTGCTCTTCGCGATTCTGCCTTTCGGCGTCCGCAGCCAGGTGGAAAGCGGTGAGGTGGTGGCCGGCAGCGAACCGGGGGCGCCTTCTGCCCCGGCGCTGCAGGAAAAAGCGATCTGGACCACCTTGGTCGCTTCTGTAGCCCTGGTGATCGCCGCCGCCGTATTCCCGCTGGCGGGGCTTTAAGCCCCGACCTCCTCTTGGAGCCTCAGGCTTCCCGGTTCGCTCCCCGTTGCGAAAGTGAAGCCTTCGTCGGCCCAACCCGTCACACCGCCGATCATCACCTTTACGTTGCGGTTCAAAGTCGCGAGCCGCAACGCGGCCTTATCCGTTCCGTTGCAGTGCGGGCCAGCGCAGTAAACAACGAAGAGGGTATCCTCGGCCCATTCCTGCATTCTGCGCTCGGTCATTTTCCCATGGGGTAGGTTGATCGCGCCCGGCACATGGCCGCGCGCATAAAGTGCGGGACTGCGCACGTCGATAAGCACGAAATCCTGAGTGCCGGTCCTGAGCGCTTCGTGCACATCCCAGCAATCCGTCTCGAAGGCGAGGCGCCTGGCATAATGGTCCCGCACCATCTGCGGATCGGCAGCGGGAACCTGCGTGACAAGGGTGACCATCGAGTTTCTCCTTCCATGTTGGCAAGAGAAGGATATCCACGCTCGCAAAAGCTCGACATTGGCAGGATTGCCATTTACCGTTCAAATCATGCCAAATGTGCAACAGAACTCCGGACCTCTTGTGGCAGTGCTGGCCTATGACGGCCTCTGCACCTTCGAGTTTGGTGTTGCCTACGAAGTCTTCGGGCTGCCGCGCCCCGAGATGGGAGCTACGTGGTATCGCTACTCCGTCTGCGGGATCGAGCCGGCCCCGATGAAGGCAGCAGGCGGCCTGACGGTGACACCAGATTCCGGCCTATCGATCCTGGACGAGGCCGATCTCATCATTGTACCCGGCTGGCGCGATCCTGGCGGAGCCGTACCTGCGGATCTCATCGCCGTGCTGCGTCGAGCTCACGCGCGGGGGGCGCGTCTCGCCTCGCTCTGCTCAGGCGTTTTCGTGCTGGCGGCGACAGGGCTTTTGGACGGGCGCCGCGCGACGACCCACTGGCGCTACGCGGACAAGCTCAGGGCGCGCCACCCCGCCATCACGATCACACCCGACGTTCTCTATGTCGATGAAGGCTCCATCCTGACGGCGGCGGGGAGCGCAGCGGGGATCGATCTTTGCCTTCATATCGTTCGCTCGGATTTTGGAGCGGACGCTGCAAATAGCGTCGCGCGCCGCCTTGTCGTCCCGCCACACCGTGATGGCGGCCAAGCGCAATTCATCGAAAGACCGGTGCCGCGCAGCCACGAAGGCGCAAGGCTCAGCACCTTGATCGAGTGGATGAGGCACAATCTCAATGGCGATCTCGCTGTGTCCCGTCTTGCCGAACGGGCAGGGATGAGCACCCGCACCTTCCAGCGCCGCTTCGAGGAAACGACAGGCTCGCCGCCGGGGGAATGGATCATCCTCGAACGGCTTGCCCGGGCTCGGGAATTGCTGGAGCGACAGGATGCTCCTGCTCTTGAAATGGTTGCCGAATCGAGCGGATTCCGTTCCGTGGAGGTCCTCCGGCACCATTTCAGGGTTCGCCTCAAGACGAGCCCAAGCGCTTACCGCAGCCGTTTTGGAAAGTCTGAATCTGCAGCAGTTTCAGCCCCATGAAGGCTCCGGGCCTTCGGAAACGGGGCAAAACCGGCCTGAAAGGAGCGGAGCCGGACAATGCTAATCCATGCGGCAGCACCGCATATCTCCACCAGGCGTTCTCACAGCACATGAAAGTGGGGCGTCACGACAGGAGATCAGCAGTCGCAGGCGGGGCACGTTGAAAAGACAAGAAAAAAGCAAGGCTTTCGCCTTGCCTGAACCGCCTTTTGGCGTTGTTTATGATCCCTGGCTTTTTGGCGCCTGCGCCTCTCCGACGCTAAAGGATCGCGTTCCTCCCGAAACTCGGACCGCAGCCTCTGCCTCTTTGAAGGTCAGAGACGTTAGCTATTCGTTTATAATCGGCTTCCCCGATGGTGTCACCTTCTTTAGGCGGCTGGTGATGCATTTTGCGACATATGTTGCATCAATCTTTGGTCTAATCCATTCCATCGCAGCCAAGGGGGCGTTTTCGGCGAACCGGAACCGGGTCACCGTGAAAAACGCGGCATACGCAAGAAAAGAGCCGGTTCCAGCCTATGGAGGCCGCTATGTGTCGCGATGGCAGCTTGTCTTTTTCCCATGGGCTGTGTTGTGTGCTGGAAACGAGTCGTGACTCATTGTTCCATTCCTGACCGAGACTGAAGGCGTCCCATGCGTTTGAGCCGCTATTTCCTCCCCATTCTCCGCGAGACGCCGAAAGAGGCGGAGATCGTCTCCCACCGGCTGATGCTCCGCACGGGCATGATCCGTCAGGAGGCAGCGGGCATCTATGCTTGGCTGCCACTGGGGCTGAGGGTGCTCAACAAGGTCAACGCCATCGTCCGCGAAGAGCAGAACCGCTCCGGCGCCATCGAACTCCTGATGCCCACGATCCAGTCGGCGGATCTGTGGCGCGAGTCGGGCCGCTACGACGCTTACGGCAAGGAGATGCTGCGCATCCAGGACCGGCATGAGCGCGAGATGCTCTTCGGCCCGACCAACGAGGAAATGATCACGGAGATCTTCCGGGGCTATGTGCGCTCCTACAAGGACCTGCCGCTGAACCTCTACCACATCCAGTGGAAGTTCCGTGACGAGGTGCGCCCGCGCTTCGGCGTCATGCGCTCCCGCGAGTTCCTGATGAAGGATGCCTATTCCTTCGATCTCGATCAGGCCGGTGCCGTCCATTCCTACAACAAGATGTTCGTGGCGTACCTGCGCACCTTCGCCCGCATGGGACTGAAGGCGATTCCGATGCGTGCCGATACGGGCCCCATCGGCGGTAACCTGAGCCACGAATTCATCATTCTCGCCTCCACGGGCGAGAGCGAGGTGTTCTGTCACGCGGATTACCTGAATTTCGACATTCCGTCCGAGAGCACCAACTTCGACGATATTCCGGGCCTGCAGAGCACCGTTGACAAGTGGACGTCGCTCTACGCCGCGACCTCCGAGATGCACGACGAGGCAGCTTTCAACGCTGTTCCGGCAGACAAGAAGATGTCGGCCCGCGGCATCGAGGTGGGGCACATCTTCTACTTCGGCACCAAATATTCCGAGCCCATGGGCGCGAAGGTCATGGGGCCCGACGGACAGGAGAGGCCGGTCCATATGGGCTCCTACGGTATCGGCCCGAGCCGCCTGATCGCCGCGATCATCGAGGCGAGCCACGACGAGAACGGCATCATCTGGCCGGAGGCCGTGGCCCCGTTCGACGTGGCGATCCTCAACCTGAAAGTCGGCGATTCCGGCACGGATACCGCCAGCGAACGCCTCTACCGCGAGCTGTCTGCTGCCGGTCGTGATGTCCTCTACGACGACCGCGACGAGCGTCCCGGCGGAAAATTCGCCACGGCCGATCTCATCGGTGTGCCATGGCAGGTGCTGATCGGGCCCAAGGGCCTCGCCGAGGGCAAGGTGGAACTGAAGCATCGTGCCACGGGCGCGCGTGAGCTTTTGTCCGTCGAGGATGTGGTCTCGCGGCTGACGGTACATAAATAAGCCTCATGGCCAAGGAAGCACCGACCGGCACCAAGCCTTTTTCGCTGTTCGAGTGGATGCTCGCGGGGCGCTATCTGCGCACGCGGCGGCGGGAAGGGTTCGTCTCGGTCATCGCGGGCTTCTCATTTCTGGGCATCATGCTGGGTGTCGCCACGCTCATCGTCGTGCTCTCGGTCATGAACGGCTTCCGCAAGGAGCTGCTCGACAAGATCGTGGGCATCAACGGCCACATCTTCGTGGCACCCATTGAGAGCCCGCTCACGGATTATCCGGAAGTGGCGGCCCGCATCGCTGCCGTGCCGGGCGTGAAGCGCGCCATTCCGCTGGTCGAAGGTCAAGCGTTTGGCTCCTCGCAGTACAACGGCAGTGGCGTACTCGTGCGCGGCATCCGCGGCACCGACCTGCGCCAGATCGAGCATATCGCCGGCAATCTTCGCCAAGGCACGCTCGACAATTTCGAGGAAGGCGAGGGCGTCGCCATCGGCCGCCGTTTGGCCGAGGCCTTGTCCATCCAGGCAGGCGATACGTTGACGCTGATCACGCCGCGCGGGGCAGCGACCCCCTTTGGGACGGCGCCGCGCGTGAAGGGCTACCCGGTCAAGGCCGTGTTCGAGATCGGCATGTCCGAGTTCGATAACACCTTCGTCTTCATGCCGCTCACCGAGGCGCAGAACTACTTCAACCGCCAGGGCGACGTGCCTCTGATCGAAGTCTATCTGAACGACGCCGACAAGGTGGATCAAGCCCGTGCTGCGATCGAAGAGGCGGCGCAACGGCCGATCATGATGACCGATTGGCGGCAGCGCAACCGCACCTTCTTCGGGGCGCTGGAGGTGGAGCGGAACGTGATGTTCATCATCCTCGCGCTCATCGTTCTGGTGGCTGCCCTGAACATCATCTCCGGGCTCATCATGCTGGTGAAGGACAAGTCGAGCGACATCGCGATCCTGCGCACCATGGGGGCGACGCGCGGCGCGATCATGCGTATCTTCCTGATCACAGGTGCTTCCATCGGCGTGGTTGGCACATTGGCCGGCTTCGGGCTCGGTTTGCTGATCGCGGCCAACATCCAATCCATCCAGGATTTCCTGTCCTGGGCGACGAATTCCAATCTCTGGGATCCCACCTTGCGCTTCCTGAGCCAGATTCCCTCCGAGGTGAACCCGGGCGAGGTGGCGACCGTGCTCGCAATGGCGCTGATCCTGTCCCTCATGGCGACCCTCTATCCCTCGTGGCGAGCAGCGAGGCTCGATCCCGTCGAAGCGTTGCGTTACGGTTAGTTATGGCCTCCGGACAAACCCAGCCCGCTCTTCACCTGTCCAAAGTCGAACGTCGCTATCCTCAGGGAGACACTTTCCTGGAGGTGCTGCGCGGGGCTGAGCTTGCCATCTGGCCAGGCGAGATCGTCGCTCTCGTGGCACCCTCCGGCACCGGCAAGTCCACGCTCCTGCATGTGGCGGGCCTGCTCGAAAAACCCGATGGCGGTGAGGTCTTTGTAGGCGGAAAGCCGACCTCGCATATGAGCGACAAGGAGCGCACCCGTGTGCGCCGGGAGGAACTGGGCTTCGTCTATCAGTTTCATCACCTGCTGCCCGAGTTGTCGGCCCTCGAGAACGTGGTGATGCCGCAACTCATCCGCGGCCTGTCGAAGACTGAGGCTGAGGACCGCGCGGGCCAGATCCTGACCTTCCTGGGACTCGGCAAGCGCCTCAAGCACCGTCCGGGAGAGCTCTCCGGCGGCGAGCAGCAGCGCGTGGCGATTGCCCGCGCGGTCGCGAATGCACCGCGCCTGCTCCTGGCGGACGAGCCCACGGGCAATCTCGATCCGCACACCTCGGACAGAGTGTTCCAGACATTGGTCGCAATTGTGCGCGCCTCGCGCCTCGCAGCGCTTATCGCTACCCACAACATGGATCTCGCGGCCCGCATGGATCGCCGGGTGACCATCCGGGATGGGCTCATCGTTCAGCTGCCCTGAAGGTCTGTCTTCCTTCTGTTTCTCTCGACCTGTTGCCTGCAACCGTCATCCCCGTCCATGCGCCGGGCATCCACGTCTTATCCACTGTCGGACCAAAGGCGTGGATGGGCGCAGCATAGGCGGCCATGGCGATAGAAAAGCCCGGGCCTCCCAAACTCTTTAAGGCTTTGTTGACTCCATCGGGACGGTTCGATCCACAGCTGCTTTACATGGAACATTTATCGAACATAATTGAACGCATGGAGAACACGGAGGTCCAACATGCTTCGCACCATCCTCGAAACCGCCGTTGAAATCACCTCTCTCGCTATGTTCGGTTCGGCCGTGGCAATCTGGGCCCTGGTCCTGGCGCCAGTCGCCTGATACCCGCAATTCACACAAATCTACGGGATTCACAGGAAAGGTCGTCCTTCCGGGGCCCCGTTCACATTCGGGGTCAAGAATCGTGGCAATATGCGCGCTATTCGTTGAGTAAAGTTTCATGGCGCGCATTCTTCAAGACATCGGCTTCGTCCACCTGCACGTGCACTCCTCGTACTCGCTGCTCGAGGGCGCGCTGAAGATCGCGCAACTGCAGAAGCTCGCCGCCGCCGACAAGCAGCCCGCCCTTGCCCTGACTGACACCAACAATCTCTTTGGCGCCCTCGAATTTTCCGAAAAGATGGCGGGTTCGGGCATCCAGCCCATTGCTGGTGTGCAGCTCGCCGTCTGCTTCGAGGAGGCTGATCCTGTCGCCCGCGTGGTGCCGATTCCCGCCAACATCGTGCTGCTCGCGCAGAGCGAGGAAGGCTACCGGAACCTGATGCGTCTGGTCAGCGCGGCCTATTTCGACGTGCCGCTCGGCGAGGAACCGCGCGTGGCAGCGCCTCTTCTTGCGAGCCACAGCGAAGGCCTCATCGCGCTCACGGGCGGGTTCACCGGCCCTCTCGATTGCGCGCTCCGCAACGGCGGACGCCAAGAACTGGCCCAGGCGCGCCTCGACATCCTGAAGAACGCCTTCGGTCATCAGCTCTACGTGGAGATCCAGCGCCACGGTCTCGACGAAGAGCGCATGGTGGAGGGCGAGCTGATCGCGCTCGCCGACCGCAACGGCCTTCCCATCGTTGCCGCCAACGAGCCCTTTTTCGCTTCGCCTAAGGATTACGAGGCACACGACGCGCTTCTTGCTATCGCGGAGGGCCAGATCGTCTCCAACGACAGCCGCCGCCGCCTCTCGCCGGAGCATTACTTCAAGACGCGTCAGCAAATGATGGAGCTTTTCTCCGACCTACCGGACGCTCTGAACGCCACCGTCGAAATCGCCATGCGCTGCGCAACGCGCGTGCGGACGCGTAAGCCCATCCTGCCGAATTTCGGTACGGGACCGGACGCCGCCGCCCTCGACGAAGGCGAGGAGCTGCAGCGTCAGGCGGAGGAGGGGCTTGCGAAGCGTCTGGCCGCGCATGGACCTGCTCCAGGTCTCAGCGAGCAGGATTATCACGACCGCCTCGCGTTCGAGGTCGGCATCATCCGCAAGATGAAATTCCCCGGCTACTTCCTGATCGTGGCGGACTTCATCAAGTGGGCGAAAGACCACGACATTCCCGTCGGTCCGGGGCGCGGTTCGGGCGCGGGTTCGCTCGTGGCCTACGCGCTCACCATCACCGATCTCGACCCGCTGCGCTTCAGCCTGCTCTTCGAGCGCTTCCTGAATCCGGAACGCGTGTCGATGCCGGACTTCGACATCGACTTCTGCGTCGACGGCCGCGAGCGCGTGATCGAGTACGTGCAGCAGCGCTACGGCGAAGAGCAGGTCGCGCAGATCATCACCTTCGGTACGCTGCTCGCACGGGGCGTGATGCGCGACGTGGGCCGCGTGCTCGAAATGCCGTATGGTCAGGTGGACAAGCTCACCAAGCTCGTGCCGCAGAACCCCGCCAATCCCGTCACGCTGGCGCAGGCCATCGAAGGCGAGCCGAAACTCCAGGCGGCCATCGAGGAAGAGCCCGTCGTCAAGCGCATGCTCGACATCGCACAGAAGCTGGAGGGCCTGCACCGCCACGCCTCGACCCACGCCGCAGGCGTCGTGATCGGCGACCGTCCCCTGCAGGAGCTGGTGCCCCTCTACCGAGACCCGAAGACCGGCATGCGGGTGACCCAATTCAACATGAAATGGGTCGAGCAGGCAGGCCTCGTGAAGTTCGACTTCCTCGGCCTCAAGACCCTCACCGTGCTGCGCACGGCGGTCGATCTCATCAAACGCAAGGGCATCCATATCGATCTGTCGGCGCTGCCGCTCGATGACCGAAAAACCTACGAAATGCTCCGGCGCGGCGAGACGGTCGGCGTGTTCCAGGTGGAATCGGTGGGCATGCGCAAGGCGCTCGTCGAGATGGAGACCGACCGCTTCGAGGACATCATCGCTCTCGTGGCGCTCTACCGTCCGGGCCCGATGGCGAATATCCCGGTCTATTGCGCCCGCAAGCTCGGCAAGGACGAGCACAACAAGAAAGATTGGTATCCGCACGAAAAGCTGGAACCGATCCTGCGCGAAACCTTCGGCATCATCGTCTACCAGGAGCAGGTGATGGAGGTGGCGAAGGTGCTCGCGGGCTACTCGCTGGGCGACGCAGACCTTCTCCGCCGCGCCATGGGTAAGAAGATCAAGGCCGAAATGGATGCGCAGCGCGAGCGCTTCGTGTCGGGCTCCGTCGAGCGCGGTCTCGACAAGGCGAAGGCGAACGAGATCTTCGACCTCCTCGCCAAGTTCGCAGATTACGGCTTCAACAAGAGCCACGCGGCCGCCTACGCGCTCGTCGCGTTCCAGACCGCATATCTGAAGGCCAATTTCCCGGTCGAGTTCATCGCCGCGTCCATGACGCTCGACCTCGACAACACCGACAAGCTCTCCGAATTCCGCCGCGAGGCACAGCGCCTCGGCTACAAGGTGGTGCCGCCCTCCATCAACCGCTCGGGCGTGGTGTTCGACGTAGTCTACGACGAGGAGGGCAAGGGCTCGATTCTCTATGCCCTGGCCGCCGTAAAGGGCGTGGGCCGCCAAGCCATCGAGGCCGTGGTGGAGGCAAGGGGCGATGAGCCCTTCAAGGACCTTGCGGATTTCGCGCGCCGCATCAATCCGAGGGCCCTCAACAAGCGCACCCTCGAAAACCTCATCGCCGCCGGCGCCTTCGACGAGCTGGAGCCGGACCGGGCGAAGGCCTGCGCCTCCGTCGACGCCATGATGAGCCTTGCCCAGCAATCCTACGAGGCGGCGAACGGCGGCATGATAGACATGTTCGGCGGCGCGGCCGATGTGCAGCTGCGCATCCCCGCTTACGAGCCCTGGCCTTCGTCCGAGCGCCTGCAGCGGGAATACGATGCGGTCGGCTTCTTCCTCTCGGGCCACCCGCTCGACGAATACGGCGAGCTTCTGCAGAAGCTGCGCGTGCAGACCTGGGCCGATTTCTGCCGCTCGGTGAAAGCGGGCAACTCGGTCGGCAAGGTGGCGGCGACGGTGCTCGACCGGCAGGAGCGGCGGACCAAGACCGGCAACAAGATGGGTATCCTGACCCTTTCGGATCAGACCGGCCAGTTCGAGGCGATCATCTTCTCCGAAGGCCTCATGCGCTTCCGCGACACGCTCGAACCCGGCTCCGCCGTGGTTCTCATGCTCCAGGCCGGTATTGAGGGCGAGGAGGTGAGGGCGCGCATTGGCGCTGCCGAACCCCTGGAGGAGGCCATCGCCAAGCACCAGAAGGGCATGCGAATCTTCTTGCGGGACGAGCGCCCCATCCCCAGCGTCTACGAGCGCCTGAAGGCCAAGGGCGAAGGCGAGGTTTCCCTTGTCCTGATTCTCGACGACGGCGATCGTGAGGTCGAGGTGAAACTGCCCGGAAAATACATGGCCACACCCCAGATCGCAGGGGCTCTCCGGGCGGTGCCCGGCGTGGTGGAAGTGCAGATGAGTTAAACCGCGCGGCATCTCAAAGCTGCGCCGGCAGAGCCGGGGATAGCAGACCGGTCATGGCTCTTCAGGCCGGAAAAACCGCCTCATTCGGCAGACGATCCGGGTCTGCGCTTCGCTTCGCCCGGAACGACTGCCAAGTCATCGGAGAGATGCTCTTTCGGCTTGCGTCCTGAGCCGTTTACCCCTATATGCGCCCCCATCCCACACGCGGAATCCCCTCATGAGCCCATGAGGATACCCCGGTGGCCGGCCAGGGCCGGTTCACTGTTCCGCGGAGGCTTAACCGGAGAATAAACTATGGCGCTTCCTGATTTCTCGATGCGTCAGCTGCTGGAAGCTGGCGCTCACTTTGGCCACCAGGCCCACCGTTGGAACCCGAAGATGGGTCAGTACATCTTCGGCACCCGCAACAATATTCACATCATCGACCTTGCCCAGTCGGTTCCGATGCTGCACCGCGCCCTGCAGGCCGTCAGCGACACGGTGGCCAAGGGCGGGCGTGTGCTTTTCGTCGGCACGAAGCGTCAGGCTGCCGACGCCGTTGCCGATGCCGCCAAGCGTTCGGCCCAGTATTATGTGAACTCCCGCTGGCTCGGCGGCATGCTCACCAACTGGAAGACGATTTCCGGCTCCATCGCCCGCCTGCGCAAGGTGGACGAGATCCTCGCCGGCGGCGGCCAGGGCCTCACGAAGAAAGAGCGCCTCATGCTCGCCCGTGAGAAGGAAAAGCTCGAGCGCGCCCTCGGCGGCATCAAGGACATGGGCGGCACGCCGGACCTGATCTTCGTCATCGACACCAACAAGGAGCAGCTGGCGATCAAGGAGGCTAACCGCCTCGGGATCCCGGTCGCCGCCATCGTCGACACGAACTCCGATCCGGACGGCATCGCCTTCCCGGTTCCCGCCAACGACGACGCCGGCCGTGCGATCGCTCTCTACTGCGACCTCGTTGCCCGCGCCGCTCTCGACGGCATCTCCCGCGGCGCCGGCGAGATGGGCATCGATATCGGTGCTTCCGAGAACCCGATGGCCGAAGAACTCCCGGCGAACGACACCATCGCCTATGACGGCGAGCAGTTCGAGCGTCTGGCCGCTCCCCGCGGGGCTCCGGATGATCTGACCAAGCTGAACGGCGTCGGTCCGCAGCTCGAGAAGAAGCTGAACGAAGCTGGCATCTTCCACTACTGGCAGCTCGCCGCCATGCAGGCCGGCGACATCGCTCAGCTCGACAGGGACCTGAAGCTCAACGGCCGCCTCGAGCGCGACGGTTGGGTCGATCAGGCCCGCGCGATGATCGAAGCCGCTGCGGCGTAAATCTCTCGGCACTGCATGAGCAGTGCTCGAACGAATGATTGAGCCCGGCGTTCCCTGAGCGCCGGGCTCCCCGTATGCACGAACCCCTGAAAGGATGAACCATGGCGAACATTACCGCTGCGATGGTGAAGGAGCTGCGCGAGACGACGAGCGCCGGCATGATGGACTGCAAGGCCGCTCTCGCCGAGACCAACGGCGACATGGAAGCCGCCATCGACTGGCTCCGGAAGAAGGGCCTCTCCAAGGCCGCCAAGAAGGCCGGCCGCGTCGCTGCCGAAGGCCTCGTCGCCGTCGAGTCGTCGGGCCACACCGCCACCATCCTCGAGGTCAACTCGGAGACGGACTTCGTCGCCCGCAACGACCAGTTCCAAGCTTTCGTCCGCGAAGCCGCCAAGATCGGCTTGAACGGCAACGGCACCATCGAATCCCTCGAAGCCGCCACGTTCCCGGGCTCTTCCACCACCGTGAAGGAGCGTCTGCAGGAGCTCATCGCCACGATCGGCGAGAACATGACCCTGCGCCGCGTCGCGAAGCTCCAGGTCTCGAAGGGCGTGATCGCTTCCTACGTGCACAACGCCGTTGCCGACGGCCTCGGCAAGATCGGCGTGCTCGTTGCGCTTGAGTCCGAGGGCGACGTCGATGCCCTGAGCACGCTCGGCCGCCAGATCGCCATGCACGTTGCCGCCACGAACCCGGTCGCCCTCGACGCCTCGGGCGTCGACCAGGCCACCATCGAGCGCGAGACGGCCATCCTGCGCGACAAGAACGCCGGCAAGCCGGATCACGTCATGCAGAAGATCATCGAGAGCGGCCTGAAGAGCTATTTCAAGGAAGTCACGCTCCTCGAGCAGCCCTTCGTGCACGATCCGTCCAAGACGGTGACCCAGGTGCTCAAGGAAGCCGAGTCCAAGGCCGGCAAGCCGGTCGTCCTCAAGGCCTTCATCCGCTATGCTCTTGGCGAAGGCATCGAGAAGGAAGAGGCTCCGGACTTCGCAGCGGAAGTTGCCGCCCAGGCCGGTCTCAAGGCCTGAGGCCCTGACGTAAAAAACGGCGGCTTCTTAGCCGCCGTTTTCATGAGAAGGCTACAATTCGAGGCAAACCCTAACTGCCTTTTGTTGAGAGAGGCTTAGTTAGAGGCTCTGCCGTAGCTCTCATCCTGAGGAGCGAGGTTGCTCGTGTCTCGAAGGACGAGGGCGCCACCAGTGCTCCCTGAATGCTCCTTCGAGACACCGCTATGCGGCTTCTCAGGATGAGGGCTGAGCCTGGGGACAAAGAGATGATCACCGACAACAAGGGAGTCCAACAGTGGCACAATTCCGGCGCATTCTGGTGAAGCTCTCGGGAGAAGCTTTGATGGCTCCCGACGGATATTGGCTCGACTCCGAAGTTCTTTCCCGCCTGTCCCGCGACCTGGCCAAGGCTACGAAGGCCGGCTTCGAGATCGCCGTGGTGATCGGCGGCGGCAACATCATCCGCGGTGCGCGCATGAGCGCCGCCGGCTGGATCGACCGCCCCACCGCCGATTCCATGGGCATGCTGGGCACGGTCATGAACTCGCTCGCCATCGAGACGTCGCTCAACGCCGCCGGCGTTCCTGCCCGGACCATGTCGGCAGTGTCCATGCCCACGATCTGCGAAACCTATGCTCGCCAGCCTGCTCTGCATCACCTGGACAAGGGGCAGGTGGTGGTGCTTGCCGGCGGCACGGGCAATCCGTTCTTCACCACCGACACGGCAGCGGTGCTGCGCGCGGCCGAACTCAAGTGCGACGCGGTTCTCAAGGCCACCCAGGTGGACGGCGTCTATTCCGCTGATCCCAAAAAGGATCCGAACGCGGTCCGCTACGACCGCCTGACCCATGACGAAGCCATCGCCAAGGACCTCAAGGTCATGGACACGGCGGCCTTCGCTCTGGCGCGGGAGAGCAAGCTCTCGATCCTGGTCGGGTCCGTGCACGCCCCTAGTTCCATTACCGATCTTCTGCTCGGGAAGGTGCCGTCGACGGTTGTGGTCCCGTGAGCCATCGTGAGAACGAGCAGCTCCGGTTCTTCACTTAAACGATGCATCGTCTAACAAGCTGTATCGAAGGAGCCCAAAAGTGGGAGTCACTTTCGGGTCCGGTGCTCTGGACCCTTGATGCGGGACCCAGGGCAGCGTAAGCCCGTTTTCAGAGAGTTCGCGTAAGGAAAAGATCTCATGGCTACGACCTTTGACCTCGCCGATGTGAAGCGCCGCATGCAGGGCGCCATCAATGCATTCAAGCACGACCTCGCCAGCCTGCGCACGGGTCGCGCCTCGCCGAACCTGCTCGACCCGATCCAGGTCGATGCCTATGGCTCGCTGCTGCCGATATCGCAGGTGGCCACGGTCAATGTGCCGGAGCCGCGTCTGCTGAGCGTGCAGGTCTGGGATCGCGGCATGGTCGCCGCCGTGGAGAAGGCCATCCGTGAATCGGATCTCGGCCTCAACCCGCAGACGGAAGGCCAAGTCATCCGCCTGCGCATTCCCGAGATGAACGAGCAGCGCCGTAAGGAAATGGTGAAGGTCGCACATAAATATGCGGAAGAGGCGCGCATCGCCGTCCGCCACGTGCGCCGCGACGGTCTCGACCTGCTGAAGAAGCTCGAAAAGGACTCGGCGATCAGCGAGGACGACGCCAAGCGCGATGGCGATCAGGTCCAGAAGGCCACGGACCAGTTCGTGGCTGAAATCGACCAACTCCTGGTGGCCAAGGAAAAGGAAATCATGCAAGTCTAAGTTCTAGAGTCTCGTCCTAGACTTGCATCGGAAACCTGTCATGAGCGGCGAAGCCAAGCGGTCGGCCCCCATCCTTGCCCGGGAAACCACGGGCGAGGGGATGCCGGTCCATGTTGCCATCATCATGGATGGAAACGGACGCTGGGCCGCTCAGCGCGGCTTGCCTCGCTTCGAAGGGCACCGCAAGGGCATTGAGGCGATCCGCTGCGCGGTGCGCACCGCCACGGAATTCGGCATCCGGTATCTCACCGTCTACAGCTTCTCAGCCGAGAACTGGCGCCGCCCCGAGGAGGAGGTGTCCTTCCTCATGGGGCTCCTCAAGCGTTTCGTGCGCCACGATCTCGCCGAGCTGCACTCCAACAATGTCCGCGTCCGTATCATTGGCGAGCGCGAGGGATTGGCCTCCGACATCCGCCTTCTGCTCGACGAGGCTGAGCAGCTGACCCGCGGCAATACGGGCCTGACCCTTGTAATCGCCTTTAATTACGGGGGGCGTCAGGAAATCGTGAGCGCCGTCCGCGCCTTGGCTCGAAAGGTGCAGGAGGGGACCCTCGATCCCTCCAGCATCGACATGGACGTTGTTGGCGCCGCGCTCGACACCCACGGCATCCCCGATCCCGATCTCGTCATCCGCACATCGGGTGAACAGCGGGTCTCGAACTTCCTGACCTGGCAGACCGCGTATTCCGAATTCGTCTTCCTTCCCGTTTTCTGGCCGGATTTCGACGAGGCTTCCTTTAAGGAAGCCATTGACGAATATTGCAGGCGCGACAGGCGGTTCGGCGGCCTGAGCGCCAAGGCCAGCTGACGATGGCCCTGACCGAAAGTTCCGTCTTGTCCCCGAAAGCTCCTTCCAGCGAACTGAAGAAAAGGGTCCTCTCCGCAATTGTCATGGTCGGCTTGGCCCTGGGAGCCGCCTATTGGGGCGGATGGCCCTTCGCGCTGTTCTGGCTCGCAGCCGGCATCGCCACGATGATCGAATGGACCGACATGACGAAGGTCGAGCCGCGTCGGGTGGTGCAGGCAGTCTTCGGGCTGGGGCTTGCAGCCCTTACATGTCTTTACCTCTCCGGAGCAGGCTTCGTCGTTGGACTTGTGACGGCATTCGGCTTCCTGGCTTTCGGAACGCTGTTCGCCAGGGGAGCGCGTAATAGGCTCTGGGCTGCCTCCGGCTTCGTCTATGCCGCCGTGATGGTCCTCGTGCCGCCCATGGTGCGCGCCTATCCCGAAATCGGTGTGCTGGGACTGATCTGGATGTTCGGCGTCGTGTGGGCCACGGATATCGCAGCCTATTTCACGGGGCGCGCTCTGGGCGGGCCGAAGCTCTGTCCCTCCATCAGCCCGAAGAAAACTTGGTCGGGCTTCTTCGGCGGCCTTTTCGCCGCTGCCCTGGCGGGCTTTCTCGTGGCCTGGGTGGGCCGGAGCTGGGGCCTGGACCATTCCTTCAATGCGTGGACCGTGGTCGCGCTCTCGATGATCGCGTCTGTGGCAAGCCAAGTCGGCGATCTCGGCGAATCCGCACTCAAGCGCTATTGCGATGTAAAGGATTCGAGCCATCTCATTCCGGGACATGGCGGCGTGATGGATCGTCTCGACGGCTTCTGGGCGGTCTCCCTCATCATCGGCATCGTTCTTCTCGTCGCGTACGGAGTTGCTTAGCTCTTCATGACCCGTTCCCTCACGATCCTCGGAGCCACCGGCTCCATCGGCCGCTCCACAGCGGATGTGGTTCTGGCGCACCGGGACGAATTTCGTGTTGAGGCGGTCGTCGGCGGGCGAAACGCGTCGGCCCTCGCGGAAATCGCAAGGCGGCTCGGCGCCAGATTTGCCGCGCTGTCCGACGAGAGGGCCTCCGGCGCGCTGAAGGAGGCGCTCGCCGGGACGGGTATCGCGAGCGGGGCAGGCCGCTCCGCCGTCCTCGAAGCCGTGGATCGCCCATCCGATGTCGTCATGGCGGCCATCAGCGGCACTGCCGGGCTCGAGCCCACCCATGCGGCGCTGAAGCCTGGCCGTTGCATCGCTCTTGCCAACAAGGAGAGCCTTGTCTGCGCAGGTGCGGCCTTCATGGCAGATGCCCGTCGTCTTGGCGTTTCAGTCAAGCCAGTAGATTCGGAGCACAACGCCCTCGAACACGCTCTGGCCGCAGGCCGGAACCGGGATGTGGAAAAGGCCGTGATCACCGCGAGCGGCGGCCCATTCCGTACCTGGACCCGCGAGCAGATCGCAAAGGCGAATGCAAGGCAGGCATCTGCCCATCCTGTTTGGTCCATGGGATCCAAGATCAACATCGATTCCGCCACTCTCATGAACAAGGGTCTGGAGTTGATCGAGGCTCACCACCTGTTCGACCTGGAGGCCGAGCGCCTGGACGTGCTCGTCCATCCGGAGGCGATCGTGCATGGCCTCGTCCAATGGGCGGATGGAGCGGTGACAGCGGGCTTGGCCCTGCCGGACATGAAGGTGCCCATCGCCAACGCGCTGCAGAACAGCGCGCGGCTTTTCATGGATTTGCCCCGTCTCGATCTTGCCGCGATTGGCCGCTTAACCTTCGAGCAGGCGGACGAGGCGCGGTTTCCGTGTCTCGCACTCGCTAAGGCAGCTCTTCAGGCCGGTGGCGCTATGCCCACGATCCTGAACGCCGCCAACGAGATCGCGGTCGAGGCCTATATGGCTGACCAAATAGAATTTTATGCAATATCTGAAATAGTTGAGAGTGTTTGCTCAACTATGATCGGAAGCGGGAATGCCCCTGCGACGGTTGCCGAAGCCCTTGTCATTGACGGCGAGGCTCGGGCCATGGCGCGGCGCCTGGTTCTCGCCAAGCGGATTTGAGGCGCCAGAATAGAAGGCGCGGAAGGAACGAGAATGGATTGGCTCTCAGCAATCGGCGGTATGACGGGGTCCTTTGCCCTGACGATCTTTGCCTTTCTCCTGGTGCTGACGGTCGTGGTCTTCATCCACGAGTACGGCCATTACTGGGTGGGGCGGCGCTGCGGCATCGGCGTGACGGCGTTTTCCATCGGTTTTGGCCCTGAACTCTTCGGCTGGACGGACAAGCGCGGCACCCGCTGGAAGATCTCCGCGATCCCCCTGGGCGGTTATGTGAAGTTCGTAGGCGACATGAATGCGGCGAGCGTTCCAGACACCGAGGGTGTGCAGCAGATGCCGCCGGACCAGCGGGCCGTGAGTTTTCCCCATCAAAACGTGGCTAAGCGCGCAGCCACCGTCGCGGCGGGGCCTATCGCCAACTTCATCCTGGCGATCGCGATCTTCGCAGGCTTCAACTATTTCAGCGGCCGCATGGTCCTGGAGCCGGTCATCGAGAAGGTGATCCCGGGCAGCGCTGCCGAGGAAGCGGGGTTTCAGCCCCAGGACGTGATCCGCTTCATCGACGGCACCCGCATCGAGACCTTCGCCGATATGCAGATGATCGTCAGCTCGAGTTCGGGCGAGCCCCTGAATTTCGTCGTCGAGCGCAACGGCCAATCCGTGAACCTGACGGCGACGCCCAAGGTGGAGACCCGGGAGACGCCCTTCGGCAAGCAGCGGATCGGCCTCCTGGGCGTTCAGGCGCCTCAGGACCGCTCGGCCATCAAGCACATTTCCTACGGCCCGCTGGAAGCCCTGAAGGCGGGCGCCGTCGATACCTGGAATCAGGTCGACCGCACCTTCAACTTCCTCCGCCGCCTAATCCTGGGGCGTGAATCGATCGACCAGCTCTCCGGCCCTGTGGGAATCGCCCGCATCGCCGGAACGGCCTACGAGGTCGGCGGGCTCTACAGCCTGGTGAACCTCATTGGGTTCATGTCGGTTTCCATCGGCCTCATTAACCTTTTCCCGATTCCGCTGCTCGATGGCGGGCACCTCCTGTTCTATGCCATAGAGGCCGTACGGGGACGTCCTTTGAGCGAAAAAGCCCAGGAAATCGGCTTCAGGATCGGTTTCGCCTTCGTGGCTATGCTGATGCTCCTGGCGACCTGGAGCGACCTGACCCGCTCGTTCGGATGAGGTCTCGTTCACCTTGCCACAAGATTTATGGGTGGCCGGACGTGACACTGAGGCCACGCCGGGTAAAAATCGCTACTCTGTTTGCAAGTGCCGTTTGCAATGACGGTGAAAGTTTGTACAAGCGGGACAGCACCGATTAGGTTGGGGGCATCTGTCTCCAGCCCGTGGGTCATTCCCGCGATGGACAAAGTGTAAAGAAACGGGCCAGTTGAAGATGTCGACGACCACGCCACGCCGGAAGAAGCCGGCCGCCACCGCAGTGATCGCCATGAGCGCGCTGATGGCTGGCCTCACCGTTGCGGACACCGCTCTCGCTCAGCGGGCGCCCCAGACGAGCCGCCGTGCTTCCGCCGCTCAGGGTCCCCTCATCAATCGCGTTGCCATCGAGGGCAACAGCAAGGTCGACAAGGCGATCATCGAGGGTGAGCTTCAGGTTCGCGCCCGCATGCCGGTCAACCAGGCTGCCATCGACGCCGACGTGCAGCGCATTCTCGAAATCTACCGCCGCCAGGGTCGTGGCCTTGCCCAGGTGACGCCGCGGATCGTGGATCTGCCGAACGGTCGCGTCGACGTGGTTTACACCATCGTCGAGGGCGACAAGACCGGCGTGAAGGAGATTCGCTTCGTCGGCAACAACGAGATTTCGTCCGGCCGTCTGCGCGGCATCATGCAGACCACCGAGACCAACATCCTCAGCTTCCTGAAGAGCACGGACGTCTACGATCCGGACCGCCTGTCCAACGACCTGGAGCTGATCCGCCGCTATTACCTGAAGAACGGCTATGCGGATTTCCGCATCGTCTCCAACGAGGTGACGTTCGATCCGAATGCCGGCGGCTACATCATTACGATCGCCGTTGAGGAGGGTCCTCAGTACCGCGTCGGCAATGTCAGTGTCGACTCGCGCGTCCCTACCGTGAGCGGCGATGCTCTGCGGGGCGACCTGGCGACTTCGTCGGGTGCGGTTTACAACGCCGAGGCCGTCGAGAAGTCGGTTCAGGCGATGACCCGCACTGTGGCGCGCCAGGGCAACCCCTTCGTGCAGGTTCGCCCTGTGGGCACCCGCGATCCCTCGACCCGCACGGTCAATCTCGGCTACGTGGTCGAGGAAGGTCCGCGCATCTACATTGAGCGCATCAATATCCGCGGCAACACCCGCACCCGCGACTACGTGATCCGTCGTGAGTTCGACCTGGGCGAGGGCGATGCTTACAACCAGGTGTTCATCGACCGCGCCGAGCGCCGCCTGAACAACCTCGGCTACTTCAAGAACGTCCGCGTCTCCAACGAGCCGGGCTCCTCGGCCGACCGCGTGGTCGTGAACGTGGATGTGGAAGATCAGTCCACCGGCGCCTTCTCGATCTCAGGCGGTTACTCGACGGCCGACGGCGTCATCGGTGAAGTCTCGGTCAGCGAGTCGAACTTCCTGGGCCGTGGCCAGTTCGTCCGCCTGGCGGGCCAGCTCGGCCAGCGCACGAACGGCGTCGACTTCTCCTTCACGGAGCCGTACTTCCTCGGCTACCGCATGTCGGCCGGTATCGACCTGTTCTCGAAGTTCAGCGACCAGACCAAGTACTCCCGCTATGAGAACCGCATGACGGGTGGTCAGCTCCGCCTGGGCCTGCCGTTCACGGAAGAGTTCACGATTACGGCTCGCTACTCGCTGTATCAGCAGGAACTCAAGATCCCGAACGACGAGGACAAGCCGTATAACGACTGCTCGTTCCCGATTCCCGGGGTCACGACCGCTACCAACTGTCTGACGAATGGCGAGGCATCGCTGGCGATCAAGGAATCGCAGGGCGACACGCTCACGTCGCTCGCCGGCCTGACCTTCAACTACAACACCCTCGACAGCACTCGCGATCCGCGCAACGGCTTCTACGCCGAAGTGAAGACGGACTTTGCCGGTCTCGGCGGCGACTCGCGCTACTTCCGCGCCACGGGCGACATCCGCTACTATCGTGAGCTGTTCGAGGATGTGGTCGGTATCGCTCGTGTCCAGGGTGGTCACATCATGGGTCTCGGCAACGACAACGACGGTGCCGACCTGCGTATCGTCGACCACTTCTTCATGGGGCCGTCCCTGGTTCGCGGCTTTGCCACGAACGGTCTCGGCCCGCGTGATATCTCGAGCCCCGATGCGAACGCCAATGCCATCGGCGGCACCACCTATTTCGGCGGCTCGCTCGAAGTGCAGTTCCCGATCTTCGGCCTGCCCCGCGATCTGGGCCTGAAGGGTGCCGTCTTCGCCGACGCCGGTACGCTCTATGGCTATGAAGGGCCGACCCAGTTCAGCCCCACCGGCGGCAGCATCTTCGACCCTGATGGCGGTGCAGTCTGCAACCGGGTTGCAGGACAGCCGCAGGACTGCATTCTGGTCCTCGACAGCGACAAGATCCGCTCGTCGGTCGGTGCCTCGATCCTGTGGTCCTCGCCGCTCGGTCCGATCCGCTTCGACTACGCCGTGGCTCTCTCCAAGGAGGAGGGCATTCTCCAGGCGGACGGTACCCGGGTCGGTGGCGACCGTACTCAGTCCTTCCGCTTCTCTGGCGGCACGCGCTTCTAATCAGCGGGGAGGGCGCCCTCAGGGCGCCCTCGCTTTTTCATGACAGAAACGATTTTCTTTCCGCAAAGCCAGACGCTGACCTTGCGTCAGGTGGCGGAGATGGCGCAGACGACACTCCCCGACGGCACCGACGGGGAGTTTTTGCTTAAAGGCGTCGCTCCGCTCGAAAGCGCAGGTCCGAACGACCTCGCCTATATGGACAACCCGGCTTATGTGGGTGCCCTGAGCGCCACCCGCGCCGCGGCCTGCCTCGTCACGCCTCGCTTTGCGTCCAAGGTTCCGTCCCACACGGTCGCCATCGTCACCCCGCTGGCCTATCGCGTTTTCGCGCAGGTCATGGCGAAGATGTTCCCCACCGCAATGCGGCCGGAATCGTCCTTCTCGGCCACCGGGGTCTCGCCCGGCTCCTTTGTGCATCCCTCCGCCCGTCTTGAGCATGGCGTCACGGTCGATCCCGGTGCTGTCATCGGACCTCATGCCGAAATCGGCGCTGGCACCATCATCGGCGCCCATACGGTCATCGGCCCGCATGTGAAGATCGGTCGCGACTGCTCGCTCGCGCCTCACGTCACCGTCTCGAACGCCTTCATCGGGAACCGGGTCATCCTGCATCCGGGCGTACGCATCGGCCAGGACGGCTTCGGCTTCGCCATGGGGCCGCAGGGCCATCTCAAGGTGCCGCAGATCGGACGCGTCATCATCCAGGACGACGTGGAGATCGGCGCCAACACGACCGTCGATCGCGGAGCGAGCCGCGATACGGTGATCGGTGAGGGCACCAAGATCGATAACCTCGTCCAGATCGGTCATAACGTGGTCATCGGACGCCACTGCGTAATCGTGGCCCAGGTCGGCATCGCCGGTTCGAGCACGCTGGAGGATTACGTGGCCCTTGGCGGCAAGGTCGCCGTGAAGGGGCATGTTCGAATCGGGATGGGCGCGCAGATCGCCGCAACGAGTGGCGTGAATGGCGACGTTCCTCCCGGCGCGCGGTGGGGCGGCACGCCCGCCCGGCCCATGCGCGAATGGTTCCGCGAAATCACCGCCCTGAAAAAACTTGCATCCAAGGGCGATTCCGACAAAGACGACGGCGCATCTTCCTAAGATACGCTAGGCCTATCCGGAGTATTCAGTCATGTCCGAAGCGCCCACCACGCTTCAAACAGCCGATATCCTCGAGATTCTCGAGCTCTTGCCGCACCGCTATCCGTTCCTGCTGGTCGACAAGATCATCGATATCGATGGCGACAACTCGTGCATCGGCATCAAGAACGTCACCTTCAATGAGCCACAATTCACGGGCCATTTCCCGTCGCGTCCGATCTTCCCGGGCGTGTTCCTCATCGAGGCCATGGCTCAGACGGCGGGCGCCATCTGCGTCAAGGCCAAGATGGCGGAGCAGACGAAGCCCAAGCAGGTGTTCTTCATGACGATCGACAAGGTGAAGTTCCGCAAGCCCGTTGAACCCGGCGACCGGGTCGAGTTCCATATGAAGAAGCTCAACAACCGCCGCAACATGTGGTGGTACAGGGGTGAGGCCAAGGTTGACGGCGTACTCGTTTGCGAGGCCGAAGTCAGCGCCATGCTGGTGACCGACTGATGGAAAGCGTGATCCATCCCACCGCCATCATCGAGGATGGCGCCAAGATCGGTGCGGGCGTCAGGATCGGTCCGTACTGCACCATAGGTCCCGAGGTCGAACTTGGCGATGGCTGCCAGCTCATGAGCCATGTGGCGCTGGCGGGCAAGACCAAGATCGGCGCACGCACGCGTATCTTTCCGTTCGCCTCCATCGGCCACATTCCGCAGGATCTCAAATACCGCGGCGAGGCATCGACGCTGGAAATCGGGTCCGATTGCATGATCCGCGAAGGCGTGACCATGAATCCCGGCACCGAAGGCGGGGGCCTGCGGACGGTCATCGGCGACCGCTGCACCTTCCTGGCGGGTTCTCATGTGGGCCACGACACGAAGGTCGGCAACGATTGCATCCTGTCCAACAACGTGATGCTGGCAGGCCATGTGACGGTGGGCAACTTCGTGATCTTCGGCGGCGGCTCGGCCGTCATCCAGTTCGCGCGCGTGGGCAGCCACGCGTTCGTCGGCGGCATGTCGGGTCTGGAGAACGATCTGATCCCCTACGGCATGGCCATGGGCAATCGCGCCCATCTGGCCGGCCTCAACATCATCGGCATGCGCCGCCGCAACTTCACCCGCGAGCAGATCCACGACATCCGCCGGGCGTACCGCCTGCTGTTTGCGGATGAGGGTACGCTCGCCGAACGCGTCGAGGACGTGGCGGCGGAATTCGAAAGCCATCCCTTCGTGCACGAAATCCTCGACTTCATCCGCGAAGGCAAGGATCGTTCGATCTGCACGCCGAAGGATCCCGTCAGCAGCGCCGGGTGAGGCTGCATGCGGCCCGAGCCTGAAATCATTGCAAGAGCCGGCTCTCAGGGGCCGGCTCATAGCGATTCAAGCGGCCCCATCGCTATCATTGCAGGAGGTGGGCGCCTTCCCATTCAGCTCGTCGATCATCTCGAAGGGACGGGGCAGGATTACCGGGTCCTGGCCTTCAGAGGATTCGCCGCGCCTGACCTGCGCCGGAAGGCCCATGCCAATGTCGATCTCCTCGACCTCAAGACGATCCTGAGCACCCTCGACGGGTGGAAGCCGCGCGCGGTCTCCCTCGTCGGGGCCGTGCGCCGCCCCGGTTTTTCAGCCCTGCTCGGTGCCTATTCCGCCCTCCGCAACATGCAGGAGGTGAAGGAGGTCATCACCCGCGGCGACGATCAGGTGCTGCGCGGGGCTGTGATGCTCATCGAGGAACGCGGCCATCGCGTGGTGGGTGCGCACGAGCTGGCTCCAGGCCTCGTCGCTCCCACGGATCTGAGCGGCTCCCTTGCTCCGAGCGAGGATGACCGGCAAGCCATTGCAGTGGGTCTCGATCTGCTCGTATCGCTCTCCGCTTTCGACATCGGGCAGGGCGCGGTGATCGCCCGCAAGCACGTGCTCGCCATCGAGGGACCGGAGGGCACGGATCGCATGCTGCGCCGGGTCGCGGGCCTTCGCCAGTCCTGGTTAGGTCTGCGCCGCCGGAAGGAAGGCGGGGTGCTGATCAAGGCTGCAAAGCGCGGGCAGGACCTGCGCGTCGACATGCCCACTATTGGGCCCCGCACCGTTGCCGAGGCCGCGAAGGCGGGCCTCTCCGGAATCGCCGTCGGCGCAGGCTCCACCTTCGTGCTCGAACAGGAGGAAACCTTGCGCATCGCCGATCGCCTTGGCCTATTCCTGATCGCCGTCGATCTTCCCTGGATGGAGGCCTCCCGTGGCTGACAGGAAGCCTCTGAACATTTGGATCGTCTCGGGTGAGGAATCCGGCGATCAGCTCGGCGCGAAGCTCATGCGCGCGCTCAAGAGCCGCCTCGGTGCCGAGCGCCTGCGTTTCGGCGGCGTCGGCGGGCACGCCATGGAGGCGGAGGGCCTGACGAGCCTGTTTCCGCTCGAAGATATCGCTGTCATGGGCATCGTTGCCGTCATCGGGCGGCTGCCCACAGTGCTCAACCGGATCAAGGTGACGGCTGAGGCCGTTGTGGCGGCTAATCCCGATATCCTCGTCATCATTGACAGTCCCGATTTCACCCACCGCGTGGCCAAGGCGGTGCGCAGGCGCGCGCCACATATCCCAGTCGTTGACTACGTAAGCCCCTCCGTCTGGGCGTGGCGCCCAGGCCGTGCCTCGACAATGCGCGCCTATGTCGATCATCTGCTGGCACTCCTGCCGTTCGAACCCGACGCCCACAAGCGCCTCGGCGGTCCGCCCACCACCTATGTGGGCCATCCGCTGATCGAGCGCGTGAAGGAGTTCAGGCCTGCAGAAGGGGAGCGCAATCTGCATAAGGATGGACCGATCAACCTTCTCGTTCTGCCCGGCAGCCGCCGCTCCGAGGTAAGCCGCCTACTGGATATTTTCGGCGAGACCCTGAAACTGCTGCAGCAGCGCTCGTTGCGTCCCTTCGAGGTGACGATCCCCGCCGTATCGCATCTCGCACAGGTGATCCGCGAAGGTACGGCCGCCTGGAGCGTGAAGCCCACGATCCTGGAGGGTGAAGCCGCCAAATGGCAGGCTTTCCGCAGCGCCGATGCCGCGCTTGCTGCCTCAGGCACCGTCACTCTCGAGCTTGGTCTCTCGGGCATTCCGATGGTGGTGGCCTACAAGGTGTCGAAGATCGAGGAGATGATCCTGCGTCCCCTGATCAAGGCGCAATCCATCGTGCTCACCAACCTCGTCCTGGGCGAGAACGCGATCCCCGAATTCATCCAGGATGATTGCACGCCGGAAATCCTCGCCGCGACGCTCCTGCCGCTGCTCTCTGATACCCCCGAACGTCGGGCGCAGGAGGCGGCTCTCCAGCGGCTCGACGAACTCATGCAGATTGGCAACGAGATGCCGAGTGAGCGGGCGGCACGGATCGTGAGTGAGGTCTTGGACGTGCGAGTGGCGCGATAGAGGTTATCATGGGAAAGAACGGCCCGTCTCTGTGTCTCGCAGCGACAGCGGCGCTCGGTCTTTTCTCCCTTGGCGCGGCCCAGGCAGAGGAACTGAAGTGCCAGGGGCCATTTGCCCCGGACACGACGCACGGACGGCTTGTCGAGGCCTTTGGCGCCAAGAACGTCATTCGCAAGACCATTCATGGTCCGGAGGGAATGACCTTCAAGGCCAGCGTGGTTTTCGACAAGGATCCGGTGCGGACTCTGGTCGTGATCTGGAGTGATGAGAAAGCTGCCCGTCGCCCCGACCGCATTCACTTCTCGGGAAGCGCTTGGTCCGTGGGGGATAACCTGCACGTAGGGGCGTCGTTGGCTGATGTGGAGGCAGCCAATGCGCAGCCGTTCACGCTCTATGGTTTTGAATGGGATTTCGGAGGGATGGTTGCCAGCTGGAAGGGCGGGGCCCTCGAACGATTGCCGGGCGGTTGCGCTGCCGTTGCTCATTTTGAAGCGGACGAGAGCTCAGGGGAAGAGGCTTTGACGAAGGTCGCCGGCGACCAGGAGTTCAGTTCTCGAGATGCCGCCATGAGAGCCGCTCGCCCGAAGCTCGTACAGCTGGGTGTACGATATTCCCGAAAGCAATGACGAGCCGACGGCTGACTGCCTCGGAAAAAAGAAAAGGGGCCTTTCGGCCCCTTGTCCTTATCCGCTGCCGGATGAACTTACCCGCGCTGGGCGAGGGTGACGTAGTTGCGCTCCGGAGAGCCCGTGTAGAGCTGGCGCGGGCGGCCGATGCGCTGAGACGGATCCTCGATCATCTCGCTCCACTGGGCGATCCAGCCGACCGTACGGGCGAGCGCGAACAGCACCGTGAACATGGAGGTGGGGAAGCCCATCGCCTTGAGGGTGATGCCCGAATAGAAGTCGATGTTCGGGTAGAGCTTCTTCTCGATGAAGTAGTCGTCCTTCAGGGCGATCTGCTCGAGTTCCATGGCGACGTCGAGGAGCGGATCGTCCTTGATGCCGAGCTCGCTGAGGACCTCGTGGGTGGTCTTCTGCATGATCTTGGCGCGCGGGTCGTAGTTCTTGTAGACCCGGTGGCCGAAGCCCATGAGACGGAACGGATCGTTCTTGTCCTTGGCCTTGGCGATGTACATCGGGATGCGGTCGGGCGTGCCGATTTCTTCCAGCATCTTGAGAGCCGCCTCGTTGGCGCCGCCATGGGCTGGGCCCCAGAGGCAGGCGATGCCGGCCGCAATGCAGGCGAAGGGGTTGGCGCCCGAGGAGCCCGCGAGACGCACTGTCGAGGTCGAGGCGTTCTGCTCGTGGTCGGCGTGGAGGATGAAGATGCGGTCGAGGGCGCGCGCGAGAACCGGGTTCACCTTGTACTCCTCGGCAGGCACCGCAAAGCACATGCGCAGGAAGTTCGAGGTGTAGTCCAGGTCGTTCTGCGGATACACGAAGGGCTGGCCGATGGAGTACTTGTAGGCCATGGCCGCAAGGGTCGGCATCTTCGCGATCATCCGCATGGATGCAACCATGCGCTGATGCGGGTCGGAGATGTCGGTCGAGTCGTGATAGAAGGCCGAGAGCGCGCCGACGCAGGCCACCATGATCGCCATCGGGTGAGCATCGCGGCGGAAGCCCTGGAAGAACCGGTTCATCTGGTCGTGCACCATGGTGTGGCGCGTGACGCGGTAGTCGAAATCGGCCTTCTGAGCGGCGGTCGGCAGCTCTCCGTAGAGCAGCAGATAGCAGGTCTCGAGGAAGTCCCCGTGCTCGGCAAGCTGGTCGATCGGGTAGCCCCGATAGAGGAGAACACCCTTGTCGCCATCGATATAGGTGATCTTCGACTCGCACGAAGCCGTCGAGGTGAAACCGGGATCGTAGGTGAACATCCCGGTTTGGGAATAAAGCTTCGAAATATCGATGACGCTCGGGCCAATCGTGCCCTCTTTCACCGTTAGTTCCACGGCCTTGTTGTCGACTGAGAGTGTGGAGTTGGAACTCATGGGTCTTCGCCCTTTCAGCAGGAGGCCGGGCATAACCTAGAGCAACCAAGGCTTTGGAGGAGGGCCTCCAGGCTTGAGCTGCCGGACCGAGGTCAGCCGGTCGGTGGGAGAATGGCGCTTTCGGTAGCTTATCCGTAGGTGCCCCGCAAGCACGTCTAAAGGCGGGGTGCGCCTGCTATGCAGCAGGCGCATCCTTCAGCTGATCTTCGAGCCGCGACAGGGTTTCTTCGCGACCCAGAACCGCCATCACGTCGAAGAGCCCGGGGGACGTGGCACGGCCCGTCAAGACCGCGCGCAGGGGCTGCGCCACCTGACCAAGCTTGGCTCCCAGTGCTTCTGCATGCTCGCGTACCACGGCTTCCACGCTCTGGGCATTCCAGTCGTTCAGTCCGCGCAGCTTTTCCGTGATCCCCGCAAGGCGCGCACGTCCGTCCGCGAGCAGGCTCTCCGCCTTTTCGTCGAGCTTCAACGGCCGCTGAGCATAGAGGTAATAGGCGCTGTCGATGAGCTCCACGAGGGTCTTGGCGCGCTCCTTCAGGCCGGGCATGGCTGCAATGAGCTTCTGTCGCAAAACCGGCGTGAAAGTCGGGCCAAGGCCGCGCTCGGCGCCGATCTCCGGCAGAATGTCCTCGATGGCCTGCACGAGGTCCTCATCCTTCGACAGGCGCATGTAGTGGCCGTTGAGATTCTCGAGCTTGGCGAAATCGAAGCGGGCGGGCGAGCGGCCGATATTCCCGAGGTCGAAGGCCTGGATCATCTCCTCGGTCGAGAAGATCTCCTGATCGCCATGGCTCCAGCCGAGGCGCACGAGATAGTTGCGCAAGGCAACCGGCAGATAGCCCATGCTGCGATAGGCTTCGACCCCGAGCGCGCCGTGACGCTTGGAGAGCTTGGCACCGTCGGGGCCATGAATGAGCGGGATATGCGCCATCTTCGGCACATCCCAGCCCATGGCCTGATAGATCTGCGTCTGCCGGGCGGCGTTCGTCAGATGGTCATCTCCGCGGATCACGTGGGTGACGCCCATGTCGTGATCATCCACCACCACGGCAAGCATGTAGGTCGGCGTGCCGTCGGAGCGCAGCAGCACGAGATCGTCGAGATCCTTGTTCTGCCAGACAACGCGGCCCTGCACCGCGTCCTCGACCACGGTTTCACCCTCGGTGGGGGCCTTCAGGCGGATGACGGGCTTCACATCCTTCGGGGCTTCGGACGGGTCGCGGTCGCGCCAGCGGCCGTCGTAGCGCAGGGGACGGCCCTCCTTGCGGGCGGTCTCGCGCATCTCCTCCAGTTCCTGGGGCGTGGCATAGCAGTAATAGGCGCGGCCCTGGGCGAGGAGTGTTTCGGCCACCTCGCGATGGCGGGCGGCGCGGGAGAACTGGTAGACCACGTCCCCGTCCCAATCGAGGCCGAGCCATTTCAGGCCGTCGAGAATGGCCTCGATTGCGGCTTCCGTGGAGCGTTCCCGGTCCGTGTCCTCGATGCGCAGCAGCATCTTGCCTCCATGCCGCTTGGCATAGAGCCAGTTGAACAGGGCCGTGCGTCCCCCGCCGATATGCAGGAATCCGGTGGGCGAGGGAGCGAAGCGGGTGACGACGGTCATCGCAGGAACCTTAACTAAAATTCTTGAATACGGGTGCGGCCTCGGGCGGCAGGCTCGCGTTCGTCCGGCTCATCCACAGGGCGGTTTGGGCCGAAGCGTGGGCTCGTCTACCATGCAACCGACCCCGCGTTAAGCCGAAGCCATGACCGAAAACAACAAAGGAGAGCCGAACTGCATGCCGTCTGGCCGCGCGCGGGCCGTGGCGCTGCCGGGTCCGTCCGACCTGACGCTGGCCTGGGGCGCTCTCGACTGGCGCGGGTGGTGGGAGCGATGCCTGGTCCAGGAAGCTGACCAGCGCCGGCTGTTCCCCTGGCTCGCCGTCTGCTTCGGTCTCGGCATCGTGCTGTTCTTCCAGGCCGAACAGCCGGCGCTCTGGGCTCCCCTCGGGGCCCTGATTGTCTGCGCGGCATTCTCCCTGCGGCTGCGTCACAACCTGTTTGCTCTTTTGGTGAGTATCGGTCTTGCGGCCATCCTGGCCGGCTTTTCGGCGGGGATCATCCGGACGCGCAGTGTCGCGGCGCCGGTTCTCGCCCGCACGATGATCGTGCCGGTCTCCGGCTTCATCGAGGCGGTGGAGGATCGAGAGGGCGGCAAACGCATCCTGCTGCGTGTCGCTGCCATCGAAGGTCTCGCCGATGCCGAGAAGCCGCAGCGGGTGCGCGTCTCCATTCGCAACCCCGGCGATCTCGCGGCAGGCCAGTTCATCACCGGCACTGCGCGCCTCCTGCCGCCGCCGCAACCCGCTTGGCCCGGCGGATACGATTTTGCTCGTGACGCCTATTACAAGGGGATCGGTGCCGTCGGCTCGTTCACCGGCGTGGTCCGCAGGCTTGAGCCTCCAATCCCTCCCGACTGGTCCCTGTGGCTGTCCGCACGCGTGGACGAGGCGCGCAACGCGCTCACCCAGCGGATTGCCTCCGCCATCGGCGGCGCGGCGGGCGGGGTGGGAGCAGCCCTCGTCACCGGCAAGCGCGGGCTAATCGGTGAGCCCACCAACGATGTGCTGCGGGCAGCGGGCATCTATCACATCGTGTCCATCTCCGGACTGCACATGGTGCTGGCCGCAGGCACCTTCTTCTGGCTCGTGCGCGCTCTTCTCGCCCTGAGCCCAAGCCTCGCGCTCACCTGGCCCGTGAAGAAGATCGCCGCTGTCGCCGCGATGATCGGGGCGACAGCCTATTGCATCTTCTCGGGTGCGGATGTGGCGACTGAACGCTCCCTCGTCATGACGCTCGTCATGTTCGGGGCCGTGTTGGCGGATCGTCCCGCGCTCAGCATACGCAACCTGTCGATCGCGGCCATCATCGTGCTTGCCCGCGAGCCGGAGGCGCTTCTCGGACCGAGCTTCCAGATGTCGTTTGGCGCCGTGGCGGCAATGATGACCCTCGTGCCGGTGATGCAATGGCGCCCGGAAGCCCCGCCTTCAACCCTGCTGGGAAAAGCACTGTCGTGGCTCGGCCGCTCGGCTTTCGGATTGATCACGACGACGCTTGTTGCGAGCCTCGCGACGGCTCCCTTCGCTGCCTATCACTTTCAGAGCCTCAATCCATACGGTCTCATGGGCAACGCGCTGGCGTTGCCGCTCGTATCGCTTGTGGTCATGCCCGCCGCTGTTCTCGGCGTGCTCGCCTATCCCTTCGGGTTGGACATGCCGATCTGGGGCCTGATGGGCCTTGCTGTCGCAAAGGTGCTCGAGGTCTCTGCTTGGGTCGGCGGCTTTTCAGGCTCGACCGTCGTTGTGCCCGCGCTCGGCATCGGAGCACTGGCGCTTCTGAGCTCCGCGCTTCTCGTTCTGACCATTCCCGTCTCGCACTTGAGATGGTTTGCGCTTCTTCCCACCGCTGTCGGACTGGCCGCCGCCGCTACGCCGCATCGCTACGACATCTATGTGGACCGGGAAGGGGCAGGGGCTGCGATCCGCAATGCGCAAGGACAACTCACGCTGGTCGGAAAGCCATCCGACTTCGTGACCGAGCAATGGCTGCGTGCGGAGGGGGATGGCCGCAGCGTCGATGACGGTTCTCTCCGACAGGCGGCGCGCTGCGACAGGTTGGGTTGTGTCGTGGAGACAGCCTCTCAACGTTCCGTCGCGTTCGTGCAGGAATTCTCCGGCTTCGAGGAGGACTGCCGTCGTGCCGCGATTGTCATTACGCGTTTGGAGGCACCGCCCTCATGCACAGCACCCGTGGTGCTGGATCGTAAGGCGCTTGCTGAGCGCGGCGCAACGGCCCTTCGCCTCACGCTGGAGGCCGCCGAAGCGCAGTCGGTGAAAAAGGGACGTGAGTTCCTGCCGTGGGTAGCCGTAGTGAAGGCCTCGATTGCCCCCGCTCAGGAGAGACCGCGCGGGGCGCGGCTCATCCCTGAGCAGGATACTCCGGAGGACGAGATCAGTACCGGCGAACCAGACTGACGAGCTTGCCCTGGATCTTCACCCGGTCGGGACCGAGCACGCGGGTCTCATAGGCCTGATTGGCGGCTTCGAGCGCGATGGAGGAGCCACGGCGGCGGAAGCGCTTGAGGGTCGCTTCCTCTTCGTCGATGAGCGCCACGATGATGTCGCCCGTATTCGCCGTGTCCTGCCGGCGGATCACCACGAGATCGCCATCGAGAATGCCGGCTTCCACCATCGAGTCGCCTCGCACTTCCAGAGCGAAGTGGTCCCCCTGAGCGAGGAAATCGCCTGAGAGGGTGATGGAATGGCTGCGGTTCTGGATCGCTGAGATCGGGGTACCGGCGGCGATCCGGCCCATGACCGGGATCGTGGCCGTGTCGCGGTAGCGCTCCTCGGCCGCGGGCTGCGGCGTGGGCTTCTTCTCCGTGAGGCCCCCCTCGACCACGCTCGGCGTGAAACGGCGCTGACCGGCCGCCGCTCCGACGGATTCGGGCAGGCGGATCACCTCAAGGGCACGGGCGCGGTTCGGCAGGCGGCGGATGAAGCCGCGCTCCTCGAGCGCCGTAATGAGGCGGTGGATACCGGATTTCGACTTGAGGTCGAGCGCATCCTTCATCTCGTCGAAGGATGGCGGAACCCCGGTTTCACGCAGCCGCTCATGGATGAAGCGGAGCAATTCGTGCTGCTTGCGCGTGAGCATGACAGACCCTTACTGCTCCGAAACGGAGCGATTCTGGAAAACAAAGCAAGAACAGGTTAGCTGTTCCTGCTGTGTTCTGCAAGTCCATGCTCAATCCGAAGCGGAATAATCAGCAAAACCGTACCAGCCGGAGGATCCGGCATGGCTCCCCGGCCTGCGCGGGGGGGGCGTGCGGCGGCCTGACGAGCAGGGCTTCCGACCGCTCCAGGATGCTGAGCACCGACGAATCCTGGATGAGGTGCGGCGTGGCGACGGGTAGCGGCATGCGCTCGGAGCGCTGCGTGAGTGCAACCTCGAATTCTTCGTGAGACAACGCGGCGCGCATGTAATCCTGCCTCGGACCATTGGCGGGCAGGTCAGCGCCGAGGATGGCAGCTTCGGTCGGATCTGCGTCAGGCTGTGCATCTCCCAAGAGGGCACGGATAGCGGGGACGAGGAACAGCACCGCGCAGACCAGGGACGAGACCGGGTTTCCGGGGAGCCCCAGCAGGAGCATGTCTCCGAGCTTTCCATGCATCAGCGGCTTGCCGGGGCGAAGCGCCACGCGCCAGAAGCCGAGTTCCATGCCTCGCCGCAGCAGCGCATTCTGCACGAGATCGTGCTCGCCAACCGATGCGCCGCCCAGCGTCACGAGAATGTCCGCGCCTGCATCCTGCACCGCCTGGATGCGCTCTTCCAGGGATTCCAGCGTGTCGCGGGCAATGCCGAGGTCGATGGCTTCGGCGCCTGCTTTCTCCGCTATCACGGCCGTGGCGGGAAGGCTCGATGCGGTGATCTGATCCGGCCCCGCCGGCTCGCCCGCCCGCACCAGTTCGTCGCCGGTGGCGAGGATGGCGACGCGGGGCTTGCGGCGCACCGGGAGCGTGCCGTAGCCCATGGCAGCGGCAAGCGCGATGTGACGGGCATCGAGACGGAGCCCTGCCTGCAGCAGCACATCGCCAGCCGCGAAATCGAGGCCGCTTTTCCGGATATGCTGGCCATGGCGCGGGCGCTCCTTTACGATCACCTGATCGCCTGACCGCTCCGTATCCTCCTGTATGACAATGGTGTCCGCACCATCGGGCAAAGGCGCTCCGGTGAAGATTCGCACCGCCTGTTGCGCGCCGACTGTGCCGGAGAAGCGCTGCCCCGCCGCACTCGTGCCGATCACCTTAAAGGTGGCGGGCACCTGGTCTGCATCGATGCTGCGCAACGCGTAGCCGTCCATGGCGGAAGCCGGGAAGGGTGGTTGGTCGCGAAGGGCGCTCACGTCCTCGGCAAGGGCGCGGCCTGCGCACTGCCCAAGCGGCACATGCTCGATGGAGACCGGCTTGTCGATGCTGGCCAGCACACGGGAGAGAGCGTCCTCGACCGGGATCAGGCTCATGGCGCCTCGAACACTCCCGAGCGCCCGCCGCTCTTCATGCGAAGGCGCACGTTCTCGATCCGCATGCCTTTGTCGGCGGCCTTGACCATGTCGTAGATCGTGAGGCACGCAACCGACACGGCGGTGAGCGCCTCCATCTCGACGCCGGTCTGGCCTGAGACCTTCACCTCCGCCGTCACGCGCACGCCGGGGAGCGCATCGTCGAGGGCGCAATCCACCTTTACCTTGGAAATGAGCAAGGGGTGGCAGAGCGGGATCAGCTCGTGGGTGCGCTTGGAGGCCATGATTCCGGCCAGGCGGGCGGTGCCGAGCACGTCCCCCTTCTTCGCATCGCCCTGGCGGATCAGCGCCAGGGTCTCCGGCTGCATCACCACGCACCCTTCCGCGATCGCGGTGCGGCTGGTGACGTCCTTGTCCGAGACGTCGACCATGTTGGCCTCGCCGCTCGCATCGAGGTGCGTGAGCCTGGTCATGCCGCTTCGCCGAACAGAAGACGCCTGGTGGCCGCCGCCACATCCGCCTGGCGCATCAGGCTCTCGCCGACGAGAAAGGTGCGGATGTTCACCTTGTATAGGCGTTCGATGTCCTCCAGCGTGAAGATGCCGCTCTCGCCGACGATGACGCGATCGGACGGGATGAGCGGGGACAGCTCCTCGCTCACAGCAAGAGACACATCGAAGGTGCGAAGATTGCGGTTGTTGATGCCGATGAGCTTCGTGCCGAGCGGAATCGCGCGGTCGAGTTCTGCCCGGTCATGCACCTCGACGAGCACATCCATGCCGAGTTCATGCGCGGTATCGATAAGCGCGCGAGCCTCGGCATCGGAGACGCTTGCCATGATGACGAGGATGCAATCCGCCCCCCAGGCGCGCGCTTCGTAGACCTGATAGGGCTCGAACAGGAAGTCCTTGCGCAGGGCAGGCAGGCCGGAGGCCTCCCGGGCCTGGTTCAGGTATTCGGGCCTGCCCTGGAACGAGGGCTCGTCGGTGAGGACGGAAAGGCAGGTTGCACCGCCATCCGCATAGGCCTTCGCCAAGCTCGGCGGATCGAAATCGGCGCGGATGACGCCCTTGGAGGGGCTCGCCTTCTTGACCTCGGCGATCAGCGCTGGACGCCCTTGCGAGAGATGCCGCTCGATGGCCGCCGCAAAACCGCGCGGTGGCGGCGCGACAAGCGCACGGCGCTTCATCTCGTCGGGAGGAATGGCCTCTTTCGCAGCCGCAACCTCCCGGCGCTTATAAGCTTCGATTCTGCTGAGCACATCGGTCATTGGGATGCCTCACTCATTCGAGACTCTGACGAGGCGTTCCAGCGTGCCCTTGGCGGCGCCGGTGTCGAGCGCCTGCGAGGCGCGTTCCAAGCCGTCGCGCAGGTTTTCTGCCGCATCTGCGATGACGAGGGCGGCGGCGGCATTGAGGAGAGCCACATCGCGATAGGCGTTGCGTGCGCCGTCGAGCACGGCGCGCAGCGCCCGCGCGTTGTGCTCCGGATCGCCGCCCTTCAGGTCTTCGAGCCTGGAGGTGGGAAGGCCAACGTCGTCCGGCGTCACGGTGAAGCGGCGGATCGCGCCGTTTTCGAGCGCCGCCACGAAGGTCGGGCCGGTCGTGGTCATCTCATCGAGCCCGTCGGAGCCGTGCACGGTCCACACCTTACGAGACCCAAGTTCCTTGAGAACTTGCGTCAAGGGATCGAGCCAAGCTTCTGAAAAGACACCGAGAAGCTGGTTCGTTACGCCTGCCGGATTGGCCAAGGGGCCAAGCAGGTTGAAGATCGTGCGGGTGCCGAGCTCCACGCGCACCGGAGCCACGTGGCGCATGGCGGCATGGTGGGTCTGGGCGAACATGAAGCAGACACCGGCTTCCCTCACGCAGCGCTCCAGGCCCTGCGGGTCGAGCCCGAGCTTCACGCCAAGGCTGGAGAGCACATCCGCCGTGCCCGATTTCGAGGAGGCGGCGCGGTTGCCGTGCTTGGCTACAGGCACGCCGCAGGCGGCCACGATGATCGATGCGAGCGTCGAGATGTTGTAGCTGCCGGAATGATCTCCCCCCGTACCGACGATGTCGATGGCGTCCTGAGGGACGTTGACCGGAAGCATGCGGCCGCGCATGGCCGTGACCGCGCCGACGATCTCGTCGAGCGCTTCGCCACGAACGCGCAACGCCATGAGAAAGGCGCCGCCCTGAGCCGGGGTCACTTCGCCGGAAAGCAGATCGTCAAATGCCCATCGCGCTTCGTCCCGGGTCAGAGATGCGCCGGTAGCGACTTTGGCGAGATAGGATTTGAAGGATTCCATGAGTTTGGTGCCTTGGGTGTTAAGCGGCGCTCGGGCGGTGCTTGGCGTTCCAGTCCGCCGCCAGATCGAAGAAGTTACGCATGATCGTGGTCCCGTGCTCCGACAGGATGCTCTCCGGATGGAACTGCACGCCGTGGATTGGCAGCGAGCGATGGGACAGGCCCATGACGAGGCCGTCCGCCGTCTCGGCCGTAACGGCGAGTTCGTCCGGGCAGGTTTCCCGGTCCACGATCAGCGAGTGATAGCGGGTCGCCTTGAAGGGGCCGTTGATGCCGCGAAACACCGCCTGTCCGCTGTGTTCCACCTCGGACACCTTGCCGTGCATGGGCAGCGGCGCGCGGGATACCGTGCCGCCGAAGACCTGGCCGATGGCCTGGAGGCCGAGGCAGACGCCAAAGGTGGGGATCGTGGGCGAGGCGCGCTTCACGAGGTCGAGGCAGATGCCGGCCTCGTTGGGGGTGCAGGGCCCCGGCGAGAGCACGATGGCATCAGGGGATGAGGCCAAAACCTCATCCGTGGTGATGGCGTCGTTGCGCACGACCTGCACCGAGGTTGCGAGGGGGCCGAGCAGGTGCACCAGATTCCAGGTGAAGCTGTCGTAGTTGTCGATCACGAGAACGCGGGTCATGGCGCACCGACGTTCGCGTATGCAAAGAGCCCGGTCAAGGGAGCCGGTGCCATGCTCATTGGCCGAACCTCGCCTGGCTTGCGAACCGCACCGCTTCTTCAGCCGCCCGGAACAGGGCCTTGGACTTGTTGATGCATTCCTGCTGCTCGGAGGCAGGATCGGAATCGTAGACGATTCCGGCGCCCGCCTGGACGGCCATGCGACCATCCTTCACCACCGCCGTGCGCAGCACGATGCAGGTATCCATCTCGCCGTTCGCGCCGAAATAGCCGATGCAGCCGGCATAGGGCCCGCGCTTGTCCTTCTCCAGCTCGTCGATGATCTGCATGGCGCGCACCTTCGGCGCGCCGGAGACTGTGCCCGCCGGGAAGCCTGCCACGAGAGCGTCGAGGGCATCGAACGAGGGATCGAGGCGGCCTTCCACGTTCGAGACGATGTGCATCACCTGGCTGTAATATTCGAGGAAGAAGGAATCCGTGACCTGCACGGTACCCATCTCGGCCACGCGGCCCACGTCGTTGCGGCCGAGATCGAGCAGCATCAGGTGCTCGGCGCGCTCCTTCTGGTCGGCAAGAAGGCTTTCCGCATGGGCGCGATCCTCGGCGGCAGTCGCGCCGCGCGGACGCGTTCCGGCGATAGGACGGATAGTAACCTTGCCGTCGCGCACCCGCACCAGGATCTCCGGCGAGGAGCAGACGATCTGGAAATCCTCGAAGTCGAGATAGCAGAGGAACGGCGCCGGATTCACCCGCCGCAGCGAGCGGTAGAGCGCGAAGGCGGGCAGGGGGAAGGCGGATTCGAATCGCTGGGACAGCACCACCTGGAAGATGTCGCCGGCGCGGATATAGTCCTTCGCCTTGGCCACCATGGCCTCGAACTCCTCCGGGCTCGTGTTCGAGACCGGAGGATCGAAATGGATGCCGGTGGGGTCGCTCCGATCCTCGATCGGCAGCGGCAGTTCGAGTGCCTGCGTCACCTCGTCGATCCGCGAGAGCGCCGCCTCATAGGCGGCCTTTGCCGACACGCCGGGTTGCGGTCGTACGGGGGTGATGAGGGAGATTTCATCCTTCACCGCGTCGAACACTACCATCATGGTCGGGCGGACGAGGATGGCATCCGGCACCTTCAGCACGTCGGTGTTCGGCTCGGCCAAGCGCTCCATCTGGCGCACCATGTCGTAGCCGAGATAGCCGAAGAGGCCCGCCGCCATGGGCGGCAGATCGTCGGAGAGCGGCAGCGCGCTTTCCTTGATCAGCGCGCGCAGACTCTCGAGGGCAGGGCGGTCGTCCGTGACGAAGTGGTTGTCGCGGGTCAGCGCATGGCGGTCGATGGAAGCGACGCCGTCCTGGCATCGCCATACGAGATCCGGATCGAGGCCGATCATCGAGAAGCGGCCGCGGGTGGCGCCGCCCTCGACGGATTCCAGCAGAAAGGCAGAGCCCTTCCGGTGGTGCCGCAGCTTGATGAAGGCTGCGACGGGGGTGAGAAGGTCCCCCACGAGGGTGGCGCGCAGTACACCCGCCTCACCCTCCTGATAGGCCTTCGCGAACGTCTCGAAATCGGGCGCAATGCTCATGATCTAGGATACACCCGGACTAGAACTCAGCGCTGCCAGTCGCCTGACGCAGAGCCTGCTGATTGATGGTGACGCCGAGATCCTGGCGCGCCTGGGCGATATATTGGTTGATCAGGTCGTCGCTCATGCCGTTGCGCAGCTGGTTCTCGATGTTCTGAACCTGCTGCGACGTGCTGGGAAGGGGCGGCACGGTGGCCGCCGTTACCTTGTAGACGGCGCGGGAATCCGCTGCGTTCGCCGCATGGCCCGCCTTGCCGACGGGGGTGGCGAAGATGCGGTTCACCGCTTCCGCCGAGAGGTCGTCCTTGGCGGCGTTGCGGGCGAGGTCGGCGGCGCTCTTGACCGGCGCATTCGCCTCCTGGGCCACGGCCTCGATGGCCTCGCCCTTTTCGAGACGCTCGGTCAGCTGCCGGGCTTTCTCAGCGAGGCGCTGGTTGACCTGGTCCTCACGCCATAGCGTCGCCACTTGGTCCCGCACTTCGTCGAGGGTCTTCTCCCGGGAGGGCTCGATGCCGGTGACGTCATACCACACATAGCCGGTAGCCACGCGCAGAGGCTCGTTGTCGACGCCGATGTCCGAAGCGAAGGCCGCCTTGGCGACCGCCTCGCGGCTCGGCGCGTTCACCGGGTTGCCGGCTTTGTCCAGGCCCTGAGCGTCCATGGCGGGGACCTGGACGAGGGTCAGGCCTTTTTCCTTGGCGATGTCCGCGAGCGGCTTGGCTCCGGCGCGAAGATCCTCGATCTCGTCGTGGATCTTCTCGATCTGGCCCTGGGCGCGCTCGCGGGCGAGTTCACCGCGCACGTCCGCCGCGACGTCCTCGAACGGGCGTACGGCTTCCGCCTGGACCTGCGTGACGCGCACCAGAACCGGGCCGAAGCGGCCCTGGATCGGATCGCTGACGCCGTTCTCCGGCAGGCCGAAGGCCGCATTCGCAACCGCCGGATCTAGCATCTCGGCCTTGGCGAAGGTTCCAAGCTCCAGGCCAGAGGCCGAGACGCCGCGCTCGGCGGCAACGGCTTCAAAGGTCGCTCCCTCCTTGATCTTGGCGGCGGCGGCCTGCGCGTCTTCCAAGGAGGTAAAGGGAATCTGCTGGATCGTGCGGCGCTCGGGCTGGCCGTATTTCGCCTTCTGCTGCTCGTAGCGCTGGCGAGCATCGGCGTCAGGGACGGCTTCGGGCTTCGCGATCGCGGCGGCGTCGAGCGCCACCACGTTCACGGCGCGGTATTCCGGAGCCCGGAACGTCCCCTTGCGCTCTTCGTAGAAGCTCTGGAGCTGCTCGCCGGTCGGAGCAGCGATGTCGCCGGCCAGAGCTGGCGTCAGGATGAAATAGGAAGCCGCGCGGCGCTCGCTGGTGTAGCGGTGCATGGCGTCCTTGGCCGCCGCCGGAACGGTGACGTTGCCGGCCAGAGCATCGGCGAGATGGGCGCGGGCCATGGCGGAGCGCTGCTCCTGCACGAAACCCGCTTCCGACAGGCTCGCGTTGCGCAGCACCTGATCGAATAGGGCGCGGTTGAACTGGCCGTCCGCGCCCTTGAAGGCCGGGTTGTCCATGACGGATCGGGCCACGAGCTGATCCGAGACTGACAGGCCGAGGCGCTTGGCTTCCTCGGCCATCACCGCCTCGGTGACGAGGCTGTTGATCACCTGCTGGTCAAGGCCGAGCAGGCGGGCCTGCTCAGGCGAGATCACCGTACGGAACTGGCGACCCAGCTGCTGGAGCTGGTTGGTATAGGCGTTTCGCACCTGGTTCACCGAGATCTGGGTGTTGCCGACCTCTGCGACCGTCGACTCAGGGCGCGTGCGGAAGATATCGCCGATCCCCCAGACGGCGAAGCTGATGATCAACCCGGTGAAAAAGACGGTAGCGATGGTTTTGCCGACCAGGGTCTGCCCAGCCTTGCGCATGTTCCGAAGCATCGTGAACCCGTTCTCAAGAAACTCGTTAAACAGGCCGATACCCCATCAAAGGCCCTGGGAAAAGGGCAAGTCCGGTTGAAAGAAGCCTTAAGGCTCTGCTACTGCCAGGTTATCAAGCGTGACAGGAGTGCATGGATGAGCGTCGATCGGCCGCGCCCGCTGGTGGCGGGAAACTGGAAAATGAACGGGTTGAAGTCCTCAGGCGAGGTCTTGAGCGAGATTCAGACCGGCTACACACCCGGCCTCAAGGCCAAGGTCGAGCTCGTGGTCTGCCCACCGGCGACCCTTGTGCACAGCTTTGCGTTGGCCAGCGTCGGCTCCCGGGTCGGAATCGGCGCCCAGGATTGCCATGCCAAGGAATCCGGCGCCTTCACGGGCGATCTCTCGGCCGAGATGCTGGCCGATGCGGGCGCGACCTATGTGATCGTCGGCCATTCCGAGCGCCGCCAGTACCACCGGGAAAAGGATGCGGATGTCTGCGCCAAGGCCGTGGCGGCCCATAGGGCAGGGCTCACCGCCATCGTCTGCGTGGGCGAAACCCGCGAGGAGCGCGAAACCGGAAAGACCATCGCCGTCGTCCGTAAGCAGCTGCGCGGCTCGATCCCGGTGGATTCGAACAGCGACAACCTGGTAGTCGCCTATGAGCCCGTCTGGGCCATCGGCACCGGCCTTACCCCGACCGCTGCCGACGTGGCCGAGGTTCATGCCGCCATCCGCGAGGAGCTCAAGCGCCTCGTCGGCAAGGCCGATCATGCCAAAGTGCGCATTCTCTACGGCGGCTCCGTGAAACCTTCGAACGCAGCCGAACTCATGGCTGTGGAGAACGTCAACGGCGCTCTCGTGGGCGGGGCGAGCCTAGTGGCCGCCGATTTCCTGGCGATCGCCGGGGCCTATCTGGGTTAATCTCCAGCAACACGCTCCGCGTCATGGCCGGATCAAGCCGGGGATGACGGAGAAGGCTATGGAACGCAGGGCGCTTCGGCAACAAAAGCGCCCTTGCGGGTCTTTGATCCTGCGCCCACCTATGCTACAGGCCGCCGCAACGAACGGATTGCGAGCGGCTGACGCATTTTAAGGCGCAGCCGCTTGAGGTTTTTGGAACGATGCAAACAGTCCTTATCATTATCCACCTGATCATTGTGCTCGCCTTGATCGGCGTGGTTCTCCTGCAGCGCTCCGAGGGCGGCGGCATGGGGCTCGGCGGCGGCGGCGGCGGTGTATCCGGCTTCATGACAGGCCGCGGCCAGGCCAACGCTCTCACCCGCGCCACGGCGATTCTCGCCGGCCTGTTCTTCCTGACGAGCATCGCGCTCACCGTCATGGCGACGACGGGCCGCGCTCCTCGTTCGATCCTCGACGGCGCTGCACCGGCGGCTCCCGCCGGCCAGCAGGCTCCCGCCGCTCCGCAGGGCGGCAACGTGCTCGAGCAGCTGCAACGCCTCCAGGGCGACCAGCCTGCGGCACCGGCCAATCCGGCTCCCGGTGCTCCTGCGCCGGCGCCTGCAGCGCCGCAGCAGTAAGCCAAGCAGCAGGGCCGGTACTCCGGCCCTCTTCTTTTGTGGATGGTTCTGGAGCGGCGCGATTCGCAGGATTGCGAATCGGCACTCCTTATTGATGGATAGGGGTCCATGACGCGGTACGTATTTATCACCGGCGGCGTGGTGTCTTCGCTCGGCAAGGGTCTGGCTTCGGCGGCCCTGGGAGCGCTTCTCCAAGCTCGCGGCTACAAGGTCAGGCTTCGCAAGCTCGACCCATATCTCAATGTCGATCCGGGGACGATGAGCCCCTATCAGCACGGCGAGGTCTTCGTGACCGACGACGGTGCCGAGACCGACCTGGACCTGGGCCATTACGAGCGGTTCACCGGCGTTCCGGCGACCAAGGCCGACAACATCACCACTGGCCGGATCTATCTCGACATCATCACCAAGGAGCGGCGCGGCGACTATCTCGGCGCTACGATCCAGGTGATCCCGCACGTGACGAACGCCATCAAGGACTTCGTGCTCACGGGCAACGAGGGCTTTGATTTCGTGCTGGTCGAGATCGGCGGCACGGTCGGGGATATCGAGGGTCTGCCGTTCTTCGAGGCGATCCGCCAGCTCGGCAACGATCTGCCGCGGGGGCAGGCGATCTACGTCCACCTGACGCTCCTGCCGTTCATTCCTTCGGCGGGCGAGCTGAAGACCAAGCCCACCCAGCACTCCGTCGCGGAGCTGCGCTCCATCGGCATTCAGCCCGACATCCTGCTCTGCCGTACGGATCGCGAAATCCCGAAGGACGAGCGCCGCAAGCTGGCTCTGTTCTGCAACGTGCGCGAAACCGCGGTGATCGAGGCCCGTGACGCCCGTTCGATCTACGACGTGCCGCTGGCCTATCATGAGGCTGGTCTCGACAGTGAAGTTCTGGCCGCTTTCGGATTGGATTCCGCCAAGACGCCGGATCTGACCCGCTGGACCAGCATTTCCGAGCGCGTGCACAACCCGGAAGGCGAGGTGAACATCGCCGTCGTCGGCAAGTACACGGGCCTCAAGGACGCCTACAAGTCGCTCATCGAGTCCCTGCACCATGGCGGCATCGCCAACCAGGTGAAGGTGAACCTGCACTGGATCGAGAGCGAGGTCTTCGAGAACGAGGATCCGGCTCCGTTCCTGGAAGGCATTCACGGCATCATGGTGCCCGGCGGCTTCGGCCAGCGCGGGGCCGAGGGCAAGATCCGCGCGGCGCAGTTCGCCCGCGAGCGCAAGGTCCCGTATTTCGGCATCTGCTTCGGTATGCAGATGGCCGTGATCGAAGCGGCCCGCTCCCTCGCCGGAATCAAGGACGCTAACTCCACGGAATTTGGCCCGACTCCCGAGCCGGTCGTCGGTATTCTCACCGAATGGCTGCGCGGCAACGAGCTCGAGAAGCGCGTCGCCGGTGGCGATCTCGGCGGCACCATGCGCCTCGGCGCCTATCAGGCGAAGCTCACTCCAGGCAGCAAGGTAGCGCAGATCTATGGCGGCACGGAAATCTCCGAGCGTCATCGCCACCGCTACGAGGTGAACATGGCCTATCGCGAGCGGCTGGAGGCCAAGGGCCTGCGCTTCTCCGGCGTGTCGCCTGACGGCGTTCTGCCCGAGATCGTGGAATACGAGGACCATCCCTGGTTCATCGGCGTCCAGTACCATCCGGAGCTGAAGTCACGCCCCTTCGAGCCGCATCCCCTCTTCAAGAGCTTCATCCACGCCGCGGTGGAGCAGAGCCGGCTGGTCTAAGCGTCGAGGCGCGATATCAGCCCTGCCGAGTGGCAGCAGGGGCCAAGGCGCAACGCGCAGCCGTGGCCCTTTTGTTTTTTAGATGCCGATGAAGTCGTGGTGATGGAGGGCCGCCTTGTTGGCAATTGTGGCGATCTTCACGGCGGCGATCCGGCCCGTCCCGTCGGCGTCGTAATACACGCTGCCTGTACCCTTGTCGTAGATGATGCGGTCACCTGCATCCTTGGCCGCCTTGCCGAGGACGAAAGCGCTGCTGGACAAAGCGCCCTTCGGCATCGTCTTGAAGATCGCTCGTTTCAGATGGAACGAGTCGGAGGCCGAGGAGAAGTCGGTGATCGTGTCCGGGTAGAGCTTGTTTGGTGCCGTGTCGAACAGGAACACGTCCTTGCCGGTCCCTCCGGCGAGCGTGTCCTTGCCCGCGCCGCCGAAGAGAACATCGTCGCCGCCTGCACCCATGAGAATGTCGTTCCCTGCACCGCCGCCCAGACGATCCTTACCGCTGCCGCCCACGAACTTATCGGCGGCGCTGCTTCCGGACGTGGCCTCCGTCGCAAGGTCGCCCACCAGCACGACGAATGTCTTCTCCGCGTTCTGATCGCCCGCCGTCACACGGACCTTGATCTGGTAGCTATGCGCCTGCTCGTAATCGAGCAGGAGGGAATTTTTCACGACGACTTTGTCGCCGCTGAGCACGAAGCGTCCGCCGGCATCGTCCAACAGGGTGTAGGTGAATTCGCCCGGAGCTGTCGCGAGGGTGCCGATTTCCGTTCCAGAAGGGGCGAGCTCGCTCGCACTGCCTGCGAGAAAGAACGGGCCGCTGCTATCGGTAACGATCTCGACGCCATGGCGGAAAAGCAACTCCCGTTCGTTAATTGAGAAGGTCTCCCCTGTAAGGATCACCTGGTCCGCTGCACCGACTGTTCCATCGAGAAGTGGCGCGATTGACCTGTCGTTGATGGTAACGGCAGTGCCGGCAGCATCGGTGAGCTTGACGCCCACATTGAGAAGGGTCTTGTTGCTCAGGTCGAACGTATTGCCGGTGAGCTGGAGCGCATTCGTCCCACCGCGCCCATCGATGACGGCGAACTCCGCCAGCCGAGCCGCATTCGCGACGATCGTATCATTACCCGCCGAACCTCGTATGACCTCGAAACCGGACAAGAATGCGGGGGCGGTGAGATCAAGGGAGCCGGCTGCGCTCATGGCGAGGGTGTCGACCCCGCCGTTGCCGGCAATCGTGTCTCCGGCATTGAGCGTTGTCGGTGCCACAGAGAGGGTTTCGCTGGCGTTTGTCCCAGTCGCGATGTCGCCGCTGTCGGTTAGTGTCTCTCCAGCTACGGACGTGAAATGGCGAACGAAAACATCCGGGCCGAAGGTCGCGGGATTGTAGGAAGAGTAGGTAAGCAGCCAGCTCCCGTCTGCAAGAGCCGCTACCTGAGGGGAAGCTTGATCGTCTACCGTGAGCGTCGTCACGAGAGTTTCTCCGCCGATGGGATTTCCATCCGCGAAATAACGCTGCTGGTAGATTCCCAGGCCGGAGCCGTCCTGCCTGTCGGACTGCCATGTTACAATCCAGCTGCCGTCCGGGAGCGCTGCAACGCTTGGCTTGGATTGATCCGCGGGAGTGTTCGTATTGACGCGGACGGCACCACCGACTGTCGATCCGTCCTGCGCATAACGCTGCTGATAAACAGCCTTTCCCCATCCATCTTGATTGTCGACGTCCCAGGTGACCACCCAACCTCCATCTGCAAGGGCTGTCGTGCTGCTGGTGCTCACAAAATCCATAGTGGAGACTTGAGCTTCTTCACCTTGAGGAGCTCCGGCGCTCGTATACCGCTGCTGCTTAAGGAGGCCACCCGAGGTCCAGCTGACGACCCAACCCTTGTCGGCAAGTACCGTCACGCTTGGATTTTGCTCCGCGTTGACCCCGTTTGTGTTGACCTGGGTTTCCAAACCGATCTTGCCGCCATCGGCGGTGTAGATCTGTTGGAAGATTTCCCAACTGCCGGTCGTAGCGTGTTGGCCTTCCCAAGTGACAACCCATCCTCCACCTGAACCGTCCACGTTGAGCGGGAGAGCAACAAGGCTTGGATTCTGTTGATCGCCGTTGGTAGTCGTATTGATCAGCCTCTCTTGAGGGTTACCGCTGCTATCAAGGTACTGAGGCGCGCCATTGGCGTTGAAGCGCTGTTGGTACACTCCGTAGGTCCCAGCTGCATCCTGGCTGCGCGAGTGCCACGTTGCGAGCCAACCTCCGTCAGGAAGTGCTGTCAGGACGGGTGCTTTCTGCTCGTCCGCAGTTGTCATATTGACTCTAACCTGCCCGCCGGCAATCGGGCCGCTGTTAGCGTCATAGCGTTGCTGATAGATATTTGCACCAGTGCCGTCATAGTTGATGCCTGTCCAGGCAACGACCCAGCCGCCGTCTGCAAGTCCAACGATGGTTGGCTCCAGCTGTTCAGCCGGTGTCGCGCTGTTGACCAGCATTTCGGCACTGGCTGTGATTACAGAGATAACCATCTAATGTCTCGCTTCTTGATGATGCCAACGCCCAACTAGTGGACTAGAACCAGCAATATGCAATTACATTACATAAGACTCCCTCGCAACTTGCTATGAGCGATACTCTTTCCTTCTCCAGTGTCCTTGTCGCCGCACCCGTGACTCCCAGATAGAGGCTCCATGACCCGCCGGATCGATCATCTCGTCATTGCCGTTCGCGATCTTGAGAAGAGTGCCGCCTTTTACCGGCGCCTCGGTTTCCAGGTCGGCGCCCGCAACAGGCATGCCTGGGGTACGGAAAACCGGCTCGTCCAGTTTCCCGGCACGTTTCTCGAGCTGATCACAGTGGGCGAGGGGGCGCCAATTCCGCCGCACGAGCAAGGCCGGTTCAGCTTCGGAGCCTTCGTTCAGGATTACCTGCGCAGCCGGGAGGGCCTCGCCATGCTCGTCCTCGACAGCCGGGATGCGAAAGCGGATGCCGCGGCGTTTGCGCAACGGGGCATTGGCGCGTTCGAGCCGTTCCATTTCGAGCGCACCGGCCGGAAGCCTGACGGCAGCGAAACGAGAGTTGCCTTCACGCTGGCTTTTGCTGCGGATCGGTCCGCTCCCAAGGCGGGCTTCTTCGTGTGCCAGCAGCATTACCCTGAGAATTTCTGGAATCCTGCCTTTCAAGCTCACGACAACGGAGCCACGGGAGTAGCGACGGTGGCGCTCGCAACGCCCGAGCCCGATCGCCTCAAACAGTTCCTCACCGACTTTACCGGCTCGGTCCCCATGAGACCGGCTCTGCACGATCTCTCGTTCCGCCTTGCGGATGCGCATCTCGACGTGATGACACCCGACGATGCCGCCGAGAGCTATGTCTCGGTGGAAGCCGAACTCGATCAGCCGTCCTTCGTCGCCTTCGCCGTACGGGTGCCGGACATTCACATCCAGTCCAAGCGCTTGGATGCGGCCGAAATCCCCTATCAGCATGTAGGCAGCAGGCTGGTCGTGCCCGCAAGCGCGGCCAGCGGCGTCGCTATCGCCTTCGAACCAACGCAAAATTAACCATGAGCCCCTAACGATCCTGAGAAATAAATCGTAAGGGGCTTATCGTGACTTCCACCCTGGCGGGCTTGCTCGACTTCCTGATCTTCTTCGTCATCGCCATCGCGCTCGTGGCGCTGTATCTCGCCGTCTATACGCTGGCAACGATGCACAACGAATTCGCGTTGATCCGTCAGAATGTGATCTCCGCCTCGACGGCGCTGGGCTTCAGCCTCGTCGGCTTCGCCCTGCCTCTGGGCAGCGCCATCGTTCACGCGCAGACCATCATCGATCTGCTCGTCTGGGGGCTCGTCGCCCTGGCGGTCCAGATCATCGTCTACTGGCTCGTGCGCATCGTGATGCCCAATCTCTCCCAGCGGATCGCGTCGGGGGAGATGGCCGCAGCCCTGTTTCTTGGAGCAGCGTCCCTGTCGGCGGGCATCATCAACGCGGCGTCGATGACGTTCTAGGTCGATGCGACCATGATCCTTGCCAGCTTGAGAACCTCCTCGCGAAGGGGTTGAGGGACCAGTCTCGGGTCTTCCAGGTGAACGGCGTAACGGATGGCGATCCGCTCCAGAGCCCTGAGATAGAGATCGGGGATTTCCGTCTCACCCCATTCGAAGGCCTGATATTCCCTGAGGCTGAGGTCGATTTCTCGAGCCATTCGGTCCTGAGTGAAACCGAGCGCCGAGCGAAGACCGAGAAGTTCTTCAATTTTGCTTGTCTCAGACATCGCATTCCTCCCGATGGACCACCCGCACGACAGGGCGTCGCATCGAATTCTTCTTATTTTTCAGTGCCTGGCAGCTTGGCGCTTATCTCACCTTAAGTAAACTCCGGGCGCGTCGGAGAAGCCTGGTCTGCAGGGACTTGGTTAAGGTTCCGATCATCAGACCGCCGCGCCAGCAGGAGGCCTGTCATCCAAGGCTCGGGGAAGCAGGACATCTCGCCCCTTTGCTTGCCGCTCCAGAAAGGCTAGAGACGACGGGCCATGACCGATACCAAACAGATCCAAGCCGTCGTCGAGGCAGGCTCCGTCCGCTTCGGCAATCATCTGCCGCTCAGCATCATTGCAGGCCCCTGCGCCATGGAAAGCCGGGACCACGCCCTGGAAATGGCGGCGGCGCTCAAGGAGATCACGGGGCGCCTCGGGCTCGGACTCGTCTACAAATCGTCCTTCGACAAGGCGAACCGCACCTCCATTTCGAGCGCGCGGGGCATCGGCATCGACAAGGCTCTCGGGATCTTTGCCGAGGTGAAGGAAAGGTACGGCCTGCCGGTCATCACCGACGTGCACGAGAACGACCAATGCACTCCCGTAGGGGAGGTGGTGGACATTCTCCAGATCCCGGCCTTTCTCTGCCGTCAGACCGACCTTCTGGTCGCTGCCGCCAGGACGGGCCGCGTGGTGAATGTGAAGAAGGGCCAGTTCCTGGCTCCCTGGGACATGGCGAACGTGGCCGAGAAGGTGCGCGCGGCGGGCAATCCCAACGTCATGCTCACCGAGCGTGGCGCATCCTTCGGCTACAACACCCTCGTCTCAGATATGCGCAGCCTTCCGATCATGGCCGAGACCGGGGCTCCCGTGATCTTCGACGCCACTCACTCCGTGCAGCAGCCTGGCGGCAAGGGGGCGACCTCCGGCGGCCAGCGCGAATTCGTGCCGGTGCTCGCCCGCGCGGCGGTGGCGGTCGGTGTCGCGGGCCTCTTCATCGAGACGCATCAGGATCCAGACAAGGCCCCCTCGGATGGCCCCAACATGGTGCCGCTGAAGGAACTGGAGAGTCTGCTCGCGCAGCTGAAGGCTTTCGATGCTCTCGCCAAGGGCAGGGCGGCCTGATCGGTTCCATGATCTGGCGACGGGCTGGATGTGCAATCCTGCATCTCTCCACGCGACAGGGCCGTGATATGGAACGAAAGAGCTCCATCTCGCGGCCTTCTTCGTAAGAGCGTCATGTCCTCGCGCAATCTCATCCTGATCCTCGCCGTCAGCGGCTTTGCCAGCACCTTTTCCGCCCGTGCGGTCGAGCCGATGGTGGGGGTGATCGCCCGGGATCTGAACTCCACCCCTCAGACGATCGCGCTCCTCTCGGCGGCGTTCGCGCTCCCTTACGCCTTCATCCAGCCGATCCTTGGGCCCATCGGAGATGCGCTCGGCAAGGAGCGGGTGATGAAGGTGGCGCTGGCGCTGCTTTTCCTTGCGCTCGCCGGATCCTTCTTCGCACCTAATGCCGAGACCCTTTTCGGCCTGCGCATTATCGCCGGAACCGCCGCAGGGGGCGCGGTGCCTCTCTCCATCGCACTGATCGGCGATCGTGTGGAGATGGCTCAGCGTCAGGTTGCGCTCAGCCGCTACCTCATCGCCGTTATCGTCGGCCAACTCGCGGGCTCGTCGCTCGCGGGCCTGCTCGCCGAATGGATCGGCTGGCGCGGCGTGTTCGGTCTCTCGACGGTCATGATGGCCTGCGCGCTGACAGCGACCGTGATAGGCTTTCGTGGAGCCTTGCCCGGCGGCACCTTCGATCCGCGCGGCGCGCTGCTGCACTATCGGGACATTCTCTCCAATCCGCGGGCGCTGTTCCTGTTTGCCTCAGTGTTCGTCGAGGCAACCGCGATCTTCAGCGTCTTTCCCTACATCGCGCCGCTTCTCGAGGAGCGCGGCGGAGGCGGAGCGACCGAGGCCGGTTTCGCCATCGGCGGCTTTGCGATCGGCGGTCTCGTCTATTCCGCTCTCGTGACCTGGATGCTGAGGAAGCTCGGCATCGGCCGCATTCTCGTTGGCGGAGGCTTCTTTGCTGCTGCAGCCTTGGTCGCCTTGGGTTTTGCCGGGGACTGGAAGCTCGATTTCCTTGCCCTGCTGCTCATGGGCCTCGGCTTCTACATGCTCCACAACACGTTCCAGGCGCAGGTGACGGAAGTGGCTCCGAAAGCGCGCGCGTCCGCCGTCGCGCTCCACGCCTTCTCGTTCTTCTGCGGCCAAGCGCTGGGCGTCGTGCTCATGGGCTTCGGCCTGCGCCACATCGGGCTGACGGCCTCGACCATCGTCGCGGCCCTCGTCATCCTGGCGGTGGGCCTGAACGCCTCGTTCGTCCTGAGGCGTCCGGCCCCACAGCGGGCAGGCGGGGTTTAGCGGGCGCGGTAGGGCGCAACCCCCTGGTCGGGCAGCCAGAGATTCTTCGGCAGCTCGCCGGTCTGCCAGAACACGTCGATGGGAATGCCCCCGCGCGGATACCAGTATCCGCCGATCCGCAGATAACGGGGCTCCAGAAGCTCCGCGAGGCGCTTGCCGATGGCCACGGTGCAATCCTCGTGAAAGGCACCGTGGTTGCGGAAGCTGTGCATGTAGAGCTTGAGCGACTTCGATTCCACGAGCCATGGTCCCGGCACATAGTCGATCACGATGATCGCGAAGTCGGGCTGGCCCGTAACCGGGCAGAGTGAGGTGAATTCCGGCACCGTGAAGCGGGCAAGATAGTCGGTATCGGGGTGCGGGTTAGGCACCCGGTCGAGCTGGGCTTCGTCGGGGCTTAGGGGCAGGGCGCTCGCCTGACCGAGCTGGAGGTGGGTCTCCGTCATCGTATTTCACCTTGGATCAACGCTTTATCAGCTGTTCCCGTCCTTGCCCGCTTCGCCATTTCGGTCAATAAGCCATTTCATGACGTGAGGCCGCACCTGTCGCGACGGGAGGCTGTGGCCGCCTTCAGCCCTCAGGAGTTCGCTCAATGACCGCGATCATCGACGTTTTCGCCCGCCAGATCCTCGACAGCCGCGGAAATCCCACGGTCGAGGTGGATGTCACCCTCGAAGACGGCTCCATGGGCCGCGCGGCCGTTCCCTCAGGCGCGTCCACTGGCGCTCACGAGGCGGTGGAGCTGCGCGACGGCGACAAGTCCAAGTATCTCGGCAAGGGCGTGCTCAAGGCGATCGATGCGGTCAACAACGAGATCCTCGAAGCCATCGGCGGTCTGGATGCTGAGGAGCAGGTGCTCATCGACCAGACCATGATCGAGCTCGACGGCACCCCGAACAAGAGCCGCCTCGGCGCCAATGCGATCCTCGGCGTGTCGCTCGCCGTGGCAAAGGCCGCCGCCGAGGCCTCCACGCTCCCGCTTTATCGCTATGTGGGCGGCACGCAGGCCCGTGTCCTGCCGGTTCCGATGATGAACATCATCAACGGCGGTGCGCATGCGGATAACCCCATCGATTTCCAGGAATTCATGATCATGCCGGTGGGCGCGCCGACGCTCGCCGAAGCCGTGCGCATGGGCGCCGAGGTGTTCCACACCCTGAAGAAGGCCCTGAAGGACGCCGGCCACAACACGAACGTGGGTGATGAGGGCGGCTTTGCCCCGAACCTGCCTTCCGCTGAGGCTGCCCTCGACTTCATCATGAAGTCCATCGAGCAGGCCGGCTACAAGCCGGGCCAGGACATGGTGATTGGCCTCGACTGCGCCGCCACCGAGTTCTTCAAGGACGGCGCCTACCACTATGAGGGTACGGGCCAGAAGCTCTCGCCCCAGCAGCAGGCCGAGTATCTTGCGAAGCTCGTCTCCGCCTACCCCATCGCCACTATTGAGGACGGCATGTCCGAGGACGACTGGGAGGGCTGGAAGGCCGTCACCGATCTCATTGGCAACAAGTGCCAGCTCGTTGGCGACGACCTCTTCGTCACCAACGTGAAGCGCCTCTCGCAGGGCATCAAGCAGGGCGTCGCCAACTCGCTCCTGGTGAAGGTGAACCAGATCGGCTCGCTTACCGAAACGCTCTCCGCTGTCGATATGGCCCACCGCGCCGGCTATACCGCCGTCATGTCCCACCGCTCGGGCGAGACGGAGGATTCGACGATTGCCGATCTCGCGGTCGCTACGAACTGCGGACAGATCAAGACCGGCTCTCTCGCCCGTTCGGACCGGCTGGCCAAGTATAACCAGCTCATCCGTATCGAGGAGGAGCTGGGCTCCCAGGCGCAATATGCAGGCAGGGCGGCATTAAAGGCCCTAGCCTGATGAGATAACCGTATTTGAGTTAAGAAAGTCAGGGCCGCGTTTTGCGGCCCTTTTGTTTTTTTGCATCCCAAGCGTGGCCTCTTTCACAGGTCAGCTTCCAGGTATGCCCCACACTTCCGTCCCGTAACCAAGGGAGAAAGGGAGCCAAGCTGTGGCCGCTCTCTGAGCGGGCAGGGATTTGAGCGGAGCTGCGTTGTCGAGGTCAGCTCCTCTGCAAGACGAGTCCGAGGTGCGACAAAACACGCGATGTTAGGTTATACCCCTACCAGAAATCTGCTTATACGATATATCGCCTCCTTGAGCTTCAAGGAGACGATATATGGCTACGCAGAATACCATTGAGACTGGCATCGCCACGACGAATGATGGCGATCACGCCTATGACGGGTTTGTTGAGATCGGCGACTCCGTCACTGTGAACCCGGGCATCATCGTATCAGCAGGTGGGGCTGGAGCGCACGGAATCTTCTCGAATGTAGCCAACAGCGCGGTCACTGTCGGCTCTGGTGCCCTTGTTTCGAGTGTGCAAGGCATCGGCATAGCCCTCACCGGACTATACAATGGATACATTGGCGGAAGCGGTATCCTGGTTGATAGCACTGCAACGGTGGCCGGCGCCCAGTACGGAGCGACCCTCGACGGCAGTCTCAACCTGGTTGGCAATTCGGGGACCATTCGCGGTGCGAACGGGGTCAAGATCGGCGGCAATTTCGCATCGGGAAACACCATCCGCCAATCCGCGACCGGTTCGATTATCGGAACAGGGGCCACGAGCATGGGCGTGGATATTCTCGGCGATGCTCTGGTGGAGAATGCCGGACTGATTCAGGGAGTGGATTTCGGCATCAACGTTCGCTTCGCGAGAACTTTCAGTCTTGTGAATGATGGGACGATCAGAGGCATCGCAGCAATCAATATCAGCGGAAGTGATACATCCAGCACCATTCTTAATTACGGCCGCATTGAGGGGGATATATCGCTGGGTGGGAAAAGTGACGTTTACGAAGGCCGCAGCGGGTATGTGAGCGGGACAGTCTATCTCGCCGACGGAAACGACAGGTTCTTTGGGAGTGCTCGCGCCGAGACCATCGATCCAGGCTTCGGCAATGACACGATCGATGGCGGGGGTGGCGCCGATGTTGTCGTGTACGTCGGCAATCGGGCTGATTCCACGATCGTGTCCAACTCGGACCGTAGCTTCACGATTGTCTCCGGCACAGGTGACACGGACGTTCTGCGAAACGTGCGTTCGGTAAAATTTGCCGACACTGCCGCCTTCGCTCTGGGTTTCAACCTGACTGGCACAGCGAGTGCAAATGCGCTCACCGGCGGCTGGGGCGACGACGTTCTCTCGGGTGGCGCCGGCAACGACGTCCTGAATGGTGCCGAGCAGGGGAAGGACTATCTCATCGGCGGCACCGGTAACGACCGGCTGAGCGGGGGCACCGACAGCGACAGGCTGGCTGGGGGCGCCGGCAATGACACCCTCTCGGGCGGCACGGGCAAGGATGTGTTCGTGTTTAATGCTCCGCTGAGCAGCACGTCCAACAAGGACAGGATCCTTGACTGGAACTACCGTGACGACACGATCCAGCTGGAGAATGCCGTTTTCAGGAAGCTCACCAAGACTGGCGCGCTCAACAAGGCATATTTCGTCCTCAATTCCGTGGCCAAGGACTCGAATGATTATGTCGGCTATGACAGCAGGACGGGTGATCTCTGGTACGACTCCAATGGCAGCGCCGCCGGAGGCAAGATGGTTTTCGCCAATATCGGAGTGAAGAAAACCATCGGCATCTATGATTTCGCCGTGATCTGACGGCACTCAGCCGCGAACAGATGCAAAGTAGGGCCGCTTTGTGCGGCCCTTTTTATGAAGGCTTCTCGCTCAAGCATGCGGAAGGCGCCCGCCGCCGGGCGACCAGTTCTCCCATGGGATGTCGATGAAGCACACCATGACGTGCTCTGGATCGATGCCATGGGCCTTCAGGCCTTCCATGATGTCGGACAGCACTTTTCGTTTCACCTTCACGCTGCGTCCTAGGCCAAGCATGATCTCAAGAAGAATGAAATCGTCTGTACGACCCTTGGCGAGATCCGGGAATCGCGGATCAAAGCGGAAATTCTCTCTCCGCAGTTCAAGAACACGCTGAAAGAGGTCGTTGGGGTGGACACCGGACGCAACGAGAGCCTCGTGAACGGTATCGAGGACCATGCTCTTGAAAGCTTCGGACTTGGGCTGCCGAACAGTCATGGTGACAATGGGCATGGGCGCACCGGTTTGGAGAGGCAGGAGTCTCGTAAACTTTATTGCATTCTGGGGCGACGGGCCTCTCCGTCAAGCAACATCAGCCTCTAAACCCCTCCTTAACCATGCGCGGGTATGAGTTGGATCCATGGTGATCCGCAGGCGACTGAGACGATTCTTGATTCCGCTGATGCTCTACGGCGCTTCGGCGGCGGTTGCGGCTTATTTCGTTCATCATGCCCACAGCGGTGCGCGCGGCATAGAGGCCCAGCAGAAATACGAGGCGCAAGTTGCCGAACTCAACAAGGAACTCGACACTTTGAAGACGGAGCGAACGAACTGGGAGCGCCGTATTGCGTTGTTGAGAAGTGACCAGATCGACCGCGACCTCCTGGAGGAGCGCGCACGCGTCATGTTGGGGCGCGTCCACCGCAACGATCTCGTCATCATCACCGGCCCTTAGCCGCAATCAACCGGAAGAACTGCTTAACTGAATTTCTGTTAATTAAAAATTCCTATTGTATATCAGAACGTTGCACGATTCATTGTGCAGCGCAAAACATCCTTTGGGCCTCTCGCTTTCCGATTTCGACTGCGCTAGAACTTTCGTCGAGGAAACCCTTCGGAGGAACCGATGGCTGTTGCTGCCCGCAAGGCGGGCCGTGCCGGTGCAGGCGCGGCTAACAAGTCCACTTCCAGCAAAGGCTCTGTACGCGGAGCCGCTCCCAACACCCCACAATTCGACAAGAACCAGGATCTCGCAGCCTACAACGACATGCTGCTGATCCGCCGCTTCGAGGAGAAGTCCGGCCAGATGTACGGCATGGGCCTCATCGGCGGTTTCTGTCACCTCTATATCGGCCAGGAGGCCGTCGTCGTCGGCATGCAGATGGCGACGAAAGAGGGCGACCAGGTGATCACCGGCTATCGTGATCACGGCCACATGCTGGCCTGTGGCATGGATGCCAAAGGCGTCATGGCCGAATTGACGGGACGCCGCGGCGGCCTGTCGAAAGGCAAGGGCGGCTCCATGCACATGTTCTCGAAGGAGAAGCATTTCTATGGTGGCCACGGCATTGTCGGCGCGCAGGTGTCCCTCGGCACCGGCATCGCCTTCGCCAACCATTACCGCGGCAACGGCAATGTCTGTCTGACCTATTTCGGCGACGGCGCCGCCAACCAGGGCCAGGTCTACGAGAGCTTCAACATGGCGCAGCTCTGGAAGCTGCCGGTCGTCTACGTGATCGAGAACAACCGGTACGCCATGGGCACGGCCGTGAGCCGCGCCTCGGCGCAGACGGATTTCTCGAAGCGCGGGGTGTCCTTCGGCATTCCGGGCGAGCAGGTGGACGGGATGGACGTCCGCGCGGTCTACGCCGCCGGTCAGCGCGCCATCGAGCATGCCCGCTCCGGCAAGGGGCCGTACATCCTCGAGATGCAGACCTACCGCTATCGCGGCCATTCCATGTCGGACCCGGCGAAGTACCGCACCAAGGACGAAGTGACCCGCATGCGCGAGGAGCACGATCCGATCGAGCAGGTGCGCCGCCGTCTGCTGGAGAGCTGGAAGCTGTCGGAGGACGAACTGAAGGCCATCGACAGCAAGGTGCGCGAGATCGTCAACGAGGCGGCCGAGTTCGCCACGCACGATCCGGAGCCCGATCCGTCGGAGCTCTACACGGACATCCTTCTCTAAGTCTCGGCGGTGCCTCCTAGCGCCGCTCCGAACACTTTCGCCGCAGCGACAATCAACACGAGTCTTTCATGGCGACCGATATTCTCATGCCCGCCCTTTCGCCCACCATGGAGCAGGGCAAACTGGCCAAGTGGCTGAAAAAAGAAGGTGACAAGGTCAAGCCCGGCGATGTGCTGGCCGAAATCGAAACCGACAAGGCGACCATGGAGGTCGAGGCGATCGACGAGGGCGTCCTCGCCAAGATCCTGGTTTCCGACGGCACGGACAATGTGGCCGTGAATACCCCTATCGCGATCCTAGCGGGCGAGGGGGAGGACGTGTCCTCCGTCTCGTCGAAGGGACCGGCAGCTCCCGCGCCTGCAGCGCAACCCGCTCCGGTTCCAGACATGCAGGCCGAGGGCATGGCGGATCGTCCTGCTCCCGCCGAGCGCCCGCAGCAGACGGATCTCTCGACGCCAGCCGCTCCCTCGGTGATCACGAACCGCACCGCCTACAATGCCATGGCTGAAATCCCGGAAGGCACGGAGTTGGTCAACATGACCGTCCGCGAGGCACTCCGTGATGCGATGGCTGAGGAAATGCGCAAGGACGAGGCCGTCTTCGTCATGGGCGAAGAGGTGGCCGAGTACCAGGGCGCCTACAAGGTCACGCAAGGCCTGCTGCAGGAATTCGGCGCCAAGCGCGTGATCGACACCCCGATCACCGAGCATGGCTTTGCCGGCGTGGGCGTCGGCGCGGCGTTCACGGGCCTGCGTCCCATCGTCGAGTTCATGACCTTCAACTTCGCCATGCAGGCGATCGACCAGATCATCAACTCGGCGGCCAAGACCCTCTACATGTCCGGCGGCCAGCTGGGTTGCCCCATCGTGTTCCGTGGTCCGAACGGCGCCGCGGCTCGCGTGGCGGCACAGCACAGCCAGGACTACTCGGCCTGGTATTCGCAGATTCCCGGCTTGAAGGTGGTTGCTCCTTATACCGCCGCCGACGCGAAGGGCCTTCTCAAGAGTGCCATCCGCGATCCGAATCCGGTGATCTTCCTTGAGAACGAAATCCTCTACGGACAGTCGTTCCCGGTGCCGAAGCTCGAAGATTTCACGATCCCCCTCGGCAAGGCGCGCATCCATCGCGAGGGCACGGACGTGACCATCGTCTCCTTCTCCATCGGCATGACCTATGCGCTCAAAGCCGCTCAGGAGCTCGAGAAGGAAGGCATCTCCGCCGAAGTGATCGACCTGCGCACCATCCGTCCCATGGATACGGAGACCATCGTCGCCTCCGTCATGAAGACGGGCCGCTGCGTCACGGTGGAGGAAGGCTGGCCGCAATCGGGTGTCGGCGCCGAGATCGCCATGCGCATCATGGAAAACGCGTTCGACTATCTCGATGCGCCCGTGGTTCGCGTGACCGGCAAGGATGTGCCGATGCCTTATGCCTCGAACCTCGAAAAGCTGGCGCTCCCGTCGGTGGCCGAGGTCGTGCAGGCCGCGAAGGCCGTCTGCTACAGGTGAGATCATGACAGAGCGGAAATTCGAAGCTCTCAACGTGCCGCCTGATGCGCTCGAAAAGGGCGGCATCGAGATCCTGAGGGCTTCGGTGGTCGACGGAGCGGTGAGCATCGCGCTGCGCCGCGCCTTCGACGATCCGTTCACCTGGGGCGTGCTCCTGGTGGATCTCGCCCGTCACGCCGCGCGCGTCTACGCCATGGAAACCGACCTCTCGGAGGAAGAAGCCCTGGCGGAGATCGTTTCAGGCATTCAAGCCGAGCTGGACGATCCGAGCGATCCCAACTCGCAAGCCCTCAACTGATTCAGATCAGGATCCAACACGCCATGCCCATCAATATCCTGATGCCCGCTCTCTCTCCCACGATGGAAAAGGGCAACCTTGCCAAGTGGCTGAAGAAGGAAGGCGACACGGTGAAATCCGGCGACGTGATCGCCGAGATCGAAACCGACAAGGCCACCATGGAAGTGGAAGCGGTGGACGAAGGCGTCCTCGCCAAGATCGTCGTGCCGGAAGGCACGGCGGATGTGCCCGTGAACCAGGTGATCGCGCTGATCGCCGGCGAGGGGGAGGATCCGAAGAGCGTCACTGCTCCCGCTGCCGGTGGAGCTCCGGCTCCAGCACCGAAGGCTGAAGCAGCTCCGGCGCCTGCAACGCCCGCGGCGGCGCCTTCTCCGCAGACGAACACGGTGCAGGGCGACGCGAATGCGCATCTGTCCTACGCCAGGGTCGATCAGGCTCCTGCCGGTCCCGCGCAGAGCGCAAAGCCCAATGGGGCAGGGCAGCAGGCTGGCGGCAACCGCGTCTTCGCTTCGCCGCTCGCCAAACGCATTGCGCGAGAGGCGGGAATCGACATCGCATCGATCCAGGGCTCCGGCCCGCATGGCCGCGTCGTCGAGAAGGATGTCCGGGCTGCTCTCCAGGGCGGCGGCGCGAAGCCTGCCGCTGCTCCGGCTCCTGCCGTCGGTGCTCCAGCCGCCAAGCCCGCGGCGCCGCAGCTTGCCCCGAGCATGGGTGCCGATCAGGTCAAGGCCATGTTCGAGCCGGGCTCCTACGAGGAAGTGCCGCTCGACGGCATGCGCAAGACCATCGCCAAGCGCCTCGTGGAGTCGAAGCAGACCGTTCCGCACTTCTATCTCTCGCTGGATTGCGAACTCGATGCGCTCATGGCCCTGCGCGAGCAGATCAATGCAGCCGCCGGCAAGGATAAGGACGGCAAGCCCGCCTACAAGCTCTCGGTCAACGACTTCGTCATCAAGGCGCTCGCCATCGCGCTCCAGCGCGTGCCGAACGCCAATGCCGTATGGGCCGAGGATCGCATCCTGAAGATGAAGCATTCGGACGTGGGCGTGGCCGTCGCCATCGAGGGCGGACTCTTCACGCCCGTCATCCGCAAGGCCGAGCAGAAGACGCTCACCGCCATTTCCGCCGAGATGAAGGATCTGGCCGGTCGTGCGCGCAACCGCCGTCTGAAACCGGAAGAGTATCAGGGCGGCTCCACCGCGGTGTCCAACCTCGGCATGTTCGGCATCAAGAATTTCCAGGCCGTCATCAACCCGCCCCATGGCACGATCCTCGCCGTCGGCGCGGGCGAGAGCCGTGTGGTGGTGAAGAACGGCGCTCCCGCCGTCGTCCAGGCCATGACCGTGACGCTCTCCTGCGACCACCGCGTGGTCGACGGCGCCCTCGGCGCTGAGCTTCTCGCGGCGTTCAAGCAGCTCATCGAAAACCCGATGGGGATGCTGGTTTAATCAACATCATGGCCGGGTTCGTCCCGGCCATTCATTGTTGATCGACAGGGGAGGCATCATGCCGCTCATTCGCATCTCGCTCAGAAAAGGGAAGCCTTCCGCCTATCGCAAGGCGCTGGCGAACGGGATCTATCTCGCGCTGCGTGAGACGTTCAATGTTCCCGAAGACGACCTTTTCGTCACCATCAGCGAACATGAGGAAGACAACTTTCTCTATGGTGCAAATTACCTCGGCATCGAACGCAGCGAAGAACTCGTCATCGTTCAGATCACCGTCAGCAATACGCGGACCGTCGATCAGAAGAAGGCTCTCTTCAAAAGGATCGTCGAAAGGTTGGGCATAGAACCCGGCCTTCGTTCCGAGGACGTGTTCATCAACTTGATCGAAGTCGAAAAGGAAAACTGGTCCTTCGGTCACGGCATCGCGCAATATGCGCAAGGAAACTGACTCCATGGCAAACCAATACGACATCATCGTCATCGGCGGCGGGCCGGGCGGCTATGTGGCCGCGATCCGCGCGGCGCAGCTCGGCTTCAAGACCGCTGTTGTGGAGCGCGAGCATCTGGGCGGCATCTGCCTCAACTGGGGCTGCATCCCGACGAAGGCGCTGCTGCGCTCCGCGGAAATCTACCACTACATGGAGCATGCCAAGGATTACGGCCTCTCCGCCCAGGGCATCGGCTTCGATGCGGCCGCCATCGTGCAGCGCTCGCGCGGCGTCTCGGGCCGCCTCAACGGCGGCGTCGGCATGCTGCTCAAGAAGAACAAGGTCGATGTGATCTGGGGCGAGGCGACCATCTCCAAGCCCGGCGAGGTGGTGGTGTCGGCGCCGAAGAAGCCCGCCATGCAGCCGCAGCATCCGGTGCCGAAAGGCGTGCTGGAGGCGGGAACGTATCAGGCCAAGCACATCATCGTCGCCACGGGCGCCCGTCCGCGCGCGCTGCCGGGCATCGAGCCAGACGGTAAGCTGATCTGGACCTATTTCGAGGCCATGGTGCCGCCGTCGATGCCGAAGTCGCTGCTCGTGATGGGCTCCGGCGCCATCGGCATCGAGTTCGCCTCGTTCTACCGCACCATGGGCGCGGAAGTGACCGTGGTCGAGGTGATGCCGCAGATCCTGCCCGTCGAAGACGCCGAGATTGCAGCTCTTGCCCGCAAGCGCTTCGAGAAGCAGGGCATGAAGATTCTCACCGGCGCGAAGGTCACGAAGGTGGAGAAGGGCGCGAACTCGATTACGGCCACCATCGACGACGGCAAGGGCGGCACGCAGACGATTACCGCCGAGCGGATGATTTCGGCAGTCGGCGTCGTCGGCAACATCGAGAATCTCGGCCTTGAAAAGATTGGCGTGAAGATCGAGCGCGGCGTCGTCGTCACCGACGGTCTCGGCCGCACCAACGTGCCCGGCATCTACGCCATCGGCGATGTGGCGGGCGCACCCATGCTGGCGCACAAGGCCGAGCACGAGGGCGTGATCTGCGTCGAGACGATCAAGGGCCTGCACACGCACCCGATGGACAAGGGGAAGATCCCCGGCTGCACCTATTGCAACCCGCAGGTTGCGTCGGTGGGCCTTACCGAGGCCAAGGCGAAGGAGCAGGGCTATGATATCCGCGTCGGACGCTTCCCCTTCGTCGGCAACGGCAAGGCCATTGCGCTGGGCGAGCCGGATGGCATGGTGAAGACGATCTTCGACAAGAAGACCGGCCAGCTGCTCGGTGCGCATATGGTTGGCGCGGAAGTCACCGAGATGATCCAGGGCTTCGTGATCGCCATGAACCTGGAGACGACGGAGGAAGAGCTGATCCACGCGGTCTTCCCGCATCCCACCATTTCGGAGACGATGCACGAGAGCGTCATGGACGCCTACGGACGGGCGATCCACATCTAGCGCCTCCAAAGCCCAATCTCCGCGGACAGCGGCGCATCCAGCGGCCGACCGGCCTGTCGCAGGTTGATCGGCCGTTTGCGTTGGGGGCCGATCGATGCCATGGGATTCTTGTTGCTGCCCTTGGGGAATGCCGCTTATGAATGGCCCCTGGAGCCACGCGAGAAGCGCGAGAGACGTGGCGAGGGGGCGGCATGGCCTATGTGCAGTTCTACGGCAATTTTCCTTCGGGCTATAGGCTCAAGGACCTTTTCCTGCCCCCGGCGACTCCCATTTCGCTGTCTGTGAATCTCGCCACGTTCACGATCCAGTTTCCGAAAGGCTGGTTGCCGGTGACCTATTTCGGGTCGAGCCTCGCGCTCGATCAGGGTTCGGTTTCCTCCATCACCTTCGGCGCCGATGGAAGCCCCTGGATCGTCTATGGCAGCGCCGCCGATCCCACCACGCGGTTCACCTATGCGAATGGCCTGGTGGCGTTCCAGGGCGGCGGTGCCGCTGCTGCGGCCGTCATCATGGCCGGTGCGGATTATCTCCAGGGCTCGGCCAGTAATGATTATCTGGACGGGTATGCCGGTGACGACACGCTCGATGGTGGTGCGGGCAGCGATACGATGGTAGGCGGCATCGGCGACGACACCTATCTCGTGAACAGCACCGGGGACCGTATCGCCGAACTTTACGGGAGCGGGCGGGATACGGTTGTCGCCAGCATCAGCTACACGCTCCCTGCGGACATGGAGATTGAGGTGCTTCAGGCCGCATCCGGCAGCGCGAGATTGTCGCTGACGGGGAATAATCGCGCCAACCTGCTCATCGGCAACAGCGGCGCCAACACCCTGTCTGGTGGTGGTGGCTCGGATGTGCTGCAAGGCGGCCTCGGCGGCGACACCTACCTGGTCACCGGCGCCCACACAACGATCGTTGAACTGGCCGGAGAGGGGATCGATACAGTACTGACGGCCATCAACTACACCTTAAGCCCCGGCAGCTTCGTCGAGAACCTGAAGGCGACGGGCGGCTACGGCGTCACTCTTGCCGGCAACGAGACGAACAATACCCTTTTCGGGAACGATGCGCGCAACACCTTGAGAGGCATGGCGGGCAATGACGTCCTCTACGGCGGAAAGGGCAACGATACCCTTCGGGGAGGTGCTGACCACGACGTTCTGTACGGGGGCGACGGACTGGACCGTCTGTATGGTGAAGCAGGGAACGACACTCTCTACGGAGGACCGGAAAACGGAACCTTGTCGGGCGGTGAAGGCGACGACACGCTCTACGGCTATTGGAACAACGATCTTCTATACGGGGACGCGGGCAATGACAGGCTATTCGGCCATACGGGCAACGATACGCTCGTCGGCGGCCTGGGCAACGACATCCTGGCCAGCGGCGAGGGCTATGATGCCTTTTTGTTCGACAAGCCCTTGGACCGCAGCAATGTGGACACGCTCGCCGATTTCAACCCGTGGGCGGACCAGATTCGGCTGAAGCTCTCCGTTTTCCGCGCGATCGGTCGCGCCGGTTTTCTGGACGACGACGCTTTCTGGATCGGCTCCAAGGCCCATGCGGCTTCCGACAGGATCATCTATGACAAGAAGGTGGGAGCGCTGTTCTACGATCCGGACGGGACCGGAGCGGCGCCTCAGATCAAATTCGCGGTTCTCGGCAAGGTCGACCTGAGCGCGGCAGCATTCCTCGTGATCTGAAGCCCCTCGCACACGCCTTCGGGAACCTTGCCCAGCGACATCTCTTTTCCCACCCGTCAGCGGATACGGAGCATGAGATGAAGCGCCTTCTTTCGAGCCTTGCCTTCCTTCTGATGGCGAGCTGGGCCCATGCCCAGAACCAGCCTTCCGTCCCGACCCAGGAATCCGCCGGAACGTCCGGCGACACGACTCTGATCCTTGTCATTGCCGTTGCCTTCGTTGTCGTGGCGGTTGGCGTCTACCTGTTCATCCGGCGCGGCGGGCGCGCGGGGATGTGACGCGGGACCTGTCTCGAGCACTGTGAGCCAGGTCACAGAAGCGGCCTGCAAAGAGGCTTAAGAACCGGGTGCATTACCGGGAGGGATGCACCCATGGCGACGATCGCCGCCCCGCAACGCTCACGGCCATCGCAAATCCGACGCCCGGCGGTTCTCGCCGGCACCCTGGTTCTTGCCATTGGTCTTCTCAGGAGCCTCACGGCCGTGACGCAGCCCGCGACGGCCCTTCCTCCCCCGACGCTGCAGGAGACCGGGCTTTATGCGGATTTCGCAAGCCAGCGGGTGAATCCAGACCATCTAGCTTTCTCGCCGCAATACCCGCTCTGGAGCGACGGAGCCACCAAGCGGCGCTGGGTCTTTCTGCCGCCAGGAACAACCATCGATGCATCCGATCCGGATGCCTGGGTCTTTCCCGTCGGCACGAAGTTCTGGAAGGAGTTCTCCTTCAACGGCCAGCGCGTCGAGACGCGCTATCTGGAGCGCTTGGCTGACGGGCAGTGGCTCTATGCCGCCTATGCCTGGAGCACGGACGGACGCGAGGCGAAACTGGTTCCCATGCGCGGCAAGCGCGGCGCGTATGGGCTGGCAGGCGGAAGAACCCATACTATTCCGGGGGTTAACGACTGCAAGGCGTGTCACCAGGGAGGTCCCTCCGAGGTGTTGGGATTCAGCGCGCTTCAACTCTCGCCTGATCGCGACCGGAATGCTCCACACGCGGAAATGAAGCTCGATCACGGCATCGATCTGAAAGTTCTCGCCGAGCGCGGCCTGCTCGTCGGACTGCCTCCCTCGCTCCTCGAAACATCCCCGCGCATTGACGCCGCAACCGCAACGGAGCGCGCTGCTCTCGGCTATCTGCACGGCAACTGCGGGCATTGCCACAACACGAAGGGCCCGCTGCAGAATGTCGGACTCGTCCTGCGCCAGAGCGTTCAGCGCCACGACCGGCAGGCCGTCGCAACCACTGTCGGTCACCCGGTGAAGAAACCCGCTCCCGGTCAATCCTCCAGTGCAACCAACCGGATCGAACCGGGGTACCCCGAACGCAGCGCTCTCTTTGAGCGCGTCTCGTCCCGTTATTCCGCCTTGCAGATGCCGCCCTTGGGCACTGAACTTGTGGACGATGAAGCTGTGGCGTTGCTGTACCGCTGGATCGCCGAACAGGGCGAAAACCGCAAAGAGGCTCACATCCATCAGGAAGGACGATGATCATGCGCTGTGCTCTCCCTCTGCTGACGATGGCCCTGCTCGTGCAGGGGCCTGTTGTGGCGCAAGACGCGACCAAGAGCGCGCAGGTGAAACGCGGCGAGTACCTCGTCACGGTCGGCGGCTGCAACGACTGCCATACGCCGTTGATCATGGGGTCGAACGGCCCCGAGCCCGACATGAAGCGAATGCTCTCCGGCCATCCGCAGGACCTCGTCGTCAAGGCGCCCGCCGTCCTGTCGGAGCCGTGGGGCGGCGCCGTGACGCCGACGACGACGGGCTGGTCGGGCCCCTGGGGCGTGAGCTTTGCCGCCAATCTCACACCGGACCCGGAGACCGGCGTGCTGCGCGACTTCACGGAGCAGCAATTCATCCAGACCATGCGCACGGGACGGCATCAGGGACAGGGACGCCAGATCCTGCCGCCGATGCCGTGGTTCAATTACGGGCAGATGACGGACGAGGACCTGAAGGCGGTTTTCGCCTATCTGCGCCAGATCCCTCCGGTGAAGAACAAGGTGCCGGACCCGCTGCCGCCGGCGCAGAGGTGAAGCCGCCCGATGCGCTAGAGCGTTTTGATGATGATGCGCTCGGAAACCGGCGTCGCGGGGGAGGGCGCTCGGACGACGAAACCCCGGCATTTCGTGGTGACGGTATGGATCGGGGCCCGGTGCCTGTCGGCGCCTGTCATGTAGTTGACCGTGTAGTAGCTCCCGCCGCCGGCTAGCACCGTGTCCTTCGTCTCGAAGATGTACCCCACTTCGGTCGGCGTGATCCGGTACACGGATTGGGGCGGACCGAGCGCAGCGATGCGTTCCGAGATCGGTCGGCCGATGAAATCCGCGCAGGAGAAGGACACTGTTTCCTCCACCGTCGAAACGCACCCCCCGACACCGAGCGCAAGGCTCACGACAGCGATCATCCTTTTCAACGTGTCTCTCCCCCAGTGATGAGACATGACGGCCCGACAAAGAGGATCTAGGGAAGCTCGGCCTTAAGGGAAGACGCGGCTTTTGCAGGAAGCCCGTGCCCCCGGTTGACCGGCTTGTGTTGCCAGCCGCAGACTCGGACCATCGGAGAATGGGAGGAATCATATGGCGGAGGAAACAGTCGTGCAGGGCGGCGAATGCCGGTGCGGACAGGTGCGCTTTCGCGTGAGGGGCAGGCCGGTCATCACCATGGCCTGCCATTGCACAGGCTGCCAACGCATGACCGCGAGCGCCTTCTCGTTGAGTGCTCTCTACGCCAGCGATGCTTTCGAAGTGGTGGAGGGCGAGCCTGTGATCGGCGGTCTCCACGGCCCCACGCGCCACTTCTTCTGCCCGCATTGCATGAGCTGGCTGTTCACCCGGCCCGAAGGTCTCGACGGTTTCGTCAACGTCCGCGCCACCATGCTCGACGACGCGAGGGATTTCACGCCCTTCATCGAGACCTGTACCGGCGAGGCGCTGCCTTGGGCTAAGACCTCTGCAGTGCACAGCTTCGAGAAGTTTCCGCCGATGGAGAGATATCCGGATTTGGTCGCGGAATTTGCGAAATGGTCAGGCGCCGCCCCGCTTTAAGGACAGCTGCCCTTCGTCAGATGATCACCGCGGACCCGGGAAAACCCGGTCCTTTCAAGCAGCCATGGCCGGGTCCGGCTTAGCGTCATGCCGTTTTCGGGCGGCAGCCCCGGAATCTGAACATTTGCGAAGATGCGCCGGAAGCCTTAAATCAAGCCAGCACCGGAAGGGGCGGAGCCTCTTCGATCCGTAGGGTTTATTTCATGGCCGTCGTTCTCGACCTTCTGAACAAGGATAACCGCCCCCGCCATCCGGAAAAGGCGCACCGGCCGGACCAGCCCGTTCAGCAACGAAAACCCGAATGGATCCGCGTGAAGGCTCCGGGCTCGCCCAAATGGGCCGAGACCAACCGCATCGTCCGCGAGAACAAGCTCGTGACCGTCTGCGAGGAGGCGGGCTGCCCCAATATCGGCGAGTGCTGGGAAAAGAAGCACGCCACCTTCATGATCATGGGCGACACCTGCACCCGCGCCTGCGCCTTCTGCAACGTGAAGACCGGCCTGCCGCAAACTCTCGACCCGCATGAGCCGGAGAACGTGGCCAAGGCGGTCGAGAAGCTCGGTCTCGAGCACGTGGTCATCACCTCCGTGGACCGCGACGACCTAGCCGACGGCGGCGCGCAGCATTTCGCGGACGTGATCCACGCCATCCGTGCCCGCAGTCCGAAGACCACCATCGAGATTCTGACGCCCGACTTCCTTCGGAAGCCCGGAGCGCTCGAGGTCGTGGTCGCGGCCAAGCCCGACGTGTTCAACCACAATCTCGAAACCGTTCCGTCCAAATATCTGAAGGTCCGCCCCGGCGCGCGCTACTTCCACTCCATCCGCCTGCTCCAGCAGGTGAAGGAGCTCGACCCGACCATCTTCACCAAGTCGGGCATCATGGTCGGCCTGGGCGAGGAGCGGAACGAGGTTCTCCAGCTCATGGACGACCTGCGCTCCGCAGACGTGGATTTCATGACCATCGGCCAGTACCTGCAGCCGACCAGGAAACATCATCCCGTGATCCGCTTCGTGACGCCTGACGAGTTCAAGGCCTATGAAACCACAGCCTACGCCAAGGGTTTCCTTCTCGTTTCCTCGACCCCTCTGACGCGCTCCTCGCATCACGCGGGGGAGGACTTCGCAAAGCTCAAGGCGGCCCGTCTCGCCAGGCTCGGTTGACGCATCACACCTAAAGTGGACGCCGCTTTTGGGATCTAATCCGAGGTGTCTTTCTTTAGTAAGCGCATCGTTCCGGCGGACCCAAGGGGCGACGGAGTCAAAACCGGAACCGCTTTTCCGCACGATGCGCGAGTTCATATTCGGATGGGGCATGCAGCGCATTCTCGTCATCGGCAGCCCGGGTGCGGGCAAGAGCACCCTGGCGCGGCAGCTCAGCGAGCGGCTTGGCCTGCCGCTGATCCATCTCGACGCCCAATATTTCGGCCCGGGCTGGACCATGCCATCGAAGCCGGAGTGGCGCGAGCGCGTGAAAGTTCTGGCCGCCCGGCCGGAATGGGTCATGGAGGGAAACTACGCCTCGACCTTCGACATCCGGGTGCCTCGCGCAACGGCCGTCGTCTGGCTCGATCTGCCGCGCTGGCGCTGCGCGCTCAACGTCCTTTGGCGGGTGGCCAGAAATCATGGCAGGTCGCGTCCGGATCTCGGCTCCGCCGGCCCGGAGCGCTTTGACTGGTCCTTCATGCGCTGGATCTGGTCCTATCCTGAAAAGATGCGTCCCAAGACCGCCCGCATGATGGAGCGCCTGCGGCCCGACCAGCAGGCCTTCGTTCTGCGCTCCCATTCCGAAATCCCGGCTCTCGAAGCCGCTCTCACCCGCATCAAGGAGGCCGCCTGAATGCCGACCTTTCGCATGACGCGAACCGTCCAGCACAAGCCGGCTCAAATGTTCGCCCTTGTTGCGGATGTGGAGCGCTATCCCGAGTTCCTGCCCCTGTGCGAGGAACTGCGCGTCATCCGCCGCGTGCAGAGCGGGGAGGGCGTCGTTACGCTCGTCGCCACCATGAGCGTGGGCTACAAGGCCATCCGGGAGAGCTTCACGACCCGCGTCACCCTCGACGAACCGCGCCTGCGGATCCAGGTCGAATATGTTGACGGGCCCTTCAAGTATCTCGAGAACCGCTGGACCTTCCGCGACGCACCGGGAGGTTGCGAGGTGGAGTTCTACATCAACTACGAATTCAAGAGCTTCGCCCTCGGCATCCTCATGGGCAGCGTCTTCGACAAGGCCTTCCGCAAGTTCACAGAAGCCTTCGAGCAGCGCGCGAACACCATCTATGGCTCATCGCTCGCCGCGGGTCGGGCATAGAGCTTGAACCTGCTCAGCTTGGCCGAATGGCCCTTTCGAGGAGCAGCAGCGCATCCTCGACGGCACTCCGGCGTACGGTCTCGCGCCCGAGGTCGCCATAGCGGCGCTCCAGATGGAATGTCGCGGAACCTTTCCGGGCGAGGCCGAAATGAACCAGCCCTACGGGCTTCGTCGCCGTTCCGCCCCCAGGTCCGGCGATACCGGTGACGGCGACGGCCACGTCGGCCCTCGAATGGGCAAGGGCCCCTTCAGCCATGGCGCGAGCTACCGGTTCGCTGACAGCGCCATAGGCGGCAATGAGATCGGCCGGAACCCCGATGAGCTCCGTCTTGGCCTCGTTGGAATAAGTGACGAAGCCTCGCTCCACCACGGCGGAGGAGCCGGCAATATCGGTCAGGAGAGCCGCGATCAGCCCACCGGTGCAGGATTCCGCGGTGGCGATCTTCAGGCCGACCCCCTTATAGGCCTCCAGAAGTGCGCCGGCGCGCTGCTTCAGTTCAGGATTCATGAGGCGTCTCCGGGAGTCTGATGGTTGCGGCGGCTTGAGCGGCAATCCCTTCGCCTCGTCCCGTAAAGCCGAGCTTTTCCGTCGTCGTGGCTTTAAGCGAGACCTGGTCGATCCGGAGTCCGCAGATTTCAGCGATGCGGCGGCGCATTTCTTCCCTATAGGGGCCGAGACGGGGCTTCTCGCACAGCAGGGTCGTATCCAGGTGATCGATCTTTCCGCCGCGCGCCCTCACCAGGGCTGCGGCATGAGCGAGGAAACGGTCGGACGATGCACCTTTCCATTGCGGGTCGCTGGGAGGGAAGTGGGTGCCGATATCACCGTCGGCGATCGCCCCCAGCAGGGCATCCGTCAGCGCATGGAGGATCACGTCGCCGTCCGAATGGGCCAGGACGCCTTTGTCGTGAGGTATTTTGATGCCTCCGAGCCAGACATGGTCGCCTTCGGTGAAGGCGTGCACGTCGAAGCCCGTTCCGAGACGGGTTACAAATGTCATGGAAGAGCCTTTCAGGCGCCGCTCGGCTTCGGCGAAGTCGGCTGCATGCGTCAGCTTGGTGTTGGAAATATCTCCGGGAAACACATGGACAGGAAGCCCTGCCCATTCCGCCAGGGCGCCGTCGTCGGTGAAGGTGCGCCGGTTTTCGGCTGCGGCCTTGCGGTGGGCCTCAAGCAGAGCGGGAAATCCGAAGGCCTGAGGAGTCTGAACAGCTCTCAGCTTGGCCCGGTCGGGCGTGGCCTCGACTACGCCTCGGGAGTCGACGAGCTTGATCGTGTCTGTGACGGGTATTCCTGGCACGGCAGCTCCCCACGCCTGAGCCGCTTCGATGGCCCTATCGATCAGAGCGGTGTCCACGAACGGCCGCGCCGCGTCGTGGACGAGGACATGATCCGGGGCGAAGGCTTCCAGCGCATCGAGACCCATTCGAACCGAATCCTGTCTTGTTTCGCCGCCGGAGACCGCTCGAGCGAGCCGGGCTGTCAATTTCCGGGGAAGCACGGCAATGCTTTGCTCATAGAGGTCCTGATCATCGGCATGGATCACGACAAGAGTGTTCCGCACCCCCCGATGGGAAAGAAAGGCCTCCAGCGTTCGGGTCAGAACTGGTCGCCCGCCCAAAAGGCGGTACTGCTTGGGAACTCCCTCACCGGCTCGCGATCCGCGTCCTGCTGCGACGATTAGGGCGGCGACTGACATGAGCAGACTCTCTCCACAGGAAGAGTTCTCCTAAGCGCGGCGTGCAGATAAGGCAAATTCGTCCGAGCAGGGCTTGCGCCGACGTGATATTGGTTAGTAAATAGGCACAATGGAACTTGAACAAAAATTAGGCGACTTCAGGATTGGCCCTATCGCAATCGGGGTACCGGCTGTTCTTGCGCCCCTATCTGGCGTGACGGACGTGGTGTTCCGGCGGATCGCCAAGCGCCTGGGAGCGGGCCTCGTCGTGTCCGAAATGGTCGCCTCCGATGAGCTGGTCCGAGGTTCGGAAGAAGCTCAGCTGCGGGCCGAAGGGGCCGGGATCGATCCGCATGTTGTGCAGCTGGCTGGCTGCGAGCCCCATTGGATGGCTGAAGGGGCGCGGGTTGCTGAAGGGGCGGGGGCCAGGGTCATCGACATCAACATGGGGTGCCCTGCCAAACGGGTTATCGGAGGCTATTCCGGCTCCGCCCTGATGCGCGACCTCGACCATGCCTGCCGCCTCATCGAGGCCACCGTCCAAGCCGTATCGGTCCCGGTGACCGTCAAGATGCGGCTGGGATGGGATCATGCGTCCCTCAATGCGGCCGAGCTCGCAAGACGCGCCGAGGCACTTGGAGTCAAGGCGGTGACGGTCCACGGACGGACCCGCCAGCAGTTCTACAAAGGGCAGGCCGACTGGAAGGCCATTGCTTCCGTATCGGAAGCGGTCGGTATCCCCGTGGTCGCAAACGGCGATATTGGAACCCTCGCGGATGCACGGCAATGCCTTGCCCTGTCGAAGGCCGATGCCGTGATGATCGGGCGATGTGCTGTCGGGCGCCCATGGATCGTGGGTCAGATCGGGGCTGCTCTTGTGGGACAAACGATCCCTGAGCCTTCTCCGGAGGAGAAGACGGCGTTCGCTCTCGAGCACTACGAGGGATTGCTCTTGCTCTATGGGCAACATGTCGGCATTCGCCATGCCCGCAAGCATCTTGCGGCCTATGCGGACGCCGCTGTCGAGTCCGGCTTCAGAGTCCCTCAGGACGTTCGTGTCGGCCTGGTCACGTCCGATGAACCAAGATTCGTCATGTCGCTGCTGCGATCCCTCTATCTCGAGCGCGATCGGGAGGCTGCATGACCGTCGCCATGAACGACCTCATCATGAATGCGCTTCCTCTCCCGGTCCTCGCAATCGGCGATGAGTATCGGATCGTTCATGCCAATACCGCAGCAGAGTCCTTCTTTGAAGTAAGTCTGCGCATGATGCAGCGGCAGAAGCTCACAGACTTCCTGCCTTTCGGCTCCCCGGTCGTGGCCCTCGTCGAGGACGTCCGCCAGAGAGGGGCCAGTGTCAGCGAGCATCGCATCGATATCGGCAGCCCGCGCCTGGGGCCGGAGCGGATCGTGGACGTGTTTGCCACACCGCTCGGCGACGAGAGCAGCAACGTGGTGGTGATACTGCAGGAGCGCACCATCGCCGACAAGATGAACCGCCAGCTGACCCATCGCGGCGCGGCTCGGTCGATCACGGCCCTTGGTGGCTTGCTGGCCCATGAAATCAAGAACCCGCTCTCGGGAATTCGGGGCGCCGCACAGCTCCTGGAGCAATCGGCTGACGAGAACGACAGGCTCCTCACCCGTTTGATCTGCGACGAGACCGACCGGATCGTGAAGCTGGTCGAGCGCATGGAGCTCTTCGGCGACGAGCGTCCCGTTGAACGGGGGCCGGTGAATATCCATGGCGTCCTGGATCATGTGAAGCGCCTGGCCCAGTCGGGCTTTGCCCGGCACATCCGCTTCGTCGAGAACTACGATCCGTCCTTGCCGCCGGTCCTCGGCAACAGGGACCAGCTGATCCAGGTCATCCTCAACCTCGTCAAGAACGCTGCGGAAGCGATCGGGATAGATGCGACCGACGGGGAAATCACCCTGACGACGGCGTTCCGAACCGGGGTTCGGCTGCAGGTCCCCGGCTCCCAGGAACGTGTGAGCCTGCCGATCGAGCTGAGCGTCAGCGACAGCGGCCCTGGAATCCCGCCCGAGCTGATGAGCGATCTCTTTGATCCCTTCGTCACCACGAAGGTCCAGGGAAGCGGCCTGGGTCTCGCTCTTGTGGCGAAGATCGTAGGCGATCATGGCGGCATTATCGAATGCGAGCCTGCGCCGAGGCGCACGACTTTCCGGATTCTCCTGCCCATGCACCGCGCCGCTCCTGGCAGCGATGTTGATATGTAAGGCCAAGATCATGCCCAGCGGACAAGTTCTTCTCGCCGATGACGATGCTGCCATCAGGACCGTTCTGAACCAGGCCCTGTCGAGAGCTGGCTACGAAGTCCGCTCGACCAGCAACGCGGCAACGCTCTGGCGCTGGGTCGCCCAAGGGGAGGGGGACATCGTCATCACCGACGTGATGATGCCCGATGAGAACGCCTTCGACCTCCTGCCGCGCATCAAGAAGCTTCGGCCGGAACTTCCGATCATCGTCATGAGCGCCCAGAACACGTTCATGACGGCCATCAAGGCCTCCGAGCGGGGGGCGTACGAGTATCTGCCGAAACCCTTCGACCTGAAGGAGTTGGTGGCCGTTGTCGGACGCGCTCTTTCACGGCCCAGGGCGACCGCCTCCAATGCGGCTCCGGTCGAGAACGAGGATATTCCCCTCGTTGGACGTTCCCACGCGATGCAGGAGATTTATCGCGCCCTGGCCCGGCTGATGCCCACGGACCTGACGGTGATGATCACAGGCGAGTCCGGCACCGGCAAGGAGCTCGTTGCCAAGGCGCTTCACGATTACGGAAAGCGCCGCCAAGGTCCCTTCGTGGCCGTGAACATGGCCGCCATTCCGCGCGAGCTGATCGAATCGGAACTGTTCGGCCATGAGAAGGGCGCTTTCACGGGTGCGACCTCGCGCAGCACCGGCCGCTTCGAACAGGCGGAGGGAGGAACGCTCTTCCTCGACGAGATCGGCGACATGCCGATGGAGGCTCAGACGCGATTGCTGCGTGTTCTTCAGCAAGGCGAATATACGACGGTCGGTGGCCGCGTTCCGATCAAGACCAACGTGCGCATCGTCGCCGCGACGAACAAGGATCTGCGGGTTCTCATCCAACAGGGACTGTTCCGCGAAGATCTCTACTTCCGCCTCAACGTCGTTCCCTTGCGGCTGCCGCCCCTGCGGGAAAGGGTCGAGGACATTCCGGATCTCGCCCGTCACTTCTTCACGCTCGTGGAGAAGGAAGGGCTGTCGCGCAAACAGCTCGACGCCGAGGCCATGGACCGCCTGAAGCGGTATCGCTGGCCCGGCAATGTGCGCGAGCTGGAAAACCTGGTTCGGCGCCTTTCGGCGCTCTACCCTCAGGATACGATCACCGGCGCCATCGTGGATGCCGAGCTCGATTCACAGCCCCTCCTGTCTCAGCCCGTGGGGAAGCCCTCTACTCCTCAGGCTCCGCAAAGCGCGGAGGGGCTGTCCGAAGCGGTTGAACGGCATCTGGCCGAGTATTTTTCCGGATTCCGGGACAGCCTGCCGCCTCCTGGCCTTTATCACCGAATCCTCAGGGAGATCGAAGGCCCGCTGATCGGGGCAGCCCTTGCCGCAACCCGCGGCAATCAGATCCGGGCTGCCGAGCTTCTCGGTGTGAACCGCAACACGTTGCGGAAGAAGGTGCGGGATCTGGACCTCATGGTCGTCCGGAGCAACCGGTCCTGACCAGACAGCTGTAATAATTTGACCACAGTGTTGTGTTGGTGCATCACCCTGCAATGGGTGCCGCACCGTAGGCACCCGGTTTTGGGGGCCTCGTGTCTTGATCGACCAGAGCGTAAACGAACAGCGCCAATCGCCTGAAACAAACCAGAGCAGCTGGCTGGTTTGGATCGGCTATGTTGCTGTGCCTATGGCTCTTGCCTCGGCCCTGGCAACCTTTCTCATCCTCGCGGGCGCGACACCTGTCCTGCCGACCAACACCATTGTCCAGTGGGTCTTCATCCTCAACGGAATCCTGATCGCCTTCCTGTTGGGGATTGTCGCTTGGCAGACCCAGAAACTCGTCCGCGCGCGGATGCGGGGAGCTGCCGCTGCGGGGCTCCACGTCAGGATAGTCGGGCTTTTCACTCTCGTGGCCGGTGTGCCCGCCATCCTCATCGCTGGTGCGGCATCGGTCTCGTTCGAACGCGGGCTTGATTCGAGGTTAACGAGCAACATCAGAGAGTTGATGACGACAACGGTGGCGATAGCTCATTCGTACCGTGAGATGCAGTGCAGAACGCTTGCCCGCGAGACGCAGCTGATGGCCGCTGATTTGAACCGGGCCATCACCTTCTATAATGCGGATCAGAACTTCTTTCGGAATTTCATGAGCACGCGCGCCCGCTTGCTCGGGCTTCCTGTCGCCATGGTCGTGGAGCCCAATGGAACGGTCCTGGAGAAGAGCGTAGGAAAGCCCCTTCCGGACCTTCCCGAACTGAAGCAGACGGATATCGAGGATGCGAGCACGGAAGAAGCGCTTTGCCTTCTTCCGGGGACCGGCAATATCCTGCGGGCCGTCCTCAAGCTGAACGACGGGAGCGGCCGTGTTCTTTATGTGGCCCGCGAGGTCGACCGCCAGGCAATGGAATTCCCCACCCTGGCCGAGAGCGGCGTGGCCTTTTACGACAACCTGGATCAGAAAAAGGCCGGGATTCAGTTTGCCTTCGCATCCATGTTCATCCTCATTGCACTCATCGTGCTTCTCTCGGCCATCTGGTTCGGCCTGAACTTCGCAAACCGCCTCGTTGCTCCCATCCGCCGCCTGATCCATGCGACGGACCAGGTTGCAACCGGAAACTTCTACGTGCAGGTGCCGGTCAAACGCGGTGAGGGCGACCTCGGCCATCTTGGCGAGACCTTCAACAAGATGACGTCGGAACTGCGCCGCCAGCATGATGGCTTGACAGCCGCCAGCGAGGTGATCGACCGCAGACGACGCTTTACCGAAGCGGTTCTGGCGGGCGTATCGGCCGGCGTCATCGGCATCAATGCCCGCGGCGTGATTACGATCGTCAATCCCTCGACCGAGACGCTGCTTCAAACCTCTCGGGAAGAACTGATCGGACGTCCCATCACGGAAGTTCTGCCGGAGGTCACGAAGCTTCTTCTGGAGATGGTCCAGGGCCGTCAGCGGCTGATGCAGGAGCAAATCCAGATATCCCGAAAAGGGAAGGAGCGGACCATCAATGTCCGCGTGACCAGCGAGCAGGCCCGAAACGACAAGCGGGATCTCGTGATCACGCTCGACGACATCACTGATCTCGTCGTGGCCCAGCGCACGTCGGCCTGGGCAGACGTGGCACGCAGAATCGCTCATGAGATCAAGAACCCCCTGACCCCGATCCAGCTCTCGGCCGAACGGATCCGTCGCAAGTACGGCAAGGTCATCACCACGGACCGCGAGGTGTTCGATCAATGCACCGACACGATCGTGCGTCAGGTGGACGACATCAAGCGGATGGTCGATGAGTTCTCGTCATTTGCGCGCATGCCGAAGCCGACGATCGGTCAGGAGGACCTTGCCGAGACAATCCGGCAAGTGGTCTTCATGATGCGCATCGCGCACCAGGATATCGAGTTCATCGATCAATTCCCCTCAGCACCGGTGATCGCACCCTTCGACCGGCGGCTGATCTCGCAGGCGGTCACGAACATCATCAAGAACGCGACGGAGGCAATCGCTGCAGTGCCCGATGACCAACGCACGCATCCGCAGATCACAGTAACGCTGGACGATACGCACCCGGATTATCTGATCCTGGCCGTCACCGATAACGGCAAGGGCTTCCCGGTCGAGGGCCGCCAGCGCCTGCTGGAGCCCTACATGACGACCCGGGAGGGCGGCACAGGATTGGGGTTGCCGATTGTCGCGAAGATTCTGGAAGACCACGGGGGAGGCATGGACCTCGTTGACAATCCTGCAGGACGGGGCGGGCAGGTCCGCATGTGGATTCCCAAGACGAAGCAGGTTGCGGCCGAAAAGGCGTCCTCCGCCTCGGACCGCACTGAAAATCGCAGAGCAAGCCTATGAGCGCTGATATTCTCGTCGTCGATGACGAAATCGACATCCGCGAACTGGTGGCGGGCATTCTCGAGGACGAGGGCCACCGGACACGCACTGCCGGAACTTCGGACGAAGCTCTGGCGGCCATCGAAGCGCGGCGTCCACATCTCGTTTTTCTCGACATCTGGCTGCAGGGAAGCCGTCTTGACGGACTCCAGGTGCTGGAGATCATCAAGGCGCAGCATCCCGACCTGCCGGTCGTAATGATTTCGGGGCACGGCAATATCGAGACGGCGGTCTCGGCGATCAAGGCCGGAGCCTACGACTTTATCGAGAAGCCGTTCAAAGCCGACCGCCTTGTCCTTGTGGCCGAGCGGGCGCTCGAAGCTTCGCGCCTCAAGCGCGAGGTGCGCGATCTGCGCTCCCGCTCCGTTCAGGCGAGCCGCATCGCGGGCAAGTCCATCGTCATCAACCAGCTGCGGCAGGCCGTCGAACGGGCTGCTCCGACGAACGCGCGAATTCTCATTACCGGCGCGCCCGGCTCCGGCAAGGAGCTGACGGCCCGCACCATCCACAGCATGTCGACCAGGGCGAACGGCCCCTTCGTCGTGCTGACGGCAGCGACGATCATGCCGGAAACCATGGAGGCGGAGCTCTTCGGGACCGAAGGCGGGGAGGGTGGAGGACGCCGCGTCGGCGCCCTGGAAGAAGCGCATGGCGGTACACTCTATATCGACGAAATCGCCGATATGCCGCGGGAAACGCAGAACCGGATCCTGCGTGTTCTCGTGGACCAGAACTTTCAGCGCGTGGGTGGCACGACACGCGTCCACGTGGACGTGCGCATCATCTCGTCGTCGAGCCGGGATCTGCCGTCCGAGATCGCATCCGGGAATTTCAGAGAAGACCTTTTCCATCGTCTGAGCGTCATCCCGATCCGCGTTCCGTCCCTGGCCGAACGGCGCGAGGACGTGCCGGAACTGATCGAGTTCTTCATGGACCAGATCTCATCCACGACGGGTCTTCCCAAACGGCGGATTGCAGAGGACGCCATGGCCGTCCTTCAGTCCCATGACTGGCCAGGCAACGTCCGGCAGCTGCGCAACAACGTCGAGCGCTTGATGATCCTGAGCTCCGGCGATCCGGATGCGGAGATCACGGCCGATATGCTGCCGTCCGAGATCGGGACCCTCGTTCCGACGACGCCGGGCGGGGCGGGCGGCGAGAAGCTGATGAGCCTGCCTTTGAGAGAAGCGCGCGAGATCTTCGAGCGCGAGTACCTGCTGGCTCAGATTGCGCGATTCAGCGGCAACATCTCCAGGACGGCCGAATTCATCGGCATGGAGCGCTCGGCCCTTCATCGCAAGCTGAAATCCCTGGGGATTGGCAGCTGAGATAACTGACTATCCCGTGGGTGTAGCATTCTGTGGGGTCTAGACGGGTCCTGCCGCCCTCATCCACGGGAAAATATGCTTCTGAGGGGGTAGAACGCCCGAGACCCTCTTGCCGAATGGTCAACTTCGCCCTGTAATATGCATGCCGGTCAACGACCGCACGATAGCGGACAACCATATACAAGCGGCCCAATAGCCAAGACCGGCGGTGACGGGCTGGCGAGGCAACTTAAATGGCGGGCGATCGCGCGCAGAATCTGCAGGACACGTTTCTCAACTACGTCCGGAAGCAAAAGATTCCCCTGACGATATTCCTTGTGAACGGCGTGAAGCTTCAAGGAGTCGTCACATGGTTCGATAATTTCTGCGTCCTTCTGCGCAGGGACGGTCATTCACAGCTTGTTTACAAACACGCGATTTCCACCATCATGCCTGGACAGCCCGTCCAATTGTTCGACCAGATCGACGAGCCTGGCGAAAAGGCCTGAGGTGACAGAACCGCGCACTCCGGGGGAACATCGACTCGCAGAACTGGCCGAACCTGAGAAGGAGGTTGCCGCCGGAACGAGGACGCTTGTGGTTGGGCCCTACCTGACCCGCAAGCGTCGCCCCGGAGCAGGCGATTCTGACGGTGAGACATCCAATCCACGGCCGCCGGAAGCCCGTCTGGATGAGGCTTCAGGCCTTGCCCTGGCCATCGATCTGTCGGTCGTCCGCTCCTTGATCGCTCCGCTGTCCTCCCCGCGTCCTGCCACCTATATCGGCAGCGGCAAGGTGGACGAACTCGCAGCCTTGATCCGGGCCGAGGAGATCGGTCTGGTGGTCATGGATTGTGCTCTCAGCCCCGTTCAGCAGCGCAACCTGGAAAAGGCCTGGGGCGCCAAGGTCATCGACCGGACGGGCTTGATCCTTGAGATCTTCGGCCGCCGCGCGCGGACGAAGGAGGGCACCCTTCAGGTCGAACTGGCTCATCTCTCCTACCAGAAGGGTCGTCTCGTGCGGTCCTGGACCCATCTGGAACGCCAGCGCGGCGGCTTCGGCTTCCTGGGTGGTCCCGGCGAGACGCAGATCGAGGCGGACCGGCGGCTGATTCAGGAGCGAATGACGAGGATCGAACGGGATCTGGAGAGCGTCGTCAAAACCCGATCATTGCACCGCACGAGCCGGAGGAGGGTGCCTTACCCGATCGTCGCTCTCGTGGGCTACACCAATGCCGGTAAGTCGACCCTGTTCAACCGCATGACCCGCGCCGAGGTGCTGGCGGAGAACATGCTGTTTGCCACTCTCGATCCGACCACGCGCGCCATCGATCTGCCTCACGGCGAAAAAGCCATCCTGTCCGATACGGTCGGCTTCATCTCCGACCTGCCGACAATGCTGGTGGCAGCCTTCCGGGCCACTCTGGAGGACGTGGTGGAAGCCGATGTTCTCCTGCATGTGCGGGATGTGTCCCATGGAGAGACCGAAGCTCAGGCCGGCGATGTGGCCGTCGTCCTGCGGGAGCTTGGAATCGACCCCGACGATACGAGGCGGATCATCGAGGTTTGGAACAAGGCCGATCTGCTGTCGCCGGAGGATCGCGAGCGATTGGCCGCTGCTTCTCAACGAGCGGGGGTCGAGCGCAGGCCGATCCTGATCTCGGCTCTGACCGGGGAGGGCATGCCCGAGCTCTTGGAAACCATCGAGCAGCATCTCGCCATGGGACGCAAATCGTACGAGGTGAACGTGGCTCCGGAGGATGGGCAGGGCTTGGCTTGGCTCCACGAGAACACGGAAATCCTCGGACGCAGGGTCCTGGAGAATGGTCATACCCTGCTCCAGGTGCGGCTGGTTCAGGGCAAGGAGCCCCGATTCCTGAATCGATTCCCAAATGCGAAGGTGATATCGGCTTAAGCCCTCCGCTCGGTGAGCTTGGCCTGGATCCAGAGCTCCTCCATTTCCTCAAGAGAAGCATCGCTCAGGCTGCGCCCCCGGGCTTTGAGTGAATCCTCGACAGCCCCGAAGCGGCGCTCGAATTTGGCATTCGTCCGCCTCAAGGCTGCTTCTGGATCGATGCCGAAATGGCGTGCGAGATTGGTGACCGAGAACAGAAGATCACCGATCTCATCCTCGATATGGTCTCGATTTCCACTTGAAGAGGCTTCCTTAACCTCTTCAAGTTCCTCATGAATCTTATCAATGACCTGAGTCGCATCGGGCCAGTCGAAGCCGACTTTGGCGGCCTTCGTCGTGAGTTTTTGAGCGCGGGTCAACGCGGGCAGGGCCGCTGGAATTCCTCCGAGAAAACCGGTCTCGTGCGCCTCGGGGGGCAGACCCATTTTCTCGCGCGCTTGGCGGCGCTCAACCTTTTCTTCCCGTTTGATCTCATCCCAAATGGCTTTCACCTGCTCCGGAGCCAAGTCCTTCGCTTCACCGAACACATGGGGGTGCCGACGAATGAGCTTGCGCGTAATGGCCTCGACCACGTCGGGGAACGCGAAGGCGCCTTGTTCCTCGGCCATGCGGGCATGAAAGACAACTTGAAGCAGCAGGTCGCCCAGTTCGTCTCTCAGATCGGCCAGATCGCCGCGCTCGATGGCATCGACGACTTCATAGGCTTCTTCCAGTGTGTAAGGAGCGATGGATGCGAAGTCCTGCTCCAGATCCCAGGGACAGCCCGTTTCGGGCGTCCGCAGGGCCGCCATGATCTCCAGCAGCCGGGCGATGTCAGAAGAAGGCTTCATCCCAGGTTTTCCTCTCGCGAATGCGCTTCATAGCCCGATTCCGATGGGGAATCAGAATAAAAGATGATCAGGAAGCTACAGGGTTTTGGAGGTGAAATATGAAAGCGCGGGTTAAATGGGTCGACGGCATGATGTTCGTCGGAGAATCGGGGAGCGGTCATGCGGTCGTGATGGACGGCGCCCCGGAATATGGCGGTCGCAACCTCGGCATCAGGCCTATGGAAATGCTGCTGATCGGTCTTGGCGGGTGCACGGCCTTCGACGTGATCCAGATCCTGAAGAAGAGCCGCGAAGCGGTCAGCGACTGCGAGGTCGAAGTTTCGGCCGAGCGAGCCGAGACGGATCCCAAGGTCTTCACCAAGATCCACATGGATTACCGGGTCAAGGGACGAAACCTGGCGCCGGAAAAGGTCGAGCGCGCAATCAAACTCTCCAAGGAAAAGTACTGCTCTGCATCGATCATGCTAGGCGCGGTTGCCGAGATAACCCATAGCTGGACGGCGGTCGACGAGAACGCAGCACAGGACGCGAACGCCTAGAAGAGCGTACAGGGGCAAGTAGAGCTCGCGGCCCGGCGATCTGGCGGGTGCGGGTGCCCGTAGTCCGTATCTGCGGCCAGCTCTGATGAATCCAGCCTTTCGAGGACATGCAAATGACAGACGTAGTTCAACTCGCCCTGAGCGTCCAAGACGCCTGGGCTTCATCCAATCAGCCGAATGCGGTTCTCGAGGCCGCCGGGGAGGCGTTCTCGAAGGCTGTCGGGCACCGTCTTTACACGGTGACCCGAAACCTTGCTGGCGGGCGCGAGGTGGAACGGATCTATTCCACCAATCCGGACGTGTATCCGGTCGGTGGCCGTAAGCCTGTCCTGCCGAATGCCTTTACCCAGCAGGTGCGGGAAAAGATGAAGCCGTTCCTGGCCAAGACGCCGGCCGGCTTCATTCCGCTCTTTCCCGACCACGAAACAATCACCGGTCTCGGTCTGGGATGTGTGATGAACCTGCCGATCATCTTCGGCGGGACGGTGCTCGGCACAGTGAACCTGCTTGATCGCGAGGGTGCCTACGACGAACCTCACGTCGATGTGGCCATGATCATCGCAAGGCAGATCCTTCCGGTGCTCATGGAGGCGAATTCATAAAGGGGAGAGCAGAGTTCGCTCTCCTCGCCCTCAATACGAAATTCGCATAAGATATATTATGGAACTAACAGCTATGCCTTCTTAAGGAGGGCAGCCCAATACCCCTGGTCCGTGCCGAGCCAAGCCGTGCGCCGCCTACACCAAGTTGGCGATGTGCGCTGCCAATGGTTCCAGGTGCGGACAAGCTCCTCATCTGGTGCCCTGTGAAATGGCTGCCCAGTCTTGCCGCCGGACCATAAACCGGATCTAACATCCCGCTCCGCCAGGCTGCGCTCAATCAGATGCCAGGACCAGAAGTTCGCTCATGAGAGTCTCGAACCAAGGCGCAGGAAGCAGTCGTAGGCCGGGTTCTTGGTTTCGTCCCAATAAGGATATCCCAGCTCGTCAAGGCTGCGCTTGAGTTTGGGCAGATCGGTGTCCAGCACCTGGATGCCGGCCAGGACGCGCCCGTAATCGGCCCCATGGTTGCGGTAATGGAACAAGGAGATGTTCCAGCTGCCGCTCAGGCCGTTGAGGAACTTGAGCAGCGCTCCGGGTCGTTCCGGGAACTGGAAGCGGAAAATGAGCTCGTTTTCGAGCCCTGACGTTCTCCCGCCGACCATATACCGGACATGGAGCTTCGCCATCTCGTTGTCGCTCATATCGAGAACGGGATAGCCGTGCCCGCGCAGCATCCCGATGATCTGCTGCTTTTCGTGCTCACCTTCCCGCAACTGGACGCCCACAAAGATGTGGGCCTCGGCAGGATCGGAATAGCGGTAGTTGAATTCCGTGATCGAACGCTTGCCCAGGAGTTGTACGAAGCGCCGATAGCTGCCCGGCACCTCCGGGATGGTCACGGCGAGCAGCGCCTCGCGATGCTCGCCGATTTCGGCGCGCTCAGCGATATGCCGGAGCCGGTCAAAATTCATGTTTGCACCGCTGTTGATGGCGATGAGGCTCCGCTCGAAGGAGGCGTAGCCTTCGGCATATTTCTTCAGCCCGGCCAGGCTCACGGCGCCGGATGGCTCGGCGACAGCCCGCGTGTCCTCGAAGATGTCCTTGATCGCGGCGCAGATCTCGTCCGTGTTGACCGTAATCACGCCGTCCAGACTCTCGCGGCAAACGCGAAACGTCTCCTCGCCGATCTGCCTGACGGCCACGCCATCGGCAAACAGGCCCACCTGGTTCAGGATCACACGTTCCTGGGCGCTAATGGAAGCCGCCATGCTCGCGGCTTCCTCCGGCTCGACGCCGATCACCTTCACATCCGGGCGAAGGAATTTGACATAGAGCGCCACACCGGCCGCCAGCCCCCCTCCTCCCACGGGCACGAAGACGGCCTCGATGGGCTTGGGATGCTGACGCAGGATCTCCATGCCGACTGTTCCCTGACCGGCGATCACGTCAGGATCGTCAAAGGGGTGGATGAACGTCAGGCCTTTTTCGGCCTCCAGCTTGCGGGCTTGGGCATAGGCTTCGTCAAAGTTCTCGCCATGCAGAAGAACGCGGCCGCCTCGATCCTTGACGGCTTGAACCTTGATGTCAGGGGTCGTGCGCGGCATCACGATGGTCGCCTTGACCCCAAGGGCCTGCGCGGCTAGAGCGACCCCCTGAGCGTGGTTTCCCGCAGAGGCGCAGATCACACCTCGATCGAGCGCCTGCTGGGACAGGTTGATCATCTTGTTGTAGGCGCCGCGCAGCTTGAAGGAGAAGACAGGCTGAAGATCCTCGCGCTTCAGATGAACGTCGGTGCCCAGGCGCTGCGACAGGCGGGGCATGGGATCCAGAGGACTCTCGATGGCGACGTCATAGACCCGTGCGGTAAGGATCTTCCGGATATAGTCCTGCATGGGGTGTCCGCTTGTTTGAATCGCGCGCTGTTCAGAGGCAACTCTGTCGCATCATGTGGCGCAGGGCGCAATCTGGTGCTCAGGCGAGCTTGATCTGCATTCCGTCGTAGGCAGGTTCGATATGCGAGGGCAGCTGCCTGCGGAGAACCTCGTAATCGAGGTCCGTGTGCAGATTCGTCAGGACGGCGCGTTTCGGCCTGACCTGCTCAATGAGCGCCAATGCCTCGGACACCGAAAAATGCGTCGGATGCGGCGTGTAGCGCAGCGCATCGATGATCAGGACTTCGAGCCCATCGAGATATGGCAGGCTCTCATGAGGCATCCGGCTCACGTCGGGGGCATAGGCGAGGCCCCCAAAGCGGAAGCCCAGAGCCTCGATATCGCCATGCTCCATCGCGAAGGGAGTGGCTTCCACCGCTCCCCCCGGACCGTCCACCCTCGTGATCACTCCTGGCCGCATATAGTGAAGTTCCAGAATAGGCGGATAGCTGCTGCCCGCCGGCGTCTCGAAGCAATAGCCGAAACGGACCTGCAGCAACTCGCCGGTCACCCTGTCGGCATAGACGGGAATCCGTTTGTGCATGGCGATGGCCAGCGGTCGCAGATCGTCGATGCCGTGGATGTGGTCTGCATGCTCATGGGTGTACAGAACAGCATCCAAGCGTCTCACATCGGCGCCGAGCAGTTGGTCCCGCAGGTCGGGGGTCGTGTCCACCAGAACGGTGGTCGTTCCACCGGCGGATGCCTTCTCGACGAGGATGGAGCAACGCCTGCGGCGGTTCTTGGGGTTGGCGGGATCGCACGCCCCCCAGCCGACTCCGACACGGGGCACTCCGGCCGACGATCCGCAGCCGAGAATCGTGAATGTCATGCTCATGATGCGTGCGCCCGCTCCTGAGCCAGGTCCGCCTGCACAGCCTTCGAAAACAGGCGATAGAAATTGTCGGTCGTGATCTGTGCGATCTCGTGATCGCTCACGCCGATGACCTCGGCCAGCACACGGGCCGTGTGAGCGACATAGGCGGGCTCATTGGTTTTGCCTCTGAACGGAACGGGAGCAAGGTAGGGAGCATCCGTTTCAACAAGCAGCCGATCCCGAGGCACGGCCGCTGCGATCCGGCGGATCTCTTCGGAATTCCGGAAGGTTAGGATCCCGGAGAACGACACGTAGAGTCCCAGTTCAACGCCGACCTGTGCCAGCCTTTCCCCCGACGAGAAGCAATGGAGCACGGCTCTGAACCGCCCTCGCCTCGTCTCCCCTTCGAGAATCTCGATCATGTCCTCGTCGGCATTGCGGGCGTGAATGACCAGCGGCAGGCCGGTTTCGCGGGCGGCTTCGATGTGCGTGCGAAAGACCTTCCTCTGCACGTCGCGCGGGCTTTTGTCGTAGTGGTAATCCAGCCCTGCCTCGCCCATGGCGACACAGCGCGGATGGGCAGACAACTCGACGAGGCGTGCTGCCGGTACGTCTGGCTCCTCGGCGGCATTGTGCGGGTGGGTGCCCACCGTGAAGAAAACGTTTGGATGGGTCTCGGCCAGGGCCCGGTACGTCTCATACCGGGCCACATGGGTGGAGATGGTCACCATGCGGCCGACATGCGCAGCTTCGGCTGCCGCCAGAATCTCGGGAAGGCGAGCCTGAAGATCGGGAAAGTCCAGGTGGCAATGGCTGTCGACCAGCATGGGTGAAAAGCGCCCTCCTCCGAGGCCATCAACTCTTCGGGCTGCATAGATCGGATTCATCGCCCCGTCTAGCGACGGGCCTCCTGGGTCGTCGCCCTGGGTTCGTCGTCCTCGCGGGATTCCTTCCTGCGCATGCGCCTCAGCCGCTCCTGGTGCCGATGCACGGGCAGCTCATCCATTTCCTCGGGCCATACGATGGGAACGGTGAGGCAGACGCTCTGGGCGGGAAGGACATCGCACCAGTCGTGGATCAGCTGCTTGTAGCATCGTCCGACAGGACGGATGTTGCGATCGAGGTCATAGAGCCCAACGGGAGTGACCCGGTTGTTCTCCTCGCGAAGGGCAACGTCCCAGTCCACTTGGTCGGTCAGGGAGTACCAGGTGAAGCCGACGATGGGGACGCCCGTGTTCCGGACCCTGAGGACGTTCGCCCATTGCTTCCAGAGCCAGTTGACGGCCTCTTCTCCGGTCGGTCCCTCCATGAGGTTGGTCTCGGTATGCATGACCGGAAGACGATAGCGTTCGTAGTATTGGCGCGTGATCTCATCATAGCCGAACACATCTCCGGCGGCCCTGGAAGAGCCATCGGCCCTCACACGGTGCTCGTTGGTGACGTAGTAGTCGTTGCCCATGATGCAGTGATGACGCAGTGACGAGCAATTCAGGAAGAAATGGTACTCGTCCCGCGTCATCCCGTTATCCATGAGGAACTCGTACATCTCAGAGTCGACGCGGCGGCCATAGTTGAGATCGAGCGACAGAAAACGCCGCGCGTTCATGATCTCCGCCGGCTTGATGGCCGCTGGATTCTCTGCGTGAAAGTACTCCGAGGACTCGCTTTGAATGAAGAGCGCGTCCGGGCGCACCCTCAGGATGCGTTCCATCGCAAGCACATTCGCTTTCACAATGTGCTTGAGAGCCGTCACGAAGGCTTGGTCGCTCCTCAATTGCTCGTTCCACCAGCCGTAAGCCGCTGAGAACGTGGCGCAGATGAACATCTCGTTGACAGGCGTATAGAGCTGCACCCACGGGAACCGCCGGGCAAAGGCTTCGGCGTAGTCGGCGAAGAGGATCGGAAAATCCGGATTCTGGAAATTGCCGATCCAGTCCGGGACGCCGAAATGGCAGAGATCGACGATTGGGATAATATTGCGCTGCAGGAGTTCGCCGAAGGTCATGTCGGCGAAGGACCAGTCGTACCGGCGCGGGCCTAGGAATGTCGTATGCAGCGGCGGACCGTATCGCAACACCTGGATATCGAGCTCGGCGAGCAGGTCGAAATCGGTCCGCCAGTGCTTGTAGTGGCCGCACTTCTCCATCTGATCGATGCGCGTGCGGCCATTGTTGATGGTCGGGATGCTGTTCTCGATCCCGGTCGCAAACATGAAGGTGGTAAACATCTCACACTTCCGCCGAAGGCCCTCGCAGGCCCGTCAAAGCGGAAGCGTCAGGATGCTTCCGCCTCGATATAACGCGGGAAAATCGGGGCCGGTTGCGGAAGAGGAGTTCCTGCAGCCAGACGGTACTCGGGACCAACAACCGCCAGTACCCTGTTTTCCGGCGAAACCGCCAGGAGATCGAGAAGCTTGGCAGCAGCTTCCGGCACGAAAGGCTGGGCCAGAATGCCCACCGCGCGCAGGACTTCGGCCGTCACGTAGAGGACCGTGTTCATGCGAGCCGGGTCGCTCTTGCGCAGCACCCAGGGTTCCTGAGAAGCAAAGTAGCGATTGGCCTCAGCTACCACGGCCCAGATTTCGGCAAGCGTGGTATGGAGTGCGAAATCCTTCATGGCTGCTCTCGCCTTTTCAGGGAGGGCATCGGCGAGCCAGAGAATATCCTGATCGGCCTGCGTGAAAGCGCCGGGCTGCGGCACGGCGGCTCCGCAGTTCTTGGCGATCATCGACAGGGAACGCTGAGCCAGGTTGCCGAGGTCGTTGGCGAGGTCCGCGTTAATGCGGTTCACGATCGCCTCATGCGAGTAGTTGCCGTCCTGCCCGAAGGGGACTTCGCGCATGAAGAAGTAGCGGATCTGATCCACGCCGTAGGTGTCGGCGAGGTCGAACGGATCGACCACGTTCCCGACCGACTTCGACATCTTCTCGCCCTTGTTGAGCAGGAAGCCGTGGCCGAACACGCGCTTGGGCAGCGGCAGGCCGGCCGACATCAGGAAGGCCGGCCAATAGACCGTATGGAAGCGCACGATGTCCTTGCCGATGATGTGCACGTCCGCCGGCCAGTAATGCCAGCGCGGGTGGTTCTCATCCGGGAAACCGCAGCCGGTCACGTAGTTGTTGAGCGCGTCGATCCACACATACATCACGTGCTTCGGATCGTTCGGGACCGGCAGTCCCCAGTTGAAGGTGGTGCGGCTGATCGAAAGATCCTGCAGGCCCGAGCGAACGAAGCTGGTGATCTCGTTGCGGCGGGTTTCCGGGCTGATGAAATCCGGGTGGGTTGCGTAATGTTCGAGCAGGCGATCCTGATAGGCGGACAGGCGGAAGAAATAGCTTTCTTCCTCGATCCATTCGACCGGCGTGCCCGTGGGCGCGCGCCAGCTGCCGTCGGGCTGCTTGGTCAGTTCGCTCTCGTCGTAATAGGCTTCGTCCCGGACGGAGTACCAGCCGGAATACTTGGAAAGGTAGATATCCCCCCTCTCCTCCATGCGGCGCCAGAGTTCGTGGGTCGAAGGCAGATGGTCGGCATCCGTCGTGCGGATGAAGCGGTCGTAGGAGCAGTTCAGGCGATCCGCCATGGCGCGGAACTTGGTAGCCATCTCATCGACGAAAGCCTTCGGCGTCGTGTTGTTGCGGTCGGCCGTCTGCTGGATCTTGAGACCGTGTTCGTCGGTTCCCGTCATGAAGAACACGTCGTAGCCGTCGATGCGCTTGAACCGGGCAATCGCATCGGATGCGACGACCTCGTAGGCGTGGCCGATGTGAGGTGCGCCGTTGGGATACGAGATAGCCGTGGTGATGTAGAATTTCTGTTTGTCGGCCATGGCGGATCCTTAAAACTCGTCAATTCTCGAACACAGCGTCCAACGCGGGTCAGGCGGTTCGGCGAACTGCGTCAGCCAGATCGTCGAACAGCGTCAGGATGAAAGGCCGGCGGTCGAGATTGAAGACGTCGATCTCGCGAGCCGTCCGGGCGATCTTCTCACATACCTCCACCAAAGGCGCAAGGCGGGCCGCTCCCAGGGTCGCCCGCTCGTGCAGCTTGCTTGAAACCCAGCGCTCGACGGTTTCCAGCGCCAGCTCGTAGCTGTCGTCCGCGTCCCGCTTCGCCAGCGCCTCGGCCAAGGCATAGATCTGCTTGGTGTCGAGCCGCGGCAGGCCCTCCAGGAGCCTCGTCACCTGCTCGATGAAGGCAACCTTATCGGCATCCAGCAGCTCCAAGGTACGCCTGACAGAGCCCTCGCCGTATGGCAGAGCCTTGTCGAGAAGCGGCTCCGGCACTTCGTTCCATGGCTCACCCAAGGACTGTATGGCTGCCTTGATGTGATCGCTACCCAAGGGCCGCAGCAGAAGGCGGCGGCAGCGAGAGCGGATCGTGGGAAGCACCCGCTGGGGAGCGTGGCTCACGATCAGAAACAGGGAGCGCGGCGGGGGCTCCTCGATTACCTTGAGAAGCGCATTCGCGCTTGAAATCGTCAGATCCTCGGCACTGTCCACAATGCAGACGCGATAACCCCCGTCCGCGGCCGTGGAACCGAACATGTTCAAGGCTTTGCGGACCGCATCAACGGGGATCGTCGTCGAGGCGGCTTTCTTGTCCGTGGCAGGAGCCCGCCGGAGAACCGACAGATTGGGATGCGACAGGGCCGAGACCTGCCTGGACACGTGCGAGGCGGGCGCCCCCAGGAGGCTCTCAATGGACCGATCGTTCAATTTCTGGGGATCGAGAACGGTGCGCGCGACACGGTAGGCCAGGGTTGCCTTACCGATGCCCTGAGGACCGCCGATCAGCCACGCATGATGGAGCCGCCCACTCCGCAAGCCTTCGAGAAAAGCGCCCTCACCTTCCTGATGCCCGAAGAAGGCGAACTGATCACGAGGATGGGGAGCCCCTTCGAATTGATCGGGCTCGATGGCGTCCTGATCGTCACGCGACATCGAGGGACCTCCCGGACGGTTCGGCCAATTCGGGCAGTCGCTGGCGCAGGGTAGCCCAGATCGCCGCCTCGACCTCCTCAGCCGGCTGGTCTGCATCGATGACGGCGCAGCGCTCGGGGGCTGCTTTAGCGATAGAAAGGAAGGCTTGGCGCAGGGCCTGATGGAACGAGACGTCTTCATCCTCGAACCGGTCGGCGCCCTCGCCTTTGCGGGCCCGGCGCTCCCGGGCGCGGGCCAAGCCAACTTCCGCGGGCAAATCGAGAATGAAGGTCAGGTCGGGCCTGGTGCCGGCAAGCGTCACCCGTTCCAGATCGTCGATCAGCGACGGTTCGATGGTCCCGGATGAGCCTTGATAGGCACGGGTCGAATCCGCAAAGCGATCGCAGAGCACCGTCGTGCCGTTCGCCAGAGCCGGCTTGATGGTCTTGTCGAGGTGATCGATGCGCGCGGCGGCGAACATCAGGGCTTCGGCAAATGGCCCCAGGGGCTTAGCATGGCCTTCCAGAATGAAGGATCGGATTTCCTCCGCAAGAGGCGAGCCGCCGGGCTCCCGCGTGACCAGCACCGGGTGACCGAGCTGTTCCAGCCGGTCCTTCAGCCTCGCGATCTGGGTCGACTTGCCTGCGCCCTCCCCGCCCTCGAACGTAACGAACCGACCTGCCATCAAATCCTTTCGATGACACTCGAAAATGCGCGCCGCACCCAGCCGGTGCCGAACTCCACGAGGCCGTCCAGAGCGCGCTGGCTCAGGGTGCCTTCCTGGATGTCCTCATTGGCATAAAGCGGCATTTCGAGCGCCAGCATCTCACCACGGTTGACCTGAAGCCGGGCCACTTCCGCCCCCTTTTGAATCGGGGCCTTCAGCGGACCGGTATAGATGATGCGAGCCGTCACCCGCTCGCCATCGCCACGGGGCACCAGTACACGAACAGCCTTCTTCGAGACAAGCGGCAGGGAACGCTTGCTGCCGCCATAGACCTGCGCCTCGCCGACGACCTGCCCTTCGGTAAAGAGCTGCCGGGCCTCGAACGCCCGGAAGCCCCAATCGAGCAGTTTCCGGGCTTCGTTGGCTCGATCCTTGGCGGTCTTGAGCCCATTGACGACGACTACGAGGCGTTGTCCGTTCTGAACCGCCGATCCGATCAGGCCATAGCCCGCTTCATCGATGTTGCCCGTCTTGAGGCCATCGGCGCCAAGGTCCATGGTGAGCAACGGATTGCGGTTCTGCTGGCGAATCTTGTTCCAGGTGAATTCGCGCTCGCCGAAGATCTTATAAAGATCGGGATAGGTTTCGATGATGTGGATGGCGAGCTTCGCGAGCTCGCGCACGGTCACCTTCTGCTCGGGGTGACCATAGCCGGTCGCATTGCGGAAGGTGGATTTCGTCAGACCGATTGCTCGGGCCCGCTCGTTCATGAGCTTGGCGAAGCTCTCTTCCGTACCGGCAACACCCTCGGCGATGGCAATGGCCGCGTCGTTCCCGGATTGGACAATGAGGCCGCGCAGCAGGTCCTCCAGACGCACGGTGCTGTTGACCTGGGCGAACATGGAGGAGCCGCCGGAGCCGCTGCCGCCCTTGCGCCAGGCATTTTCGGAGATCGTGAAGGTGCTGTCGAAGTTCAGGCGGCCGTTCCTGATCTCGCTGAAGACGACCTCAGCCGTCATCGTCTTTGCCATGCTGGCCGGCGCCGTCAGGTCGTCCGCGTTCTTCTCGAACAGAACGGCATGGCTCTCCGCATCCATCAGGATTGCGGTGGGAGCGCTGGTCTGGAAGGTTTGGGCTCGGGCTTCCTTCGGAAGAACCCATGCAAAGGACAGGATTCCAAGGGCGCAGAGGGCCGCGGTCAGAATACGGGCGGGCATGGAATGACGCATCATAAAGGGTCCAGGATCTTCCTTTAGGAGAGCCTGAATCTGTGGCGCGTCAATGCCAAATCAACGTTACGTTACGATAAGCTGTGCGCTGTCACACGGCTGTGGACGAGCGGCCGGCATGCCGCCCTTCCATTTTAGCGAACGAACTTGGACTGGTCCATTGTGTTGAAGCCGGCGCCCTTCTGAAAGCCGGTTCGAGCGGGTTCAGGCGAGGCATAGGACAGGCCGGCGACCACAGGGCGGGATGGCGGAAGAGCTGCCGGAGCCGTGGCACCCAAGGTCACGCCAGGATTGACTGCTCCCGGAATTGTGCCGAGATCGAACGGACGCTCAGGCGGCAGCGGCACGCTGCCGCGAACACCGGAGGAGGCTACGCGCTGAGGCACGGAAGCGCCCGGCGCTGTCTCGCCTTCGTCGTCGGGCTCATACGTGTTGATGCCAATGGCCTGACGGGTTGCGGTCGCGGGACGTTGGGTGGCCTGGGCGACCATGGTCGGGCCGACACTGGTCAGGGTCGCAGGCTGGCCGTCCGTCCGCAGGCTTGCCAGGAGGATGCGGTCGTCACTGCCGTTCGGAGAGGCGCGGCCGACATACTCCACACGAACCTTCGCCGTTCCCTGCTTGTGGAACCCGAGCGCAGCGGCGGCACGCTCGGACACATCGATGACACGGTTCCCATGGAACGGGCCGCGGTCGTTCACGCGCACGATCATGGAATGGCCATTCTGGAGATTGGTGACGCGCGCATAGCTCGGAAGCGGCATGGTCGTATGGGCGGCAGCAATCGAGTCGCGGTCAAAGATTTCGCCGTTCGCTGTCATGCGGCCGTGGAAATTGGAGCCGTACCAGGAGGCTAGCCCTTCAACAGGACGCGGCGTTTCAGATGGAACATAGGTGCGGCCAGCCACCGTATAAGGCTTGCCGACCATGTCGCGGCCGCCGCCCTTCGGCACCGGCTCCCCATCGGCAATGACCTTTGGGCTCGGCGCGACGCCGTACTTGGGATCGATTCCACCAACCTTGGAGGAGCAATTGGCAACGGTGAGAGCAATTGCCGTGACACCTGCAATCCGGACGAGAGCCGAGCCGCCAAGAGAGACCTTTCCCCTCGGACAGCTTTTGGCTTCAGCGCGATCCCAATGCATGTTGTTCCGCATCCTTTTCTTCGCACTGTTCCCGGTGGCGCCAGATCCCTGACCCGAACCTGGAGCCACAGTGCGTTTCTCCCGTTAAAAGGAAGTTAAACGGACACGCTTGTCAATTGCAAAGCTGCCGGATTGTTAACACTGTTTCTGCCCCATGAAATAAGAACAATCACATAAACTTAGATCATATTCTTCACGCGCTTTTTCTAAATCGCCGCGACTGTTTGGCTGTTCGAGGGTTCGAACTCAAGCTGTTGGACATGGTAAAAAACCATACTTTATCTCCGGGCTGAGCGTCCCCGAATATGGATCCGGCCACGAACCCGCTCAGCCAGCAGGCCCGGCCCGATCGGCACGATCTCCGCGGTTTGAGTTGACGGAAGCCTGCTCGCAGCCTTAGAGAACCCCTATAGACCACGATCCAGGCGGATGATCCCTGGACCCCCTGCTGGAGAGGTGGCCGAGTGGTTTAAGGCAGCGGTCTTGAAAACCGCCGTGGGTGCAAGCCCACCGTGGGTTCGAATCCCACCCTCTCCGCCATTATCGAGCGCTCTTGAAGTTTACTCGCTGCCGATTCAGCGTTCCCGTTCGCTGATGGACATCACCGGGTGGCCAGGGGTTATAAAACCCGAACCCGACCGGCCTGTGAGACCTGATCCGAGTTCCGATCAGGGCCCCGATGCTCCCCAAGGCGGCGGACCCGTGAATTCGAGGCCGTAGCGAGCAGCCAGTTCGATCACCTCAGGCATTTGATCCGGGATCGTAAGGTTTCGTTCCGCAGCTTCGAGGAAGAAGCCCTCGAAACCTCCGGGCGTCAGGATGGCGAGGTTTCGGCCCGGCTTACCCCCGATCACGCGGAAGGTGTGCGGCACGCCCCTAGGCAGGAATACGGACGCCCCTGCCCCGCGGATAAAGCTGCTGCCGTCGAGCCAGAACTCATACGTTCCCTCAAGGACGTGAATGACCTCATCCTCGTTGTGATGAATATGGATGGGGGGCCCGTCCCACGCCGGTACGTGTCCCTCGAAGACGCCGACGATGCCCGCGCTCTGACCTTTTGCGATGGTAATAGAATAGGCCGTCCCCATCCATGTGACGGTCCTTCGGGCCTCCACACCTGCTTCCGTGGCGGCGTTCATGTTGAATTCTCCAATGTTATGAACGAATTAGGCGAGTTCATCCTCGACACGAGCGAAAGTAGCCCCTCCTTCCGATCACTTGAAATCGAATGATCGTATGCGGGATATTCAGGACATGAATTTCGCTGCACTCGACCTCAATCTTCTGCGCGTCTTCGATGCCATGATGATCGAACTCAACACCACCCGCGCGGGCGAAAGAGTGGGGTTGAGCCAACCGGCCGTCAGCTCCGCCATGGGGCGGCTGCGCCATGTGACCGGGGACGAACTTTTCGTACGCGACGGCAACCGGATGGTCCCGACCCCGCAGGCGCTGGCCATGTACGAACCGATCCGTGCGGCCCTGCGGCAGATGGAGGATGCTCTCTCCACCGTCGCGGGGTTCGATCCGGCACGTTCGATCCAGACCTTCAAGATCAGCGGCTCGGACTATTTCTCGACTCTGCTGATGCCGAGGCTTGCCGAGGCAGTCACGCCGGAGGCGCCGGGAGTGACCCTCCAGATGCTCGACTACCCGGCCGGCGAAGTGCTGGACCTGCTCAGCGACGGGATCGTCGATGTTGCCGTCGACCGGTCGTTGGAGACGCCTGACTGGATCTGCCGGAAAACCCTCTTCCAGTCCTATATCGTCTGCGTCGCGGCGAAGAACCATCCTGTCCTACAGGAGGCAGGCATCCGTCCGGGAGACAGGATCCCTGCCGAGACCTTCTGCGCCGTCCCGCAGGTCATGATGTCCATGGACGGCAGCAAGGTTGGAACGATCGATCCGGTGCTCCGCACCCATGGCCTGGAGCGCAGGGTAGTGATGACGGTGCCGCATTTCCATGCGGTCGCTCTGGCTGCAGCGGTCGGAGGCCTCCTCGGAAACCTGCCGGTGCACTTCGCCCGCCATGCCGCGCAAAGCCTTGATATCGATCTCTATCTCCCGCCCCATGATCCACCCCTGCTCGACGTCATGCTGTTCTGGCACCGGCGTCTCGACAGAAATGCTGCCAACGCTTGGCTGCGGGAACACATTGTGCGCGCCCTGAGCTTCGACCCCGTGCGGTCATGGCCCCCTGCGAAACCGTAATGCCACAGTGCCCGCCGTCTCCATGACATCAGGCCTGCAGATCAGACGGGCAAAGAGTTGCCTCAGAGCCGATCACATCGCGCTCGCAACCCAGGCTCGGATCTGCGGAACCAAAATAGTCATGCAGAGCGATTGCAGATCGGTGAAGCGGCCAGCGGGCAGCCTGGCGATATGAGAGACCAAGCTCCTCAAAGCTTGATGCCGAGGTAGGTTCTGTCGTCGGCCCAGAGAGATGCCGTCGACCCTTTGGGAGATGGATACAGCAGGACTTTTGCCGGATCCTCCCGCTCGGCCTCGGCAAAAGCCTTCTCCCAGGCCGCTACACCGAACCCGTCTCCCGGCTTGAAATACCCGTCCGAGTAGATCTCGACCATATGGACTTCCGAACGCTTAAACCGTTCGATCTTGAGCATGTGCTGCGGCACTTCAAACCCATCGAGGCACGGGTAGCCGAGTTGCAGGGATGCGTTATTCTGATAACCGCCCTGTGCGTTCACGATGCCGCCGCGCACGAGATTCTCGATGTCGTCTCTCGCGACATGCGGCAGGCTTTCCATATTGGCAGCGATGGCGCGACTTTCGATGAAGGCCATGTCGTCGGCATCGAGAATGCCGGCCAGATTGTCAAGAGGCTGCCGCGTGCCGTGCCAAGTGACCTGGCGGGAGATCTGCTCCTGCCTATCGGGATCGGACACCTTCTGCCCGATCACGGGCCAAGCTTGCCGGCGCAGGATCGCGGTAATCAAATCGAGGTCCTTCTCGACCCGCAATATGCGCTCGCCGTTGATGCGGACGCCGCTGTCTCCCACGAGAAGCACATCGATGGTCTCCTGCCCCGTCATCACGAGAGCCAGCGCGGCCGAGATGCGCAGGTTCCAATTGGACTGCACCTTCTCGGCCACGCCGTGCTGCTTGTAGGCAGAAGCGATGGTCGCCGTCAGTGATCTGACGATGGCAACCGGGTCTTCGGTTCGATCAGGCGCGCTCAGCATGTGCTCGAGCGCGCCCTGGACGGTCATCGCTGCATACTGGCCTGAAAGCATCCCGTCGTACCGCGTTCCGAGGCGGTCCGTGACTCCATCGATCACCGCATAGGCGCGGCCCGGCAGGATCACGAGACGATCCTCGTTGGCGTGAGGCGCGGACGGGTCCTTAGCCTCGGTGAACGTTTCGATCAGCATGGCAGCTGCTGGACTTTCGGAAATATTCAGCTCAGCGGTTCTGCAGAGCTGACTTCCACTTGGCGACCCAATCGTTGCGGTTCTGCGCCACCTTCTTGATGTCATACTCGACGAGCTTGATTTCGCTCATCGGCTTGAGTCCTGCACCGGTGACGTCCTTGCGGACGGAACGGCGGCCGATCTCGGACACGAGCTGCTCCTGAACGGGCTTCGAGAGAAGCCAGTCGATGAACACCTTGCCATTCTCGGCATGGGGAGCGCCTTTCACCAGCGCGACGCCATCGGCAACGGTGGAAGAGCCATCTTGCGGATAGACGATAGCCACGTTGCCGCCGCCCTTCAGGTAATCGAGCGCATTGTCTTCGAGCGTAAGGCCCACCAGCGCTTCACCGTCGTTCACATAGCGGGCGACCGCACCCGAGGAGTCGGACAGATTGATGTTCGCAAGAATCTTGTTGTAGACGTCCCAGCCCTTGTCGCCGTGGGCGATCAGAACGGTGGCGAGCTGCTGGAAGCTGGAGCCGGACGTATCTGCACGCGCAGACGAGATCTTGCCTTTCCACTTGGGATCGCCGAGATCGGCCCAGCTCTTCGGATAATCGGCAGGCTTGAGCTCCTTGTTGTTCACGGCCATCACCAGCAGAATGCCGGTATAAGGAATCCATTCAGGACTCACCTTGTAGTTGGGCAGGATCGCATCGTCCTCTTTCGGCTTGTATATCGCCAGCAGGTCCTTGTTATCCTCCAGCTGTTCGCCGCCGATGCTCCAGATCACATCAGCCTTGGGAGCAGATGACTCCGCCTTTACGCGCTTGATGATGTCGCCTGAGCCGGCTTTCACCACATCGACCTTGATCCCGGTCTCCTTCTCGAACTTGGGAACCAGGGCATCGACAATGGATGCTTTATGGGCCGTGTAGACCACCACACTCTTGTCCTGGGCCATGGCCGCTGCGGTCAAGGATACGAGCAGCACGCCCGCGGTCAGTCCGACTTTCAACACATAATCCTCCCATGGATTTATTTAGCCAGGTAAGGGCATGTTGCTCAAGGTGGTAACTTTTGTAAAGTCAGGCCAAGCAAGGCTTAAACAGACGAACAAGGGAGCCAGGTGTGGCCGATTTGAAGATCCAGGGGCTGGCCAAAAGCTATAGGGACGTGCGCGTCCTAGAGAACATCGACCTCGAGATCGCATCGGGTGAGTTCTTTACCCTATTGGGGCCCAGCGGCTGCGGAAAAACCACTCTTCTGAGGACGATCGCAGGCTTTCAGCAGCAGGACCGCGGCGAGATCGCCGTCAACGGCGAGCGGATCGACCATAAGCCTGCCCACAAGCGTGACATCGGAATGGTGTTCCAGGACTATGCCGTTTTTCCCCACCTTACCGTTGCGGATAATGTGGCCTTCGGCCTCAAGGCCCGCTCCCTTCCCAGGGACGAAATCGAGGCGCGCGTGGCCGAGAGCCTTAAGATGGTGCGCCTTGAGGGCTATGAGAACCGTCTCCCCGCTGAGATGTCGGGCGGACAGCAGCAGCGGATCGGTCTCGCCCGCGCCATGGCGATCCGCCCCACCCTTCTCTTGATGGACGAGCCTCTCTCGAACCTGGACGCAAAACTGCGCATCGAGCTGCGCGAGGATATCCGCGACATTCAGCGTCGCCTCGGCATCACGACCATCTATGTAACCCATGACCAGGAAGAGGCACTCGCTGTTTCCGATCGCATCTGCGTGATGAACAAGGGCAATGTCGAGCAGATCGGCACCCCTTTCGAAATCTACAGAAAGCCGCTGCGCCGCTTTGCAGCGACCTTCGTAGGCACGATGAACCTTCTGCCTGGACAGCTCGAGAGCGGGCATCTGCTCATCGGCGGCCAGCGAATTGCCTATCCTTCAAGCTCCTCGGGGAGCATCGAAGTCGCCATCCGCCCGGAAAACGTCCTGCTTGCAGGCATGGCTTATGAAGGTCCAGTCATCGTCCTCAAGGGCATCGTACAGAAAGTTACGTTCCTCGGCCGCGAGGCCCATTATACCCTCAAGACCGACATCGGCGGGATCGTCGCCCAAGTGGCCGATCCGGCCCAGGACTTCATAAATATGGAAGGACGCCAGATCGAGGTAAGGCTGCCGCTTCAGAAGATTGTTCTCTTCCGGGAAAACGGTGACGTGATTGATGCGGAGCAGGCATGATGAAAAGGCGTGTTCGCTTCGATGTATGGACTTTCGTCCTCATTGCCGCCTGGGTCATTCTCCTTGCCCTTCTGATCTGGCCGCTCTCATCGGTTCTGCTGGCCAGCCTGATCGACAACGAGACGGGAGATTTCTCTCTCGTTCATTATGTGGAGATCGCCACCACCAAGGTCTATCAGCGTGCCATTGCCAACACTCTCCTGGCTGGCCTAGGCGGCATGGCAGGCGCTCTCGTTCTCGGCGTAACCCTTGCTTTCATCACGACGCGGTTTCGCATTCATGGACGGGCTCTCATTCAGACCCTGGCAGTGGTGGCGCTCGTCTCTCCGCCTTTCATCGGCGCCTATGCATGGATCGTGCTGTTCGGGGCAAGCGGCGTCGTGCGCAAAGGACTGGCCTCGATCGGCATTTCCATGCCGCCGCTTTACGGGGCGCTCGGCGTCATCCTCGTCTTCGCGCTCAAGTTCTTCCCTCATGTCTTTCTTCTGACATCGGGGGCTCTCGCCTCCATCAACCGCTCGGTGGAGGAGGCGGCGGAAAGCCTCGGCGTCCCGCCCGCGAAGCGGCTTTTCAAAGTTACATTTCCGCTGATCCTGCCAGCCATCTCGGCAAGCGCACTTCTGACCTTCATTCTGTCGATCGCCGATTTCGGAACACCGCGCATCATCGGACGCGACTTCAACGTACTGGCGACGGAAGCATTTAACCTCTACAGCAGCGAGGTGGGCGGCAATCCCGGCATGGCCTCGACCCTCAGCATCGTGCTGATCGTCATGTCCATGGCCGTCGTCTTCGCGCAGCGCTGGATTCTGCGCAAGAACGTCTATCACAGCAATCTCATCAAGAAGCCGGAACGCGCGGATGTCGCCGGGCTCAAAAGCCTCGGGCTTCATGTGCTGGCCTATGCCATCGTTCTGGCCGGTGCAATGCCGGCGATCATCGTGGTTCTTTTCTCGTTCCGCCGAACCAGTGGTCCGGTTTTTCAGCCGGGTCTGAGCCTGCAGAGCTACGAACGAGTTGTTGCCACCCTCTCTGCCCCCATCTGGAACACGCTACTCTTCTCGACAGTGGCAGTCGTGGCCATCGTCATCACCGGCACCCTGATCGGCTACCTCATTTCCCGGCGCCCTAACATGGCCACGGGAACGCTCGATGCCCTTCTCATGGTCCCTTACGTGGTGCCCGGTATCGTCATGGGGATCGCGTTCATCACGCGCTTCAACGATCCGCCGCTGGTGCTGACCGGCACAGGCGTCATCATTGTCATGGCCGTCTTCATCCGGCGCCTGCCCTACTCGGCCCGCTCGGTCGCTGCGGCATTGAAGCAGGTGAGCCCAAGCCTCGAGGATGCTGCGGTGAGCCTCGGCTATCCGCCGAGCAAAGCCTTCCTGAAAGTGACGGTGCCGCTGATCCTGCCCGGCATCATGGCAGGGGCCCTCATGAGCTTCGTGACGGCCATGAACGAGCTATCATCCTCCCTCGTGCTGTATGTGGGCAGCACCATTACCATGCCGGTCCGCATCTATCTCTCGGTGATGGACGGCGAGTATGGGACCGCATCGGCGCTCTCCACCATTCTTCTGGTCCTGACCGTGACGGCCGTTTACGCCGCATTCCATGTGTCCGGCCGGAAGGAAAGCGCGCTTCTCTAGTGCCCGCGAAGGCCAAGGGCGCCGCTCATGCGGTTCAGCATCGGGTGGCGTCCTTGAATCTAATCCCTTGTCAGGGCTTCGGGCCCAGAGACCTGTAGGCGATCGCTTCCTTTATTTCACGGCGCCGAGTGCGAGGCCGCGCACGAGGTAGCGCTGGAGCCATGCGAAGGCTATAGCGACAGGAATGGTTGCGGCAAAGGTCGCCGCCATCACGTGATGCCACTCGACCGTGTAGCGCCCCGATACCAGCGAGAAGATCTGGATGGGCAGCGTATAGCTGTCCTGGGAGCGCAGCAAAGTCAGAGCGATGACGAACTCGTTCCACGCATTGATGAACGTGAAGATCGCGGTCACGACGATGGCGGGCACGGCCAGCGGCAGGAATACCTTCAAAAGGGTTCGCGCGCGCCCTGCCCCTTCCATCCAGGCCGCCTCCTCAAGGTCGAGCGGAATGGTGGCGAAATAGCTCTGCAGCATCCAGACGGAGAAGGCGATGTTGAACGCCGCATACACCACCGTCACCGCATTGATGTTGTCGATCATCCCAAGGGCCACCATCAGGCGGAACAGGCCGACGACGAGGACGATGGGCGAGAGCATCTGGGTGACCAGCAGAAACTGGCGATAGAACTCGCGTCCCCTGAAGTCGAACCGTGTCAAGGCATAGGCCGCCGGGATGGACACGATGAGGGACCCCAGCGTCGAGAGCACGGAGACGTAGAGCGAATTCTTGAGGGCGTTTCCGAAATTTGTGGCAACCCACATGGTCTGGAAGTTTTCCCAGGCGATGCGAGAGGGCCACCAGGTCGGCGTCAGCACCTCGGTATTGGGCTTGAGGGCCGTGATCAGCATCACGGCAAATGGAAAGATCGCAGCAATGACGACCGGCGACAGCACGAGCCAGCAGATGACCGAGCGGCGAAGCTTGGCGGAATTCATGCCTCCACTCTCCTCGACGTGGTGAGCCGCACATAGATCAATGTGAAAACCAGGAGAATACCGAACATCACCAGGGAGACGGCGGAGGCTTCACCCAGCTTCCCGAGACGGAAGCCGACCTTGTAGAGATAGGTAACGAGAATATCGGTGGAGTTCGCCGGGCCGCCCTGCGTCATCGCCCAGATGATAGGGAAGGAGTTGAAGACGTAGATCGTGTTGAGGACGAGTGCGATGTTGAGAAACGGGGCAATCAGCGGCAGGGTGATGTGCCGGAACTGCTCCCACCGCCCTGCCCCTTCCAGAGCCGCGGCCTCATAAAGGTCGTCCGGGATCGATGAGAGCCCGCCGAGGATGATGGTGACCGTGAAAGGGATGGTGACGAGGATGCCGATGAGAATCTGCATCGGAAAGGCCGTGCTCGCCTCGGCAAGCCACTGAATGTTCTGATCGATGATGCCGAATTCAAGCAGGGCCGAGTTCAGCATACCGCTTTCGCCGGAAAGGGCCCAGCGCCAGACGATGGCCGTCATGGTGAGAGAAACCGCCCAAGGCAGCATGACGATCACCCGCGCCAGGTCGCGGCCATAGAAGTCCTCGTTCAGAACAAGGGCGACGGGAACGGAACAGAGGATGGCACCGCCAACCACCGCGACGGTCCAGATTCCCGTGCGCCAGAGCGAGGCGACGAAGTTTGGATCGTCGAGCAGCGCGCTGAAATTGGCCATGCCCACGAAGTCGCGCAGCTGGCCGAAGCGATTCACGCTGTGGCTTGCAATCTGCGCCAGCTCGTTGACGGGCCAGATGACGATGAGGGCTGCCAGCACGAAGCTGGGAAGAACGAGAACGTAGGGCGCAACCACCCGCTTGGAGGTCATAAGCATTCCGCCGACTGAGCAAACAGAATGAAGGGCCGCACGCGAAAGGTGCGGCCCCATTTGTCGTGACTTACTTTTTCAGGATCGCATTGGCCTTGGTTGCGGCTTCCTTCAGCGTCGGCTCGATCTGACCCTGGCCGAGATAAATCCGCTGCAGCGCCGATGTGGTCGTATCGGCGATCTCTTCCCATCCCGCAATCACGGGCGCGAAGCGGGCAGTCGGCAGGAGGCTCGTGAACACCTTGAGGTTGGCGTTCTCGGTGAAATACTTGTCCTCAGCCTCGGCCTTAGTCACCGGAAGGAAGCCCTCGTCGACCGTGAACTTGATGCGCTGCTTGGGCTGGAACAGGAAGTCGAGGAATTTGAAGGCCTCGGCCTTGTTCTTGGAATTCTGGAACATGATGACGGAGTCCGTCACGCCATAGGTGCCCTGATCGCCGCCCGGTCCCTTCGGGATCGGAGCCACGCCGTATTTGAGGGTGGGCGCCTCGTCGCGAATCTGGTTGGCGAGGAACGGCGCGGTCATCATCATGCCGACCTTGCCCTGCTTGAACAGGTTCTGCACGTCCTCGCGAGCATAAGACGTCACGCCCGGCTGGGTCGCGCCCTGGTCGATCAGACGCTTGTAGAGGGACGCAGCATCGATGGCAGCCTTCGAATCGAGGCCGGACTTGCCGTCCTTTACGATATCGCCGCCGAAGGACCACATGCCGTAATAGAAATAGACATCCGTCTCGACTTCCTTGCCCTGAAGACCGAAGCCATAGACACCGTTGCCCAGCGCAGAGATCCTCTTGGCGTAATCCTCAAGCTCGGCCCAGGTCTTGGGCGGCTCGGAGAGGCCCGCCTTCGCGAACAGATCCTTGTTGTAGTACATCGCACGCGCGGAGGCTGCGATGGGCAGGCCGTAGGTCTTGCCGTTCATGATGGAGGGCGTCAGAAACGTTTCGATGAATCGTCCTTTAATCTCCGGAGTCATGTAGCTGTCGAGAGGCTCGGCGATTCCCTGCTGAACGAAGTCCACCAGCCAGCGCGTGCCGATAATCGACAGATCCGCGTTGGCGTTGGCCGAGATGTCGGTGGTGAGCTTCTGGAGCAGGTTGTCCCACGGCACCACCTCGAACTGAATGTCGATGCCCGGATTGGCCGCTTCGAAATCCTTGGCCACCTGCTCGAAATATGGACCGGTCTTGGCCGAGTATTCCGCAACGGTGACGCGGACAGTACCTGCGTTGGCGCTCGCCGACAGGGCGATGGCGCCGGCACCTGCAAGCATGAGGCCCTTAAGGTTGAAGAAGGTGTTCTTATACTGTGTTTTCACGTGCATGTTCCCTCTGCTGGGGCCGCACACCTCAAGATAAGCAGCCCGGCACGACGCATTGTTGTGAAAGAAAATTACTTAGGCAAGGGAATTTTTGCGTATATTCCTGGCTTTTATGTTGCTAAATTTCAGAAACCACTCCAGCCTTAAGGGAACCACAGGCTTGAAGCGTTCGGAGCAGATCGTTGGCAAACAGCTTGGAAGGGCGGCTGGTCGTCATCACGGGTGCAGGCGGCGGCATCGGCGTCACGATGGTCCAGAGCTTCAAGGAGGCGGGAGCAAGGGTGGTCGCCTGCGACGTCTCGGAGGACGCACTCGGAGCGCTGGACGTCGCCCACAAGGAGATCTTCGATCTCGGCAGCGCAGACGCATGCAGGAATGCCTGCGAGCGCATCCGATCAAAAGCCGGCCTGCCCGATATCGTCGTCAGCAACGCGGGCTATACACGTGCTGAAACCCTTGAACAGACCGACGACCGCGCGTGGAATTTCGAGCTTGAGGTCAATCTCAATGGCGCACGCAATTTCACTGCTCCGTTTCTGGAGCCCATGAAGGCGAGAGGTTCCGGCGTATTCGTCTTCATCTCATCGGTGAACGCGCTTGCTCATTTCGGCAATCCGGCCTATGCGGCGGCCAAGGCAGGCCTCGTGGCGTATGCTCGGGCGATTGCTACGGAATACGGAATTCACGGCATCCGCTCGAACGCGATCTGCCCGGGCTCCGTGCGTACCCATGCCTGGGATCACCGGATCGAGAAGGACCCGCACATTCTCGACAAGGTATCGCGCCTTTATCCCCTGGGGCGCATGGTTGATCCCGTTGATGTGGCGAACGCGGCGGTCTTCCTCGCCTCGCCTCTTGCGGCGGGGATCACGGGCGTGGCTCTTCCCGTAGATGGAGGGCTGACGGCCGGCAACCTGCCCTTCATCGAAGCAATCAGGTAAACGGAGTGTCCGATGGCTGATCTCCATCTCGACAATGTCAGGAAGCGCTACGGCGCAGTCGAGATCCTTCATGGAATCGATCTCTCGGTCGAGGACGGCGAGTTCGTCGTGCTCGTCGGCCCGTCCGGATGCGGCAAGTCCACATTGCTTCGCATGATCGCCGGACTGGAAACGGTTTCCGACGGCGAGATCCGCATCGGCGGCCGGCGCGCTAACGAGGTGCCGCCTCAGAAGCGCAACATCTCGATGGTGTTCCAGTCCTACGCGCTGTTTCCTCACATGTCGGTGAAGGACAACATCACCTTCGGTCCGCGCATTCGCGGAGAGAATGCACAGGAAACGGAAGAGAAGCTGAAGCGTGCCGCCTCCATCCTGAACCTCGGCGCTTATCTCGGCCGACGGCCTGGCCAGCTCTCCGGCGGCCAGCGCCAGCGTGTGGCGATGGGACGCTCCATCGTCCGCAACCCCGATCTCTTTCTGTTCGATGAACCTCTCTCCAACCTCGACGCAAAGCTCAGGGTGCAGATGCGAACGGAGATCAAGGCCCTGCACCACAAGTTCGAGAGCACCATCATCTACGTAACGCACGACCAGATCGAAGCCATGACCATGGCCGACCGCATCGTCGTGATGAACGGCGGCCGCATCGAACAGGTCGGCACTCCTCTCGAGCTCTACGATCATCCGGCCAATCTCTTCGTCGCCGGCTTCCTCGGTTCACCGGCCATGAGCTTCATCGACGGAGCGATGCTGAAATCCAGCCAAGGCACCTTCGTTCGCTTTTCGGATGGCACGATGGTGCCCGTCGCTGGAGCCTCCGTACACAATGGAGCAAGCGTCACCCTCGGGATCCGGCCAGAGCATTACCGGATGGATCCCGCAGGCCCGATCCGGCTCGTCGTGGACGTCATCGAACCCACCGGCTCCGAAAGCCATATCTACGGGCATGTCGACAGTTCGGAAGTGCGCGCTGTTTTTCGCGAGAGGATTTCGGTCAGTCCCGGCGAGACGCTTCACCTGTCCGTCGACCCGGAGAAGATCCATCTCTTCGATGCCGCGACCGGCAGGCGCCTTCCAGGAGCAGGGGTGTGAAGGCCGCCCAGGACATCATCACCCGGGTCCGCAGATGGGCCGAGAACGGCTCCAAGGCAGAGCGCAGGCTTGCATCTCTCGTCCTCAACGATCTCGCTTATGTGTCAAAGGCGACGATTGCCGACATTGCGGGCCGTGCGGGTGTGAGCGAGCCCACGGTGACGCGCTTCGCAAGGGCACTCGGCTGCGATGGCATCCGCGATCTCAAATATCATCTCGCTCAAGCTCTGGTGGTCGGCGGCAGCTACCTCAACCCATCGCCTCTGCAGCGTGAGGAGCGAGAGGAACGCATCCTTGGCGCCGTATGCGGCAGCGCCGTGGCAGCCATCGAGCGCCTGCGCTCCGGCATCGACATGGGCATCGTCGCTCGGATCGCCGACCATATTGCCGCGGCACGCTCGGTTCTGTCCTACGGTTCCGGCGGCAACTCCTCTATCATGGCAATGGAGCTGCACAACCGGCTCTTCCGGCTCGGCCTGTCCGTGATCTCGCATAGCGACGGACAGATGCAGCGGATGACTGCCTCTGTGGCGACACCCGAGACTATCGCGATCGCCTTCTCGATCTCCGGCTATTCGCCTTCGGTCGTCGATTCCGTCAGGATTTCCCGTCACTACGGGGCCAAGACCGTAGCCGTGACTGCGCCGGGGTCGGCCCTGGCGCGGGAGGCCGAGATCCTTCTGCCCTTTTTGGTGCAGGAAGACAGCAATCTCTACAAACCCAACTCCGCCCGCTATGCGATGATGGCCGTCGTGGACCTGATCGCGATGACGACGGCCGAAGCCATCGGGCCCTCCGTGCTCGAAGGTCTCCGCCGCATAAAGCACAGCTTGGCGGCGGTGAACGTCAATGATCCGAGCCTTCCGCTTGGCGATTAGAAGAAAACGGACCCTGCATGCCGAAGATTCATGAACTTGATACCCCCGTCGTCCTGATCGACCTCGACCGTGTCGAAGCCAATCTCAAACGTGCACAGGATTATGCGGATGCGCATGGAGTAAAGCTGCGTCCGCACATCAAGACGCACAAACTGCCGCAATTCGCCAAGCTGCAGATGGAGCTCGGCGCCATCGGCATCACCTGCCAGAAGATTGGCGAGGCGGAGGTGATGGTCGAAGCCGGGCTTAGGGACATTCTTCTTCCCTACAACATTCTCGGTGCCCCCAAGCTGCAGCGACTTCTGTCCCTCGCCCGCCATGCTTCGATCAAGGTCACCGCAGACAGCAGCACCACCGTCGAGGGCTATTCCAAGACCTTTGCAGGATCAGGCATCACCCTTCCCGTTCTCGTAGAATGCGATACGGGAGGCGGGCGCGTCGGCGTCCAGACACCGGAGGAGGCGCTTGCCCTCGCCAAACTTATCGCGGGCTCCGAAGGCCTGCGCTTTGCCGGCCTGATGACGTATCCGGCAAAAGGCATGGCTGCACAGGCAAATGCTTGGCTCGAGCGAGCGACTATCCTGCTGAAGGAAGCAGGTCTCTCGCCCGAGATCGTCACCACGGGTGGAACGCCGGACATCTGGCGTAGCGGCGAGAACAGCGCCGCAACGGAGTACCGCCCGGGCACATATATCTATCTCGACCGATTTCAGGTTCAGGAAGGTGTCGGCAGCTTGGACGATTGCGCGCTCACTGTCCTTGCGACGGTCGTCTCGCGTCCGACAGACACCCGCGCCGTTCTCGACACCGGCTCGAAAGCGCTCACCAGCGACACCCTCGGCCTTCAGGGCTTCGGCCATATCGTCGAGTATCCCGATGCAGCCATTGTTTCCTTGAGCGAGGAACACGGTGTCGTCGACCTTACGCATTCCGCGGCCAGGCCGAAGGTCGGCGAGATGGTCCGCATCATTCCCAACCATGTCTGCCCGGTCACGAACCTTTTCGACGAGGTGACGTTCGTACGCGGCGACGAGGTGGTCGGAACGGCTCCGGTTGCCGCTCGCGGCAAGGTCAGCTGAAGCATTTCATTCCGTAATCCTGGAGATCCCGCCGTGATATCCCACACACAAAACCCCTTCGCCGAGACCGATCCCGATCGCCGCGAAATCTGGACGATGCTGGTCGAGCGCGACATTGACGCATTTCTGGCCGCCGACTGGTCGATGGTGGATTCAGATTTTCGCCGTGAGGGGTTCCTGGGTCTGCATGCTCACAAGTCGGAGCAGCCCGACAGCTGGCGCCTCGATTTCCCGAACCTCGAAACCTATCGCGACGAATGGCTGCGGCAGGCAAAGGCATCCCAGGCCGTCGAGTATGCGGAGCCCGTCCGCGACGCCCTGTTTCGCGCGACGAACATGCGGGACATCGACCTGCGGGGCGAGACCGCCGTCTGCCATAAGAAGTTCGATGGAACCATCGCGCTGAAGGACGGCGGAGTCGACGTGCTCAACTGGCAAACCCTGTATTTCTGCGCCCGGCTCGACGGCCGCTGGAAGATCACGGGCTTCGTCGGGTACATGCCGTTCCCAATGGGCAAACCACGGGGTTAATCCGAGAATGACGATGACGAGACACTGGCTGATCCGAAATGCCCGGATCATTGACGGCACGGGAGCACCCTGGTTTAGGGGAGACGTGCATGTGGTCGATGGACGGATTGCCAGAGTCGGTGCGAACCTGAAGGCGGACACGAACACGGTCATCGTCGACGCCGAGGACCGTTATCTCGCACCCGGCTTTATCGACGCCCATTGCCACGACGACCTGATCTGTCTGCGCGATCCGGATCGTCCTGAGAAAGCACTCCAGGGCGTGACCACCGTCGTCGTCGGCAATTGCAGCTTCTCCCTCTATCCGGCGCGCGGGCAATCCCGCGAGGAGTTGCGCAAGCATTTTTCGGGCCTTCTCGGCCAGACGGCACGGGAGGAGATCTTCGACGACTTTGCGGATTATCGCGAACGCCTTCACCAAGGCGTCGCGATCAATGTCGTCTCCTTGGTAGGGCATGCGGCACTGCGCCTTGCGGTCATGGGCCATGATCGCCGCGCCGCAACGCCGGACGAGATCGCTGCCATGGGAGCGCTCCTTGACCGGCAGTTGGCACAAGGAGCCATCGGCCTGTCGTTGGGACTAGTCTATCCTCCCAGCGCCTTCGCTGCTCTCGACGAGATGGTGACGCTGGCAAAGGTCGTGAAATCTCACGGCCGGCTGATGACCGCGCACGTTCGCAGTTACGAAGATGGCCTTGTTCCCTCCATTGAGGAGTTCATTGAGATCCTCCGGCAATCCGGCGCCGCCGGCCTGCTGTCGCACCTTCAATCGGCAGGACGTCCGAACTGGGGTCAGATTCCTCGCGCCCTGGAGGCCCTTGAAGCCGCGCGACAGGAAGGCATCGACATCAGCTTCGACATGTATCCCTATCCTGCGGGCAGCACCTATCTCCTGCAGCTGCTGCCGCCCGCTGCTCTCGAAGGAGGGCTCGACCAGCTGAAGACACGGCTGCGCGATCCCAGCATCGGCCCCGTGCTGCGCCGCTGGGTGGAGAATGGCGGGCCTTCGTTCCACGGACAGAGCAAGCTTTCCCTGATCGGCTGGGAGAACGTGCGCATTTCCGGCGTCAACAATCCGGCGCTGAAGGCTTTGGAAGGCTTGGATATGCGCCAGGCTGCCGCGCGCGAGCAGATCGAGCCCTATGATCTTCTCATTCGCTTGGTGGAGGAGGACGAAGGGCAAACGGGAGTGATACTCTTCCAACTCGACGAGAGCGATCTTCATGCTGCCTGCTGCCATCGACTGCACATGGTGGGATCCGATGGCCTCCCCCGCCCTGGAACGAAGCCGCATCCGCGCGCTTTCGGAACCTTCCCCCGCATCGTCGGCCCGCTGCGCCGGGATAAAGGCTGGTTCTCGATCGAGGATGCCGTGCGACGCATGACCTCGATTGCGGCGCAGCGCTTCTCACTACAGGATCGTGGGCTGGTGCGGCCTGGGATGGCAGCTGACCTGGTGCTGTTCGAGGAAGGGGTGACAGATCGTGCCACCTTCGATGAATCCACCCTGCTACCCTCCGGCATCACCCATGTCTGGGTGAATGGGGAGACCATCGTGCGCGATAGTGTGCCGACGGGAACCCGTCCGGGCCGGATGCTTCCCGTTTCGGCATGACGAACGCCCTTCAGAAGACGACTTGCTCGCTCACTGATCGAATTTCAAAGGGATAGAGAAGGTGAACTGCTCCTGTGAGATGGCATCCGGTGCAGCGGGCAGCATGCTTCCGGGGCTTGCCGCCGCGAGAGCGGCCTGATCAAGGGCAGCGTTCCCTGCGCTTCTTACCAGGGAAGCACTGACAATCCGCCCGGATCTGAGAACCGTAAACCGGACCGTTGCCACACCGGAAATCCTAGCTGCATCCTCGGCTGCCGGATAGCGGAGACGGCTCTGCAGAGCGGCCCTCAGCTGCGCGGCATAGCGGTTGAACGCAGTAGGATCGGCGGACGCCGCCATGCCGCCCGTGTTCTCCCGCGATGACGGGGCTTGGCTCGCCTGGGGCCGCAAAGGCGCAGGGCGCCTTTCTGCCACCTCGCGCCGGGGTGTTGGCTTGCGCTCTACCCGCGGCGGGAGCGGCTTCTTCGGCTCCTCTCTGGGCTTCTCGTCCATGGTCTTCGCCATGACCGTTTCATCAGGCAGAGGAACCGCAACCACGGCCTCGACCTCATCATGGGGCATGGCCTCCCTCATCTCCTCCTGAGGAGGGATTGATGCTTCCCGGATCTCCTCCGGTTGTGCCTGCGCCGTCTCTTCGATGGGATGCGATTCTTCCACCGGAAGATCTGTAGCAGGCGCCGTCGCTTCGACCGTATGAACGGGTTCGGCCATCTCCATGGCTGGCGCCAGATCAATGGTGATTTCCTGTTCACCAGGCGAAGTAACAGTGGAATGGGGCGGCCAGAAAGCAATCGCCGCCACAGCACCGAGATGCAGCCCCAGCGCAACCAGAAATGCCACGCCGACATGCGGCCCCTCACCGGCCGTTCCTTTGGAGACAGCAGGAGGCATTACGGTGCTGCCGCTCCGCTCGGCGCCTGCGCGATCAGAGAAACCTTTCCAAAACCCGCAAGACGGATCTGGCCCATGACTTCAACGATGCGTCCGTAAGGCACGGTCTGATCACCTCGCACGAGCACAACCTGGTCAGGATCCTGAGCCGCGAGCTCCTTGAGGCGCGCCAACAAGATGTCCTGCGGCAAGGGCTCCTTGTCGAGGAAGGATTGGCCGTGTCCGTCGATGGTGACAACGACCGGCCGCTTCGGCTGCGCCACCTTCGCGGCCGTCGTTTTCGGCAGCTGGACGGGAACGCCCACCGTCATGAGCGGAGCCGCCACCATGAAAATGATGAGCAGCACCAGCATAACGTCCACGAGGGGCGTCACGTTGATGTCGGACACCGGCGCAGCACCGAACTCGTCCCCGAACTGGTCCGAGCGGAGTGGTCCCATTCCCATTATTCGGCGGCCTCCGAGCGGAGTTGCAACTTGCGATCCCGCGCAAGGCGATCGCCAAGCGCCGTGATACCCGCAGCAAAAGCCTGCTGAATGCGGCCGAGATCGGTCGTCAGCTTGTTGTAGGCGATCACGGCGGGGATCGCCGCAACGAGCCCGATCGCTGTGGCGAACAAAGCCTCTGCGATGCCCGGAGCAACGACGGACAGGCTCGTATCCTGGCTTTTAGCGATGGCCGCAAACGAGTTCATGATGCCCCACACCGTCCCGAACAGACCGATGAAAGGCGCGGCCGACCCGGTCGTTGCAAGGAATGCAAGGCCAGGCTGGAGCCCGCGCATGTGCGATGCGAGAGCCGCCCGCATGGCACGCTCGATCCGTTCACGGCGTTCTGCCCTGGTCTCGGATGGATCCTGATCGCGCCAGGCTGCATGTCCGGCAGCAATGATACGCCCTGCCACGCCAGCCTCCTGTTGGTCGATCTGTTGGCCCGAGCCGGCGGCTGCCTCGAAAGCTCGAGCCTGCCGTCGCACGGACGCGAGGCGCAGCAGTTTTTCGACGATGATCGTCCAGCAGGCAAGGGATGCCAGGACGAGGAGGATCATGACCCCTTTCACGACGAGATCAGCCTGCAGAAACAGACTAATGAATGACAAGTCATGCGATGATACGGAAACGGTCTCGTTCATGGTGGGATCTCACTTGTCGAAGGGGACGCTGCTGACTTTCGAGGCCGTCTCGATGGCAGATAGACATGCTTCCCGAGCACTGACGTCACCATCGCAACTGACAACATCGTTCAGGAGGATACGGCCAACGCGCGGACATGCGAGCCCCTGAAAATCAAACAGCTTGATGAGCGTCTTCTTGACCGGCACGGGCCCAACCTCCACCGCCAGGCGTTTGGCGGCGACACCGTCAGGATCGAGCGCGAATAGATCGAGCTTGATGGAGCGCCAATCCTTTCCTTGGTGGTTATCGATCAGGAAGAATGCGCGGCAGTTCTCACCGATAGGCTCGAGTTTGTTCAACTCGATGCGAAGTCCGCTCTGCTGGGATGATGCTGGAGCCGGGAGGAGCGATGCCAGGCATACTGCCAATACCAACCTCATCATGCCGAAGGTACCCATTCGAGTCATTTGTCGAACTCCTGCTGTTTCAATGGACCGTCGGGCTGCTGGCAGGAGAACCGTCGGGCAGATAGCGAAGCTGCAATGTGTTAAGCCTCTTTGCTGCGGCAGCAACCGATGCACACAGACAGGAAGCAGGCCGTCCCCCAGTCACGATCCCCGCCTTTGACCGGAGGTCGGCCTCACCTGCCCGACGAGCGCAGCTGATGAGCTCGATGAGATCACATTCATCCACGGTCGCCCGGCAGCAGGTGGCAGGCATGAATCTCCACTCGCCTTGCCGCTCTCGTCGGAGCGCCCGCACAATCCCTGTCATGGAAGCAACGAAATCCGCGCCTTCGACGGGACCCAACATCTGCTCAGCGGCTTCGTAGGCTGCCTCCATGCAGGCAACATCGCTCGTGAGATAACCGGCCGCCACATAGCGTAGAACCGAAAGTGCTAGTTTATCGGCGCTATCCGAGCAGATCTCGGCAATAGGACACATGTGTCGATCGCACCGATCCATTGCTGCTCCTTCCGTATCCCTGCACGTCATATCGCAAAGCAGCGGCTTTCGCTCAGCAGTGCCTTGGCATCTGCCCCAATGCGCATCTTCGCCGCTGTAAAAGCCCCTCCCCGTCTCATCCTCGCCAGCCAAGTGAATATAGGCATCTGACGATGAGGGAGGACTGAAGTCGAATATCACCGAAAATCCTTATAGGTCAACAGGTTAAGCGAAATTGATAATCGCTCTAAACTGTTCTCTAACCCTCTGCAATGCAGGTATTTTTCATCTCCTTAGAACCAATCGAATTTCAAATTTCTATCGGTCACCGCACGAAACCAACAGGCGCGCCGGTGACGGGATGGGTGATGACATCCATAGCAATGCCATAGATCGAATGAAGCTGAGCTGGCGTCATGATGTCTTGTGGTGTGCCGCGGGCAATCAGTTGTCCTCCCCGAAGAGCCAGGATCTCATCGCAATAGCGCGCCGCCATATTCACATCGTGCAGGATGATGACGGCACCAACACCTCGCTCCCGAGAAAGCCTTCTGACGAGCGAGAGCACATCGACCTGGTGAGCGACATCAAGAGCGGAGATCGGCTCATCGAGCAGCAGACATCGCGCGTCCTGTGCAACGAGCATTGCAAGCCAGACCCGCTGGCGCTCGCCGCCGGAAAGCGTATCCACCAACCGATCGGCGAACGGCTCTATCTCGGCAAGCGTCATGGCTTCCTCGACCTTTTCCTGGTCTCTCTTTCCGAACCGACCAAGGGCCCCGTGCCAAGGATAACGTCCGAGCGCCACAAGCTCCTTCACGAGCATGCCCGAAACCGGCGGCAACTGCTGCGGCAGATAGGCGACCCTCATTGCAAACGACCGATCGCTCCAATCGGGCAGCGATCTTCCTTCAAAGGCTATCGTGCCGCCGGATACCGGCAGCTGCCGGGCGAGCATCTTGATCAGCGTCGACTTCCCTGAACCATTATGACCAATCAGGCCGATCACCTGCCCTCCTGTCAGAGTGACGGTGAGCGGCCCGAGCAGTACCCGTCCTGGGATCGAGAAGCTCACCCCATTCAGTTCGAACAGGGGAGCTTCTGCGATGGAACGATCAGTCCTGCAGACAGTGTTCGACATGGCTTCTAGAAGGCCCCTGTTGGGACCGCACAGATGCGACGCCCCGCAACTCACCACTTGTAGCTCGCCTTCAAGGTCGCCACACGTCCGGCGCCGTAGTTGCAGGTATACTGGGTATCGCAGGCCGAAACGTATTCGTTATCCAAAAGGTTGTTGACGTTGAGCGCCACTGTGAAGTTGTCGCGGCTGTATCGGATGCCAGCATCGAACACGGTTGCGTCCGGCACCTTGAGAGTGTTCTCATTGTCGACATAAGAGAAACCGACATAGCGCATGCCTGCACCAAAGCCGAATCCCTTGAGTGGGCCCTCCTGGATCGTGTAGTCGAACCAGCCCGATGCCTGGATCTCAGGTACCACATTGGGACGATTGCCGATGAGAGCGACATTCGGATCCTCGGTGATCTCAATATTGTAAGCTGTCAGCGAGGCAATGGCTTTGAGCCCTTCCGTGATGTTGGCCTGTGCCTCGATCTCGAAACCGCGTGAGCGAACCTCGCCCAGCTGGGCTTCGAAGAACAGATGATCGGGATCGGAGGTCAGAACGTTCTGCCGGGTCAGATCGAACAGAGACGCCGTGATCAGGCCGTCGAAGAACGCAGGCTTGTACTTGAGGCCGACTTCGTATTGCAGGCCTGTCTCAGGCTTGAACGAATCTCCGAAGAAGTCTGATCCGATGACCGGATTGAAGGACCGTGAAACGGCGACATAAGGCGTCATTCCATTAGCGAACTCATAGCCTAGGCCCAGACGTCCGCTGAACTCGCCAACGGTATCTGTGAAATCTGCGGCTCCAACACTATCCGTGCTGTCGGTCCTGACATGATCATAGCGCCCATTCAGGGTCGCGATCCAGCCGCCGAAGCGGATCTGATCCTGCACATAGAAGCCAAGCTGATGCATCGTCAGATTCTGGTCGAGATAAGGAACCTCTGTCCCTTGCGGAGCGCCATAAATCGGGTTGTCGGCGCTCAGAGGGGTCGCACCGCCGGATGCCTGAACGTGATCTATGTTGTAGTACTTGTAATCCAGGCCGAGCAGAAGCCTGTGGGCGAGAGGGCCGGTATCGAATTTAGCTTCGGCCTGATTATCGAGCGAGACCGTGTTCACCACCGTGTGGTGACGGAAGCCGATGCGGTAAAGCAGATAGTCAGGTCCAGTCGGTGTGGTTGTGGGATAACCCGTCGCGGGGTCGAGATAGCCGTAAGGATAAGGGCCCCGCTCCTTGGAATCAGAATGGGCGTAGCGGAAGTTCTGACGCAGCGTCCAGATGTCGTTCAGATCATGCCTGAATTCATAACCGATCATTGCCTGCTCGCGCCGGTAAAGATCGACACCCGGCTCGCTGTAGAAGAAGTGTCGCGAGATGCGGCCGAAGGGTGCCGGCACAACCGTGCCCACATAAGGCAGGAAGCCTCCGGTGTGATTGAGATCCATATGCTGGTAGGAGCTCAGAAGGGTCAGCTCGGTACCCGCATTCGGCCGATATGTCAGCGCAGGCGCAATGACGCCGCGAAAATCTTCGGCGATATCCGTCTCCCAGCCGCCGCCGGACACCTTGCCCGTAAAGCGGTAGGACCAGATCTTGTCCTGGTCGAGGGCTCCCCCGAAGTCGAACGCCGCATAACCGTTACCCCAGGAATTGATGCCCGTTTCAACATAGCGAAGCGGCTCGGTGGTCGGACGCTTGCTGACGAGATTGATCAGACCGCCGGATGCGGCACCGCCATACAACGCTGATGCAGGTCCTTTTACGACTTCGATCCGCTCCAGGACGAAGGGGTCGATGTAGAAGCCACCGAAACCATACTGATAAAGAGGCAGGTTGTTCAGGAAGACGCCTGTCTGCCCGGCATCGAAGCCGCGGATGAAGAACCAGTCAGTATCAGCATCCTGCCCGTAGGGCTGCGCCAGCACGCCTGCTGAATAGCGAAGCGCCTCGTCGACCTTCTGAGCCTGACGGTCCTCGATCTGCTCGCGGCCGATCACTGAGATCGATTGCGGAATCTCTTCGATCGGCATGCCGGTCTTCGACCCGGCAGCCGTGCGGCTCGGGACATAGCCGTTTACAGGGCCCGTTGCGGTTCCGCCCCGCCCTTCGACCGTCACGGTCTCAAGTAGAATCTCACCAGAGGACTGCTGCGGCGTCTGGGCAAATGACGGCCCGGCGGATGAGCCCATGACAGTGATGGAAAGAAGGCTGACGCCCATGCTCAGCAGATAACGACGCTTCATTACGCATCCCCAACAACACACGTGACCACGGCTCGTGCGGCCCGTCCCGTGCGCCACAATTCAGCCGCTTGCCGTTCCGGCTCTGACTATGAATTTGCCAAGGGTAAGGCAAGAAATATCTTTTTTAATTACTATAAACTGCTTGTTTAAAATGATTTTAAAAAGCGAACTTGCCTATCAAGCCCTATATTTACCGGCATAAGACATTCGCTCCAACGCTATTCCTTCCCTGTCCCTTCCCCGGGGCCATTCCCTGCAACACTCAAGTCAAAGGAAGCGCACCAAAGTGATTGCGCTCTTTGAAACAATTCTAACCTACTGGACCGGCTTCCACATTTTCATCGAGGTGCTTGACGCGAGCCAGTCTGACGGTCCATCACCTGGCCCGGAATCAATCTGGGCTCGCCATGACGGTCACCCATATCCTCCCTTCGAGGGTCATCCATCCATTGCTTAAATCAAGTAAAGTCACGTATTTTCTTCTTCCGATTAGGTATTCGCATATCTGTTAAAGGCTTGCCAATCGTGTCCACCTTGCCGAGTTCGATGCTGATGCGCGTTCCCTCGTGCGATCGGGCAGCCTCATGGAGCAGACGGTCCATGCTCGGCGCGGCCCTATGCCTGCCATTCCTCGGCAGAGCCCGTGCCGAGCCGCACGAACGAATTGCCGTTCTTGATTGGGCGTTGCTTGAAACGTTGCTGGTCATGAACGTGGCCCCTGTCGCGGCAGCGGAACTCGTTCAGTATCGCAAGATCGTCGTCGAGCCGGAGGTTCCGCAGAGCGTCGCGGATCTTGGTTTGCGCGGCTCTCCAAGTTACGAGATGATACGTTTATGCAACCCGGACCTGATCATCAGTTCGTCCTGGTTCACATGGACAGAGAACAGTCTCAGCCGCATTGCTCCGGTTGCTTCTTACTCGATCTATCAGCCCGGCCGCCAGCCTTACGCTCAGGCAGAAACAGTGATCCAGGCGCTCGGATCACGGCTTGGGCGATCATCACAGGCGCAGGCTTATATCGACGGGACAGCCAGCGATATCGCGCAGGCGAAACGGCTGCTGAATGACAAGACCGTACGTCCGCTCTTCGTGATCAATCTCGGCGACGCGCGGCATTTCAGGGTCTTCGGGCCTGACAGCATGTTCGGCGATACGATCGAGCGTCTCGGTTTCGCCAATGCCTGGCCGAAACCGACGAGTTACGGGGCTGCGGCACCTGTCCCACTCGAAGCTCTGGCCCAGGTGCCGGAGGCAACCATTGTCATCGTCTCCCCTATTCCACCCGATGCCCGACGCACGCTCTCCGATAGTCCTCTCTGGAAATCGATCCCTGCCGTTCGCGATGGGCGCATCACGATTATTGACACTGTGAACCCTTTCGGTGCGCTTCCCTCCGCCCGTCGTTTTACTCGCCTATTGACGGCAGCGCTCACCGGAATGGGAGCCTAGCGAATGAACAGAACGGCTCTCTCCGCGCCCGCCCGTGTTGTCTGGATTCTTGTCATGGGGATTGCAGCGGGCTTGTGCATCCTTCAAGCCGTACGCCTGTTTCCGCTGGACGGGAGCTCGGAACTCGATCGTGTCATCCTGTTCCACAGCGTTCTCCCGCGCGCGGCAGTCGCCCTGCTCTCGGGCGCGGCCCTCGGCCTCTCGGGCGCTCTGCTGCAGCAGGTGCTGCGCAATCCCATTGCAGATCCCTCCACGCTCGGCATCTCCGCCGGGGCGCAGCTCGCCATTACAGTTGCGACTCTGGCCGCTCCGGCCTTGATCGAGACCGCCCGGTCCACCGTTGCCTTGGCGGGCGGCGTCGGCGTGATGGCAGTACTGCTTGCGATAAGCTGGAAGCGCAACCTCGAACCGGTGGTGCTTGTTCTCGGCGGCATGGTGATCTCCCTGATCGCCATTTCCTTCAGCGCCACGCTCATCCTAGCGAATGGCGAGTACATGATGTCGCTTCTGATCTGGGGGAGCGGCTCGCTTACACAGCAAGGATGGGACTCTGCCCGAGCGATCGCCATGACACTGGCCGTGTCCCTTGCAGCGTCCATTCTCCTGGTTCGTCCCCTTACCATTGTGGGCCTCGACGATGCGAGTGCGCGTAGTCTCGGCGTCAATCTTCTTGCGCTGCGTCTCGCCATCCTCTCAATCGCGATATGGCTCGCAACGTCGGTGAGCGCGGAGGTTGGCATCATCGGATTTGTCGGACTGGCGGCACCGACGTTCGCCAGGCTCTGCGGCGCACGAAGCCAGAAGGAAGTTCTCATGACGGCGCCTCTCGCGGGTGCCGCCATCCTTTGGCTGACCGATGGAATGGTGCAGTTCCTTGCCGGCGACCCGGCCAAAATGATACCTACCGGCGCAGCAACAGCCCTGCTCGGCGGGCCGGTGTTGCTCTATCTTCTTCCCCGGCTCCGATCGGCGCGCCATGGCATGCCCGATGCCCGGCCGGTACGGAGGATATCCCATCCTGTCCTGATCCTGGCCGCCTTTATCGTTCTTGCCGCTGGCTTGACGAACATTGCAATCCTGATCGGACGCGGTCCCGAAGGATGGAACGTGGCGACCGGCCCTTTGGCGGCGGACCTTCTGCCTTTCCGCGCTCCCCGTACCTTGGGTGCCCTTGCAGCAGGCGCGATGCTGGCGGCGGCAGGCACGATCCTTCAGCGCCTGACGAGGAATCCACTCGCGAGCCCCGAGGTGCTGGGCATCAGCGCAGGCGCCGGCGTAGGGCTGGCCGCTGTCCTTTTCACGCAGTTCGCGCCGAGCATGAATGCCAGGCTGGTCGGCGCCGGCGTCGGTGTTCTGCTCGTACTGGTCGTCCTTCTCTCTATTGCCGGACGAAAAGCCGGGGAGCCGGAGAGGCTGCTCCTTGGCGGTCTTGCTGCTGGCGCAGTCTGCAGTGCTCTCGTGAACGTCCTTATGGCAACGGGCGATATGCGGGCCTTTCAACTTCTCGGCTGGCTCAGCGGATCAACCAACGAAATCGGCTGGAAGGAAGCCCTGATGGCGCTCTCGGCTGCAGCAATTCTGCTCGGGCCGCTCCCGTTGCTGATGCGCTGGCTCGACATTCTCCCGCTCGGACCGGCTTCGGCGCGGGCGCTCGGTCTGCCTCTCCACAGAGCACGCATCATGCTGATCCTTGTCTCGGCCGGCCTCACCGCCGCGGCATCTCTGATCGCCGGCCCATTGAGCTTCGTCGGTCTCGTTGCTCCCCACATGGCGCGGCTCATCGGCTTTGGGCCAACCCGTCACCAGCTTGCCGCTGCCATTCTGATCGGCGCCAGCTTGATGACCGCTACGGATTGGCTCTGCCGGATGGTGGCCTTTCCCTATCAACTGCCGCTCGGACTCTTTGCCTCCCTCATCGGTGGCCCATACCTCATCTGGCTCTTGCGAAAGGGAAACTAGATGCGGCGCGGCCAGGACCTCGCCATCCGCGGAAGTCCAAGCGCTCCAGCCGGTCGCGAGCCGGAGCCCGATTAGGCTCCGGCTCCATGACGACGAAGGTCAGAGACGGTCGAGGGAAGGCTGCTGCTCGCCGAACCAGTTTTTCTGAAGGAGTGCCCTCGCCTCGCCAGCCGTTTCCTCGTCGCCTTTTGCTTCGGCGGCCTGCAGCAATCCCGATGCGGCCCATCCGTTGTTGGGTGATAGCTCAAGAGCCTTGCGGAATGCGGCTTGTGCCTCTTCGGTTTTCCCCTGCTGCAGCAAGGCGGCTCCAAGGGACTGATGCACCGGGTAATACCAGAAGGGCGGCTCCATATAAGGCAGCCGATCCTGAATCTCGACTGCCTGCGCAAATTGGAGAGTTGCTTGCGCATGATCGTTCTTGGCCTGTGCGACCCGCCCCTCGATGACCTTGGCCTCGATGGCAAGGACATCCGGACCTGGCACGCCGAGGTCGGGAAGAGCCTTGATCTCGGGTGTCTCCGCCAACGCCATGATCGCAGCGGCCTCCGAGCGTGCCTCGTTCTCGCGGCCGAGCCGCGCCAGCGCCACACCGCGGGCGTAGTGCCATGTCGCCCGCACGAAGGGGAAGCCCGCATCCGGCACAGGCAAGGACAGGACCTTTTCCGGCGTGGAGAAACGTGCATGGGTCGTATAGATCGCTGCTGCGATGGGCTGCGTCCAAGGAACTTCGCGCTGCGTGCGGCTAGATACCAGGCTGGCGAGCTTTTCAGCGGCTGCGATGGATGTTCCTCCATCCCCGCCCATGAGGGCTGAAGCCATTACGAAGTGAACATTGTGGGCATAATAGCCTTCCGAGTAGAGCAGGCTCGCCCCGCCTCGCTTGAGAAGCGCTTCGTCGGCTGCAGCCGCCTGTACGTTCGCATCCAGGCTGTCACGCCAGCGCCCGAGGCGATACCAGATGTGGCTCGGCATATGCACCAGATGTCCTGCGCCCGGCATCAACGCCGCCAGGCGCGCCGCGTGCGGAGCCGCCCGCTCCGGACGATCGGAGGCTTCGACTGCATGAATGTAGAGATGGATTGCACCGGGGTGATCCGGATAAGCCTGGAGGGGGCCGAGTTGCCTGTCGCCGAGCACGCCTTCGATGAGCTCGACCATGCGTGCGGTCTTGCCCTTCGGCGTCCGACCGCCGTCCGTCCAGTAATCCCACGGAGTGAGATTCATGAGAGCGTCGGCAGTCAGGAGCGCTATGTGGGGATCCTCGGGGAAACGAGCCTGCACCGCCTCCATCGCATCCGCATAAGCTTGGTCAAGCTGCTTGCGGTCTGCATTCGGGTCCGCAGAGTAGCGGCGCGAGAGCGCGTCGATCACGGCGCTCTGCATGTCTCCTGCGGCAGGTGCCAGACGCTTGGCTCGTTCAAGAACGACGAGCGCACGCGCGTTCGCATCCGCACTCATCGGATAGTTGATGTGAGGCCCGAGTACCCATGCCTCCCCCCATAGACACATTGCGCAATTGGGATCCAGCTCCTGCGCTGCCCTGAAGGCACGCGCCGCTTCGGCATGATTGAAGCCCCAACCGAGACGGTAGCCCTGGTCGAAATAGGCTTTCGCCTCCTGTAAGGCGGGGCTTACGGCATTCCAGGAGAACTGCCCTAAATTGTCGTAGACGGGTGGGCGCTCCTCGGCGCTCGGAGCGGCGGCGCCCTTCGGAAGGTCCCGGCTATAGGCCCCGATCTCGTTGCCTTTCGGGGGCTGGGTATGAGCCTTATGATCCGCTTGCGCGACCTTGATTTTTCCGTCCGGCACATGGGCCGTACCGTGCAGCAGCCGCACTCTCGGGCTATCGTGATTGCCAAGAGGACAGGCCACGGCAGGAACAGCAGCGGCGAGGGCCGTGATGGCGGTGGTCGTGAGACAAATGCGCGCCCACCGGCGCGAACGCTTCGCAATTTGGGGCATCATCGGAAGCCTCCCCAGTTGGAGAATTCCGTCAGGATGTGCGTCCTGCCAAAGAGCGTCTGTGAGCTAAATCACGGTCGGGGCGTGGATTTGCACGTCATCCCGCGAACGTGCCGCCGAGTTCCTCGTCGATGTGAAGGCGGATGATCTCATCAAAGTTCTTCTCCGCCTGGAAGCCGAGGCCCTCGGCGCGGCTTGCATCGAATCGACGCGGCCATCCTGCGACCATGCGCATGATGGCAGGGTCCGGCTCCCGGCGAATCCGCGCGGCCACCTTGTCTCCCGCGATACGCCGCAAAGCGTCGATCTGCTCAGCAACGGTCACTGAAACACTCGGCATCGTCAGGTTCCGGCGCGGGCCTATCGTCGCCGTATCGATGGCGGCGGCATGCATGAGGAAGCCGACGGCAGAGCGTGGCGAGGCGTGGGCGTGACGCACATCTTCTGGAACAGGCAGAACTGCCTCCTGTCCATTCAGGGGCTCACGGATGATGCCTGAGAAGAAGCCCGACGCGGCCTTGTTGGGCTTTCCAGGCCTCACGCAGATGGTGGGCAGGCGGATGCCAACGCCATTGAAGAAGCCCCGTCGGGTATAATCCGCCAGAAGCAACTCGCCGACTGCCTTTTGCGTGCCGTAGCTCGTCAGCGGCGTCAGGAAGAACTCGTCTCCGATCGCTTCGGGGAACGGAGCGCCGAAGACGGCAATAGAGGACGTGAAGACCAGGCGCGGGCAGTAGCCGTCGCTGATTTGGCGAATGGCGTCGAACAGATACCGAGTACCATCCAGATTGATCCGATATCCCTTCTCCAAGTCCGCCTCGGCTTCTCCCGAAACGATGGCGGCCAGATGGAAGATCACGTCGGGGCGGCTCGCTACGAGCTTGTCCGCCTCACCTGGTAGGGAGAAATCGGAGGTGAGCGTCGTGACATCGAAGGAAGCCTGCGGCGCCTGAGGTTCGACCACGTCGTGCAGAACCAAGCGGGTGATCGGCCGACCGTTGATCTGGCCGTCCTTAAGGAGTCGCTCCGTAAGTTTGCGGCCAACCATGCCGGCCGCCCCGAGAATCAGAATCTGCATCGATCGGCAACTTCGCTCAAAGCAGGCCGGAATGGACCTGAAACAAGATGTGAGATCGCATACTGCCCGGAACGTCGACACTCCGGGCAGTATGCGCAGCTTAAATGGGACGACCTACTTCTTGCGGATCTTGTCCAACTCGTCCTGCATCATCTTCACCGTTTCCGGACCGATGGTGGAGGCGTGTTTTTCCCACACGGACTTGGCCTGTTCGCGCATGCGGTTCGCCTCCTGCTCATTGAGTTCGTTGACGACGACACCGGCCCCCTTGATCTTCTGGAGGGAAGCCTGCCCCAGTTCGCGGGAAACCTTGCGCTGTTCGTCGCGACCGACGACGGCGCATTCACGCAGGGCCGCTTGTTCGTCCTTCGATAGACCGTCCCAGAGCTTCTTGGAGTAGAGAACCAGGAATGGCGTGTAGGCGTGACGCGTCACCGAGAGATACTTCTGCACCTCGTAGAACTTGGAGGTGTCGATGGTCACGAAGGGATTTTCCTGTCCATCGATGGCCTTGGTCTCGAGGGCGGTGAACACCTCGCCGAAGGCCATCGGCACGGCATTGGCGCCCATATTCTTGAAGGTGTCCAGGAACACGTTGTTCTGCATGACGCGGACCTTCAGGCCCTTGAAATCCTCCCACTTTTCGACGGGGCGACGAGAATTCGTAAGATTGCGGAATCCGTTCTCCCAATACGCGAGATTGACAAGGCCGACCGTTTCCAGCTTCCCATCGATATACTTGCCGAAGGGACCATCCAGGATGGCATCGGCTTCCTTTTCGTTAGCGAACAGGAACGGCAGATCGAAGACGCCGAGATCGGGCAGGATGCCGATAAGAGGCGAACTCGATGTCACGACCATCTCCTGCGTGCCGGAGCGAAGCGCCTGGGTTGCCTGAAGGTCACCGCCCAGCGCATTGCCCCAGAACCCCTGGACCTTGAGCTTGCCGCCTGACTTGTCGGCGAGGCAGGCCTTGAACTTCTCGACACCCTTGCCGTTCGGATGATCCTCGTTCACGCCGTTGGACAGGCGGATATTGCGTTCGGTGAACTGCGCAGCAGCCGGAACCGCAGACAGAAGCGTGACTGCAACACTTGCGGCGAATGCGAGTTTCAATGTCTTCATGGTTGTTTCCTCTTTGCTATCTCTTCTTGTTTCCCTCTGCTCACCGTCCCCGGAGCCATGACAGGGGCACCATCACCAGATCGGGGAAGATAATGAGCAGGACGAGCACGATGAGCTGTGCGATCAGGAACGGATTGACCCCCTTGATGACAGCTCCCATTGGTACACGGGCAACACCGCTCACCACGTTGAGCACGATGCCGACAGGCGGCGTGATCAGCCCGATGGCGTTGTTGATGATGAACAGGACGCCGAAATAGACGGGGTCTATCCCGGCCTGCTTGACGATGGGCATGAGAACCGGGGTCAGGATCAGCACCGTCGGCGAAAAATCGAGGGCAGTTCCCACGATAACCACCAGGAACATCAGGGCGAACATGAGCAGGGTCTTGTTCCCCATCAGCGGCTGGATGAGGCCGCTGATCTCACCAGGAATGTTCGCCTGCGTGATGAGCCAGGCGGACACCAGCGCCGCCGCTACGAGGAACATCACCACGGCGGTCGTCTTGGCCGCCGTGAGGAAGATTCCGTAGAGCATCGAGGGCTTGAGCTCCCGATAGACGAACATGCCGATGACGAGCGCATAGACGGCCGCAAGGACCGCCGCCTCCGTGGGCGTGACGATGCCCCACTTGATGCCGCCCAGGATCATGACGGGCATCAGGAGGGCAAAGAAGCCATCGACAAAGGCTTTGCCCCTTTCTCGCATGGTCGTCCGGGGTGTCGTTTTGAGTTTGTCCTTCCGGCTGACGAACCACCAGGCGACGACGAGCGAAAGGCCCATCATGATGCCAGGGGCGACACCCGCCAGGAACAGCTGGGAAATCGACACGTTGGCGGCAACACCGAACACGATGAAGCCGATGGATGGCGGAATGACCGGTGCGATGATGCCTCCTGCTGCAATCAGCCCCGCAGACCGGGGGATATTATAGCCGGCATCGCGCATCATGGGGATGAGAATGGCTGCCAGAGCGGCTGTGTCCGCCGCAGCGGAGCCCGACAGAGCCGCAAGGATCAGGGCAGCCACGATCGCCACATAGCCAAGCCCGCCATGAATATGCCCCAGGCAGGCGAGAGCGAAGTTCACGATCCGCTTCGACAAGCCGCCGACATTCATGATTTCTCCGGCGAGCAAGAAGAACGGGACCGCCAGAAGCTGGAAGTTGTCCGCGCCGATGATCATGTTCTGTGCCACGATCTGACTATCGAAATTGCCGAGCCAGAGCATGAGCGCCAGCGCGCAGACGATGAGCGCGAAGGCGATAGGCATTCCCAGCGCCATAGCTCCGAGGAGAGAGACCAGGAAAACGACGATCGTCACTCGAGCCGCTCCCTCAACGCATGTGCTTCATCATCGCTGTAATCGCCGGCGAAGGCGCGAAGCTCACGTTCGCTGATCCGTCCGGTCAGCACTCGCAGAATTCGAAGAAGCGCCATCAATCCCAGGCCGAGGCTCGTGAAATATCCGACGCCGTAGACCCAGAGCATGGAAATCTCGGTGATGGGAGCGTAGTTCGTGGCGTTGATTTCAGCCTGCAGCCACGTGCCCCAAAAGAAAACTGCGCAGCAGAGAATGACGAAAATGTCCGAGAGCACCATGCATACCTTGCGCCCGCCCTCCCCGAGTCTGCCCACCAGGGTCTCGACTCCAAGATGGGCGTTCTCCCGTCCGACGACTACCGCGCCGATGAAGGTGAGCCAGACGAAGAAGAAGCGGGACAGTTCCTCGGAAACATCAATGCCCGTATCGAACAGGTAACGCAGAACGACATTCCCGAAGACCATGACGACCATGCCGGCCAGAAGGAGGACCATCACCCCTTCCAGACCTTTGAAGAAGAATGTCCCTAACCTGCTCACGAATCCTCCCCGCTCGGCCGATTGTGCTGACATTATTCTGCCTGCCAAGAGCGCTTCTGCAAGCGGCTGGATGCGAAGATAGGTCTCTCTTCCACTGGGTCCACAACGATGCACCAGTGTTACGCATTATACTTATGAATAGCCTCAGCCGAGGCCGTCATCGGTGGATATCGCATCAGCGACGGGCCTATTCTTAATCGGAGCAAGCACCGCCCGTTCCTGCCTCCACATCCCCTGGAAGCAAAGCTGGAAGAGGTCCCGATGAAGATCACCCGGGTTGAGACCCTCCGTCTTGCGGAGTTTGCAAACATCATCTGGGTCCGTCTTCATACCGACGAGGGTCTTGTCGGGCTGGGCGAGACCTTCATGGGCGCTGCTGCGGTCGAAGCCTATATTCATGAGACTGCAGCGGCCAAGCTGATCGGCCGAGACCCGCTTCAGATCGAGGGCATCAACAGGGATCTACAGAACTATCTCGGCTGGCGATCCGCAGGCGTGGAGACGCGGGGCAATTCAGCCATCGACATCGCTCTCTGGGATCTTTTCGGAAAAGCTCACGGAAAGCCCGTCTGCGAGATGCTGGGCGGCCGCTCACGGGAGAAGATCCGCGTCTACAACACCTGCGCGGGCTATCGGTACATCCGCGACAGCCGCGCTCAGCAAGTCGCAAACTGGGGCATTGGCCAGGCCGAAGGCGAATACGAGGACCTGGAGGCTTTCCTTCACCATGCCGATGATCTCGCTCATTCCCTTCTGGAACAGGGCATCACCGGCATGAAGATCTGGCCCTTCGATATGGCCGCTGAGCGAACTCACGGCTACGACATCTCACCGGAAGAATTGCGGATAGCCCTTGAGCCCTTCGCCAAGATCCGCAAGGCCGTCGGGGACAAGATGGACATCATGGTCGAGTTTCATTCCCTGTGGAGCCTGCCCATGGCCAAGAAGCTCGCAGGAGCCTTGGCAGAATTCGATACTTATTGGCACGAGGATCCGTTTCGCCTCGACAATATCGGCGACCTTAAGGAATACGCACAGCACTCCAAGGCCTGGGTCTGCGCGTCGGAAACCTTGTCCTACACGCACGCCTTCCGGGAATATCTCGAAACCGGCGTTGCCGGCGTGGCCATGCTCGATCTGTCCTGGTGCGGCGGCCTGACCGAAGCGCGGAAAATCGCAGCGCTTGCCGAGGCCTGGCATGTACCGGTAGCGCCTCACGATTGCACGGGACCGGTAGTTTATGCCGCCTCCTGTCACTTCTCGCTGCATGCGCGCAATGCCCTCATTCAGGAAAGCGTCCGCGCCTTCTATACGGGCTGGTACACGGAACTCGTGACCGAACTTCCGGCTGTCGTGAAGGGCGAAGTCACCGTCAACATGCAGCCCGGCCTTGGTCTGGAGCTGCTGCCCGAACTCTGGAAACGTCCGGATGCCATCGTCCGCTTCACCGAGCCCTCCTGATAAAGGCGTGCCTCTCATGAGCAATGCCATTGACGCCCTTGTTGCCGCTCTCGGTTCGCAGGTTCGCTTCGGGACGGACATCCCTGCCCGCAACCATACCGACGCAAGCGGCTTGCCGCCCACGGTTCCTCGGGCTCTGATCCTGCCTCAGACCACGCAGGATGTGGCGACGGCCTTGCGGATCTGCCATGAACACCGTCAGCCCGTGGTTGCGCAGGGCGGACTGACAGGACTTGCCGGCGGTGCCCATCCCCAAAGCGATGAGATCGCGCTCTCTCTCGAGCGGATGAACGGGATCGAGGAGATCGATGCCGCGAGCGCAACCCTCACGGCCCTCGCCGGGACACCCTTGGCGGTTGTGCAGCAGGCTGCCGAGGAGGCCGGCTTTCTCTGCGGAATCGACCTAGGGGCGCGCGGAACCTGTACGATCGGCGGCAACGTCGCCACCAATGCGGGCGGCAATCAGGTGCTGCGCTACGGCATGGCGAGACGCAACACCCTCGGCCTCGAAGCCGTGCTCGCAGATGGCACCATCGTCCGCTCTCTCAACAAGATGCTGAAGAACAACGCCGGATATGATTGGACCCAGCTCCTTATCGGCAGCGAGGGAACGCTGGGCGTCATCACGCGCGTCGTGATCGGACTGCATCCTCGGCCACAAGGTGTCCAGACAGCTCTGTGCGCGGTCGGCAGTTTCGAGGACGCCCTCTCCGTGCTGCGCCGGTTTCAGCAATCCCATCCCGGGCGCCTGCTCGTCTTCGAAGCGATGTGGCGGGAGTTCATGACGGTAGCGACGCAGATCTGCGGTCTCCAGCCGGCCTTCGAGGAAGAGCACGACCTGACGCTGCTGATCGAAGCCGACATGGGCGAGGAAGCGGCAGGAACGGAAACCTTTTCGAGTCTCCTGAGTGAGTTCTACGAGCAGGGCCTGATCAAGGACGCAGTGGTTGCCCAGTCGCGGGCCGACCGCAACCGCTTCTGGGCCTATCGGGAAACGCCCTACGAGTACGGTCGCTTCCTGCCGGAGGAAATCCGCTTCGACGTCAGCGTACCCCTCGATCGCATGACCGGAGCCGTGGCGCATCTGCGACGGGAAATGCCTCGGCGATATGCCGATGCGGTCTGGGTCGTGTTCGGCCATGTGGCCGACAGCAACATCCACATCAACGTGGCGATCAAAAATATGACGAGCGAGGTCAAGAAAGGCGTTCAAAACCTCGTCTATGATATGGTCTCCGGCCTTGGCGGCTCAATCTCCGCCGAGCACGGCATTGGGCGTATCAAGCGGCCCTATCTCGAGCGGAGCCGGACCCCTGCCGAACTGGCGTTGATGGCCAAGCTGAAGCAGGCTCTGGACCCGGAAGGCATCCTCAATCCCGGACGCGTGCTGTAAAGCGCTGCCGAAAACGGAAGAGGCCGGCATGGACATGCCGGCCCCTCGAAAACAACGTGATACGCTTGTCCTAGACCCAGCCGCCATCCACGAGATAAGTTTGGGCCGACATGGCGCTGGAATCGTCCGAGCCGAGATACAATGCGAAATTGGCGATGTCCTGCGGCACGAGCTTGCGCTTCACGCACTGACGCTTCAGCAGCTCCTTTTCCCCTTCCGGGGTCAGCCACAGGTCGATCTGGCGCTGGGTCATGATCCAGCCTGGGACGATGCAGTTCACGCGGATGTTCTTCGGTCCGAGCTCCCGTGCCAGAGCGCGGGTCAGGCCCACCGTGGCAGACTTCGCCGTCTTGTAGGCTACAAAGGAATCGTCGCTTACCAGATAGCTGGTCGAACCCATGTTGATGATCGACCCGCCGCCTGCCTTCTCCATGTCCGGCAGAACGGCCTGAGCCGCGAAGAACTGGTGGTCCAGATTCGTGGCGAAGCGCTCACGCCAGTATTCAGGCGTCACTTGGTCGATGGTGTGCCGGTCGTCGCGCGCCGCATTGTTGATAAGGATCGTGATAGGGCCGACAGCCTCGCTGGCACGGCGGATCGCAGCCTGAAGTGCCGGAATGTCGCGCACGTCGTTGTGCTCGAAATGCACTCGCTCCCCAAGCTCCTTGGCCAGGGTCTGGCCGGCCTCGGCGTTGAAATCGAGGATGGCGACCTTGCTGCCCTGCGCATGGAAGGAGCGCGCGATGCTCTCGCCGATGCCGCTGGCACCGCCGGTGATGAGAACGGTTTTGCCCTTCAAGGACCCGTAAATCGTCTGCGTCATGGAACTCTCGTTTCTTCTGAGCCTGGATTACTCGCTACCCTTCGTCTTCGGCACGTAGGGACCATTGCCGTCGAAGGTGTAGGCGGTTTTGACAGTGGTGTAGAATTCCTGCGCATACCGCCCCTGCTCGCGCGGGCCGTAGCTCGAACCCTTCCGGCCGCCAAACGGCACGTGGTAATCCACACCGGCCGTCGGCAGGTTCACCATCACCATGCCTGCTTCCGCATGGCGCTTGAAATGACCGGCATACTTCAGGCTTGTGGTGCAGATGCCCGACGACAATCCGAACGGCGTGTCATTGGCAAGCTCCAGCGCCTCGTCATAATCCTTAGCCCGGATCACGGTGGCGACAGGCCCGAAGATCTCCTCGCGGGCCACGCGCATCCTGTTGTCTACCTCCGTGAAGAGGGCCGGCGAAAGATAGAAGCCGGGAGCCTCGCGCTTCAGGAGTTCGCCGCCTGCGACGAGCTTGGCGCCCTCCTCCTGGCCGATCTTGATATATTTCAGGTCCTGGTCGAGCTGGCTCTGGTCCACCACCGGGCCGATATGGGTGCCGCTTTTCAGCGCGTCGTCGACTACGAGGCTCTGCATGCGTTCCTGCATCGCAGCCACGAAGCGGTCGTGGATGCCCTCCGTCACGATGAGGCGCGACGAAGCCGTGCAGCGCTGGCCGGTGGAGAAGAAGGCGCTGTTGATGGCACATTCGACGGCGACCTTCAGGTCGGCGTCGTCGAGCACCACCATCGGGTTCTTGCCGCCCATCTCCAGCTGGACCTTCTTCATCGGGTCTACGCTGATGCAGGTCTGAGCCACACGCCGTCCGGTGGGCACCGAGCCGGTGAAGGAGATCGCGGAAACCTTCGGGCTCTGGAGCATGGCCTCGCCGACGATCGAGCCCTTGCCCATGACGAGGTTGAACACCCCTGCAGGCACGCCAGCCCGAATGATGATCTCGGACAGCGCATGCGCGGAGGCCGGAACCAGCTCGGCAGGCTTGAACACCACTGTGTTGCCATAGGCGAGCGCCGGGGCGATCTTCCAGGCAGGAATGGCGATGGGGAAATTCCAGGGGGTGATCAGACCGATCACGCCGACCGGCTCACGGGTGATCTCCACATCGATGGCCGGCCGCACTGAAGGCAGCTTCTCGCCCGCCAGACGCAGGCACTCGCCGGCGAAGAAGTGGAAGATCTGGCCGGCGCGGGTGACTTCGCCGATGCCCTCCGGCAGGGTCTTGCCCTCCTCACGGGAGAGCAGCCGCCCCAGCTCTTCCTTGCGGGCCAGGATCTCGTCGCCTACGGCCTTCAGGATGTCGTGGCGCTGCTGGATCGAGGAATGGGACCAGGCGGGGAAAGCCGCATAAGCGGCATCAATGGCAGCCTGGGCCTCGGCGGCGGAGGCACGGGCGAACTCACCGATCACGTCGTTGGTGTTGGACGGGTTGAGGTTCGGTGCGGCTTCGGATGCGGAGACCCACTCACCCGCAATGTAATTCTTCGTCATCAGGACTTCTCCATTCCAATACAGGCTTCAAAGCACCCTGCGCTTGCAGCGGGAGTGCCAAGCCGCTCGCCTTCGAGCCGAAGCCCTCGCGTGGAGACGAGGGCCATGGGTTACTTCTTTCGATTGTAGACGTCCAGTGAGACGGCGGCGAGCAGCACCAGGCCCTTGATGACCTGCTGGTAGTCGATGCCGATGCCGAGGATCGACATGCCATTGTTCATGACGCCCATGACGAAGGCGCCGATCACCGCACCCGTGACCTTGCCGACGCCGCCCGTAGCCGATGCACCGCCGATGAAAACCGCCGCGATCACGTCCAGCTCGAAGCCGAGGCCCGCCTTCGGGGTGGCCGTGTTGAGGCGGGCGGCGAAGATGAGGCCTGCAAGACCCGCCAGCACACCCATGTTCACGAACGTCAGGAAGGTCAGACGTTCCGTCTTGATGCCGGAGAGCCTTGCCGCCTTCTCGTTGCCGCCAAGCGCATAGATGCGCCGGCCGATCGTCGTACGGTTGGTTACGAAAGCATAGAGGAGGATCAGAACGGCCATGATGACGAGCACGTTCGGCAGGCCGCGATACGTTGCCATCAGATAGCAGAAGGCCACAATGAAGAACGCAAGCAGCACGTTCTTGGCCACGAACAGGCCGAACGGCGCCGTCTCTACATCGTGCTTCAGCTGGTTGGCGCGGCTGCGCACGCTGAAATAGACGATGGCGATGACGCTGGCGACCCCGATGAAGAGCGAGGTGTAGTTGAACCCCTCACCACCGAAGAAGTCCGGGATGAACCCGGAACTCAGGCGCTGGAAGACGACCGGGAACGGGCCAACCGACATGCCGCCCAGAAGAGCCAGCGTCAGGCCCTTGAAGACGAGCATGCCCGCGAGCGTGACGATAAAGGACGGCACCTTGAAATACGCCACCCAGTAGCCCTGGGCCGCACCGATAAGACCGCCCACCACCAAGCAGGCAATGGTCGTGGTGACGGGATCGAAGCCCCATCTCACCATCATGATGGCCGCTAAGCCGCCAACGAAGCCGACAATGGAGCCGACCGACAGATCGATGTGCCCCGCGACGATGACGAGGAGCATGCCCAAGGCCATAATGACGATGTAGCTGTTCTGCAGCACCAGGTTCGTCATGTTGAGCGGACGCAGCAGGGTGCCGTCCGTCGCCACCTGGAAGAACAGCATGATCACCAGGAGGGCCAGCAGCATGCCGTAATCGCGGAAGTGGGTCTTGATGAACTCCAGCCACGATGTTTTTTGCTGGGGAATGTGAAGCTCGTCAGCCGCTCTCGTATCCATCTCAGCGTCTCCCCGACTTAACAATAGCGTGCATGATCTTTTCCTGAGAGGCCTCGGCCACATTCAGCTCGGCAATAAGGGCGCCCTCGTTCATTACATAGATCCGGTCGCACATGCCGAGCAGCTCCGGCATTTCCGACGAGATCATGAGAACACCCTTGCCGGCATCGGCCAAGCTGTTGATGATCGTGTAAATTTCGTATTTCGCACCCACGTCGATGCCGCGGGTCGGCTCATCCAGGATGAGAATCTCCGGATTGGAGAAGAGCCACTTGCTCAACACCACCTTCTGCTGGTTGCCGCCGGAGAGGTTGACCGCCTGCTGGAACACGTTGGGCGAGCGGATGCGCATCTTTCCCCGGTAGTCGTTCGCCACAGCCATCTCGCGAATATCGTCGATGACGAAGTTCTTCGCCACACCCTCAAGGTTGGCCAGGGAAATGTTCTTGCGAATATCCTCCTCCAAGACGAGGCCGTAAGTCTTCCGGTCCTCCGTGGCATAGGCGATTCCGTTCGCCACGGCCTTTTCGACCGTGCTCACATCGATCTCTCTACCATGGAGGAGCACGCGCCCCGAGGTATTCTGGCCGTAGCTGCGGCCGAAGAGGCTCATGGCGAATTCCGTGCGCCCTGCCCCCATCAGGCCGGCAATGCCGACGATCTCGCCGCGTCGGATGTTCAGGTTGACGTTCTTGACCACCTGAACGTTGGAGTGCAGTGGGTGGTAGGTCGACCAGTTCTCGACCTGGAAGATGGTCTCGCCAATCTTGGATTCCCGCTTCGGATAACGGTCCGCCATCGTGCGGCCGACCATGCCGCGGATGATCCGGTCCTCGCTGATTTCGCCGGCGTGGCAATCGAGGGTCTCGACCGTCGTGCCGTCGCGCAGGACCGTGATGGAATCCGCGACTTTCGTGATCTCATTGAGCTTGTGCGAGATCAGGATCGAGGAAATGCCCTGCGCTTTGAACCGAAGCAGAAGGTTCAGGAGCGCGTCGCTGTCCTTCTCGTTCAAGCTCGCCGTCGGCTCGTCCAGGATCAGGAGCTTCACCTTCTTGGACAATGCCTTGGCGATCTCCACGAGCTGCTGCTTGCCGACGCCGATATTGGTCACGAGGGTCTCGGGGGACTCGTTCAAGCCCACCATCCTCAGCAGTTCCTTCGTCCGCGCGAAGGCTGCCGACCAGTCGATGACGCCGTATGTTGCCTGTTCGTTGCCGAGAAAGATGTTTTCCGCAATCGACAGGAGCGGCACCAGGGCGAGTTCCTGATGGATGATGATGATGCCGAGTTCTTCGCTGTCGGCAATACCCTTGAAGCGCCGTTCCTGCCCTTCGTAGATGATCGCGCCGGAATAGGAACCGTGCGGATAGACTCCGCTCAGGACCTTCATGAGGGTTGATTTACCAGCGCCGTTTTCGCCGACCAGCGCATGGATTTCACCGGCCTTGACGGTGATGTTGACGTTATCGAGCGCTTTCACACCCGGAAACGTCTTCGTGATCCCCCGCATCTCAAGGATCGCATTCATCGTGGCAACCTCAGGCAACTCAAAGACGGGCCTGCAGCCCGTCCGAAAATGAGCAAGGACCCTGCGCGGATGCGCAGGGCCCGTCTTCTTCAGCTCAAGTCTTACTTGAACTGGTCTTCCTTGTAGTAGCCGCTGCCGACGAGAACTTCCTTCCAGTTGGAAGCATCCACGTTCACGGGCTTCAGCAGGTAAGAAGGAACGACCTTCACGCCGTTCTCATAGGTCTTCGTGTCGTTCACTTCAGGCTGCTTGCCGGACAGAACGGCGTCGACCATGTTAGCTGCGACCTTGGCGAGTTCACGGGTATCTTTGAACACCGTCTGGGTCTGCTCCTTGGCGAGGATCGACTTCACGGACGGAACTTCGGCGTCCTGGCCGGTGATGACCGGCATAGGCTGCTTTGGCGTGCCGTAGCCGACGCCCTTGAGCGACGAGATGATGCCGATGCTCAGACCGTCATAGGGAGAAAGAACCGCGTCGACACGCTTGTCGGTATAGTAAGCGGAGAGCAGGTTATCCATGCGGGCCTGGGCGACTGCGCCGTCCCAGCGAAGGGTGGAAACCTTGTCCATTCCCATCTGGCCGCTCTGCACCTTGAGCTTGCCGCTCTTAATGTAAGGCTCGAGCACCGACATGGCGCCGTTATAAAAGAAGTAGGCGTTGTTGTCGTCCGGCGAACCGCCGAAGAGCTCGATATTGAATGGGCCCTTGCCCTCCTTCAGACCAAGAGCCTTCTCGATGTAGCCACCCTGAAGCACGCCCACCTGAAAGTTGTCGAAGGTCGCGTAGTAGTCGACATTCTTGGAGTTACGGATCAGACGGTCATACGCGATGACCTTGATACCCTTATCGGCAGCCTGCTGCAGAGCATCCGACAGAGTTGTACCGTCAATGGCTGCGATGACCAGCACCTTGGCGCCCTTGGTGATCATGTTCTCGATCTGGGACAGCTGGTTCGGGATGTCGTCCTCGGCGTATTGAAGGTCGACGTTATAGCCCTTCTCCTTCAGCACCTTGACCATATTGTTGCCGTCGTCGATCCAACGTGCGGACGACTTCGTGGGCATGGCCACGCCGACAGTGCCCTTATTCTGAGCGAAGGCCGGGGTGAGCAGGCTGGTCGCTCCAAGAGCCAGCGCCGCGAAAGCAGTTGTGAAAGTCCTCAAGGTCGTTCTCCCTTTCGATCCTATGGGCCGAGCCGTTTTTGGTTGCGCCGGCACATATCTAGAGTTCTTACGCAGCGGGCCTAGGCGGGCTACTCTTCACAATGCGGCAGCAACGTCGAAGCACGGGCGTCCTGAGAAGGCCCTTCTGAAGAGCCTCGTCCGGGTTGAATATCAGGCGATCTGAACTCGAAAGTCACGAGCCTAATCGCATAATAATACTATAATACTATTTGGCTCTGGAGAAGCCGCCGTCGCATGTTTTCCAAAGGATTAAGGCTTTCAGACGAGGGGCTTAGTCATTGGTGAAAGCGTGAACAGGAATTACCGCCAGAGCCCGCTCTCCATGTTTGATCCGAATCCGCTCAGCCGTCTGAACGATCAGAACGGACATCGCGTCGGCCGCGGCCTGAGGATCAGCCTTCTCGATGGCATCGAACACGGTTTGATGCAATTGCATCGCCTTTTCGAACCGGTCATCGCTCGAAACGGGAGAGCTGATCGTGAATGAGGTTGCGAGCGCCGCTCCGATGACGGAGCCGATCGACTGCAGGAACGGATTGCCCGAGGCTTCGAGGATCGCTTGGTGGAACGCCAGGTCAGCCTTGGTGAAGCCCTGCCTGTTGCTGGCACAGCTATACATGCCTTCCAGGGCCTTGCGGATCGTCTCCAACTGCTTGGGCGTTCGGCGCAGGGCCGCCGTGGCGCAGGCGAACGGCTCGAGCGTCTGCCGGATCTCGAAAAGCCATCCCAGAAACTGAGCGTCCACCCCCATCTCGAGATGCCATTCCAGAATGTCCGCATCGAACATGTTCCAGTTGTTCCGGTCCAGCACCTTCGTGCCGACCTTGGTCTTGGATTCGATGAGACCCTTCGCGGCAAGGGTTTTCAGGGCCTCTCGCAAGGCGGTGCGGGACACGCCGAACAATTCCATCAGCTCCGCATCGCCAGGCAGGGTGCTGCCCACGGGAAAGCGGCCTTTCATGATGTCCTGGCCGATTCCATGGGCAACGAGATCGTGCGCAGATCGCGTTCTTGCAGGCCTCTTGAGATCGTTTGCCACAACCATGATGTAAGCTCTTCAAAAACCCTATCTTGCCCGAACCGACGCTGCTGACAGTCCCCTCTGAAGGACAATGAAGGCGAAGAGCAGAGCGCCGATCGCGATCTTAGTCCACCAGGAACTCAACGTCCCCTCGAAGGTGATATAGGTCTGAATCAGCCCCTGGATAAGCACGCCGATAAGCGTGCCGATGATCGTACCGGATCCGCCCGTCAAAAGCGTGCCGCCAATGACGACAGCCGCAATCGTGTCAAGCTCAACCCCCGTTGCTGCCAGGGAATAACCTGCTGACGTGTAAAAGGAAAAGACAATTCCTGCCAAAGCAGCCAAAAAGCTGGACAGCATGTAGATTCGGACGGTGGTCTTCCCTACCGGCACCCCCATCAGCTCAGCCGATGTCCTATTGCCCCCGAGAGCATAGACATTGGCTCCGAAGCGCGTGAAATGCGCCAGCACCACACCGATTGCGAACACGATGAGCATGGTCAAGGCGATGAAGGTCAGGCGCCCTCCTCCGGGCACCGGGAATGCGATTTCCGTGATTTGTCCATAAGCAGGCGCATTGATGGGGATCGAGTCCGTCGTAAGCACGAAGCAGAGACCCCGCGCCAGGAACATTCCAGCCAATGTCACAATGAAGGCCGGGATCTGGAATGTATGGATCAGGAGCCCCATGCCGGCGCCGAACAAGGCTGCGAGGCTTAAGATCAGCGCGAATGCCAAGTAAGGGTTGAGACCGTACTGCTCGATGGTGACGGCCAGAAATACGCCCGTAAAGGCGATCACCGAGCCCACGGACAGATCGATGCCGCCGGACAGGATGACGAAGGTCATCCCGACCGCCACGATCCCCAGGAAGGCGTTGTCGGTGAGGAGATTTCCGATGACGCGGGTTGAGGCGAAGCTCGGAAATTGCGCAAGGCAGATCAGATAGCCCGCGATAAAAACGGCGAGCGTGATCAGAACCGGGAGGTGGCGACGGATCATGCCTTGGCCCTCCAAACGGCGCGAAGACCCGACAGGACGGGCGACTGCGCCAGAAGCACGGCCAACACGACGATGGCCTTCACGATCAGATTGTATTCTGGCGGGTAGCCGCTGAGCAGGATGCCGGTGTTCATGGCCTGAATGATGAGCGCTCCCACAACCGAGAGCCCCAGGCTGAACCGCCCGCCGAACAGCGAAGTCCCCCCGATGACGACGGCCAGAATGGCGTCGAGCTCGAGCCAGAGGCCGGCGTTATTGGCATCGGCACCACGGATGTCCGCCGTGATGATCAAACCCGCGATGGCAGCGCACAGGCTGCACCACATGTAGACGGCAATAGTAACGGCTTTCGTGCCGATGCCCGCATAAGCACTCGAGCGGACGTTCGCTCCGATGGACTCGATGAAGAGCCCCAGGGCGGTATAACGGACGACAAGATGGGTCATGATCAGCATCACGAGAGCAATGACCACCGCCATGGGCAGCATGAGAAACGAGCCGCTTCCGATGGCGGCAAATCCTTCGCTGACGAAGGTGATGATCTGCCCCTCCGTGATGAGCTGCGCGAAGCCTCGCCCTGCCACCATCAGGATGAGGGTTGCCACGAAGGGTTGGATCTCAAGGAGAGCAACGAGAATGCCGTTCCAAAGGCCGCAGGCCAGGCCGACACCGGCTGCAGTTGCCATGGCTACTGGCAAGGGATAGCCCTGAGCGGTCAACGTGGCCGCCGTCGCACCAGCGATCGCCATGACCGCGCCAACGGAAAGATCGATGCCCCGGGTCGCGATGACAAGGGTCATGCCCAATGCGAGGATGGCCACAGGAGCGCCGCGGTTCAGAACGTCGATCAGGCTTCCGAAGAGTCGTCCGTCCTGAAGACGAACCGCAAAGAAATCCCGGAACACTAGCCAGTTGACGAGAAGAACGACCAGGAGAGCTGCAACCTGGGGCAGCCCCTTCGGGAGAGTACGGGAAGCATTGGCCTGCATCACGCTGCTCATTGATGGCTCGCAATCGTCGTCATGATGGTATCCGCATTCACCTCGGCTCCCGACAACTCGCGCACGTGCTTGCGATCACGAAGCACCACGACCCGATCGCTGTAGGAAGCAATCTCTTCAAGCTCGGAGGAGATCACGAGCAGCGCCAAGCCGTCCTCGCAGAGGCGCTCGATCAGGCGGATGATCTCCGCGTGCGCCCCGACGTCGATGCCGCGCGTCGGCTCGTCGAGGATGAGAAAACGCGGCTCGGTTGCAAGCCAGCGGGCGAGCAGCGCCTTCTGCTGATTGCCGCCGGACAGAAGGCCGATCGGCTTCTCCGCGTCGGGGGTACGGATATCGAGGAGCTTGATGAAGCGGTTGGCGATCTCGTCCTGCTTGCGGCGAGGAATCTGATGCAGCCAGCCGCGCTGTGCCTGAAGGGCAAGGATGATGTTCTCGCGGATCGAGAGCTCCGCGACAATCCCTTCGGTCTTACGATCCTCGGGCGTGAATCCGAACCTGAGCCGCGATGCGTCACGGGGAGAGGCAATGCGCACGGGCCTGCCGTCGACGAAGGCTTGCCCGCTCTCGGCCTTCTCGATGCCGAAGATCAATTTCGCCGTCTCCGTGCGGCCGGAGCCCAGAAGTCCCGCAAGACCAACCACTTCGCCAGGGCGGACTTGGAGCCCGAAAGGCTCGACGAGGCGGCGTTTGCCGTAATCCTTGAAGGCCACGACAGGATCTCCGGTGACAGCCGGGCGCTGGTTGCGGTGGAGTGCCTCTGCGGCCAGTTCGCGTCCGAGCATCATCGAGACGAGTTCGATGCGCGGCAGAGCGGATATCGGACGGGAGCCGACCAGACGTCCATTGCGAAGAACGGTGATACGGTCACACACCGCGTAGACCTGGTCGAGGAAATGCGTGACGAAGACAATGCCGATACCCTGTGCCTTCAGATCCTTCAGGATGCGGAAGAGCGTCTCGACTTCCTGGGCGTCGAGGCTGGCGGTCGGCTCGTCCAGAATGAGGACCTTGGCGGAGAGATCGACAGCCCGGGCGATAGCCACGATCTGCTGAACTGCCACGGAGAAGCTGCCGAGCGGATCGGCGACATTGATGTCCAGACCATAGGCCGCCAGGATTTCGGATGCACGACGGCGCATCTCGCCCGTGCGGACCAGTCCGAAGCGATGCGGCTGGCGGCCGATGAACAGGTTTTCGGCGACAGAAAGATTGGGAAGGAGGTTGACCTCCTGATAAACGGTGCCAATGCCCAGCGAGAGAGCATCCGCCGGATCCCGCGCGTCGATGTCCAGACCATCGAGGCGGATGCTTCCGCCGTCACGTCTGAATACGCCCGTGAGCACCTTGATCAGCGTGGACTTGCCGGCGCCGTTCTCACCCAGAAGACCGTGAATTTCGCCCGCATAGAGGGTGAAATCCACATGATCGAGCGCCAAAACGCCGGGGAATCCTTTTGTAAGCCCTTTGATCTCAAGCAGATCGGAACGTTCGTCCAGCAAAGGCATCAGCCCCTCCCCGATTAGACAGTGAGCCGCACGAAGCGGAACACGACGAGCGGCAGACGAAGCCCGCCTGCCGCTCCTGGGCTGAGGTGGTCAGTAGAGCTCTTTGCGCTTTTCGTACTCGGCCTTCGCGGTTTCCGGCGTGAAGACCTTGGATTCCGTCTGAATCCACTTCTTCGGCATCGTACCGTTCTTCTTGTAGGCGATGAGAGCGTCGAGCGCCGGGCCGGCCATGTTGGGGGTCAGTTCGACCGTCACGTTGGCTTCGCCGTCGGCCATGGCCTTGAAGATGTCCGGCACGGCGTCGATGGAAACCACCTTGATGTCCTTGCCTGGCTTGAGGCCGGCCTCCTTGATGGCCTGGATCGCGCCGATGGCCATGTCGTCGTTATGGGCATAGACGGCGCAGATGTTCTTGCCGCCCCCTTCGGCCTTGATGAAGCTTTCCATCACTTCCTTACCCTTCGTGCGCGTGAAGTCGCCGGACTGGGTGCGGATGATCTTCATGCCGGGATTGGCGGCCACCACCTGATCGAAGCCCTTCTTGCGATTGATCGCCGGGCTCGAACCAACGGTGCCCTGCAGCTCGACCACGTTGCACTTGCCACCCGTCTCCTTGGCGAGCCACTCGCCGGCCACTTTGCCTTCGTAGACGGTATCGGAGGTCACTGCAGTCAGGTAGAGCGAATCGTCCTTCGTCTCGATGGACCGGTCGAGCAGAACGACCGGGATCTTGGCTTCCTTGGCTTCTTTCAGCACGGCATCCCAGCCGGTTGCTACCACCGGGGCAAGGAGAATGGCGTCGACGCCCTGCGCGATGAAGGACCGGACGGCGCGGATCTGGTTTTCCTGTTTCTGCTGGGCATCCGAGATCTTCAGATCGATGCCGCGCTTCTCAGCCTCGATCTTGGAAACCTTCGTCTCCGCGGCTCGCCAGCCGGATTCCGATCCGACCTGGGAAAAGCCCACGGTCATTTTGTTCTGGGCATAAGCAGCGCCCGATGACAGCATCAGCGCAGCCATACCAATCGTCGTCAGAAGATGACGAGCCTTCATGCGTTTTCTCCCACTGGATTCGTTGATTTTAGACTTTAGCAGCCTTAACAGCCGCCTATTTATCATATTATATGCCAATTAAGCGGCAGCCATGCGACGTTAGTCGCATTTGGATACTTTTCCTCAGGCGGGCTGAAACGGGTTTGGAATAAGACAATGAGTGAAGACAAGAAGCGCCAATTGCGAAGCCAGGCTTGGTTCGGCCGCCAGGACAAGATGGGGTTCTATTACCGCTCCTTCCTGAAAAACAGCGGCTTTCCGCAGGACCAGTTCGAGGGCCGCCCTGTCATCGGCATCTGCAATACCTGGTCGGAACTCACTCCCTGCAACGCCCACTTCCGGACCATCGCTGAGCACGTGAAATTCGGCGTGCTGGATGCCGGAGGCTTCCCGCTCGAATTCCCCGTCTCGTCCCTGGGCGAAGTGACGATGCGCCCGACGGCCATGCTCTTTCGCAATCTCGCGGCCATGGACGTGGAGGAGGCCATTCGCGCCCACCCGCTCGACGGCGTGGTCCTGCTCATGGGTTGCGACAAGACCACCCCTGCCCTGATGATGGGCGCGACTTCCGCCGACCTGCCCACCATCGGCGTTTCGGGCGGCCCGCAGCTGCGCGGTGTCTATCGCGGGAAATATATCGGTTCCGGCACCAATATCATTTCCATGAGCGAGCAGCTGCGTGCCGGTGAAGTGACCCTTGAAGAATTCCACGAGGCCGAAGGGGCCATGAACCGCTCGGCGGGCCACTGCATGACCATGGGGACTGGATCCACCATGGCCTCCATGGTCGAGGCGCTCGGCGTCGGCCTGCCCGAGAACGCCGCCATCCCGGCAGCCGACGCACGCCGCAATCATCTTGCCCGCATGGCAGGCCGGCGCATCGTCGAGATGGTCAACGAAGATCTCACCCTTTCGAAGATCCTGACTCGCCAGGCTTTCGAGAACGCCATCCGCACGCTTGCCGCCATCGGCGGCTCGACGAATGCGGTCGTTCACCTGCTGGCCATGGCGGGACGGGCCGGAATCGAACTGACGCTCGATGACTTCGACCGCCTTGGGCGCGACGTTCACTGCCTCGTCGATTTGATGCCGTCCGGCCGCTTCCTGATGGAGGACTTCTACTATGCGGGCGGTCTACCGGTGGTTCTTCGGGCACTGGGCGAAAAGGGATTGCTGCACAAGGACGCGCTGACGGTGAACGGCAAGTCGCTCTGGGAAAACGTGAAGGACGCGCCCTGCTGGAATCGCGAAGTCATCACCACCTTCGAGGAGCCATTCAAGCAGGAAGCCGGCATCGCGATCCTGCGCGGAAACCTTGCTCCCGACGGCGCGGTCATCAAGCCGTCGGCCGCCTCTCCGGAACTCATGAAGCACACGGGCCGCGCCGTGGTCTTCGAGACCATCGAGGACCTGCACCATCGCATAGACGACGACAGTCTCGACATTGACGAGACCTGCGTCATGGTACTCAAGAACTGCGGGCCGAAGGGCTATCCCGGTATGGCCGAGGTCGGCAACATGCCGCTGCCGCAGAAGCTCCTGAAGAAGGGCGTGCGCGACATGATCCGCATCTCGGATGCGCGCATGTCGGGCACGGCCTACGGCACGGTCGTGCTTCATGTGGCGCCCGAGGCCGCCGCCGGCGGACCGCTG
>DASQML010000081.1:0-28465 GCA_035645515.1 Microvirga sp.
CGCCGAAGCCCGGAGCCTTGACGGCGGCAATCTTCAGGCCGCCACGCAGCTTGTTGACCACGAGGGTGGCGAGAGCCTCGCCCTCAACGTCCTCGGCGATGATCAGCAGCGGCTTGCCGGTCTGAACGACAGCCTCGAGGACGGGCAGCATGGCCTGGAGGCCGGAGAGCTTCTTCTCGTGGATGAGGATGTAGGGATCCTCCAGTTCCACGCGCATCTTCTCGGCGTTGGTGATGAAGTACGGCGAGAGGTAGCCGCGGTCGAACTGCATGCCTTCCACGACCTCGAGTTCGGTCTCGAGGGACTTAGCTTCCTCGACCGTGATCACGCCCTCGTTGCCGACCTTCTGCATGGCTTCGGCCAGCATGCGGCCGACCTCGGCATCGCCGTTGGCGGAGATGGTGCCGACCTGGGCGATTTCGTCGTTGGAGGTGACCTTCTTGGCGTTCTTCTTCAGGTCAGCGACGACAGCCTCGACGGCCATGTCGATGCCGCGCTTGAGGTCCATCGGGTTCATGCCGGCGGCTACCGCCTTGGCACCTTCCTTCACAATGGCCTGAGCGAGCACGGTCGCGGTGGTGGTGCCGTCACCGGCGCGGTCGTTCTGCTTCGACGCGACCTCGCGCACCATCTGGGCGCCCATGTTCTCGAACTTGTCGGCGAGCTCGATCTCCTTGGCGACGGTCACGCCGTCCTTGGTGATGCGCGGAGCGCCGAAGGACTTCTCGATCACGACGTTGCGGCCCTTGGGGCCGAGGGTGACCTTCACCGCATCGGCGAGGATGTCGACGCCGCGCAGCATCTTCTCGCGGGCATCGGATGAGAATTTGACTTCCTTAGCAGCCATTGTTCGTCACTCCTTCGAGACGTAACGATGTGACTCTTGAATTGGGGGTGGCCTTAGGCGGCCTTCTTCTGGGCAGCGGCCTCTTCCAGCACGCCCATGATGTCGCTCTCCTTCATGATCAGGAGATCCTCGCCATCGATCTTCACTTCCGTGCCGGACCACTTGCCGAACAGAACGCGGTCGCCGACCTTCACGTCGAGAGCCACGAGCTGGCCAGCCTCGTTGCGGGCGCCAGGACCCACGGCGATCACCTCGCCCTGCTGGGGCTTCTCCTTGGCGGTATCGGGGATGATGATGCCACCAGCGGTCTTCTCTTCCGCATCGATCCGCTTGACCAGGATTCGGTCATGCAAAGGACGGAACTTCATGAAGCTTCCTCCAATGATTTCAGAGCGTTAACTGCCACTAGCGGAGCCGCTCCGGGCCTCCGCGGTCGGAAATTTGGTCGAACAAACTGGACTGTTCAAGAGGGTCCGACAAAAAATTTTGGCACTCCTCAGCCAGGAGTGCCAAGCGAGGCCGTAACGCGCGACCGCCCTGAAGCGCGGACGTCCGCAACAAGCGTGGTCACCGTGATCGACGAAGGCACAGGCCCTGCCAAGGGACGTGGAGGGCCTGCTATCGACTCGTTCAAGCCGGGAGACGGTGATCGTATTCCGTCTTCAGGCGCGCCCAGCCTTCCCAGAAGGATTCCGGCTCCTCGCCTGCCGCCCGAGCGGCCAGAATGTCGAGATGCATGTGCCAGCCGGCGCTCACATTCAGCATCGTCGAGCGGTCCGGCAGACGGCGATGGGTGACGGTGAGCAGAACCCGGTCGCCCTGCGGCTCCAACTCGAAGGAGACGCCGCCCGTGCTGCCCCAGGCGATGGCAAGCTTGTAGGGCGGATGAAGTTCGGTGATCTGGCTTTCCATCCGATGCTCTTCCGGGAAACCCGGTGGCCGCTGGCCAGGCGGGTTGGTCAATTCGTCATTGCGCCAGACGAGCTCGAAAGGAGCGCCGACCTTCATTTCCATATGCCCCGACGCCAGCCATTGCCGGCGCAGATCGCTTTCCGTGAGATAGGCCCAGATCCGCTCGATAGGCCCCGGCAGCAGGCGCTGGATCGTCAGCGTGGCAGGCTCGGTCAGCACGCCATAGGCGTCGAGGGTTGCGAGGTCAGTCATAGGTCCTCTCCTTTCGAGGGTTGGGTTTTACGGGCGTCCTCCTCACGGAGGAGCCGTTCCAGCGCGTCCAGACGATCGGTCCAGAAGCGTTCGTAGAAGCGCAGCCATTCATGGGCGCTTGCGAGAGGGCCAGGATCGAGGCGGCAGACATGGGCGCGGCCCCGAACCTCGCGGCGGATCAGCCCGGCATTTTCCAGAGCCTTGATGTGCTTCGAGGCAGCGGCGAGGGAAATCGCGAAGGGTTCGGCAAGCTGCCCTACCGTCCGCTCCCCGCCAGCGAGTTCGCGCAGCATCCGTCGGCGTGTGGCGTCGCCGAGAGCATGAAAAACCGAATCGAGTTGGGATGCATGTAATTCAACCATACGGTTGAATATATGCGCGGGCTCTTGGATTGTCAACCAATCGGTTGACAATTCTGGTCTCGTGTTGCGTGGTCCGGCTCAGTAGTGCGGCGGAGGAGGCTCGGGCGCCCGGGGTCCCGGTGTGCTATCCTCGACCTCCTGGACGCGGTCGAGCAGCTCGTTGAGCTGACGCCTCAGCGCCTCGATCTTCTTCCATTGATCGATGACGGTCTGGTTCAGGTCATCGATGACCTGGTCCTGGTAGGCCACTCGGACCTCCAGCGCTTCGAGGCGCTCATTGACGGATCGGGCGTCACTCATCGGCCAACAGGCTCCTGTCCTCCGGACGTTCGACCAAGCCGTGGCCGAGAGATACGCGGTCATCGAACACGAAGCAGCCCCCGTTCCAGCGGCTCTCCTCCTCCGGCACGTCTTCCAGATATTTCAGGATGCCACCTTTCAGGTGGTAGACCTCCTCGAACCCCTGGGCGAGCATGTAGGAACTTGCCTTCTCGCACCGGATGCCGCCGGTGCAGAACATGGCGACCTTCTTGTGCTTGGCCGGATCCAGTTCGTTGCGCACGAAATCCTTGAACTCGCTGAACTTCTTGATGCGAGGATCCACGGCTCCCTCGAAGGTCCCCATCGCCACCTCGAAATCGTTGCGGGTGTCGAGGAGGATCACATCCGGGCTTTCGATGAGCCGGTTCCATTCTGAGGCCGGGACATAGGTGCCGACCCGCTTGGTGGGGTCCGCCTGCGGATCGCCGAGGGTGACGATTTCCTTCTTCAGGCGGACCTTCATCTTGCCGAAAGGCATTTCGGACGCGGCCGAGAACTTGAGTTCCAGATTGTCCAGCCGGCCGTGGAACAGCGGCCCCTGGCGCAATTCGGACATGAGGGCGTCGATCCCCTCTTCCGTCCCGGCTACGGTTCCGTTGATCCCTTCCCGCGCAAGCAGAAGCGTGCCCCGGATTCCGAGGCTGGCGCAGATGGCATGGAGCGGATCGCGGATCTCCCGGAAGTCAGGGAGCGACACGAACTGGTAGAGAGCGGCAACTTTGTAGGTCATGAGCGCTGTTTACCAGCAGGTGGCAGCCTCGAAAACCCGTCCTTTGGCCCCACCCTTTCAAAGGATACTCCCAAATAAATCTTCCTTGATATCAATAGAAACAAAGTTTCACCTAACTCCTTTTAAGGAAATTACTTTCGCAATATTTTCCGTTAATGCCTCTGTAGCTTTCCCTTTGTAGCGTGATCGCTTAACCAGCCAATACGAACATCAGAAGCCGTGGGGGCAATCGTGAGCGAATGGTATTACGAAGGCAAGGGCGAGCGGGTCGGTCCCGTCAGCGAAGACGACATCAAGAATCTATACCTGAATGGGGTGCTTCAGAGCACGAGCCTCGTCTGGACCAAGGAGTTCGGGCCCACATGGAAACCCTTGAGCGAGACGGGGCTTGTCGAGATCGAGCCCGCAGCCCCGGTCGAAGCCGAACCGGTCGCTGAGCCCAGCGGCCCTCCTCCGCTCCCTTCTTCCGCCGATCAGCCCGATGAGTTTCTCGCGTCCAACCTGACGGAAGCTCTCATCGGGCCCAAGAAGGAACATTATCTCAGCAAGTGGCGAAAGCTTCTGCAGAAGGCCGGCGGAGACCCGACGAAGGTCGCGAAGCAAACCTCGTGGAACTGGCCGGCCTTCTTCATTCCCTATGGCTGGCTTCTGTACCGCAAGATGTATCTGCTGGGCGGCATCATCTTCGCCCTCCAGGCCATCTACGTGCTCATTCCGCTTGATGTTCCCCAAGCGGTCAACAGGGCGTTCAGCCTCGCCATGTTCGCAGTCAGCATCGTCACGGCGATGTACGGCAATGCCTGGTACTTCGACGCCACGCGCAAGAAATGGGAGGCTCTGCGCAATCAGGCCGACACGAACCAGGCACTCGCCCGGGCAAAATCTGAGGGCGGGGTCACGCTTCCGCTCGGTCTCGGCTCCTTCGCCGCGGTCATCGGCCTGGTCGTCGTATCCTTTCTCCATGCGGAGGGTGTCGGCATCTTTGCGTCCAATGTGAGCTGCTCGTCGGACGCGGCGCTCAACCTCGTCGCCCGCATCGCGAGGGAAGAGATCGACAAGGACTCATACATGATGTTCGTGGTCGACAGCAAAGCAACAAAGGTGTCCGTCAGCGCCATCAGGACCCGAGCGAGCGACACGCAACAGGCGGAATGCGCGGGCGAGATCTCCTACAACATCGCTTTCAAGGCCGGTCAGAACGACAACACGGTCAAGAAAGTTCTGGAGACGGCCCTGAACAAGCCGATCACTTACAAGGTCGAGAACACCGACGACGGCGAACAGATCTACGTTACTGTCTGGGGGCTCTAGGATTTCATTGAACCATGACGGGGAGAAGCTGCTTCTCCCCGTCACCGAAATGTCGAGAATCTAGAGCTTCGGCCAGTCCCGAACATCAGGGCACATTCTCTCCCAGGCATGGGAAAGCCGCAGCACACCGAGATCGTCGAAGCGCCGGCCGACGATCTGCAGCCCGATAGGCAGGCCCGCTTTCGTGAAGCCCGCGTTGACGGACGCCGCCGGCTGATCCGACATGTTGAAGGCCACCGTATAGCCGATATGCTCGAACGGTTTCTCGGGATCGTGGATCGGCGAGGCCAATTCCGCCTCGTAGGCCACGTTGGGAGCCACCGGCGAAAGCACGAAATCGAAGGGGTGTGTGGCGGCCACGGCAGCGTGGCGCATCACCAGCATCTGGTTCATGCCGTTATAGACCTGAGCGCCTGTCAGGTCCTTACCCCCTTCGGCCCATTGCAGGATATAAGGCAGAACCCGGGCGCGCTCCTCGTCACTGAGCGCGCCGATATCCGCCCATGCCCGCTGGCGCCAGAAATCGTCGAGCCCGTCGAGCATCGCCCGGGTGACGAAGGGCTTCACCTCCTCGATCACCGCTCCCGCATGCTCGAGGAGCTTTGCAGCCTTCTCAACCGCGTCGCGGATCTCCGGATCGAGGCCCAGGCCGACACCGGCCTCCATCATCAGGCCGATCTTGAGGCCCCGGATGTCGATATCGAGATCGAGCCATGGCAGATCCTGATAAGGCAGGCTCATCGGATCGCGCATGTCGGGCCGCGTGAGGCTTGTCATCATCAGGGCCGCGTCGCGCACTGTTCGCGTCATCGGACCTGCCACCCGACCGTAATAGGTGGGATCGATCGGGATCCTTCCGAAGCTCGGCTTCAGGCCGAACACCCCGCACCAGGCCGCAGGCAGGCGGATTGAGCCGCCGATATCCGTGCCGATATGGAACGGGCCGTAGCCCGCCGCCGCCGCCGCTCCCGCACCAGCCGAGCTGCCGCCCGGGTTCTTCGACAGATCCCATGGATTGCGGGTCAGCGGGTGGAAACTCGACAGGCCAGAGGAGAGCATGCCGTAATCCGGCATCGTCGTCTTGGCGAGGATGACGACCCCATCCTCACGCAGACGCGCGGCGGGGGGCGCATCGTCGGCCGCCGGCGTGAGCGGGCGGGCGGCGGTGCCCAGCGGTACGGGCGTGCCCCTGGTGGCGATGTTGTCCTTGATGGTGGCGGGGATTCCATCGAGCGCCCTCGCCTCTCCCCTTGCCCAGCGCCGCTCGGATTCGCGGGCCGCCGCCAGCGCGGCATCGGGATCATAGGCATAGAGCGCATGGAGACGAGGCTCGTAGGCTTCGATCCGTGCGGTTACTGCCTTGACGACATCAACGGGCGAGACGCTCCTGTCCGCATAGGCCTCGATCAGGTCCGAGGCCGACCAATCGGCGAGATCTGCAGGCAGTCGACGGGAAGTCTGTGCGCTCACGTGAAGGGCCTCGATGCAACATGGATTCGTATTGGCCCATGCTGCGCCATCGCATATGTTACGTAAACCGGAGTAGCTCCAAAGCCAGCCGGTGATCGATGCGACCGTCTTGATAAAGAACCCTGTACCTCCTTAAGTTCATTTCGGTTGGAGAGGGTCTGCCAACCTTCTTGAGACCGACGGTGTTTTACAGGCGTGTCCAGAGCAGGAAGTCTGTTTACAACGTCGATAAGGCGAATTGACCACCTGAAGTCGCCCGAGCATCTTCAACTTTGATCCCTCCCATCTCGGGATGGGACGCCTGAAAAGAGCGGTCTACCCTGCCATGCAGCATGGGTCCAAGGCGATCACGCATCGAGCGAACCGGCTCCTCGCCGCTCTGGAGCCTGAGGACTTTGCGGTTCTCGAACCTCACCTCGAGTTCGTGGAACTGCCCAAAGGCAAGGTCATCTATGAGTCCGGCTCGCCTGTCACTCATACCTATTTTCCGCACAACACCATCGTTTCGCTGACAACCATTCTGGACGACGGCGGCTCGGTCGAAATGGCGGTGTTCGGCCGCGAGGCCATGTTCGGCTACGTGAGCGCCCTGGTAACCCGCCAATCCTTCGGGCGCTATGTCACCCAGTTCTCAGGCACGGCCTCCCGCATTCCGGTTGAGAAGTTGACCAATGCAAGCCGCGAGAACGTAAGGATCAGGCAACTGATCCTGAACTTCACGGAAGCCCTTCTGTCACAGACACTGCAGACCGTCGCCTGCAATGCCGTGCACAGCGTGGAAGCGCGCTGCTGCCGCTGGATTCTGAGCACGCGCGACCGCGTCGATCACGATGCACTTCCCCTGACTCACGAAACATTGGCCGAGATGCTCGGCGTGCAGCGGTCCACCGTCAGCAGCGTAACACGAGCCCTGCAGATCGCCGGCCTGATTCATCAGGGGCGCGGTGTGATCACAATCACGAACCGCGCCGGCCTCGAGGAGATGTCATGCGAATGCTACAGAGTGGTTCGCAGGAGTTTCGAGCGATTGCTCCCCAGCACCTACAAGGTCAGATGAAAAGCGCTGGGCGAGACTCTTCTTCGGTCAAGAAGGTCCGTGAAATGGGCGACTTCTCAGCCTTTCGAGGTAAATGCAAACTCTTTTTGCAGCTCTGTCGGGTACCCAACAGACGGGGTAACTCTACGTCAGTAACGTCTGGATATTAACGAAAAGTTAACCAGAGAGGGCGAATGACCGATACTGAATTTCATAACTGCGGGATCCCGGGCAGCCGACCGGCGCCCAGGATGTACTCCCCGGCTACTCGGCCTCTCCTTCAGTCTCTTCTGTCAACGCTGGCCGACATCGATTTGGAATACGAGCAAGCTAAAGAGAAAATTAGCAAAAATTCCCCGGATCTAAACTTGAGGATACGGGTTCTTGAAAAGCTGAAGGCTCAGCATCACGAACGCCGTACGCCCTATATGCAGCAGCTGGCTGTCCTGCAGGAAAGGATGATTTCACCCAGATAGGACAGCGCGGAAGCGCACGCAGAATGATTACCAAGTAAAGAGTTACGCATTCAGAATCATAACGAAGCGACTCTTCGGGGCCAAGAAAAGCAAAGCATCAGGTCACGGCCGCAACCGTCAGATCTGAGCACGATTCCTACCTCTTGAGGGAATGAGCTTATGACCGAAGAAGAAATCGAAATCGTCGCAGAAGAGCTTGCGAAAATCGGCGGTGTTTCCTGGTATCCGGGCCGTGAAAAGGGCACCCTGATGAGAGTCGTCAGCGACCGTTTTCGAGACCGTGCCCGAGTCGCGATCGAAGCTCTCGACCGCTACAGGGCAAGCCAGCGCTCCGTTGTCCAGGACAACGGGGATAACGAGCCTCGGACGGCGAACCAATCCGCTCACGCCATGCTCCAGGACGGCATCAAGCCGGGCAGCACGGTCGTCTACCGTCCGCCAGGCGATCGGCGGGCCTATCCCTGCCGTGTGGTGGAGATCGAAGGCAGCCGAGCCTATCTCGCGCCGATCCTCCGATCCTGCACGGATTGGGTCTCGATCGAACACCTGACGCCTCAGGGAGATGTTCAGCCCCTCACAGCGCAGGACAAGAACTAAGGGTAGCTCAGAGCAGTCCTGTCGTGAACGCTCGTTCCAAGCCAGGACTGCGCTCATAGGCGCGCGCGGGTGCTGCGCGGCGTCGCCAGCAGCAGATTGGTCTCCGAGGCGATGACGCCGGGGATCAGGCGGATACGCCTTAGAATGCCATCGAAATCGGACAGGTTGGCTGCCCCGAGTTCGACGATGAGATCCCATTTTCCGTTCGTGGTGTGTATGGCGCTGACCTCGGGAAATCCGCCAAGCGCATCCACCACCCGGTCCGCCGCACGGCCCTCCACCTCGATCAGCATGATGCCCCGCACGGGCAACGAGACCGCATCGGCTCGCAGGATCACCGTATAGCCGACGATATCCCCTGAACGCTCCAGGCGCTCCATGCGCGCCCGAACGGTGGCGCGGGACACGTCGAGTTCGAGGGCGAGATCGGACACGCTGCGCCTGCCGTTATGGCGCAGAAGCGTGATGAGGCGCTGATCGAGATCGTCCATATGACCATTTTGGAAAGCATAACTACCCAAATTGATCAATCATCCTGCTCCATTTGTCAAACTAGACCGTTCAAATCGCCAAGTCTCTCCCTTAGCTTGGCGAACCTGTTCTGGAGACATCGATGAAGCAAAAGCCCTGTATTCTGTTTGGAGCGCCTGTTCAGGAAGGCGCCGGCCGCCTCGGCTGCGACATGGGGCCCAGCGCCTTTCGCACCGCGGGCCTGATCACCGAGCTGAGGAATCTGGGGTACATTGTGGAGGATCGCGGCAACATCGCGCCCGCAGCCCTTCGCGAAATCCGTCATCCCAACCCCGCGGTCAAGGCGCTCCCGGAGACGGTCGCCTGGACCGAGGCCATCGCCGATGCAGCCTATAAGGCGAGCGGCGAAGGCATGCCGATCTTCATGGGCGGCGACCACAGCCTCTCCGCCGGGTCCATGACGGGATTGGCCCGCCGGGCCGCCGAGGAAGGCCGCGAGTTCTTCGTGCTGTGGCTCGACTCACATCCGGACTTTCACACCCTGGAGACGACGGCGAGCGGGAACCTGCACGGCGTGCCCATGGCCTATGCCACCGGCCGCTCGGGTTTCGAGGGTTATTTCCCGAAGGTTCATGCTCCGGTGAAGCCCGAGAACGTGTGCATGATGGGCATCCGCAGCGTCGACCCTGCGGAGCGTGCGGCGCTAGCCACCACCGGCGTCACGATCCATGACATGCGCGCCATCGACGAAAATGGTGTTGCTCCCCTTCTCGATGCCTTCCTCAAGCGCGTCGCCGAAGCGGACGGCATTCTGCACGTGAGCCTGGACGTGGACTTCCTCGACCCCGGCATCGCGCCTGGCGTCGGCACCACGGTGCCGGGCGGCGCAACGTTCCGCGAAGCGCACCTGATCATGGAGATCCTGCACGACAGCGGTCTCGTCAGAAGCCTCGACCTCGTCGAATTGAACCCATTCCTGGACGAGCGCGGGCGCACAGCCCTGCTCATGGTCGATCTCGCCTCGAGCCTCATGGGCCGCCGCGTGCTCGACCGCCCGACCCAGAGCTATCGTCATACTCCCAAAACGATCGAAGCATGATTCCGAAACTCAACATCGTCCCCTTCGTCAGTGTCGATCACATGATGAAGCTCGTCCTCGCCATCGGCGTGGAGCGCTTCCTCCTGGAGCTGTCCGAAACCATCGAGTCCGATTTCCGCCGCTGGGAATCCTTCGACAAGACGCCGCGCGTGGCCTCCCATAGCCGCGAGGGCGTGATCGAGTTGATGCCTACCAGCGACGGCGAGGTTTATGGCTTCAAGTATGTGAACGGCCATCCCAAGAACACCCGCGAAGGGCGCCAGACCGTCACCGCTTTCGGCGTGCTGGCAGATGTGGGCACGGGCTATCCCGTGCTGCTCACGGAAATGACCATCCTGACCGCTCTTCGCACCGCCGCGACGTCCGCGGTGGCCGCCAAGTACCTCGCGCCGAAGAACGCCCGCACCATGGCGATCATCGGCAACGGTGCGCAGGCCGAGTTCCAGGCCATCGCCTTCAAGGCCCTGCTGGGCGTCGACCGCTTGCGCCTCTACGACATCGACCGCTCGGCCAGCACGAAATGCGTGCGCAACCTCGCGGGCTACGGCTTCGACATTACGGTCTGCTCGTCCATCGAAGAAGCGATGGAAGGGGCCGAGATCGTCACCACCGTCACCGCCGACAAGCAGAACGCCACGATCCTCACCGACAACATGGTGGGCTCCGGTCTCCACATCAACGCGGTCGGCGGCGACTGCCCCGGCAAGACCGAGCTTCACGCCGACATCCTGAAGCGCTCCGACATCTTCGTGGAATACCCGCCGCAGACGCGCATCGAAGGCGAGATTCAGCAGCTTCCACCGGATTACCCGGTCAAGGAGCTGTGGCGCGTGATCGCCGGCCAGGAAACAGGCCGCGCGAACGAGCGGCAGATCACCCTGTTCGACTCCGTGGGCTTCGCCATCGAGGACTTCTCGGCCCTGCGCTATGTGAAGAAGCAGATCGAGGAGACAGGCCTCTATGAGGAACTCGACCTCCTCGCCGATCCGGACGAGCCTCGCGATCTCTTCGGCATGCTGCTGCGCGCGGCGGCTGCGCCGAACGCGGCTTAAGAGAGCTGTTCCAGCCTGTAGCAAAAAAAGCGCCACGGAGCGCTCCTCCCCACAAGCCTCGGGCCTGTCCGAGACTTGTCTTGAGGCTGACGCAAGGCGGGAACACCCGCCTTGCGGTGGGGAGGAGGTGGGAGCGTGAGCGATCGCCTATGGAGGTCGTGCGCCGGCACCCCGACCCTAACCCCCCATAAGGGGGAGGGAAACGCGTGCCATATTCTTTCAGCATGAAGTTGAGCAGCCGTTCTCGCTCAAAACCGATCCGCCCGATAGGGCGACGGATCGCAGAAGGTCTTTGCCTCCGTCATCATCTCGGCGAGCAGGCGGCCCGATACGGGTCCGAGCGTCAGCCCATGATGGGCATGGCCGAAGTTGAACCACAGGCCCTTGTGACGCGGCGCTTGCCCAATCACCGGCCGCATGTCGGGAAGGCACGGCCTGCGTCCGAGCCAGGGCTTGGGGTCGACGCGCCCAGCTAAGGGGAAGAGATTGCGGGCCATTGCCTCAGCCTGATCGAGCTGGCGCGTGTCTTCGGGCGCATCGAAGTCTGCCATTTCAACTCCGGTGGTGAGCCGGATGCCCTTGCTCATCGGAGCGAGCACGTATCCGCCCTCGAAATCGAGGACCGGCTGGTTGAGCCTCGCCTCCCCCACGGCATCGTAATGCATGTGATAACCACGCTTGACGGCCAAGGGGATGCGGTAGCCGAGCGGCCTGAAAATCCCGTCCGACCAGGGGCCGAGCGCGACCACAACCTGCGCTGCCGTGATGGGACCTTTCCCGGTCGCCACAACCCAGTCGTTTCCGCTCTGGGAGAGCGTGCGCGCATCACCGGACGCAAAATGTCCGCCCTGCTTCGTGAAGAGTGCGGCATAGCCTTTCGTGAGCGCTTCCGGATCCGATACCGTTGTGGGATCGCGCCAATGAACGGCACCGATGGGTGAATCCAGCAGATGCGGCTCACGTGCCCTGAGCTCCGCCGGATCGAGCACGTCGTAGTTCAGGCCATAGCTCTCCACAGCCTTCGCGGCAGCCAACGCCTTCGTCCTGCCCTCCGGTGTCCGAAACGTCTCGATCCAGCCGCTGCGACACAGGAGATGCGTGAGGCCTGCCCTGTCGATCAGCAGATCGTGCTCCGTCACGCAACGCTCGATGAGCGGCAGCATGGCTTTTGTCGCTTCGAGCAGGCGCTCGGTAGACGAGTGCCGCCAGTACTGGAAGAGCCAATCGCCCATCTTCGGCAGATGAGACAACCGATAGCGGACATCCGGTGAGCGGTTCAGGCTGTAGCGCAGAAGCGCCGTGAACTGGCGCGGCATCGCATAGGGGATGACGCTGGCGCGCTCGATGAGTCCGGCATTGCCGTAGCTCGTTTCCTCGCCGGGCGGCCGTCGGTCGATGAGGCACACGGAACGCCCCCGCGATTGCAGGTGAAGCGCGGCGGAAACCCCGACGATCCCTGCACCGAGCACAATGACGTCATAACGCATGATGGCAGGTCTTACTTTAAACGTTGGGCTTGAGAGCGGATTTGGTCATGCGGCTCAGCCAGGTTGTCTGAGCAGGCTGCACCTCCCCTGCCCTCAGGTGGCGCGTCAGCCTCCGCTCCAGCACCAGCCAGAGCCGCCTGATGCATTCGACGATGATGAGGTAAAGCACCGCCGCCCAGAGATAGAGCTCGAAATTGTAGGAGCGCGAGAAGGCGAGCTTGGTGACGCCCATGAGATCGTAGATCGTCACCAGCGATGCGATGGCGCTGGCTTTGACCATGAGAATCAGCTCATTTCCAAGCGGCCTCAGCGCCACGATCATCGCCTGCGGGAAAACGACCTTCGCGAAAGTAATGACCTTGTGCATGCCGAGGGCTGCAGCCGCCTCCCGCTGTCCTCTTGGCACAGCCTGAATACCCCCGCGGAAAATCTCGGCTTGATAGGCGGCTGTGTTCAGCGTGAATGCAAGAAGCGCGCAGTACCAAGCCTCTCGGAAGAACCACCACAGGCCGAGATCGCTCCAGAAGGCGCGCAGGGAGCCGAGGCCGTAATAGAGCAGGAAGAGCTGCGCCAGGAGCGGCGAGCCACGAAAGAAGTAAACATACGCGCCTGAGAACCAGCGCAGGGCCCTATTGTCGGACAGGCGCGCAAGGCTTAGCAGCAGGCCGAGGACGCCGCCCAGCGTGAACGAGATCGCCACCAGCTGCGCAGTGACGCCGACGCCCTCGACGAAGCGCCAGCCGTAGCGGTCGAGAAGATCGAGGTCGAGAACGAGGCCCAGAAGATCGCGCAGCATCTGTCTAGCCTCTCACATGGCCGCGATTGGCGCGGCGCTCCAGAAAGGTGAAGACAAGGCCGGATCCCGCCGAAAGGAACAGGTAGAGAAAGCAGGCTGTGAGATAGAACACCATGGGCTGCTTCGTCGCGCCCACCGCGAGGTTCGTCTGGCGCATGATGTCGACCAGCGAAATCGTCGAGATGAGCGAGGTATCCTTCAGCAGGGTCAGCCAATTGTTGGACAGACCCGGCAGGGCCGCGCGCAAGAGCTGCGGGAACACGACAAGGCGGAAAGAGAGCCACTTCGACAAGCCGAGGGCGCTCGCAGCTTCGTATTGCCCCCGCGTGATCGTATTGAGCGCACCGAGCCAGACCTCGCTCGAGAAGGCCGCGAGCACGAGGCCGAAGGCGATCACTCCGGCAAGAAATGCGTTGATCTGGATCTGCCCTTCGTAACCCATCGCCGCCATCAGGCGCTGGATGAGAATCTGGCCGCCGTAATAGACGATGAGAAGGGTCAGCAATTCCGGCAGGCCGCGGAAGATCGTGGTGAAAACCGTGGCCGCCGCTCGCACGCGGGAGCTGCGGGAGCGCGCCATCAGCGCAACGCCGAGGCCCAGAAAAATACCGACGGGAAGCGTGGTGAGCGCGAGGCTCAAGGTGACGAGCGTGCCCGCGGCGAGCGCACTGCCCCAGCCGCCGTCGGAAAAGGAAAGAAGCGAAAAAATATCCTGCAATGGACTGGTCCTGCCGCCCTGAGCCTCACCCGGAGGAGGATTGCCTAAGCGCCGTCTCGAAGAGCGAGGCATTTCCAGAATGCGCTGGAACCTCCTTCGAGACGGCGCTTGCAGCGGCTCCTCAGGATGAGGGCGGTGTTGCTCCTAGTAGATGTCGAACTCGAAGTACTTGGCCTGGATCTTCTTGTAGGTGCCGTCGGCGACGATGTCCTTGATCGCCTTGTTGAGGGCTTCCTTCAGCGCCTTGTCTTCCTTGCGGACGGCGATGCCGGCCTCAGACATGGTGCCCTCGATGTCGCCGAGGAGCTTGCAGCAATCCTTGCCGTCCTTCTTCAGCCACTCCATCAGCACGAACTTGTCCGCGACAGAAGCGTCGAGGCGGCCGTTGGCGAGATCGGCATTGGCCTCATCCTGGGTAGGATAGAGCTTCGCGGTGGCGCCGGCCTTGCCATAGGTATCCTCGGCATAGATCGCCTGGGTCGTGGAAGATTGCGCGCCGACCGTCTTGCCCTTCATGGAAGCGACCGTCGTGTCCTTGATCGGAGAATCCTTCGGCACGGCCACGGAGAGTGGCGTGCGGTAGTAGCGGTCGGTGAAGTCGATCTGCTTCTTGCGCTCTTCGGTGATCGTCATGGACGCAACGATGGCGTCATACTTCTTGGCGAGCAGAGCGGGAATGATGCCGTCCCAATCCTGGGCGACGATGGTGCACTTCACCTGCATCTTCTCGCAGAGCGCATTGGCGATATCGATATCGAAGCCCTGAAGCTTGTTGTTGGAATCCATGAGGTTGAAGGGCGGGTAGGCGCCCTCCGACGCGATCACGATTTCCTTCTTCATCTGCGCCGACGCCAGGGACGTCATGCTCAGGATGCAGATGCCTGCCGCGAGAAGTGTCTTGATCATTCTTGTACCCTCTGTTGTTTCGACCTGTCCGGTCCTCTCCACGCCTGCCGCTACGGACTTGCCGTGTAGCCGACGAATTCGTGATAAAGCGCGGCCGTTGCGTTCAGCCGCTCCTCGACTGCAGGGCCGAGTTCATTGAATACCGCGTTCAGCAGAAGATGCACCAGCGACAACATGGGCGCGGTCGATTCCCAGAACAGGTTGAGGTCCGTGGGAATGCGGAACACCTCGCTGGTGCAGCCATCCGCCCAATCGCAATAAATGTCGGTTACCAGAGTAACAGGAATACCCCGCTCGTGCGCCTTGCGGGCGAGGAGCCTGGCCTGCCGCGAATAGCGGCGCGCTTCGAACATCACGAGGGCCGATTGGCTGTCGCCTCCTAAGATCGTCTCGACGAAATGACCCGAGGCGGGATCGAGAAGCTGCACTCCGTCCCGCAGGTATTGAAGATTGTGGACGAGAGAGGCCGCAAGTCCCCTCTCCGTCTGGAACCCCGCCACATGGATATGACGCGCCGTGGCGAGGCGCCGGCTCACCGCTTTGAAAGCCGGCGACTGTGCATATTCGTAGACTTGGACGAGAGCCGCCACCTCCAGCTCGAAGCTGCGGGTCAGTTCGCCCATGTCCTGCCGGCTGCGCTGCTGAAAGTCCTTGAGCCTGTCCCCCAGGAGCCATGGGCTTCCGCTGAGATCGGTGCGCAGGTGATCCTTGAGGTCCTTGAGGTGCCGGTAGCCGATGGACCGGCAGAAACGCCCCACCGTCAGTTCGCTGACGCCGATCTTCTGAGCGATGGAGGCGGAGGTTTCAAAAGGGAGGTCGTTCAGATTCGCGAGCATGAAGCTCGCCACCGCCCTTCCTGACGCGGTGGCCTTATCAAGGCTCTTTTCCAGGCGCTGCTTGACATGCTGGCTCACGAATTTCCTCCGCGACGCCATTAAGGCAGTTTTCTGACATCAGTGCAATTACTGCTATATTTCTATCTTGTCGGCAGAGCATCCTGTCCGATCTCCTCCGGAGCGTAGAGAACACAGGCGTCAAAAGGTTGAGGCGGCGAACTGTCCGCCGCCTCACGAGACCTGACGAGGCGTTCGGATCATGACCGGGGAATGGAGACCGACTTGAATACGACCTTGTACTCAGGATCCCTCATGGAGCCTAAAGGCGTGAAGCTGCCCTCGACGATGTAGTCCAGTCCATCTCCCCCTTTGGCCTCGGCTGCGACGACCACTTCATCGTTCACGGCTGCAGAACTTCTCTTCAACTGCTCGTAGACAGGAGTTCCCTTCTTGATGGAGAACTGACGGATCGAAAATCCCTCGAAAACGACAGCGAGGCTTATTCCATCTGCATCTTCCGAAATGTAGCGAATCTTGCCCGGCCATTCTTCAAAGGTAATGTCCTTGGCTGATTGGAGCGTCTCTGCGACAGCTTGGCGACGGAGCACCCGAAGGTTCGATCGTTCCTGTTCGTCGGGCGTCCTGAGATAAGCACTCGCGAACTTGACGGTGATCGCATTCAACCGACGAAGGGTCTCAGGCCCGAAGACGCGCGCGCCCGAGGGTTGAGCGGCTAAGCCAGAGCCGGCGTTCGATGTCGGCAACCTGTCATAACAGACGAGGCGCTGAGCGTTGTCTGAGATCGTGCGGCATTCTGCCAATGAAGCCGCTTGCTGTGCATGAGCAGCAGAAGCAACAACGGCTCCTAGAATGGAAAGAACAAGTAACTTTACTTTGAAATTATACACTTAAGCCCCATTGGATTATGTTTATGTGCTCACCCGCCTGGCCTTTCAACCGGGACGTGGCAGTAACTTACCTCACACATCATGAAGGAATAGTCTTTCTAAAAATTTAGAAATGTTTGCCTTGATATTACGATACCAAACAGCATAGCGATCATCGAGGATCTTCTGCTGCAGAATTACCAGGTACGGGCAAGCCATTCCAAACGGACGCAGGTCGAAACGGTGCTAACTGGTTTGTCACTTCTCCGGCCTCAAATAATTTCTATGTAAAAACTCTGGTGCATCCTCTTATTCGATTGTCTTCCTTCCTCCGAATTTTTATAGAGCTAGGCTTAATAGAGGCTGTCCACGGTCCACCTATCGATGAAACGTCTGCTCTCAGAATCCTATCTGAATATCGTTGCAGGCGTCATCGCATCCGCGATTCTCTTCATTTTCGCTCACACCCTGTGGAGCGACCGCCTGAATACATGGCAGGAGGCGGAACGCTCATCCCGAAACGTGCTGACGGCCATCGCACGCGACCTCACCAGCAAGCTCGACCTGCTGGATGCGTCCCTGAAGGGAGTGATGGAGGCCCGGAACATGGTTGGCTTCCAGCAGCTTCCGCCCGACCTGCGATACCGGATCCTCTTCGATCGCACCGCTTCGTCATCCTTCATGGGATCGCTTCTGGTCGTCGACGGAGCCGGCGATCTCATCGCAGATGCAGGTCCCGTCATTGCGCCCCGCAATCTCAACGTGGCCGACCGCGACTACTTTCAGATCCATAAGCAGAACAATCACATCGGCCTGTATGTGAGCCGTCCCTTCAAGAGCAGGATCTGGGCAAGCGAGTACAGCATCGGAATCAGCCGCCGCTTGTCCAGTCCCGATGGACGCTTCGAAGGTGTCGTGATGGGGTCGCTGGTGCTGCCCGACATCAACCAGCTTTTCCAGAATCTGAGCCTCGGTTCGGCTGGCGCGATCAGCATCTTCCGAGGCGACGGCGTTCTGCTGACGCGACATCCCTACGATGAGAACCAGATCGACAAGGACTTCAGCGGCTCTCCCTATGTGCAGCGTCTCCTGCAGAAGAGATCGGGGACGTTCGATTCCGTTTCGCCTATCGACGGGGTGCACCGCCTTCTCTTTTTCGAGCGGCTGGACCGCTATCCTCTGGTTTTGACGGTCGCATTATCCGTCGACGAGATCTTTGCCGCCTGGCGCAGAAAGGCTCTCGTTCTCGGATTCGTCACGGCGCTCCTGTGCTCCGCGGTGGTGAGCCTGACATTCCTGTTCCAGAGCGAGCTGAGACGCCGTACGAAAGCCGAAACCAAGCTGAGACGGATTGCCAGGACAGACGACCTGACAGGATTGCCGAACCGCCGGGCCTTCCGGGAAACCTTCGAACGGGACTGGCGCCAAGCGATCCGCACGGACACGCCGCTCTCGCTGTTGTATGTCGACGTCGATTGGTTCAAGAACTTCAATGACCGGTATGGCCATGGCAGGGGAGACGAAGTGCTCCGTGCGATTGCCAGCACGATCGATGCGAACGTTCGCCGCCCGAGGGATTCGGCCTCTCGTCTCGGTGGCGAGGAATTCGCCGTGCTGCTCCCCGAAACGGACCTCGCGGGCGCCTGGGTGATCGCCGAGAACATCCGCCAAGCAATCCTCTCCTTGGGCGTTATCCATGAAGGAAGTCCTTATGGTATCGTGACCATCAGCATCGGCATGGCATCGACGCGCCCGTCTTCCGAGTGCAGCAGGACCGATCTTCAGGAGGCATCGGACCGCGCGCTCTACATCGCCAAAGCCGCAGGACGGAATTGTGTTCACCCGTCGGCGACAGGCGAGACCCTTGCTCCCGAACCGGCACGCCAGCGCGTCGCTTTGTCGTAGCTTTCGATACGATCACGGCCGAGCGGGACTGCGGCAGAGATGATTGCCGACATCATCGGAGGCCTTTTCCGATGCTACGTACCCTGCAGGTCATCTTGGCGCATTCTCTTGTCTTCACCGCAGGCCTGATGGGACAGGCTTCTCGTTGCGGGCGGTCGGCAAGGTTCCCGCTGCTGAGGTTCGAACCGATTTCATTGCGCGTGATGCACGTTGCTCGGCAGAGACCCGACCGACGAAACATCGCCTGCAACGGGAATGGGCGTCCCCTGCGGTGCAGAGCACAGGCGGGCCATCTGCACGAGACCAAATCCGAACGTCGTATCCCGCCCCGGCGCGCCGAGGTCCCGCGTGGTGTCCTGCAAGGCTTCCCGGAGCTTCTCGAGATCCACCTCGGGATTGTTGGCTAAAAGCATCGCTGCGGCAGCCGAGACGAAGGGCACGGCATAGGAGGTTCCGCTCCTGACCGCGCTGCCTCCCGCCGGCTGAGCCGTCTGGATCTCAACGCCCGGAGCAGCGAATGCAACATAGGGCCCGCGGGTCGCCCGCCGATAGACGTTGAGCTGGCGATCCACGGCTGTGACGCCGATGACGCCCGGATAGGCAGCGGGATAGGATGGCTCGGCTGCGGCTCCATTGTTTCCGACCGCCGCAACAAGAACGATCCCTTTGGCGAGGGCGGCTTCGATCGCCGACTTGAGAACCTGGTTCGGCGGGCCTGACAGGCTGAGATTGATGACCTTCACCCCACGATCGGCGAGAGCCTCCAACGCGCTGACAAGGGATACGACATCGGACCTGTCAGCCATGCCGGCCTCTCTGGAAAAGGCATCCACCGCGATGAGTTTTGCTTGCGGGATCAGCCCTGGGGCAGTGCTTCCCCGGCGTCCGACGAGAAGCGCGGCAATCGCGGTGCCATGATCGAGAGAGGAGCTGCTCCTGAGGTCCTGGGACACGTTCAGCACCTCGATCGCCTGGCCCTTGAGAGCCTCGTGCGCGAGGTCGATCCCGGTGTCGATCAGGCCGATGAGCGGTGGTGCCTCGCAGGTATCCGCCTCGAACGGCGTCCAGCCGACGAGCGTGGACGCGTCACAGCCCGGGGTGTCGCATCCGGGCTCTCCGCCATCGGTGTAATAATAGGAGTCCAAGTCAGCCGACGCCCCGACATTGACCCTCTGAACGACACGCTCGGCTTCCATAAGGGACATTCCCGCCGGAACACTCAGCCGAACGATCGGCGGCGCGATAAGGCCGCGTGTCTGGGACGTGACCTGCAGGCCCATGCCTGCCAGCACGGCCAGATCCTGCTGGGACAGGCCCGAAACGACAATGGAGTTCGAGGCCTGCAGGGGCTTGGTGGGCGAGCCGATCAGCTCGAGGCGATCGTCAATGATCGCGGGAACGGCATCTTCGACGGCAGATGACCGAGGAGGTTGCCCGGCATGGACGGCGCTCCCCAGATCCTGCGCCTTCCCGGCCGCGGCTTTCGTGGCGGCCTTGCCGGGATCGCGTGCGATCTCTGCCTTGGCGTTCCGGCCGCTTACGGCCTCACTGGAAGCCTTGTTCTTCTGCCCGCCTGCGACACTCCGGCCTGGAGCCGAGGCCTCGGCCCCTTGGGGGGTGCCAGTCTTTGCGTCCTTCTGAGCCTTTCGGGCGGGCAGGCTCTTCTCGGCTCTAGCCTCTTTCGTATCGGCCCGGGTTGTAGCCCTGTCTGCCCGAGTTGAGGCGCCCCGGGAATGTCCCGGCGCCTCCCCGGATCGGCCCGGCGCTCCATTCGCCTTGCTCCCCGAAGCACCTCCCGATGGATGGCCGTTGCCGCCGCCGCTCCCACGCCCAGCCCCGTCTTGAGCCCCGCGTCCGCCGGAAGGACCACCTCCGTTGCCTGGACCAGCTCCGGTTCCTGAACCAGCTCCGTTCCCCGTGCCGCCTCCACCTGTGCCGCCGCCGCTACCGGCACTGGAGCTGCCACCCTGATTGCCGCTGCCGGAGGCTCCGCCACCGGGATTGCCGCCAGCGCCGCTTCCGCCCCCCGCGCTGCCGGCACCACCATTGCCGCCGCCCTTGCTGCTATCGCTGCCCTTGCCGCCTCCATTGCCGGAATTACCGCCTCCGCCAGCGTTGCCGCCTCCGCCGGCGTTACCGTTTCCGCCTCCGCCAGGCTTCGCAAGGGCAATCGAGGAGGTAACCTGGATGTCTGCACGGGAACCATTGTCGAAGCGCACGTGGACTGGTGCCGCAATCGCTATTCCTCCCGCCATCATCACGAGATATCGCCACCAGCGCGCCATCAGGGCTCCCATCTTCTTCCAGTCCGGAGAACTCCAAGGGTTCTCACAAGCCGGACACTTCTCGTTATATTGCTGCACAATCCTAGCCGGTGCGGACATGTCGCTCTCTGGAAGGGGAGCGCGATATCGCAGAGGCAGACCGGTGCAGAATGCTAACGATTTAAACCGGCTTTGTATCCGAAGCGGTCCTTAAACAACCGGACCTTCCAATAATCTCCAGATCTCGCAGGGAATAAAACGGCTCGAGATCCGTTGTCAGGAGAAAGGGCAACGCGGAGCGGAAATGCCGAAGGCCATCGGACAGGAACTTGTGGCGCTGCTGCCGCGGCTGAGGCGCTTTGCCTTGGTGCTCTGCCGCTCACAGGTCCTGGCAGATGATCTCGTGCAGAGCGCTTGCGAGCGGGCACTGGCCAATGCGCATCACTGGACCCCCGGGACGCGCTTCGATGCGTGGGTCTTTCGCATCCTGCGCAACAGCTGGATTGATCACCTGAGACGATCGAGGACCGAAGGCATGAAAGAGGATGTGACAGCGCAGGCGGACATCGTGGGAGATGCCGGCGAGGAGCCGATCCTGAGCAGGCTGCTCCTGGCTGAGGTTCAGCAGATGATCGATGCGATGCCGCCCGAGCAGCGGGAGGTGCTGCTGCTGGTCTGCGTCGAGGACCTCGCCTATCGGGAAGCGGCGGAGATTCTGGGAGTACCGATCGGAACCGTCATGAGCCGCCTCGCACGAGCCCGCAGGAAGCTCGTCGAAATGACTGCGGCCGCCTGAGGATGAGCAGAAGAGATTGCGGAGAAACGCGAATGGCGCAACTTCACTTCAGCGACGAGATCCTCATGGCCTTTGCAGACGGGGAGCTTGACGAGCAGGTCGCGGCCGCGGTCGAAAAAGCCATGGCGACCGATCTCGACGTCGCCAAACGTGTCGCCGAGTTCCTGCGCAGCCGGCATCTCATCCGATCAGCGTTCCCCAGCCAGGCAGCATCCGATGTTCCTTCCGAACTGCTCGCGGCCGTCCAGGCTCAGATCGAACGTTTCGAAAGGAACACCGCTCAGCCGATTTCCGCCGGGAAGGAACAGGTCCTGCACCGCAAACCTTCCCCCGGCAGATGGCGCATCGCAACAGCATTGGCGGCAAGCCTTGCTGCCATCGCCATTGCAACGGGCAGCTATCTGCTCGGGAGAGATGGCCTCCAGCCTTCATTGTCGGGCCCCATTGCCCAGCTCGCCGGCCCCGAGATCGCCCGTGCCCTGAGCGAAAGCCCATCGGGACAGGATCAAAATTTGTCCATTGGACGAATGCGGGTGATTTCCACATTCCGCACGGCAAATGGATCCCTGTGCCGGGAGTTCAGGCTTCACACATCGACCGGAGTTTCCAATGCCGTCGCGTGCCGTGATCGCGACTGGGTCGTCAGGTTTGCGGTCGCATCGGCCGAAACGAAGGAATCTTATGTTCCAAGCGGCGGAGCGGATCTGATGGCGAGCTATCTGCAGAACGCCGGTGCGGGTGAACCGCTTTTCGGCTCGGACGAGATCAATGTGCTCAGGGAGTCTCGGAGCCAGAGGTGAAGCACGCGGCTGCCCGAAAAAAACACCGGAGTTTCGGGAATAAATCGGACCGGCATCCGTTCTGAATAGAGGCAGGCGAAGGAGCTCCACGATGCGGACGCTGTTCATCCTGATCTTTGCCGTGTTCTCCTTGAGCGCCATGGCGGCTCTCAAGGAGGCGAGCAAAGCCCTGGATCAATCCGGTTCCAAGTCGGTCTATGCCCAGGCTGGGACCCTCACGGGAGCGGTCTCTTTTGTCAGGAATATCAAGACGCACCTGTCTTCCAGTGAACATGCATTACCATGGGCGAGACCTTCAGCGAACGATCCGAACACTCCGAGGCTCCAAATCGGCGATGTGCTTCCCGCTGGAACAGATCTCCATCGGATCCCAAGGCACGAGTCCTACCGCTACGCGATCGTTCAGGGGCGCAGGGCCATCGTCGACGCAGCCTCACGCCAGATCGTCTATGTCATCCAGTGATGATTGAGCCGGAGACGCAGACAACATCTTCATTTTTGAGAACGGGACAATACTCATGTTGCTTGATCGCGCTTCTCACCTCGCCCCTCGACCTGCCGCGAACGCTGCGGGACCACGCATGACCAGAGTGCACGTTTATGCCACCGCCCTCCTTCGCAGGGGCCTTGAACAGATCTTCGATGGAACGCATTTCGTCCTGACGGAGTCAGCAATTCAGAATGCCTCTCAGGCTGCGGCTTACGACAGTGCGGCAGCAGATCTCCTCGTCATCGACAGGAACTATTGTCCTCATGGTCTCCTGGACCTGTTGGCGGAATTGAAGGCGCGGCATCCTGCAGCGCGCGCGATCGTTCTTGCCGATCATTTCGATGTTGACGCGGTGGCTGCGGCCCGACTCGCAGGCGCGGACGGATTTTGCCTCACGACCTGCTGCCGCGAGGTTCTCATCCGCTCGATTGAACTGGTCATGCTGGGAGAGGTCGTGGTTCCGTCGGAGCTTGTCGTGACGATGATCGAAAGCAGCCATTTGCGCTGCATGGATTATCCGCTCATGCCCAGCCACGAGAAGCTCGTTGGTGCGGCCCCACAGCGTCCCTTGTCGAACCGGGAGATCGAGGTGCTGACGCTGCTGAAGGAAGGTGCCCCCAACAAAGTCATCGCGCGCAGGCTCGATGTGGCTGAAGCGACCGTGAAAGTCCACGTCAAGACGATTCTCAGGAAAATCGGCGTCCACAACCGGGCCCAGGCGGCGATCTGGGCAGCATATCACCTTTCGATGGATGCGGCGCTCGAGTGAGCGGCACTCCAGGCATTCGGGTCTCATGCCAACCCCGCGCATGAAGAAGGGGCGGCCGTCTGGGCCGCCCCGTTCCTCCTCAACAGGATCTCGCTTAGCGAATGACCTGCACGATCTTGCGGCTGCTCGGCTCGACCAGCACCGGCGTGTTGTTCACGACCGTGTACTTGTAGCCCTTCACCTTGTACTGGGCCGGAACCTCGTAATAGGTCACACCGGCTTCCGGCAGAACCGCGCCGACTCGCACCTCTTCCTTGTAGGTGTAGGACGGTACCTTCTGGGTGGTCACATAGGTACGGAACTCCGGCTGCTGCTGATCGGCGATACCGCCGACGATGGCGCCCGTCACGCCACCCACCGCAGCGCCAACGGGGCCGCCCACGATCGCACCGCCGACTGCGCCCGTAGCAGCACCCGCGGCAGCGCCGCCGGACTGAGCGAAGGCGGCTGCAGGGGCGAGGGCTGCAAGCATGGCACCAGCAAGAACGAGCTTCTTCGACATGGAATTTCTCCTGAATTCACTTCCCGGGCTCCTGGCCCGCTGATCAGTAAACCCGGATTTCAGGAAGTAGTTTCATGTCATCAAATGAATCTGCGGAATTTTTGGCACAGACGGCCGGCTCATGAACAAGAGATTAACAGAGCGTTTATTCAGCTTTAAGTCAGCATGCTGGTCACTTAACGCGAACATCTGAGATCATACTGCCTGATCAGATAATCCTGTGGATCTATCCAACCTCTATACTTGCAGAGACACAGAATCGGCACGAATCGCAGGATCGCGGTGCCGAATGCTGCCGAATGCGGATGGGAAGCAATTCGCAATAGCCCAGGCTCAAGCCCGGTCGGCTCATGAGCCGGTAAAATTTTATGTCCAGGAAGGATGAATGGCGGAGACGGAGGGATTCGAACCCTCGATACCCTTTTGGGGTATGCTCATTTAGCAAACGAGTGCCTTCAGCCTCTCGGCCACGTCTCCGTTCGCGATAAAGCACGGTTGCAACAACCCTGCTTCGCAGGAGGCGCAATAGACGCGAACAGGCGGTCTTCGTCAAGGCCAAAAAGCGGATCTGTCCCTCTTGAAAGCCGGCCTTGAACCTGGGCCATGGACTTGCCCTATGATAGGAGGCCGGGCAGTCCAGAGAGACAGGAGCCTTCCATGGCAGACATCAAGCGGATCGGCGTTGCCGCCCGGTACAGCGACCTCGTGATTCACCACAGCACGGCCTATTTCTCCGGTTACGTGCCGGAGACGAGCCTGGGCCAGTCCGTGGCAGACCAGACCCGGGACGTGCTGGCGCAGATCGAGCAGTCGCTGACCGAGATCGGGAGCGACAAGTCCAAGCTTCTGCAGGCTACGATCTGGCTGACCGACATGGCTTCCTACGACGAGATGAACGCGGTGTGGGATGCGTGGGTGGTGCCGGGGCACGCTCCTGCCCGCGCCTGTGTTCAGGCCAGGCTGGCCGATCCGGATTATGCGCTCGAGATCCAGGTCGTCGCCGCACTTTGAGGCGGCGAGGCAGGCGATCAGGTCCGCTCGATCCTGGTCGCCTTCGCCAGGGCGTTCAGGCGCTTCTTCTCATAGTGCTTCGCCAGGCGCAGATGACGCCAGATGGCATAGTTCATGGCGATCAGGAAGCCGTATGTGCCCCGCAGGAAATGTAGGCGCCCGAAATAGGCCTTGATGAAGGCGGCGGGAAACTCGAAATAGACCCGCCAGGTCGGGATGGAGACCCCTCTCACCTCAAGATCGAGGGCGAGCTGGTCCGTATAGAAGTTGAGCTTGGAGATCTGGTCGCCGAGCGAGCGGATCGACCGGTGGTGAACGAGCCCCTTGAGCTTGCCGACCGTCGTCCCCGGCTTCAGCTCCACCCGGTCGTGGACCAGCGAGGTCGAGTATCGTCCCGCATCCTTGTGATAGAGCCGCACGGGAGCGATCCGATAGGCCAGCGGATGCGGCTCAGACTCTCCCGGATAAATCTCCGCGATCGGGATGCCATAGGCCCTGTATGGAGGCTCCCCATGGGCGAAGAGAGCTTTGATCTCCTCCCGGAGGGCGGGCGACAGTTCCTCATCTGCATCGATGTTGAGGATCCATTCGTGGCGGCACTGGTCCTCGCCGAACCGCTTCTGCAGGCCATAGCCCGGCCATGGATTGAAGATCACTCGGGCACCGAGTTCCTCGGCCACTCCCTGCGTGCCGTCGGTCGAGCCGGAATCGATCACGATCAGGTCGTCCGTCAGATCGCGAACGGCGCGGATCGTGGCCCCGATCCGATCGGCCTCGTTCTTAGCGATGATGAAGACGGACAATGGAAGCATGGCAATGGGTGCCTAGCCGCCCTCCGGCAAGAACGCAAGAGCCGCCAAGCGGTTAGCCCGACCCCGCCCCCTCCTGTTATTTTTAGGCTGCTTGCATCAGCCCTTCCGCTTCCATGGCGGTGCGAACCATCGGGCGGTGGGCGACCTCCTGCATGAAGGCCTGGACCGCCGTATGTTCCGACAGGTCTATCCGATGAAACCGGGCCCAGTTCAGGACCGTGAAGCAATAGGCATCCGCAACCGTGAAATGCTCGCCCACCAGATAGGTCTTTCCCTGGAGACAGCTGTCGAGATAGGCGATCCGGCGCTGAAGGTAGCGGATGGCCAGGCGCCGGGCGGCATCGGGCATCATCCCGTCCCAGAGGGGGTCGAACCCCTTGTGCAGCTCAGTGCTGATGAACCCGACCCATTCCTGCACGCGGTAGCGTGCAAGGCTGCCCAGTTCCGGCAGCAGGCGGCGATCCGGCACGCGGTCGGCCATGTATTCCAGAATGACGGAAATCTCCGTCAGCACCTCGCCGTTGCACAGGGCAAGGGCCGGTACGTGGCCCTTGGGATTGATCTTTTGAAAGAGCGCCCCCGAGGAAGTCGTCTGCGTGTTCAGATCAACGCGATCGAACTCGATGTCGAGACCGGCTTCACAGGCAATGATATGGGGAGCAAGCGAACTTGCGCCGGGGCTGTAATAGAGCTTCATCACTCTCGATTCCTGTTCCCTGCCCCCAGGGGAATCAACGTAACTTCGTGACGTATAATGAGCAGCCTGACCGAGTTTCAAGCTGCCACAAAAGAATAATCATAATGTTATATCAATTTGAGGCAGGATTATGCCCGGATGCCACCAGGTGTCCCTCCAGTCTCTGCTTCTGCTCAAGCCCTTCCGTCCTTACGGGACGACGCACCCGCAGTTCAGCCAGAAGTGGAAAATGATCGGAGGCAACTCGCGTCAGGGTATTCCGCACCGGGGCCGCGTTCACGACCTCGACCGATTTCGTGACGAACACATGGTCGAGGCGCAGCACGGGCGCCCGGGTGTGAAACGTCGGCTGCGGCTGACCGTGAGAGTTCGAGAGCTGTGCATCCCGCAGGCGGTTGGCGATCATACGGTAGGAACGCGAATAAGGCGGCGCGTTGAAATCCCCCAGCAGAATGGCCGGGTCAGCGCAATCCGGATGGCCCATCCAATCCGATCCCACGAGGGCGGCAGCCTGGGCCCTTCGTTCGCCAGAGCGCAGGGAGAGATGGGCATTGATGACGTTGACCTTCTGCCCACCGATCTCCGTGCAGACCCAAAGGGCGCAGCGCTTCTCGAAGGACGGCTTAGGGGATTGAGTCGGCAGGCGTCCCGATTTCACCAGGCGGGTTGGATGCCGGGTGAGAACGGCAATGCCGTATTGTTCGCCCAGGATGCGGATCGTGGGCTGGAAATGCAGTTCCATGCCCAACTTCTCCGCCACGCTTGCAGCCTGGTCGACCTCCCCTGGACGGTCGCGGCCCATCCGAACCTCCTGGAGCGCGACGATATCGGCCTCGCAGGAGGCGATGACCTCGGCAATCCGTGTCGGCGAGATCTTTCTGTCGGTTCCTAGCCAGCGGTGAACGTTATAGGTGAGGATCCGAAAAGGGCGCCCGTGATGATCGTTGTGCTTCAAAGGTCAGTACCGGCTTGGACAAGGGGGAACATGAACATGCATGATCTTGGAATAGAGCATGCAGGGTTTGTGTGTCGCGACCTATGGTGCAAACGTGTCGGATCAATGCCCCATCATCGGCCATGGTTCCTGTTCCGCGCAAGCACGAAAGGGCGGCTTGACCTTCCCATAATGGGAAGGCTTACACCCTGACACCATATGATGGATCAGGAGATTCCGCATGGCTGCCTCCAATCGCTCGACCTTCAGCGACAGTTTCGACATCGCAGTCGAGGGCATGAACTGCGCCTCCTGCGTCGGGCGCGTCGAAAAGGCCATCAAATCTGTCGAGGGGGTGACCGCCGCCACCGTGAACCTGGCGACGGAGCGGGCGCATGTCTCCTTCGTTTCCGGTAAGGCTGACCCCCAGGCGGTCGCCGAGGCGATCCGGGCAGCGGGCTATGCGCCCGCCGAGCATCATGTGGACCTGACAATCGACGGCATGACCTGTGCCTCCTGCGTGGCGCGGGTGGAAAAGGCGCTCAAGCGCGTGCCCGGCGTGGTCGAAGCCCATGTGAACCTCGCCACGGAAAGGGCTTCGGTCCAATACCTTGGGGGCACGGACGTAGTCCGCCGGATGATCGAGGCCATTGGCGCGTCCGGCTACGACGCCGCGGAAGTCCGTCAGGATGCAGACCGGCAGGACCGCGAGCGCGCCGCGCGCGAGGCCGAGATTGCGGGCTTGAGACGCTCGCTCACGATTGCGGCCATCCTCACTCTGCCCGTGTTTACCCTTGAGATGGGCTCGCATTTCATCCCGGGTGTCCACGAGTGGGTCATGGACACCCTCGGTCACCGGGAAAGCTGGTACCTCCAGTTCATCTTGACCACGCTCGTCCTGTTCGGCCCTGGCCTACGC
>DASQML010000082.1:0-10434 GCA_035645515.1 Microvirga sp.
ACTCGCCAGCTTTGCGGCGACAGTACCGCCTGAACGGCTTCGGGATGTTCTGCATGCCGCTGGCGGCACCAATCCGCGCAAGATCGGCAAGCTGCTGCATCGCATGTCGAAGCAGGAGTTCGTTGGATGGCGCGTCTCCCGAATGGCGATCGAAAGAGGCGGAATCGTCTGGAAAGTAGAACCTGCAAGTTTGCGAGTTTAAAATCCGCAAACCCTCCTACTAGATTGAGATAAGATCGAGTAACGATAAAATATCCAACTAGATATTCCGCCACCATAGGAACACAGAGTTGGATCGTTTAGCTAACCTAACCAGCCAATACGAGTCTCATTCGAAGGCAATGGCCTTCGTTCAATTGGCCATTGCTAAGGCGCTGTCTCGGGGGTCGAGGGAAGAAGCTGAGGAAATACTAGCAACCCGCTGGCCGCACTCCAAGCACCTGGATGTGATCCGCAAAGCGGCAGTCCCTGCGGGCCTCACCGATGGCTGGGGCGCTCCGCTCAATCCCCTCCAAGGCTATGCGTCGGAATTCCTGGAGCTTGTGAGGCCCGCAACCGTCCTGGGCCGGATGCGCGGGTTTCGGCGTATCCCGTTCCGCGTCAGAGTTACCCAGCAGACCGCAGGCTCAAGGGCCGGCTGGGTGGGAGAGGGCCGTCCTATTCCGGTCGGCAAACTCGATCTGGACATGCAGACCTTCGAATACGCCAAGGTCGGGGGCATCGTGGTCATTTCCGAGGAGATGGCGAAATCTTCGGAGCCATCAGCCGAGGCTCTGATCCAGCGTGATCTGGTAGCGTCCATCGCCCAGTTCACCGACGAGCAGCTCCTCGATCCGTCGATTGCCGAAGTACCGTACGACAACCCGGCATCGATCACGCATGATGCGGTCAACGTTCCGTCCAGCGGCACCGGTGGCGCCGAGGTGGAAGCCGATCTGAAGGCGCTCGTCGCAGCCCTTCAGGCGGCCGGCATCGAGCTTCTGTTCCCGTACTTCATCATGAAGCCCAGCACGGCCCTGCACCTGGCAACACTCAAGGGCACCAATGGCGAGCGGGTGTTCCCGAACGTGAACCTCACGGGCGGCGACATCTGGGGTATCCCGGTCCTGGTCTCCGCCAGCGCCGGAAACCAGATCACCCTTGTGGAGGCATCTGAACTCCTCCTCGCTGAGGGCGGCGTTGAGCTGGGCTCTACCAGAGAAGCGGCCCTTCAAATGGATAGCGATCCGGCCGACGGCCCCGCCGAGCTGGTGAGCCTCTTCCAGAACAACCTTCTGGGCCTCAAGGCGGTGCGCACGATCCGCTGGCAGATGCGCACCCCGGCCGCCGTCGCCTACGTCTCCGGCGTGACCTACTGAGGGCTGCGCCATGGATGACGAGGCCTTTGAGAAGAAGATGCTCGATATCTTCGACCGCCTTGCCGAGAGAGAGAAAGAGGCCCCCGGCGCTCAAGATCGGATCGGGTTCACCAAGCAGGCATCCAACCTGATCTTCGGAATGATCGCGGCCACGGGCAAAGCTCTTCACGAGGATTTTAGGGCGGAGCACCGCAAAACGGACCAGCGCCTGACTGCCATCGAGGAACACCTCACAGCCATACGAGAGGGGCGCGAATGATCATGTTCAAGATCAAGTCCTTTGCCGACCTTGAGGCTTGCTTCGATGAGATCACGGAGGAGAGACTTCAGGAAACAGCCCGGATCCTCTCTCGCCATGGTGCGACAGATGAAGAAATCGAGGCAGAGCTCGCTATCCAACGGCAGCAGATAGCCAAGGCCAGGGAAGAAGCGAAAGGCTTCATTCAACGCCGCGGAGAAGCCCTCCAGTGATTGCAGTGCCCTCCCTTCGCTGCAAGCGGTCGGCTCCTGAAGCGCCGGGACCGACCGCACCCGGGGGGCATTCGAAACCTCTCCGGGCACGAAGCATGGACCGGTGCGCCTCCAAGAACGCGCGTCGCCGCGAAATTCAGAAGAAAGTTCGGATCAACCCCATGGATGAAGCCGAAACCCGGCAATGTGGCGCGAGAACCCGCTTAGGCGAGCCGTGCAGGCGCTCTCCGGCTCCAGGCAAGCGCCGATGCCGCCTCCATGGTGGCGCGCCTGGGAGCGGTGCGCCTCGCGGGGAACGCAACGGCAATTGGAAGGGCGGACGATACAGCCGGGTCGCCACGCCCGAACAGAGACGGCAGGCCTGGAAAGAGTACTGGGCAGCCAAGAGGGCGCAGAACACCGCCCTGGCAGACATTCCCGACATCAGTGAGGAGTTACAGACTCTGTGGCTGTAAGGGCAGAGTAATCAAACGTTAACTCCCACATGGTCAGATGTGCGCATGTGAGGAGCTAACCATGCGCACAATCTCGCTGATCAACCAGAAGGGCGGTGTCGGGAAAACGACCGTCGCCCTCCACCTGGCTACCGCCTTCTGGCAAGCAGGGAAGAATGTCGTTGTCTTGGATCTCGATCCGCAGGCCTCCGCCTCCGAGTGGCACGATGCCCGAGAAATCGAGATGCCCTATGTCGAGAGCATTCAGCCTGCCCGGCTCGCCAAGGTCATTGAGCACACCCGGGACATTGGCGCCGATGTCGTGATCCTCGACACGGCTCCGCATGCCGAGAGCACGGCCCTCGAAGCTGCTCGGTTGTCAGATCTCGTTCTCGTTCCCTGTCAGCCGTCCATCATGGATCTTCGCGCCATGCGCAAGACGGTCGATCTCCTGAAGCTCGTGCAGGTCCCCTCCTTTGCCGTCCTGAACAGCGTCCAGCCTCATGGCACAGTCGCAGACGAGGCGGCGGAGATGATCGAAGGAGGGCTAAAGCTGCCTGTATGTCCTGTTCGTCTTGGTGATCGGGTCGCCTTCAATCGGTGCCTGATCACTGGACAGGTTGCGCAGGAATGTGAGCCGACAGGTAAGGCGGCTGCAGAGGTGCAGCAGCTCCATCAATGGACATGTGATCAACTGAGCATGTCCGCAGGTGAGCAAGTCCACATGATCGACGTTGCACAAGCGAAGGTGCTTGAGAGCGCACCTGTTGCCATGGCCTCAAGTGGCCACGTGAATTCGTGATCAAGTACACAAAAGAGAATGAGCATATGAGCAATCGTTTTGCTGCAGGCCTGAAGGAATTGAAGACGGCAGCCCCTAAGCCGGCAATCATTGAGCCGGAAGCAGAGATCCGGACGCAGGGCGCTTCAGTTGTGCCTCCAAGCCGCAAGGGTAAGGTGATCATCTCGGCCTATTTCGATCCGGCAGTGCGTCAGCAGTTCGCTATCCTCGCCGTGAAGCAGAACAGGTCACAAGCCGCTCTCCTTGCTGAGGCGCTGAACATGGTTTTCGAGAAGTATGGAGAGCCGCCGATTGCGCGAGCATGATAGCATGATAACAGGCGCACATGTGACCATGTTTATCTGTGCACACTGCCGAACTGTTGTGAGGTAAGGGTTTCTTCGTTCTGGTGTCCGATATCTAGTGGTTATCAGGACACCAGGAGCGAGGCCAACATTGACTTAGCAAGGCGCTCAAGGCGTCATGCCACCTTGGCCGGATCTGATTTAGAGGATTCGACCGTCACTTGAGGAGCAACACGCCGCGACAGTGACCTAGACAAGCGAAACCCCCGGAGAGCGCCAACTCTGCCGAGGGTTTGGGAATTCATAGGGACTTTCGTCGCCCGACAGCAGCGAAAGTCTCACATCTCGACGGAGAACGCAAGGACTCCGAACACTCCCGGCTTGCCTAAAAAGGATTCATCTCGTGATGGGTCCTTGCATGGACGCGGCCCGATGAGGGCTGAGTATGTATGCCGTTCAATCCCGGCTCCCGCTTGTCCTGCCCATGAGGCAGAGGATGAGGCGGGTGCGCCGGCCGTTCACCCCATCCCAGCCGGGGAGGGGATACCGTCTGCCAAACGAGATTAGGGACCGTCTCGCGGCCGCCCTGGTGCCCTACAGGAACCGGGAGGCAGCCTTCACCCTGGCCGTCTTCATTGCCCGCTATCACTCCGCACCCGGCCGGATTGTCGAGAGCTTTCCGCTCGATCGCCGCGCCCTGACAGAGCATCCGGATCTCGACCTGACCGAGCGTCAGATCCGGAGCGCCATCCGCGTGCTCGAGGAGGTGGGGTTCCTAGACCGAGCCCTTGCCTCCGGCTCTCGCTACAAGGCGACGGAGGATGGCCTTCGTCGGAAGCCGATCCTGTTCGTGTTTGGCAACACCTATGCCCCTGCCTTCCTGGCAGCCAACAGGCGTGCAGCGGCGGCTCGTGGCGTCGATCCTGGAGATAGGCGGTCTATCCCGGCTGGAAACGCTCGGAGGCCGTCCCAGCCTTCCCCTGTGGCTTCCCGCGCAAAGTGTCCCAAAGGGAGCGAAGCTCTCAAAATGACAGTGCCTATGGGACACCAGATGAAGAAATGCGGCCTTCCTCCAGTGGCCTTAGAGTCAAACCCAAAGCTGGAGGCGGCATTGGACCGTCTGCTGCAGGGCATTCGGCAAAGCCGAGGCGGGTGAGAGCAAAGCAGAGCCATACTCCACAAAGTATGAAACATTGTTCTTTTAAGGTTTGTTTTTTGCTGTGCAGTTCTTTTATGGTTTTTTAAATTTTATTTTGACTTGTTCCGAAAGTCCTGTATCTCTTGCCCGTATCTCGGGCGGGCCGAGCGAAAGACAAAGGGAACAAGCATGACGAACATCAACACAACACCTAAAAAACTGCCAATGCGGCAGTTCTTGCGGAAAGCCGCCATCGACGCATTAGAGGCGGACGGTTGGAAGGTCGAGAAGGTCGCCCGGAGTGGAAAGTCGAGCGTCCGCCGCATCACGAGAGGCAATGTCTCGAAGGTCGTCTCCATCCGGACCACACAGGACACCTGGATCGCCTTCCCGCGCGTCAAGGACGACACCGCTTGGCGCACTCTGGATGAGGTCGATGATGTGGTTGCGGTGTCGGTGAACGACAAAGAGAACCCGCGCTTTGCCAAAATTCACCTGATGGACGGCGACAACATCCGCGACCGCTTCAACCGGGCTTACAAGGCGAGAATTGATGCTGGGCACTCGATCCCGGTCGGGCGCGGAGTGTGGGTGTCGCTCTACGAGAAGGAGCAGAAGCTGCCCGTCACTTTGGTCGGGGCTGGTGCAGGTCTTGAGTTCAAGCCCATCAAAACGGTCCCGATTGATATGTCCGCGATCCTGAGCGGGAGCGAGGCCGATGACGAGGACGACAGCCACGCGGAGGACGCAGAGGAGCGGACCGAGAAGGAGACTGTCCAGGCGAGCTCGGTCGAGGAAGCCCCCCTGACCATTGCCGAGGCCAAGCGCCGCCTTGCTACTACCCTTGGGGTCGATATCTCGGCCATCAAGATTACAATCGAAGGGTAATGGGAGGGGCGCCTTGCCCTTCTCTTCATATCCAAGGCAGTTTGCATCACTGTCCGGTGCAACGGCATCGGGAGGATGATAAACGCTTATGAACCTGCAAACGCTTCCGCAGCTCCCCTCAAGATCCCTGTTTTTGCGGGTGAGGCACGCTTTGCGTTACCGCTTCTCGCCTTCCTATCGGAAAACGGTGGATGAGGCCGGGGAATGGAGCATGAGAAGGCTCGAAGCAGCTCATGCTCTGATGGAAGAGGAGCGTGAAATCCTCAAGGACGCTTGGCCGAGGCTGGGATTCCAGCTCAAGGAGGACATGGTTCAGGCCCTTGAGATCCATATGCTTTGGGGACTTTTCAATGAGGCCGAAAAGCTCCGGTCGCATCTAGTGGAAACTAGCCTCGATGATCGGACGATGCTCCATGTGATGTTCTTCTTGATGCTCTATCGAGGTTTCAATCATCCCGACGCTGTTAAGGAGGCCACGTCTATGAAAGCCGAGCTAGACACTGGAGATCGGTTCATAAAAGTCATGGTTGATTTTGGGCGGGATGCCGCCGCCGCTCAAGATCGCGGGCAGTTGCTCAATCTCGTGATCGCCCTTCATGACAGCGGCCTGAAGCCTGACTCTTATGCTTGAACGCGATTATTTAGGATACGAAGCAGTGTGACGGAAAAGGCTCTCGTCCTATCAATCGGAATTGGAGCTTGCTCGAGATCTGTGAGGACACAGAAAGGCTTTATAAGTCCCGAAAATAATGAGCAGCAGGGCTAAGAACGACGCCCAGCCATCGATTAAGAAATGTCCAATAAAGGATCTCTGATTCCACCCGTTCTTGGTGAGGTAATCGATATGATCTCCGAGGGTCCACACGAAAGCGAGCAAGATCAGACCGGCCAAGATCATTCTGATAGCCGTTGCCCTGGAAATGTTGATCCTTCGCACTCTAAGGCCCCCCAGCCCTTTAAGGCTCTTTATAAGAACGTACCCTAGAGCACGAGTTAACCCCTCCTTCAAAACCTCCGCAAGGAAGGACCAAGCTGTTTCGTTCATGATATTTCCTCGATACCGATTCATCGGTTCGAGGATGGTCCCCAGATGGTTGTCGCCACCATCACGCGCATGAAACGGCGCCGCGAACTTCCGATAAGCCCGTTTATGGAATTAGGTGTCAGCGTCAGTGATATAGAGATACCGAAGGACCTCTTGCCCAGTGGCTCGGCTGGTTCTCGTGAACACCTCCCGCCTCTGGTGAACCTTCTCGGCCACCCTTTGAGAAGGCAGGTTTTCAGGGCTGGTGATGCTTACCACCCGAGGCATCCGGAGAGTGTCTAGCCCGTAGCGGATACAGGCGCTGGCAGCTTCCGTCGCCAAGCCTTGGTGCCAGAACTCGCGCCAGAGATGATAACCTACCTCTGGCTCCTGGCCGGCAGGCGTAGTCTGGAGGGTGAGACCGCAATCCCCGATCAGATCCCCTGTGTCTCTGTTGAGAACAGCCCAGAGGCCGAACCCGTTCTTTGTGTAGCTGTCAAAGGCAAGCTCCTGAAACCATGCCTGGGTTTCAGGATACGACTTTGGCGCGGGGTAGAACTGCATGCACACCGGGTCGCTATAGATGCGATGGAGGCCGGGGAGGTCAGCTGGGGCGATCTCCCTGAGAAGGAGCCGAGGAGTGGACAGGATCTCGCGCATCTCTAGGCCTAGCTGAGGGAGCAGAACTGGGAGATCGTAATTCGCAGAAGGCCCTTTATGGAACCGGATAATGTGTCGTTTGAGTGTATTCGGAAGGTTTCGCCACAGGTTGTGGCGAAAGGTCAGTAGAGCCTCAGTCTAACCCGCTCTCGCAGGCCTCGCGACTGAGGCTCCAATACTTGCGAACACTAGGCCTTGGTTTTGGCTGGCGAACGCGCCTTATGTGCCGTTTTCGGCGCCGATTGATACTGGTGCGCCTCGTGCATGAAGTCGTTGGCGGGCTTTAAGTGTTGCCTTGCCCAGGCGATCGCCTGGGCTTGATCACGAACCTTTATCTTTTTCATGATGGCTACGATTTCGGCTTTCAGGGCATCGCGAGTAATCCCGAGCTTGTGGGCAATTTCCCTGTTGGATGCTCCCGCTATCAGGAGCTCCAAAACCATCCTTTCCCGGCTTGGCAGATCAGTAGCGGGCTGGGGCTGTTCGGGCTCCTGGTCCTTCGGGCCGAGAACACGCTCCAGCGCCCGGGCAACAGCTCGCTCGACAATGGCCTCAAGGTCCGAAGTATCGGGGCCCGCGCTCTTCAGCCTCTCCACCTCTGCCTGGAGCTCAAGGTTCTCGATCTGGAGCTGTGAGTTCTCCTCTATGACCTTCAGGTGCACGGACATGATTTCGTCCTGATCGAAGGAGCGTTCCACTCTCCACTCGATTTCCTCGCTGACGGATCTGCCTGACGCTGCTGCCGCCTGAATGAGCTTCTGACGCGTCGCTTCACGGATGCGGAATGTGTGCGTGGTGCGTTTGCCTTCACCCGGGTATTTCGCGGGCCGGCCACGCTTTTTCCCCTCTGTCTCAGACATCCCCGCCTCCTTCTTCCAATATATGCTGGGATATCTCAGCAGGAAAGGCTTTACAAGGGATTATTCTCGCCCAATATCTGTTGAGGTATGCCGTCAGAAATTAAGGGTGAGGTGTTGAAATGGATTATGAGACCAAGAAAGCCGTGATGACGGAGCTGCGCGTTCCGCTTTGGCCGACGGCAGCTAGGGCGCTCGGGTGCGGCCGGAACACCGCCTACAAGCTCTACGCGAAGGGAGAGATCCCGGGCGCCTATCGGATCGGGAATAAGATCATGGTCCCGACAGCATCGCTGCGTCGGCTGCTCGGCATCGAGATGGAAGCCGCATAGAGATGGCCGTCGCTGGCCTTCGAAACGGGGAGGGCTGACCGATGACGGACGCTCGCAATCTCCCCCGCTTGAGCCCTGTAGAGGCAGCCCAGCGCGATTATGCGCAGCACCTCATCATGATTTCCGAGTTTGCCGACCTGGCAGCCCGAGCAACCGCAGTGGGCGACACTTATGGAGCCTCTCGGTATGCACGTCATGCGCACGAGCATATGCGCGAGTCCTGGCGGGTTTTGGTCCGATGGCGCGATGAGATGGAGCGTCAAAAGGGAGCCCGTTCATGCGCCTAATTGATCCTCGCATTGCCTCCAACGCGGATCTCGACTGGCGCGCAGAACACGGCGCGCCAGTACCGCCCCTTGTTCAATCCAGTGCGGACTTTATCTCGGGCTTCGTGCCGCCGGATTACCTGTGGGACGGTGTTCTGCAACGCAGGTACTGCTACTCACTGACCGGGCAGACAGGCGGCGGCAAAACCGCGATTGCCTTGCTGCTCGCCGCATCGACCTCATTAGGACGGCCTGTAGCTGGCAGGATGCTCGAACGGGGAACGGTTCTCTACTTCGCGGGCGAGAACCCCGACGACGTTCGTATGCGCTGGATTGCCATGGGTGAAAGCATGGGCTTCGATCCCGGCGCCATCGACGTGCTCTTCATCCCGGGCGTGTTCAACCTCGATGAGATTGAGGAGCGGGTGCGCACGGAGATCACGGCGTATGGAGGCGTTGCGCTCGTCATCCTCGATACAAGCGCGGCGTACTTCTTCGGCGACTCGGAGAACGACAACACACAAGCAGGAGCACACGCTCGCCGTCTTCGGAAGCTGACGCTTCTACCAGGCGGCCCGACCGTGTTGGTGCTCTGCCATCCCGTGAAGAACGCAGCATCCGATAACCTCTTACCTCGTGGTGGTGGAGCATTCCTTAACGAGGTGGACGGGAACCTGACCTGCGCACGCAACGGCACGACAACGGCTGTGCACTGGCAGGGGAAGTTTCGCGGCCCGGACTTCGACCCTATGCCGTTCGAGCTGTGTTCGGTCACCGCCGATAGCCTCAAGGACAGCAAGGGGCGCAACATTCCCACAGTGGTAGCCAAGGCGCTCTCGGACAGTGAGCAACGGGCCAAGGCATCACAGCAACGCAGCGACGAGGATGCTGTGTTGCTCGCTCTGCTGGAGAATGAGAACGGCCTCACCTACGCAGCCATAGCCGAACGGCTTCGCTGGCGCACACCCAAGGGAGCGCCACAGAAATCCAAAGCGTTCCGGATCGTGGAAACCCTGCGCAGCGAGAAGCTCGTCACCAAAGAACGCGGCACTCCGATCCTTTCGGAAAAGGGCAAGGCTGCAGCCAAAAAGGTCCGCTACAACCACGACACAGCAGGTGCTTCCTATGGTTAGGAACGAGGCATTTTCGCTCTGCTTTTCGGCGTTCCAGACGTGGAACGTTCCAGATCTCGGTGCAGGCGCTGGAACGCTTTGGAACGATTCGGCGCAACCCCGTGAAAAACATAGCGTTCCAGCGGAACGAGACTTGGAACGCAGACCAAGTTTCTACGCGTTCGTTCCACCCCTTTTTCTAAGGGTGGAACGACGGAACGGTGGGAACGAGAACCACGTCAGGGGGGGCGTTGGTCGATCCTTCGCCCATCCCATCACGGACCGGCGGGCATCCCAAATTTCTCGCGAAGCCAGATTAATGTTCTGGAGTTTGAATTCTGGCTCCATCCGATCTTCGCGTTCTTGCAGATTAGCGTTCTCGGGCGTGAATTCTGCAAGCGAGGGGCCTGGTCGAGATTTCGGCCGCTCAATCCCGGACCGGGCGCCCAAACTCTCCTTCGCAAAAGCTGTACAAAAAAGGTTTTGTGCTGATGAACCCCGCTGAGACCAACGCACTCCTGCACGCGCTGCTCACCGAGGTTCAGGGCCTCCGGGCTGACCTGGCGCGGCAAGGATTGGCAGCCCCCCAGCCCCGTGGGGCAAACCTTCAGGATCTGATCGACGCTATCGCCTTTGCGGTCGGAGATCGGCTGTTCACGGCCGGAGAACTCGCCAGCTTTGCGGCGACAGTACCGCCTGAACGGCTTCGGGATGTTCTGCATGCCGCTGGCGGCACCAATCCGCGCAAGATCGGCAAGCTGCTGCATCGCATGTCGAAGCAGGAGTTCGTTGGATGGCGCGTCTCCCG